>NZ_JBWKKJ010000014.1:0-217834 GCF_056431605.1 Streptomyces sp. NPDC045846 | reverse complement strand
GCTTTCCTCCGGGCGCTTCCCTTCGGTATTTCGTGTTCCGACTCTATCAGACTCTTTCGTGTCCGATTTCCTCGGCGCCTTTCCGGTTCTCCCTCTCGGGTTTCCCTTTCCGGCGGTTCCGACTCTATCAGATCCTTTCGGACCTGATTCCCGGTCTCCCGGAGCCAAGTCGGCTTGTCTTCCCGGCTGTTGGGCCGTTCCGACGGGTGAGACATTAGCGGAATCCTGGCCCCCGACGCCAATCGGGGCGCGTTCTCGAACGCGGATTCCTCATTTCGCAAAAGCGCACGAAAAACGAGACGACGAGGTGTCGTTCATAAGAAGTGGTTGATGCGGAATGGCTGTCCGGGGACCGACCGGAGTCGGCGCTCACGTCGGACAACTCGGAGAACACTACGTACCGGCGATGGCCGTGTCAACCCTCGGCCGGGGCCCCGTCGGACGGCCCCGCACACCCCCGGACCTCGTGCTTTCGGCCGAGACAGGCCTGGCGGGACGGCCGATCTGGCGGGCCGCGATGCGTCCTAGCTTGGCGGTATGAGGTCTCTTCTTCGGATCGCCGTCGCCGCCGTGACCCTCCTCCTACTCGGCCTGGCCATCGCGCCCGGTACCGCCCGAGCGGCGGACGGCGATGAGCACGTCGCACGGATACGGCTGCGGGTCGTCGACGCCGTGAACGAGGAGACCCGAGCCGAGATCGAGCGGCTGCGCGCGTGCCTTGGCACGGACGCGTCCGGCGAGGTGGCCCGGCTGGAGCACAAGTTGCGGGAGGGGTGCCGGCTCGCGGCGGACCTGCGGGCCGTGCGGGCGGTCCGGCCGCGCGCCGCGACAGCGGCCGTCCCCGCCGGGGCGGGCCGGGCTTCGGCAGGTGACGGGGGCCGGTCGTCCGACGAGAGCGTGCTCCAGGCCGCGCGCACGGCCCTTCCCCACACCCCGATCGGGGTGCTGAGTCTGGTCGGCGGGGGCGCGCTGGCGCTGGTTGGCGGGGGCCTGGCCGCCGCCGTGACGCGACGGCCGCGTACCAAGAACTAGCGGGTCAGCCGTTACCGGAGGCCAGCTCGCGGCTGCGGTCGCGGGCTGCTTCGAGCGCTGCGATCAGAGCGGCCCGTACGCCGTGGTTCTCCAGCTCGCGGATCGCGCTGATGGTCGTGCCCGCCGGGGACATCACCGCCTCGCGCAGCTTCACCGGGTGCTCGCCGCTGTCGCGCAGCATCACGGCGGCACCGATCGCGGACTGCACGATCAGGTCGTACGCCTGGGCGCGGGGCAGGCCGAGCAGGATTCCGGCGTCGGTCATCGCCTCGACCAGGTAGTAGAAGTAGGCCGGGCCCGAACCGGACAGGGCCGTCGCCGCGTCCTGCTGGGATTCCGGTACGCGCAGGGTCTTGCCCACGCCTCCGAAGATTTCCTCCGTATGGGCGAGGTGGGCCGGGGTCGCGTGGCTGCCGGCGCTGATCACCGACATGCCCTCGTCGACCAGGACGGGCGTGTTCGGCATGACGCGGACGACCGGCGTGCCCGCGGCGAGGCGGCCCTCGATGAAGGCGCTGGGGATGCCCGCCGCCGCGCTGACCACAAGGCGGTCGCTCGTGAGGTGCGGGGCCAGCTCGTCCAGGAGGCTGCCCATGTCCTGGGGCTTCACCGCGAGGATCAGGGTGTCCGCGCGCTTGGCGGCCTCGGCGTTGGTGACCGCGTCCACGCCGTAGCGGGCGTGCAGTTCCGCGGCGCGCTCCGGGCGGCGGGCGGTGACGAGGAGGTTGGCCGGGTGCCAGCCGGCCCGGATCATTCCGCTGAGGAGGGCCTCGCCGATCTTGCCGGTGCCGAGGACTGCGACGGTCTGGGTCATGCGGTCACCCTCCAGGTGGTGCGGCGTTCGTGACGTCATCCTCGCATCGGGGGCGGGTGGCCGAAGGGGGTGTCCGAAGGGCGGTACGGGGTGGTCGGCTAGGGGGTTCGGCGGGGCAGGGTGGCCGCTCCCAGGGCGAGGACCAGGACCGCGACCGCCGCCACGACGGCGGTGTCCCGTGCGAACGCGGCGGTCGCCTGCGGGTGGTGGAGGACCTGGGTCATGGCGTCGACGGCGTACGACATGGGCAGGGCGTCCGAGATCCAGCGCAGGACCGGCTGCATCGCGTCGCGCGGGGTGAACAGGCCGCACAGCAGGAGCTGGGGGAAGATCACCGCGGGCATGAACTGGACGGCCTGGAACTCCGACGCGGCGAAGGCCGAGACGAACAGGCCGAGGGCGGTGCCGAGCAGCGCGTCGAGCAGGGCCACCAGGAGGAGCAGCCACGGGGAGCCGACCACGCTCAGGTCGAGCAGCCAGACGGAGATGCCCGTCGCGATGAGCGACTGGAGCACGGCCAGGGCGCCGAAGGCCAGGGCATAGCCCCCGATCAAATCGCCCTTGCCGAGCGGCATGGCGAGCAGGCGTTCCAGCGTGCCGGAGGTGCGTTCACGCAGGGTGGCGATGGAGGACACCAGGAACATCGTGATCAGCGGGAAGATGCCGAGCAGCGAGGCGCCGATGCTGTTGAAGACGGCGGGGCTGCCGTCGAACACGTACCGGAGCAGGATGATCATCAGCGACGGGATGATCAGGAGCAGCGCGATGGTGCGCGGGTCGTGGCGCAACTGGCGCAGGACGCGGGCGGCGGTCGCGAGGGTGCGGGACGCGTTCATGAGCGGGCCTCTGGGTGGGGGGCTGTCACGGGGATGCCGGGTGCGGTCGGGGTCATCGGGATGGCTCGGGGCGGAACGCCTTCATCAGCGGGCCTCCAGGGGCGGGGCCGTCACAGGGCTGCCAAGTGGCGGTCGCGGTCATCGGGACGGCTCGGGTGCGGGACGCCTTCATCAGCGGGCCTCCAGGGGCGGGGCCGTCACAGGGCTGCCGGGTGCGGTCGCGGTCATCGGGACGGCTCAGGTGCGGGAGGGACGCCTTCATCAGCGGGCCTCCCGCACTGGGTCGTCGCAGGGATGCCAGGTGCGGTCGGGGTCATCGGGACGGCTCGGGGCGGGACGTGGCCTCGTCGACCAGGTGCAGGAAGGCCTCCTCGACGGTGTTGGTGCCGGTACGGGCGCGCAGGGCGTCCGGGGTGTCCTCGGCCAGGAGTTCGCCGTCGCGCAGGAGGAGCAGGCGGTGGCAGCGCTCGGCCTCGTCCATGACGTGCGAGGAGACCAGGAGGGTGGTTCCCCGGGCGGTGGCGATGGTGTGGAAGAGGTTCCACAGGTCGCGGCGGAGCACGGGGTCGAGGCCCACGGTCGGCTCGTCCAGGACCAGCAGTTCCGGGGTGCCGAGCAGGGCGACCGCGAGTGAGACGCGGCTGAGCTGGCCGCCGGAGAGCCGGCCCGCCAGGTCGTCGGCGTGGCGGGTGAGGTCGACGTCGCCGATGGCCCGGGCGACCGCTTCGGCGCGGGCCGCGCGGTGGGCGCGGCCCGGGTGCAGTACGGCCGCGAAGTAGTCCAGATTCTGACGTACCGTCAAGTCTTGGTAGACCGACGGTGCTTGGGTGACGTAGCCGATGCGTTCGCGCAGGGCCGGGGCGCCCGCGGGGGCGCCCAGGACGTCGAGGGTGCCGATGACCTTCGCCTGCGTGCCCACGATCGCGCGCATCAGGGTCGACTTTCCGCAGCCGGAGGGTCCGAGGAGGCCGGTGATGCGGCCGCGCGGGACGGTGAAGTCCAGGCCCTTCAGGACCCGGCGGTCGCCCCGCACGACGGTGAGGGCCCGGGCCGCCACGGCGGGGGTGTCGGTGTCGCGCCCCGGGGAGGCGGGGGTGCCCGGAGGGTTCGGGTCGTAATTCACCATGTGATGAATAGTGCGCCCGTCGTGGTTCGGGCGTCAAGGATCGGGGGGCCGTCAGGGTCGTCCCCCAAGGCCCGCCCGGGTGCGGCGCAGGACCTCGGAGGCATGAGGAATCGGTCGAAAGCTTCGTGGGGTTCGGCGCAGGGCCGGGCTCCCGGGATTCCCGGAGTTCCTGGAACCCCGGCAGCACACGGAATCACGTGGTCACCAAGGCCGAGGAGCGGCATCTCCGAGTCGTTCCTCGCCGCCCTCGGGGACGGGTTGTGGCGGGCCCTCGTCTCAGGGCCGTGGTGGGGAAGGCGGGGCGGTTCAGGTGGCCGGGGTCTCGGCCGTTCCCCGTTCGTTGACCGCCAGTTTCAGGTGGACCACGTAGCGCTCCTCCACCTGGCCGTCCGGGAACAGTTCGCTCAGTACGTCGCGCTCCCTCGCCAGGAACTCCCGCGACTTCTCCTCGCCCAGGACCAGGAACGCGGAGTGGCTCGCGAGGTTCGCCAGGTGCATGGCGAGGGGGACGGTACGGGTGTGCGGGATGCGGTGGTCGGTGAACTCCAGGCCGGGGACGTCGGCGCGCGGGTGGCCGCCCCGCAGAGCGTCCTCGCGGTCGGCCGCCCGGGTCTCGGGCCGGAAGAACTCCCACAGCCGCGCGTCCTGGGCGGCCACCCACGCGACCGAGCGGTCCGAGAAGTTCCACCACAGGGCGAGCGTGCCGCCGTGGCGCAGGACCCGGCGGGCCTCCGGGCCTGACCTCGCCTGGTCGGTCCAGTGCCAGGCCTGCGCGTACGTGATGAAGTCCGCCGACGCGGTGGCCAGCGGGAGGCGGTTGCCGTCGCCGCGCACCAGCATGATGGCGGGGTTGGTCCTGCGGAACTCCTCGGCCATGCCGTCACCCGGCTCCACCGCGGTGACCCGCGCGCCGCGCGCGTGCAGGAGCCTGCTCGCTATGCCGGTGCCCGCCCCGACGTCCACGACCCGGGCGTCCTTCAGCGGGCGACCGGCGAGTTCCTCCACCGTGTCGAGGAGGAGCGGCGGGTACGAGGGGCGGTTCGCCGCGTACTGGGCTGCGGCGGCGTTGAAGGACAGGGCCCGGGCGGAGAGGTCGAGTGCCATGGGCCGAGTCTGCCCGGGTGGACGCGGGCCCGAAGTGATTTCCGTGGTTTCCCGGAGGCTCCGCGCCCGGCCCTCCGCTCCGCCCCGCTCCCCGCCTACTTCCGCTCCGGCCCCGCTCCCCGGTCGCCCCCGCGGCCTACTTCCGCTTCGGCCGCTTCTTCGCCGCGGGGTTTCCCGTGCGGGTGCCCCGGCGGCGTTCGTACTGGGTGCGGGCGGTCTCGTACTCCTTGCGGTGCAGGGCTTCGCCGGGGGCCTCCGTGAACGTACGGAAGAAGTAGGCGAGCAGCGAGCCGATGAAGCCGATGGCCTTGAGGCCCTGGAGCGAGCGGTCCGCGTCGGGGTCGGCCGGGCGGGCCGAGAAGCCGTCCCAGGTCTTGCGGAAGGCCAGCGCGCTACAGATCGCGAACATCACCACGACCAGCACATTCACGAAGGTGCCGGTGTTCGAGAGCTGGAGGCCCTCGTACGCGAAGCGCAGGACGAGGCAGCCCGCGACCGCCGCGGCCAGCGAGCCGATCGCCGCACCGGCCCGGCGCAGCCCGTACCCGTGGTCGTGGTCCACCCAGGTGGTGCCGAAGAAACGGATGGGCTCGGGCCGGGGGCCGGGGGCGGACGCCTTGGCGTCGCCGATGCCGTCGTCGGCGCTTTCGCCCTTGTTCTCGCTCATGGGCTCGATTATCCCCGGCGGCGCCGGGCCGGGTCAGCTGCCGGGCTCGGCGTGGGGGATGTCGAGCAGGAGGTCCCCGGCGCGGGCCAGGACCTCGGTGCGGGGGCGGCCGCGGTGGTCGGCGGCCAGGAAGTGGTGGCCGATGGCCGCGCAGAAGGCGAGCAGGGCGCGGGCCTCGACCTCGTCCGGGTCGGGGCAGAAGGAGCCGATCATCTCGCGGAGCAGCTCCATGCGCCGGTTGTCGACGCGGCGCAGCCGGGCCGCGACCGCCTCGTCGCGGCGCGCCCAGTCGCGGATCGCGAGGTCGATGGGCAACAGGCGCTCGGACAGGGTGAGTTGGCCCGCCAGGCGGATCTTCGTCCGCTCGTCGCCGCCCTCGCGCTCGACGCGGTCGAGGACGTCGTCCACGCTCTCGCGTTCCCAGGTCTCCAGCATCCGCTCCAGCAGGGCGTCGCGGTCGGCGAAGTAGCCGTAGAACCCGCCCTTGGTCACGCCGAGCGCCTTGGCCAGGGCCTCGACGCGCACGGCGTCCACCCCGCCCTCGGCCAGCGCCCGCAGGCCCTGCTCGACCCACTTCTCGGGCGGTGTACGCGCTGCGCCCATGCCGTGCCCCACCTCAGCTCTGAACGTTGTGCGGCTATCCGCAGCGCGGCGCCACGTAGCCGTCGCTGCCCGTCTTCACATACGCGTCGGACACGAAGCGGCCGTTGCCTATGTTGTCCCAGATGTTCGAGGTGCCGTAGGGGCCCGAGACGCGGGTACCCGGCGTCTGGCAGTTCACCGGGACCGTCGCGCCCACGGGCAGGACGTCGACGATCGAGTAGCCCGTGCCGGGGCCGCTGCGGACGTTCAGTTCGCAGCCGGGTGCCACCGGGTAGCGCTGGGTCCCCGCGGACACGGACTCTGCGGACGCTGTCATGGCGATCTCCCCCGTCGGCTTCACTCTGCGTGCAACACGCAGGCTAGCAAGCCCCATCGGACCCGCAGGTGCCATCGACTAGGCTCCGTCGGACGCGCGCGTACAACGGACACTCGGGGGTGGGCCATGGCGTCGCCGCGCAGTATCGGATTCGGGGCGGAGGGCGCCGAGGATCCGGAATCCGTCGGGGCGTACCGGCTCGAATCCGTGCTGGGCTCGGGCGGCATGGGTGTGGTGCACCTGGCCACGTCCCCCTCGGGGATGCGGCTCGCCGTGAAGGTCGTGCACGCCGAGCATGCCGCCGACCCGGAGTTCCGGGCGCGATTCCGGCAGGAGGTGTCGGCGGCCCGGCGGGTCAGCGGCGCCTTCACCGCCTCCGTCGTCGACGCCGACCCGGACGCCGACCGGCCCTGGATGGCCACCGTGCACATCCCCGGCCCCACCCTCGCCGAACGGGTCAAGCGGGACGGGCCGTTGGCCGCCGTTGAGGTGCGCCGGCTCGGCGCCGGGCTCGCCGAGGCGCTGCGCGACATCCACCGGGCCGGGGTGGTGCACCGCGACCTCAAGCCGAGCAATGTGCTGCTCGCCGCCGACGGGCCCAAGGTCATCGACTTCGGGATCTCCCGTCCGTACGACAGCGATCTGCGGACCGAGACGGGCAAGCTGATCGGCACGCCGCCCTTCATGGCGCCCGAGCAGTTCCAGCGGCCGCGCGAGGTCGGGCCCGCGGCGGACGTGTTCGCGATGGGCGCGGTGCTCGTGCACGCGGCGACGGGCAGCGGGCCCTTCGACTCGAACTCGCCCTACGTCGTCGCCTACCAGGTGGTCCACAACGAGCCGGACCTGACCGGGATCCCGGAGGATCTGGTGCCGGTCCTGAGCCGCTGCCTCGCCAAGGACCCCGGGGACCGGCCCACCCCGGACGAGCTGATGTCGGCGCTGCGCTCGGCGGCGTACGGCTCCGAGGCGCACACCCCCACCCAGCGGTTCCGCAACCCCGTCCCGCCCGCCCGCGAGGAGGGCGCGCGGGTCGGGGAGGACGCCTCCCGTGCCGCCTGCGCGGGCAGGCCCGCGCGGCGCCGGGTCCGCTGGGTCGTCGCGGCGCTCGCGCTGGTGGGCGTGGTCGGCGCGGGGGTGGCCGCCGTCCAGGCGCTGCCCGACGGCACCGGGACCGTGGCCACCGCCCCCGAACACCGCGCGGAGCCCCAATTCCGGCCCTGGAACGTCCAGTTGGCGGCCAAGGGCGACGGGAACCGTACGGCGTTCTGCTCGCTCGGCGATGCGGGCGGCGCGCTGTACTGCTCCGCGCCCGGGATCGCCGTCGCCCGGCTCGACCCCTCCGGCGGGAAGGCCGTGTGGTCGGTTCCCGGGGCGAGCGGGGAGCTGCTCTCGGACGACCTCGCCCCCGTCACGGCGGGCGACCGGGTCCTGGTGCGGGCCCCGGGCGGGCCGTTGCGGGCGTACGACGCGGACACCGGGAAGCCGGTGTGGTCCGCCGACGTATCGGCGTACTCCGGGGTGCATCCCGCAGGCGCCGTCGTGCTGCTCACCACGGCGGACGGGCACGTCACGGGGCTCAACTCCGCTACTGGCAAGGAGAGTTGGCGCAAGCCGCTCGGGGGGCCCCGGTCTCAGTGGGTCGTGCCGTCCGGCGTCGTACCGGCCGGTGCGGAGGGGGCGGGTCGCGCGGAGGGGACGAGTTCGGCGCCCGGCGAAGGCAGGGAGGCGGCGCCCGGCCAGGGCAAGGGATCGGCGACCGGCGCGGGGCCGGTCTACGTCGCCACTCCCTCCGCCGACGGCGGCTCGACCTCCGTGTCCGCCGTCGATCCGGGCACCGGGGCCGTGCGGTGGCAGGTCCGCGCCGACGGGCGGCTGCGGCCGGTCGCGGCCGGTGCCGGGGCCGTGTTCCTGATCGCGACCGACGCCGCCGGGTTCACCTCGGCGGTGGTACGGCTCGACGCCGCGACCCGCACCGCCCGCCGGACCACCCTGACCGCCCCGCTCGACCAGGCGCAGGCCGGGATCGACGGGGACAGCGTCTACCTCTTCGGGGCGGGCGGGGCGCTGGTCGCTGTCGACTCGGCGCAGGGCGGTGAGAAGTGGCGCCTGGACACGGGGGTGGCCCGCGGCTCGCGGCCCGTCGCCTCGGGCGGCCAGGTGTACCTCACCGGAGCCGACGGCCGACTGCTCGCCTTCGACGCGCGCAGGGGCGTACTCACCGGGCAGACCAACCCCCGTATGAACAACGGGCGTTACACCTTCACGCCCGCGCTCCCGGCGCCGCTCGCCGCCGGGGGCCGGGTGTACGCCGCCTCGCCCGACGGGTCGGTCTTCGCGGTGGACCCGGCGGACGTCGCCAGCTGGTGAGGGTCCGCTCGGCGACGGTGACGTACCGCGCCCGTCGAGGACGCACCGCCGTCACCTCACCGTGCGGATGGCCAGCGGCGTTGAGGATGCGCATCGCCGTGCGGACGGCCACCGGCACTTGAGGACGCGCCTCGCCGTGTGGGTGGCGTACGGCCGCTTGAGGACCGGCCGCCGCCACCTCTTCCGGGACGCTCCGCGTCAGCCCAGCTTCGAGACGTCGCGGACCGCGCCGCGGTCGGCGCTGGTGGCCATCGCCGCGTAGGCGCGCAGCGCGGCCGAGACCTTGCGCTCGCGGTTCCTCGGGGCGTAGACCCCGCCCAGCGCCTCGCGCCGGGTCGCCAACTCGGCCTCGGGGACGAGGAGTTCGATCGATCGGTGGGGGATGTCGATGCGGATGCGGTCGCCGTCCTCGACCAGGGCGATGGTGCCGCCGGACGCCGCCTCGGGCGAGGCGTGGCCGATGGACAGGCCCGACGTGCCGCCGGAGAAGCGGCCGTCGGTGATCAGCGCGCAGGTCTTGCCGAGACCGCGGCCCTTGAGGAAGGACGTCGGGTACAGCATCTCCTGCATGCCGGGGCCGCCCTTGGGGCCCTCGTAGCGGATCACGACGACGTCGCCGTGCGTGATCTCCTTGCGCAGGATCTTGTCGACGGCCTCTTCCTGCGACTCGCAGACCACGGCCGGGCCCTCGAAGGTCCAGATCGACTCGTCCACGCCCGCCGTCTTCACGACGCAGCCGTCCTCGGCGAGGTTGCCGTGCAGGACCGCGAGGCCGCCGTCCTTGCTGTACGCGTGCGCCGCGTCGCGGATGCAGCCCTCGGCGGCGTCCGTGTCGAGGGTGTCCCAGCGCTCGGACTGCGAGAACGCGGTCGCCGAGCGGACGCAGCCGGGGGCCGCGTGCCACAGCTCGACCGATTCGTCGGAGGGAGATCCTCCGCGCACGTCCCAGGTGCCCAGCCACTCCTTGATGGAGCGGGAGTGGACGGTGTGCACGTCCTCGTTGAGCAGGCCCGCGCGGTACAGCTCGCCGAGGATCGCCGGGATGCCGCCGGCGCGGTGCACGTCCTCCATGTAGTACGTACGGTTCTTGGCGACGTTCGGGGCGACCTTGGCCAGGCAGGGGACGCGGCGGCTGATGGCGTCCATGTCGCTGAGGCCGTAGTCGAGCTCGGCCTCCTGGGCGGCGGCGAGCAGGTGCAGGATCGTGTTGGTGGAGCCGCCCATCGCGATGTCGAGCGCCATGGCGTTCTCGAACGCGGCGCGGGTCGCGATGGAGCGGGGCAGGACGGAGGCGTCGTCCTCCTCGTAGTACCGCTTGGTGATGTCGACGACCGTGCGGGCCGCGTTCTCGTACAGGGCGCGGCGGGCGGTGTGGGTCGCCAGGACCGAGCCGTTGCCGGGCAGGCTCAGGCCGATCGCCTCGGTGAGGCAGTTCATGGAGTTGGCCGTGAACATGCCGGAACAGGAGCCGCAGGTGGGGCAGGCGTTCTCCTCGATGCGGAGGATGTCCGCGTCGGAGATCTTGTCGTTGACGGCGTCCGAGATCGCGTCGACGAGGTCGAGGGTGCGGACCGTGCCGTCGACCAGAGTCGCCTTGCCGGACTCCATCGGGCCGCCGGAGACGAAGACGGTCGGGATGTTGAGGCGCAGCGCCGCCATCAGCATGCCGGGGGTGATCTTGTCGCAGTTGGAGATGCAGATCAGGGCGTCCGCGCAGTGCGCCTCGACCATGTACTCCACGCTGTCCGCGATGAGGTCGCGGGAGGGCAGGCTGTAGAGCATGCCGCCGTGGCCCATCGCGATGCCGTCGTCCACGGCGATCGTGTTGAACTCGCGGGGGACGGCTCCGGCGGCCAGGATCGCCTCGCTGACGATGCGGCCGACCGGGGCGAGGTGGGTGTGGCCCGGAACGAACTCGGTGAAGCTGTTCGCCACGGCGATGATCGGCTTGCCGATGTCCTCGCTCGCTACACCGGAGGCCCGCATAAGGGCGCGGGCGCCCGCCATGTTGCGGCCGTGGGTGACTGTGCGGGACCTCAGCTCGGGCATCGTCGCTCGTCTCCTCGTCGGACCCCCTGCTCCTCTTGGCGTGGGGGTGTGCCTGCGTGTGAGCCTACGCCGCGACTCCGCCATCTGGACAGGGTGTCCGGATGGCGGGATCCGGGGTTCGCGATGTGACCCCCTCGGGGCCGTGCGTTTGCCTTTCGCGCAGTTCCCCGCGCCCCTTGAACCCGCTTCCGTCTGCGGACCGTGCCCGCTTGCTCGCGCCGTTCCCCGCGCCCCTAAACCCGATGTCGGCCTCGCGCCGTGCTCGCTTCTCGCGCAGTTCCCCGCGCCCCTGAACCCGTCTTCGTCCGCGGGCCGTGCTCGCTTCTCGCGCCGTTCCCCGCGCCCCTGAACCCGTCTTCGTCCGCGGGTCGTTCCCCGCGCTCCTAGCAGGGTCGTGCTGGTCGGCGTGGGCGTGCTCAGGCCGGTCGGCGGCTGGGGACTGGCGCCCTTTGCGGTCAGGGTTCGGTCAGGTAGCGCTGGAGGGTTGGGGCGACCATGGTCACGATCTCCTCCGTCGGCACGGAGGCGAGCGGCTCCACCTCCAACACGTACCGCATGATCACGATCCCCATCATGTGCGACGCCGCGAGCTCCGCGCGGAAGCGGGGGTCGGGGACCTTCAGATCGGCCGCCACCCGCTCCAGCAGGCGCCGCAGGACGAACCCGCGCAGGACCTTCGCCGCCGCCTCGTGCGTGAGGGCCGAGCGGATCACGGCGATCAGCGGGGTGCGGGTCGCCGGGTTCTCCCAGATGGAGAGGAAGTAGCGGGCGAGCCGCTCGCCCACGCCGTCCAGGTCGTCGCCGAGCACCGCGGGCAGCGTCAGCGCCGGTTCGAAGTGGACCTCGATGGCCGCCGCGAACACCTCGTCCTTGGTGCCGAAGTAGTGATGGACGAGCGCCGCGTCCACCCCCGCCGCCTTGGCGATGCCCCGCATGGACGTCTTGTCGTAGCCCCGGTCGGAGAACTCCGTACGGGCGGCGGACAGGATGCGTTCGCGGGTGCCCGGGCCCGCTTCGGCGGCGGCCCGAGGGGGGCGGCCCCGTCGGCGCGGTGCGGCGTCCGTCATGCGCGGCGGGCCGGCGCGGACGCCAGGTGCAGCCGGGTGAAGGCGAGGGCCTCGGCGAGGTCGGCCTCGCGTTCGGCGGCGGACATGGCCCGCCGGGTGTTGACCTCGATGACGACGTGGCCGTCGAAGCCGGTGAGCGCGAGGCGCTCCAGGAGTTCCGCACAGGGCTGGGTGCCGCGGCCCGGCACCAGGTGTTCGTCCTTCGCCGAGCCGCGCCCGTCCGCGAGGTGCACGTGGGCGAGCCGGTCGCCCATCCGGTCGACCATGGCCATCGCGTCCGTACGCGAGGTCGCGGCGTGCGACAGGTCCACCGTGAAGTGGCGGTAGTCGTCCTTCGTGACGTCCCAGTCGGGGGCGTAGGCCAGCATCTCGCGGTCGCGGTAGCGCCACGGGTACATGTTCTCGACGGCGAATCTGACGTCCGTCTCGTCGGCCATCCGCCAGATCCCGCTGACGAAGTCGCGGGAGTACTGACGCTGCCAGCGGAAGGGCGGGTGGACCACCACCGCGGACGCGCCGAGCTTCTCCGCCGCCGCCCGCGCGCGCTGCAGCTTCACCCAGGGATCGGTGGACCAGACCCGCTGCGTGATCAGCAGACACGGGGCGTGGACGGCCAGGATCGGCACCTGGTGATAGTCGGAGAGCCGCCGCAGGGCTTCGATGTCCTGGCTCACGGGGTCGGTCCAGACCATGACCTCGACGCCGTCGTAGCCCAGGCGCGCGGCGATCTCGAAGGCCGTCGCCGTCGACTCCGGGTAGACCGAGGCCGTGGACAGGGCGACCTTCGCATCCGGGATGCGCACCACTGGTTCTGCCACGGAGACAGGGTACGGGCCGCCACCGCCGAGGGGGGAGGCGGTCCGGTGAGCCCGACGAACGTCACACTCGCCGGTGGCCGCTCGCCCGCGCGTCAGCCCACGGGCAGGTGGTCGAGGTGGCGCAGGATCACGCCCTCGCGCAGCGCCCAGGGGCAGACCTCCAGCTCATCGACCGCGAACAGGTCCATCGCCCCCTCCGCCACGAGCGCCCCGGCGAGCAGCTGCGGGGCCCGCCCGACGGACACTCCGGGCAGCGAGGTGCGCTGCTCGGTCGTCATGGCGGCGAGCTTGGGGACCCACTCCTCCAGTGATTTACGACTCAGAGTGCGCTGGACGTAGGCGCCCTCGCTCGACCGTGCGGCCCCCGCGATCCGCGCAAGCTGCTTGAACGTCTTCGACGTGGCGACCACGTGGTCGGGCCGCCCCGAGCGGGTGAACTCCCCCACCGTGCCCGCGATTTGGGCCCGCACATGACGGCGCAGGGCCCGCACGTCGGACGGGTCCGGCGGGTCGCCCGGCAGCCAGCCCGCGGTCAGCCGCCCGGCGCCGAGCGGCAGCGAGACCGCCGCGTCCGGCTCCTCGTCGATGCCGTACGCGACTTCGAGCGAGCCCCCGCCGATGTCGAGCAGGAGCAGCTTCCCGGCCGACCAGCCGTACCAGCGGCGCGCCGCGAGAAAGGTGAGACGGGCCTCCTCCTCGCCGGAGAGCACCGCCAGATCCGCCCCGGTCTCGGCGCGGACCCGGGCGATCACCTCGTCCACGTTGCTGGCCTCGCGCACCGCGGAGGTCGCGAAGGGGAGCAGTTCCTGGACACCCTTGTCCTCGGCCGAGAGCAGCGCTCCGCTGATCGTGGCGACGAGGCGGTCGACGCCTTCCGGTCCGATCGCACCGTCCCCGTCGAGGAGTTCGGCGAGCCGCAGCTCGGCCTTGTGCGAGTGCGCGGGCAGCGGCGCCGCGCCGGCGTGCGCGTCCACCACCAGCAGATGAACCGTGTTCGACCCCACATCGAGGACTCCGAGTCTCATGGACTGAACGCTACTGCGCGTCCGGACAGGGCCTCGGACATACGCTTGAGGTGTGCCAAAGACGAAAAAGGCGAAGCCGGGCAAAGCCAAAGCCCCGAAGAACCCCGAGAACCAGTCACGGGGCGAGCAGAAGAGGGCTCAGGACGAGCAGGGGATCGACTTCCCGCGCGCCTGGGTCGAATTCCCCGACCCGGCCGACGACGAGCAGGTCTTCCGCTGCGACCTGACCTGGCTCACCTCGCGGTGGACCTGCATCTTCGGCAGCGGCTGCCAGGGCATCGAGGCGGGCCGGGCCGACGACGGCTGCTGCACGCTCGGCGCCCACTTCTCCGACAAGGACGACGAGAAGCGGGTGGCCGGGCACGTGGCGCGGCTCACCCCGGAGCTGTGGCAGTTCCACGACGTCGGCACCGAGTCGGGCTGGATCCAGACCGACGAGGACGGCGACCGCCAGACCCGCCGCTGGAACGGCTCCTGCATCTTCCAGAACCGGCCGGGCTTCGCGGGCGGCGCCGGCTGCTCGCTGCACATCCTCGCCCTCAAGGAGGGCAAGGAGCCGCTGGAGACCAAGCCGGACGTCTGCTGGCAGCTGCCGGTGCGCCGCACGTACGACTGGATCGAGCGGCCCGACGACACCAAGGTGCTCCAGATCTCGATCGGCGAGTACGACCGCCGCGGCTGGGGCCCCGGCGGCCACGACCTGCACTGGTGGTGCACCTCGGCGACCTCCGCCCACGGCGCGGGCGAGCCCGTCTTCGTGACGTACAAGCCCGAGCTGACCGAGCTGATGGGCGAGGAGGCGTACGGCGTGCTCGTCGGGCTGTGCGAGGCGCGGCTCGCCTCGCAGCTGCCCCTGGTCGCCCCGCACCCGGCCGACCCGAAGCGGTAACCGCCTTACGCGGTACGGGAGTCGTCAGCCGCTCTTGGTCGGTGAGGGCGGCGTCTGGGTGGGCGTGGGCGGCGCCGTCGGCGGGGTGGGGCTCTGGCTCGGCGGCGTCGGCGTGGGGGTCGGGCTGCCGGGGCTCTGGGTGGGCGGCGTCGGCGGCGCGCTCGATCCCGGCGGGCCGGGATGGCCCGGGTCCCCGGGGTCGGGCGAGGACGGCGTGGCGATGGGCGTGCCGTCGCCCGCGATGCGTACCGCGGCCCCCGAAGGCGCCACCTCGACCCGGGCCGCCCAGGCATGGTGCGGCTCGTGGGCGTGGTCGACCCGGATGTACACGGTGACGCTCTGGCCCGGCGCCAGCCGCCCCGCGCTCTGGCTGAAGGTGAGCCAGCGGGCGTGACTGCGCAGCGACCAGTCGACGGGCGCGCCGCCGGTCGAGGTCAGCGTGAGCACGGTCGTGTCGCCCGCCGAACTCGCCGCGACCGAGAGCTGGGCGGGGCCCGCCGGGGCCGTCGAGGGGCTGATGACCTCCACCGACACGTCGGGCGCGCGGCTGCCCGCGGTGAAGCGGGTGTCGGGCTCGCTGCGGGCATTGCCCGCGTTCTCGTAGCGGTCGGAGGGATGGCCGTTGAGGCCGCCGGGGTTGTCGGCCTCGCTGGCGGTGACCTTGGCGCCGCCCTCCGGCTCGCCGGTCGCGGGGGCGCCGCGGTAGGCGGCCCACAGCGCGAAGACGGGGGCCGCCACCACGGTCGCGACGACGGTGGTGGTCACGGCCCTGGCCCGCAGCCGGTCGCGCCGGGCGGCCCGGTCCTTGGGGTCCATCGGGAACCCGGTGCGGTCGAAGCGCGGGGCCCCGCCGCGCGCCCGCGGCACGTGCAGCATGGCGGCCTGCGCGGCGGCCCGCGGCGCCTCGGCCAGCGGCAGCGCGGCCGGGGTGACGGTCGACCCGGGCCAGGGCCCGGCCGCACCCGTGCGCTCGGCGGCGCGGCGGCAGCGGGGGCAGTCGTCGACGTGCCGGACCAGCTCGCGGCGGAGCGCCGCGGAGAGCAACACCTGGTGGTCGCCGGTGAGTTGGGCGACCGTGGGACAGCCGCCCATCTCGACGACGGCGAGCGCGGCGCGGGTCCGCTCGACCTCGCAGGCGCCCGCGGCGAGCAGCTCGCGCGCGGCCGGGTAGTTCATGCCGAGCACCGAGGCGACCTCGCGGGCGCCGAGCTGGTGGCGGACCGCCAGCTCCAGGGCCTCGCGCTGCTCGGGGGTGGTGCCGGCGGCCTCGGGCCAGGCGAGCAGGGCCAGTTCGCCCCGGCGGCGCTCCCGCTCCTCCTCGGACACCTCGACCGCGGGGGCCTCCTCGGCGGGGCGCCCGGTGTGGGCGCCGGGCCGGCCGCGTCTGCGCTCGGCCAGCTTGCGCAGACAGGCCCAGCGGGCGAGGGCGTACAGCCATGCCTTGCGCTCGGGCTCGGCCGCGGGGCAGCGCGCGTACTGGCGCTCGGAGACGGCGAGTATGTCGCCGAGGGCGGCGGTCGCCTCGTCGTGGTCGCACAGGACGGACAGGCAGTACGTGAACAGGCCGTCCAGGTACGCCTCGTAACGCGCGGGCGGCCGCTGGGCCAACGTCCGGGGCGCACGGCGCTGCGCCCGGTGTGCGCCGGTGTTGTGCGCTGGCTGATCCAGTCTGCTGCTCGTCACGCGTGCGACCGTAGGCGCAGCATGAGGGCTTCTTCGTACCGGTTGAGCACATTTAATCCTTACGGGTGAACGTATCCCTCAAAAGGGGACAGGAATCGGGAATTCCATGGCATTCCATGGCAGACCAGCTACGCACTGTGCAAACGGACGCAACCGATCGGGGCGACGCGGTGGCGGCGGCATCCACCCGAACGGCGGGGCGCGGAAAACCGGGGGTTCGCGCCCGGAGCCGCGCGTCCGGCCCGCCGGGCCGTGCGGCGGGTCTCCCCCGGGTCGCTTCAACCGTCCGTGCGGGGTTGTCAGTGGCCCCCTATACGGTGACGCCATGGCTGCCCGTACGAAATCCGCGAAGGACCGGCCGTCCTACCGCTGCACCGAATGCGGCTGGACGACCGCCAAGTGGCTCGGCCGTTGCCCCGAGTGCCAGGCCTGGGGGACGGTCGAGGAGTACGGCGCGCCCGCGGTGCGCACCACGGCGGCGGGCCGGGTCTCCACGGCCGCGCTGCCCATCGGCCAGGTGGACGGCCGCCAGGCCACGGCGCGCACGACCGGGGTCGACGAGCTGGACCGCGTCCTGGGCGGCGGGCTCGTGCCGGGCGCGGTGGTGCTGCTCGCGGGCGAGCCCGGCGTCGGCAAGTCCACGCTGCTCCTGGACGTCGCGGCCAAGGCGGCGAGCGACGACCACCGCACGCTCTACATCACGGGCGAGGAGTCGGCGAGCCAGGTGCGGCTGCGCGCCGACCGCATCCGGGCGCTCAACGACCATCTGTACCTGGCGGCCGAGACCGACCTGTCCGCCGTCCTCGGCCACCTCGACGCGGTCAAGCCGTCCCTGCTCGTCCTCGACTCCGTGCAGACCGTCGCCTCCCCCGAGATCGACGGCGCCCCCGGCGGCATGGCCCAGGTCCGCGAGGTCGCGGGCGCGCTGATCCGCGCCTCCAAGGAGCGCGGCATGTCCACGCTCCTGGTCGGCCACGTCACCAAGGACGGCGCGATCGCCGGCCCCCGCCTCCTGGAGCACCTGGTGGACGTGGTGCTCTCCTTCGAGGGCGACCGGCACGCGCGCCTGCGTCTCGTACGGGGCGTCAAGAACCGGTACGGGGCAACGGACGAGGTCGGCTGCTTCGAGCTGCACGACGAGGGCATCACCGGACTCGCCGACCCCAGCGGCCTGTTCCTCACCCGGCGCGACGTGGCGGTGCCCGGCACCTGTCTGACCGTCACCCTGGAGGGCCGCCGCCCCCTGGTCGCCGAGGTCCAGGCGCTCACCGTCGACTCGCAGATCCCCTCCCCGCGCCGCACCACCTCCGGCCTGGAGACCTCCCGGGTCTCGATGATGCTCGCGGTGCTCGAACAGCGGGGCCGGATCACCGCGCTCGGCAAGCGCGACATCTACAGCGCGACCGTGGGCGGGGTGAAGCTGTCCGAGCCCGCGGCCGACCTCGCGATCGCCCTCGCCCTGGCCTCGGCGGCGAGCGACACCCCGCTGCCCAAGAACCTCGTCGCGATCGGCGAGGTGGGCCTGGCGGGCGAGGTCAGAAGGGTCACCGGGGTGCAGCGCAGGCTCGCCGAGGCCCACCGCCTGGGCTTCACCCACGCCCTCGTCCCGACCGACCCGGGCAAGGTCCCGGCCGGTATGAAGGTCACGGAAGTCGCCGACATGGGGGACGCGCTGCGGGTGCTCCCGCGCGGGCGTCGTGCACAGGCCCCACGGGAGGAGTAGCCGCGCCGGTAGACTTTGCCCTGGTCTCGCCCGTCCGTACGAGCAGTACGCCAGCAGTACGCGCCGTATGAGCAACACCGGAGGAGTGCAGTGGCAGCCAACGACCGGGCATCAGCACCCGGAAAGTCCGGCACAGGCTCCGGTAACGAAGCGCTGATGCGCGCCGCCCTGAGCGCCGTAGCGCCCGGCACCGCGCTCCGCGACGGCCTGGAGCGCATCCTGCGGGGCAACACGGGCGGGCTGATCGTGCTCGGCCTCGACAAGACCGTCGACTCGATGTGCACGGGCGGCTTCGTCCTGGACGTCGAGTTCGCCGCGACGCGGCTGCGCGAGCTGTGCAAGCTCGACGGCGCGCTCGTGCTCGACAAGGACATCACCAAGATCCACCGCGCCGGTGTCCAGCTGGTGCCGGACGCGGACATCCCCACCGAGGAGACCGGCACCCGCCACCGCACGGCGGACCGCGTCTCCAAGCAGTGCAACTTCCCGGTCGTCTCGGTCTCCCAGTCGATGCGCCTGATCGCGCTGTACGTGAACGGTGAGCGCCGGGTCCTGGAGGAGTCGGCGGCGATCCTGTCCCGCGCCAACCAGGCGCTAGCGACGCTCGAGCGCTACAAGCTGCGCCTGGACGAGGTCGCCGGCACCCTGTCCGCCCTGGAGATCGAGGACCTGGTGACGGTCCGGGACGTCACGGCGGTCGCCCAGCGCCTGGAGATGGTGCGCCGCATCGCCACCGAGATCGCCGAGTACGTGGTGGAGTTGGGCACGGACGGGCGCCTGCTCTCGCTCCAGCTGGACGAGTTGATCGCGGGGGTCGAGCCCGAGCGCGAGCTCGTGGTCCGGGACTAC
The DNA here is from genome assembly GCF_056431605.1 of Streptomyces sp. NPDC045846. NCBI lineage: Bacteria > Bacillati > Actinomycetota > Actinomycetes > Kitasatosporales > Streptomycetaceae > Streptomyces > Streptomyces sp. NPDC045846. The sequence continues at coordinate 198,866 of NZ_JBWKKJ010000014.1, read as the reverse complement.
GTTCCCGAGCCCACCGCCAAGCGCTCCCGCACCGTCGACGAGGCGCTGCGCGAGCTCAACGACCTCACCCATGCGGAGCTGCTCGAACTGCCCATAGTGGCAAGGGCGTTGGGCTACAGCGGCTCCCCCGAGACGCTGGACTCCGCGGTGTCCCCGCGGGGCTACCGCCTCTTGGCCAAGGTGCCGCGGCTGCCCGGGGCGATCATCGAGCGCCTGGTGGAGCACTTCGGCGGCCTCCAGAAGCTCCTGGCCGCCTCGGTGGACGACCTCCAGACCGTCGACGGCGTCGGCGAGGCCCGGGCCCGCAGCGTCCGGGAGGGCCTGTCGAGGCTGGCCGAGTCGTCCATCCTGGAGCGATACGTATAGCTGACCGAGGGGGGCGCCCCCCCCTCGACTCCCTGGGGGCGCCGGACGGGCTGAAGACGTCCATGCGGGCCAGCATGACCCTGTTAGGGGCGCGGGGAACTGCGCGAGAAGCGAGCACGGTCCGCAGCCGACCGAATCCCCCGGCGGGTTGAGGGAAGGGGCGGGGTGGGGCCGACCGGGGTCCGGGGCGGAACCCCAGCGCAAGCTAGTCCTGGGAGAGGGCGAAGGAGGCTCGGGCCACGGGGAGCCCGGGGAAGTGGGCCTCCACCAGGTACGTGCCGGAAGGCACCGCCCCCGCGCCGGGCGTCGCACACCCCGGCGCGGACTTACCCCGGTCCCACTCCACGGTGTGCGTGATCGTGGAACCCCCCGGCACCTGGAAGAACACGCTCGCGTCACCCACCGGACAGTCGTCCGTGGACCACACCCGGTCGTTCCCGGTGGAGGTCACCGTCACGACCGCCCCCTTGGGCCCGAGGTCCGCCTTGCACGTGGACGCCGCGTTGTTCTTGAGGACGATTTCGATGCGGGGCTTCTCCCCCACGGCGTACGTCGTCTTGGTGCTGCGCAGGGTCAGGGTCAGCGCGCCCGGCGCACAGGTCGGCAGACTGGACCCGGCCGGCACTTGGCTGCCCGCACTGCCCCCGCCGCCAGAACTCCCGCCGCCCGAACCGGAGTTGGCACCCCCGGAGCCGCCCGAGCCCGTACTCGTACCGCCGGAACCGGAGTTGGCGCCACCGGAACCGCCCGAACCCCCGGAGCCGCCGATGCCTCCGGACCCGCCGGAGCCGCCCGTCTCGTCGCGGCCACCCGGCGCGGTGCTCACGGCCGGGCCCGAGCCCGAGGGGCCCGGGGTGATCGACTGGGTGGGCGTGGGGCCCTTGTCGTTGCTGCCGCTCTTGTTCCCGCTGCCACCGCCGGAGGTGACGACCCATAGGACGAGGAGCGCGAGCAGCGCGATCAAGGACAGCGCGACTGCCCTCCGTCGCCAGTAGATGGAGGAGGGAAGCGGCCCGACCGGATTGCGCAGAGATCCCACGCACCGAACCTTACGAGAGATCGGGGCCAACTCCCGCCCCACCCGCCGCCACTGTCCCCAAGTTTTCCAGATCATCATCCCGGAGCCGGACCCTCCGGGGCGGCCCCACCCACCGATCGCCCGCCCTCACCCGCCACCGGGCGCTCGTGGTCGCCCCCCGCGGATGATCCATACTGTCCGTCACCATGGATAGTGAGCTCTACCGCAACATCACCGACTTCGCCCACGACATGCCGTCCTGGGTGCAGAGCTTCGTCGAGGTCTGGACGGAGCTCGGCCTGCTCCTGTTCGGCGTGCTGTTCGTCTGCGCCTGGTGGCGGGCCCGCCGCCGGGACACCACGTCGTTCGCCCTCGCCCTGCTCGCGCCCCTCGCGACCGCGGTCGCCTACCTGTGCAGCGAGGTGATCAAGTCGCTGGTCGACGAGGAGCGGCCCTGCCGGGCGGTGGCGGGCGCGGCGACCTCGCTGATCGCCTGCCCGGCCAACGGCGACTGGTCGTTCCCGTCGAACCACGCCACCATCGCGGGCGCGGCGGCCGTCGCGCTGGCGCTCGCCTGGTCGCGGATCTGGCTGCTCACCGTGCCGATGGCGCTGGCGATGGCCTTCTCGCGGGTCTTCGTCGGGGTGCACTACCCGCACGACGTGGCGGTCGGCCTGGTGCTCGGCACCGTGGCCGCGTTCCTGGTCGTCAAGGTGGGCACCCGGCCGGTACGGGCGCTGTCGGAGTCGATGCGGACGAGCGACATCTCGGCCGTCGCCTGGTTCGCCGGACCCGGCGCACGCCTGCACGCCCGGCAGCACGCACGCCGCTGAGCGCCTCTGCGCGCCCCCCTCGGGGGCCGAACGTGCCAGGATCGGCACTGCGATGAACACTCTGCCGACGATGCCCACCGTGCCCATGGACGAGATGAACGCGACCACTCAGCCCGCCCAGTCCACCCGGCCCACCCGGCCCACCGAGAACGCGGTCCTCCACGAATCCGTCATCGGATGGTTCCGCGAGAACGCCCGCGATCTGCCCTGGCGCCGCCCCGAGGCGGGCGCCTGGGGCGTGATGGTCAGCGAGTTCATGCTCCAGCAGACCCCGGTCAGCCGGGTGCTCCCGGTCTACGAGCAGTGGCTGGCGCGCTGGCCGCGCCCGGCCGACCTGGCCGCCGAGGCCCCCGGCGAGGCGGTGCGCGCCTGGGGCCGGCTCGGCTACCCGCGCCGGGCGCTGCGGCTGCATGGCGCCGCGCTCGCCATAACGGAACGGCACGGCGGCGACGTGCCCGCCGACCACGGCCAGCTGCTCGCGCTGCCCGGCATCGGCGAGTACACGGCGGCCGCGGTCGCCTCGTTCGCGTACGGGCAGCGCCACGCGGTCCTGGACACCAACGTCCGCCGGGTCTTCGCGCGGGCCGTCACCGGGGTGCAGTACCCGCCGACCGCCACCACCGCCGCCGAGCGGCGCCTGGCCCGGGCGCTCCTGCCCGAGGACGAGGCCACAGCGGCCCGCTGGGCGGCCGCCTCCATGGAGCTCGGGGCGCTGGTCTGCACGGCGAAGAACGAGACCTGTCTGAGCTGCCCGATCGCCGCGCAGTGCGCGTGGCGGCTGTCCGGGAAGCCCGCGCACCAGGGCCCGCCCCGGCGCGGCCAGACGTACGCGGGCACCGACCGCCAGGTGCGCGGCAGGCTCCTCGCGGTGCTGCGCGAGGCCACCGGCGCCGTGCCGCGGTCGGCGCTGGACGCGGTGTGGCGCGAGCCGGTGCAGCGGGCCAGGGCGCTCGACGGCCTGGTCGCGGACGGTCTCGTGGAGCCGCTCGACGACGGTTTCTACCGGCTGCCGCAGTCCTGATCCACCGCCCCTCCCCGCGTGCCCGGCTGTGTCCGTAACGTCCGAAAGAGCGGCGTTACCCCTGGAAAACGGCGGTAAACCTCGGCTGTTACACAACCGATGGCTCTCCGTGCGTCGGCCGACGTCTCCTCCGCACAGGCCCGTGACAAGTCCTCCGTAGGTTCATTCCGGTAAGCGACCAGCAGGACGAGCGGGACCAGCTCACGGGGACGACGGAGGCGGTTGGGTATGGCGCAGGGCGAGGTGCTTGAGTTCGAGGAGTACGTACGCACCCGGCAGGACGCGCTTCTTCGGAGTGCCCGGCGACTCGTTCCGGACCCGGTCGACGCGCAGGACCTGCTGCAGACCGCGCTGGCCCGCACCTACGGCCGCTGGGACGGCATCGCCGACAAGACCCTCGCCGACGCCTACCTGCGCCGGGTCATGATCAACACTCGGACCGAGTGGTGGCGGGCGCGCAAGCTCGAAGAGGTTCCCACCGAGCAGCTGCCCGACGCCCGCGTCGAGGACGGCTCCGAGCAGCGCGCCGACCGCGCCCTGCTGATGGACGTCCTCAAGGTGCTCGCCCCCAAGCAGCGCAGCGTCGTCGTGCTGCGACACTGGGAGCAGATGAGCACCGAGGAGACGGCCGCGGCCCTCGGCATGTCCGCCGGCACGGTCAAGAGCACGCTGCACCGCGCGCTGGCCCGGCTCCGCCAGGAGCTGGAGAGCCGCGAGCTGGACTTCCGGGCCCTGGAGCACGGCACCGTACGCGAGGTAAAGGGGCGGGAGCGGTGCGCGGCCTGAGCAGGCACAGCAGGGGCGCGCTGACGGCGGGGACCACGGCACTGGCCGGGCTCTCCGCCCTCGGGCTGCTCATGGCGGGCTGCTCCACCGGCGGCACCGGCACCCGCGACGAGGGCGAGGCCCCGCGCTCCGACAAGGTCGCCCACGCCACCCCGTCCCCCAGCGCCTCCTCCTCGGCTCCCTTCACGAAGGTCGACCCGGTGAAGCTGCTCAAGGCCGACCCGAAGGTCAGCGCCCGGGTCAAGTCCCAGCTCAAGCCCTGCACCAAGGACGAGTACCCCATTGACGTGACGTACGGGCACCTGACCGGCGCGACCGGCCAGGACGTGGTCGTGAACGTCATGAACTGCGCGGACGCGGTGGGCCTCGGCGCGTATGTGTACCGGGCCTCCGGCACCTCGTACGACAACGTCTTCACCGCCGAGGAGACGCCCGTGTACGCCGAGATCGACCGGGGCGACCTGGTGGTGACCCGGCAGATGTACGCGGCGGGCGACAAGCCCGCCTTCGCGTCCAGCGAGGTCGTGACGACCTACCGGTGGTCGGGCGGTGCGGGCGGTAGGTTCGCGCAGCAGGACCAGGTGGAGAACGACTACAGCAAGTCGGTCGGCGGCAACGAGACCGCCGCTCCGGTGCCCGCCACCCCCTGATCCGGCGAACCGGACCGGCAACCGGCGGCGCGGGCATGCCGCAGACTGGGTACTGCGCCCGGACCCACCGCACCACCGCCGGGCGCCGGAAGAGACCGCCGGAGAACTGAGAGAGCAGCGCGATGGCCGAAACCCATGTTCTGTTCGTCGAGGACGACGACGTCATCCGTGAAGCCACCCAGCTCGCCCTTGAGCGGGACGGCTTCACCGTGACCGCCATGCCCGACGGGCTCTCCGGCCTGGAGGCGTTCCGCGCCGACCGGCCGGACATCGCCCTGCTCGACGTGATGCTGCCGGGGCTCGACGGCGTCAGCCTGTGCCGCCGGATCCGCGACGAGTCCACCGTGCCGGTCATCATGCTGTCCGCGCGCGCCGACTCCATCGACGTCGTCCTCGGCCTGGAGGCGGGCGCGGACGACTACGTCACCAAACCCTTCGACGGCGCCGTCCTGGTCGCCCGGATCCGTGCCGTGCTGCGCCGCTTCGGACACGCGGGCGGGCCCGGCGCCGCCACCGAGACGCCCGAGGAGGCGCCCGAGCGCGGGGTGCTCGCCTTCGGCGACATCGAGATCGACACCGAGGGCATGGAGGTCCGCAAGGGCGGCGAGCCGGTCGCGCTGACCCCGACCGAGATGCGGCTGCTGCTGGAGTTCTCCTCGGCGCCCGGCACCGTGCTCTCCCGCGACAAGCTCCTCGAGCGGGTCTGGGACTACGGCTGGGGCGGCGACACCCGCGTCGTGGACGTCCACGTCCAGCGCCTGCGCACCAAGATCGGGCAGGACCGGATCGAGACCGTCCGTGGCTTCGGCTACAAGTTGAAGGCGTGAGGGAGTGAGGCGTCCCGCCCTGCGCACCGGCGTCCGGTGGAAGATCAGTATCGCCATCACGGCGGTGGGCGCGCTCACCGTGGTGGCGCTGAGCCTCGTCGTGCACAACGCGGCCCGCGTCTCGATGCTCGACAACGCCCGCGAAGTGCAGATGGAGCGGCTCAACTTCGCGCAGAACTACTACGAGACCAGCAACAAGCGGGTCCGCTTCGGCACCAAGCTCAACGATCCCGCGCTGCCGCCCACCCTGAAGGAGAAGGCCCTCCAGGGCCGCAAGGTCTCCTCGGTGCAGGAGCGCGGCAGCGGCCCGCCCGACATCTGGGCCGCCGTGCCCGTGGGCAACGGCGACGTCCTGTCACTGCACTCCACCTTCACCGACCGCAGCTCCAACGTGATGGCCGACCTCGACCGCGCCCTGGTCATCGGCTCGGTCGCGGTCGTCTTCGGCGGCTGCGCGCTCGGCATCCTCATCGGCGGCCAGATCTCGCGCAGGCTCCGCAAGGCGGCCGACGCGGCGGGCAAGGTCGCCGAGGGCAACACGGAGGTACGGGTGCGGGACGCCATCGGCGGTGTCGTACGCGACGAGACCGACGAACTCGCCCGTGCCGTGGACGCGCTGACCGACGCGCTCCAGGAACGCATCGAGGCCGAGCGCCGGGTCACCGCGGACATCGCGCACGAGCTGCGCACCCCGGTCACCGGGCTGCTCACCGCCGCCGAACTCCTGCCGCCGGGCCGCCCCACCGAGCTGGTGCGCAACCGGGCGCAGGCCATGCGGACGCTGGTCGAGGACGTCCTGGAGGTCGCCCGGCTCGACAGCGCGTCCGAGCGGGCGGAGTTGCAGGACATCGCGCTCGGCGAGTTCGTGAGCCGGCGGGTCGCCGCGTTCGACCCCGAGGTGAAGGTGCGGGTCGTCCACGAGTCGTGGGTCTCCACCGACCCGCGCCGCCTGGAACGCATCCTGGGCAACCTGCTCGGCAACGCCGCCAAGCACGGCGGGGGGCCGGTGGAGGTCACCGTCGAGGGCCGGGTCGTACGGGTCCGCGACCACGGGTCCGGGTTCCCCGAGGCGCTGCTGCGGGAGGGGCCGAGCCGGTTCCGTACCGGGTCGAGCGACCGGGCGGGCAACGGGCACGGGCTGGGGCTGACGATCGCCGCGGGCCAGGCCAAGGTGCTCGGCGCCCGGCTCACCTTCCGCAACGCCGCTCCCGAGGGGGCGCCCAACGCGCCGGGCACGGGCGGCGCGATCGCCGTGCTCTGGCTCCCCGAGCACGCGCCGACGAACACGGGCAGTTTCCCGGTCCAGCCTCCGGCGAAGGACTCCCGCCAGGTGTAGCGGGCTCGGTGGGCGAACGCCGGGCGTCAACGGCCAACAGTGGCAACACTGTTGACCATGCATGAGGGCCCTTACACATCGCCGTCCGATCCCGTACCCGTACGAGACCTGCCGCAGGCCGACTCCGCCCCCGCGGAGGCCGAGCGCCGGGCCACCTGGTTCGAGCTGTTCTGCGACCTCGTGTTCGTCGCCGCCGTCGGCCAGATCACCCGCCGCATCAGCGCCCACCCCACGCTCGGCTCGGTGGCGGCGGCGGCCGCGCTGTTCGTGCCGCTGTGGTGGACGTGGGTGCTGTACGCGGTCCGGGCCAACCGGGCGGACCGCGACGTCACTTCGCACCGGCTGCTCACCATGGCCGGTCTGGTGGCGGTGTGCGGGCTCGCCGTCTTCGTGGGCAGCGTGGGCACCTCCGACAGCGCGGACACCGGCTTCGCCCTGTCGTACCTGGGGGCGCGGCTGGGCGTCGCGGCGCTGTACGCCCTGGAGGCCCGCCGGGACCGGCGCCTGGTCCCCCTGCTCCGGTCCTTCGCGGTCGGCTCGACCGTCTCGGCACTCCTGTGGACGGGCGCGCTGCTCGCCCCCGCGGGGCCCGTACGGTACGGGATCTGGGCGGGCGGGATGGCGGTCGACCTGGCCATCCCGCTGCTCTCCGGCCGCCGGATCGCCCGCGCCCCGCACCACACCGAGCATCTGCGGGAGCGCTTCGGGCTGTTCACGATCATCGTGCTCGGGGAGTCGGTGCTGGGGTTCACCAACGGGTTGGTCCAGGCGCGGACCGCCGGGTCGGCGATGGTGACGGGCGCCGCGGCGTTCGCGCTGTGCGCCTGTTTGTGGTGGTCGTACTTCAGCGCCAGCGGCACCCGGCCCGGCGCGCACGCCGAACTCGCCAGTGACCCGCGGCTGTTGCACACCTACGTCCTCGGCCACCTGCCCGTGCAGCTCGGGCTCGCCGTGACGGGGGGTGCGGTGGGCACGGCGGTCCTCGGCTCGGCCCGCCATCTGACCACCGCGCTGGCCCTGTGCATTCTGGGCGGGGTGGCGCTGTTCCTGCTGTCCACGGCGGCGGTACGAGCGGCCTTCACCGGTGCGCGCGACCCGGTGGTACGCCTCCGCCTGGCGACGGCCCTGCTCATCGCGGCCCTGGTGCCCGCGGCGGGCCGGGCCCCCGTCCCCGTGATGCTGGCGGCCCCGGCCCTGCTGCTGGCCCTGTCCGTGACAGCCGAAGCCCCCAGCCACCGCCGCCGCGTGGAAGCCACGGCCTCGGCTTGACGCCGGGCCTGGGGCGCCGCCCCAGACCCCGGGCGCCCTGCCCACCCCCGCACGGGAGCGTGGGTGGGCAAACCCCCCAGGGACCCCAGGGCCCGCGCAAGGCGGCGGCCCCGGAGCCCCCGGGAGGGAGAACGCGGGCTCCTGCTACGACACCCGCTCGGACACCGGCTCCGGCGTCGCGGGCTCGTCCGGGGTGGGGGCGGGGGCGGAGCCGCGCAGGGGGACTTCCTTGACGAACAGGGCCGCCACGAACATGGCCACCGCGATGATCGAACCGACCAGGAACGTCCCGTGCGTACCGGAGGACACCGCGTACTGGTACGCCTCACGGACCGGAGCCGGGAGCTTCGCCAGGCTCGCCTGGTCCAGCTGCGCGTTGGCCAGCTTGCCCGCGCCCGACGAGGCCGCCGCGCCGAGCCGGCGCGTCATCTCGTCGCCGACCCGGTTCGTGAAGATCGCGCCCATGATCGAGACGCCGAAGGACGAGCCGAGCGTACGGAAGAGGGTCGTGGAGGACGAGGCGACGCCCATGTCCTTCATCTCGACGCTGTTCTGCGCGACCAGCATCGTGATCTGCATCAGGAAGCCCATGCCCGCGCCGAGCACCGCCATGTAGACACCCGACATGAGGCGGGTCGTGGTGGTGTCCATCGTGGAGAGCAGGAACAGGCCCACCACGACGAGCGCGCCGCCCAGGATCGGGAAGATCTTGTACTTGCCGCTGTTCGTGGTGACCCGGCCCGCGATCAGCGAGACGACCATCATCGAGAGCAGCATCGGCAGGAGCAGCAGGCCGGAGTTGGTGGCGGAGGCGCCCTGCACGGACTGCTGGTACAGCGGCAGGAAGAGCATCGCGCCGAACATCACGAAGCCGGTGAGGAAGCCGATCCCGGACATGAGCGAGAAGTTGCGGTTGCGGAAGATGTGCAGCGGCACGATCGGCTCGGCGGCCTTCGTCTCGACGAAGAGGAAGCCGACGATGGAGGCGACGCCGAGGGCGATGAGCTCCATGATGATCGCGGAGCCCCAGGCGTACTGCGAGCCGCCCCACGTGGTGACCAGGACGATCGAGGTGATGCCGACGGTCAGCAGGATCGTGCCGAGGTAGTCGATCCGGCCGCGGGCCCGCTTCTTGGGCAGGTGCAGCACGGCGGTGACCATCGCGAGCGCGACCGCGCCGAGCGGGAGGTTGATGTAGAACGTCCAGCGCCAGCCGAGGTGGTCGGTGATGGCGCCGCCGACCAGCGGGCCGCCGATCATCGCGAGCGCCATGACGCCGGCCATCATGCCCTGGTACTTGCCGCGGTCCCGGGGCGGGATCAGGTCGCCGATGATCGCCATGACGCCGACCATCAGGCCGCCCGCGCCGAGGCCCTGGATCGCGCGGAACCCGATGAGCTGGCTCATGTCCTGCGCCATGCCGCTGAGCGCGGAGCCGAGCAGGAAGATCGCGATGGAGGTGAGGAAGGCGCCCTTGCGCCCGTACATGTCGCCGAGCTTGCCCCAGATCGGCGTGGAGGCCGCGGTGGCCAGGGTGTAGGCGGTGACCACCCACGACAGGTGTGCAAGGCCGCCGAGCTCGCCCACGATCGTCGGCATAGCCGTGTTCACGATCATGTTGTCCAGCATCGCCAGCAGCATCGCGATCATGAGCGCGAGCAGCACGACCCGCACACTGCGGGGCTGTGGGCCGTCGCTCACCCCCGCCTCCACGGCCGCCTCGTCCGGTATCCCCGTCGCCATCGTCCCCAACTCCCTGAGCCTGCTGTCCACCGGGCGAGGCACTTACTTGTCGCCCGGCTAGTTACCACTACACTGGGGAAGGTAGACCCCAACTTGCCGGGCGTCAAGTAAGTTGATGGCAAACGGCACGGCCGCCGGGGGACGGCGGCCGTACGTATTCGGGAGAGCGGCATGGCCAGAGGAAACACCCGCCAGCGGATCCAGGACGTGGCCCTGGAGCTCTTCGGTGAGCAGGGGTACGAGAAGACCTCGCTGCGGGAGATCGCCGAGCGGCTCGAGGTGACGAAGGCCGCGCTCTACTACCACTTCAAGACCAAGGAAGACATCATCATCAGCCTCTTCCAGGACCTCACCAGGCCCATGGACGAGGTGATCGAGTGGGGCCGCACGCAGCCGAAGACACTGGACGTCAAGCTGGAGATCCTGGGGCGCTACAGCGAGGCGCTCATCGGCGCCGAGCCGCTCTTCCGCTTCATGCAGGAGAACCAGGCGACCATGCGCGAGCTGAGCATCGGCGAGATGTTCAAGGAGCGGATGCACGCGATGGTCGATCTGCTGAAGGACCCGGACTCCGCGATGGCCGACCGCATCCGCTGCTTCACGGCGCTGTTCTCGATGCACGCCGGGATGTTCGTCCTCAAGGACATGGAGGGCGACCCCGAGGAGAAGCGGACCAGCATCCTCGAAGTCGCCAACGACCTGGTCGTCCAGGCCCACCACCACACGCGCGGCCGCTAGGCCGTCACGCGCACCGCGCTCAGACGGTGACGCCCACCGTCCGCAGGAACGCGACCGGGTCGACGGCCGAGCCGTAGTTCGGCGTCGTACGGATCTCGAAGTGCAGGTGCGGGCCGCTGGAGTTGCCGGTGTTGCCGGACAGCGCGATCCGGTCGCCGGTCCCCACGCTCTGGCCGACGCGTACGCCGATCTGCGAGAGGTGGGCGTACTGCGAGTACGTGCGGTCCGCGTGCCGGATCACGATCGCGTTGCCGTACGCCGGACCGTCACCGGCGCCGACCGGGCCCGCCTTCACGACGGTTCCGCCGTGCACGGCCGCCACGGGCGTACCGCTGGGCACCGCGAAGTCCTGCCCGGAGTGCTTGCTCGACCACATCGAACCGCCCAGGCCGAAGCTCGCGCTCAGGGTGTAGCGCTCGACCGGGTCCACCCAGGAGGCGGCCTTGGCGGCCGCGGCCTTGCGCACCGCGGCGGCGGCCTTGGTCTGCGCCTTGGCCTGGTCGGCGACGGCGGTCGTGGTGGTGGCGGCGGTGGCGAGCGGCGCGGAGCCCACCTCGTCGGCGGCCGCGACACCCGTGCCCAGGAGCGTCCCGCCGCCCAGGGCGGCGGCGAGCGCGGCGACGGACGCGGCGCGCAGCCGGAGCGCGGACGGGCGGGCGGACGTGGACGGGGTGCGCTGGGGCATGCGGGGGCTCTCTCCGTGCGGCGACAGGGGCGGCCACCGGCGGGTCCGGCGGCATGCGAGGACCCGGCACGCGCAGCGGCGCACCGGGTCGGCCCCACCTTGGTAACCCGAGGCCCCATCTCAGCCCAAAACGCCCATCTACTACCGAAAGCCGTAACGATCAGCACGGGAATAGCGCCGATCCCCCGTCAATGGCCCCTAAGACGCCTAGTAGGCCCCCCACCGCCTGTGCGCCTTGTCACCGCGACCGGGTCCAAGGGCCTTCCCTTTCGGGACCGAGGGCCCGCAACCGTCACGGCGTGGACGGGTCGCAGGTCTCACCCCGGCAGGCCGACCTTCTCCAGGAACCCGGCCAGGTTCCTCCGGGCCCGCTCCACCTGCTCCTCCAGCGTGAGCGACTCCTCGAACCGTCCGCCGAGCCCCTCGGGCACCTTCTTGCCGCGCAGATAGAGCGAGCACGCGAGGTCGGTGCACAGGTAGATGCCCACCGAGTTGCCCTCGCGGCCCGCCCTGCCCGCGAGGCGCGCCGTCATGAGGGAGACCCCGCTGCCCGAGTGCGTCGTCAGGCACACCGAGCACATGCTGCGCTGGAGCAGACCCCGCTGACGGGAGGCGGAGCGCAGGGCGACGGCCGTGAGGCGGCCGCCGTGCTCGGTGACGAGGTTGGCCCGGTCCGGCGCGGACGGCTCGCGCCAGCCCAGGAAGTCGAGGTCGTCCCAGGGAAGCGAGTCCAGCTCGCGCGGCACGGCCAGCCGCGCGGCCTCGCCCTTGGAGCAATTGATGAACGATGCGCGGATCTCCCGCTCGGTCACTGCCTTCATGGTCCAGGACGCTAATGCTAGGGATATTAGGCAGCAACCTAATAATCCCAGGAATACCTGCCCGCTCGTCGATCCCGTACGGCGGGCTTCGGCCTTCGCCGACCGCGACGCCTTCCCGACCCTGTCCCAACTGCCGTGCGCGGAGCAAGAATTGGGGCCTAGGCGAGGGGGCCCACCATGACCGACGACACGCACGCGTTCGACGGGATCGAACTGGCCGACGCCATCGAGTCCGTACGCGACCAGCTCACCGCGGCCGCCACCCGGGCCACCGGACAGCCGCTGGTCTTCGAACTCGGCGACATCCAGATGGAGTTCACGCTCGAACTCCGCAAGGAGCTGAAGGGCGGCCTCAAGGTCCGGGCCTGGGTGGTGGACGCGGGCGCCGACGCCGGGCGCGCCACGGGGCGTACGCACAAGGTGTCCTTCACCTTGAAGCCGCACGCCGCGGTCGACGGAGCCGGCTGGAAAGTCGGCAACGACCGACCCGGCGGACGGTTCGGGACCGGGCCACGATGAGCACCTCGCTGCCCACGACCGCCGACCGGGTCGTGGCCGTGCTCTCCGACGGACGCCAGGGCAGCGGGGTCATCGTGTCCCCCTGGCTGGTGCTGACCTGTGCGCACAACCTGGTGGGCACCCCGCCGGTCCGGCTCGCCCACCCCTCCATCGGCGAGATGACCGGCCAAGTCCTGTGGCAGGACGCGGAGTTGGACGCCGCGCTGATCTACAGCGACGAGGAGCTGCTGCCCGGGCTGCTGCGGCTCGGCACCGTCGACACCGCGCAGTCGCTGCCCGGCTGCGAGATCATCGGCTTCCCCGACATCCAGCGCTACGGCGCCGACCGCCACCTCGACTACGACCAGTTCATCGGCACCGTCCTGCCGGTCGCGGGCAGCCTGCGCGACGACCTGGTCTGCGAACTGCACCGTCCCCCGGCCGCCGAACGCGCCGACGGCAGCTCGCCGCTCGCGGGCCTCTCCGGCGCGCCGCTCTTCGCCGCGGCGACCCTGCTCGGCCTGGTCAAGGAGATCCCGCGCGGGCGCGGCCACCGCAGGGTGGTGTGCGTACCGCTGCGCTCGGTCTTCGCCTCGGAGGGCTTCCGCGCCGCGTTCGCCACCCTGGCCGCCGTGACCAGCCTCGAACTCGTCACCGGCGTACCCCCGGAGGACCAGCGCTACGAGCACGACTACGCCGAGGCGATCGGCGCGTCCTACCGCAAGACGAAGATCTTCGGTCTGGACGAGCTGAACAAGCGGGACTCCGAATGGGACCTGGACACCGCCTACCTCAGCCTGGAGGCGAGACCCAAGGCCACCGAGCCCCCGCAGGCGGGCCGCGCCCTGATGGACAGCGCCCCGCAGCGCATCGACGCCCTGCTCGCCTCCCGGCCCCGGGTCCTGATCCGGGGCGAGGCGGGCGCCGGCAAGACCACCCTGGTGTGGTGGCTCGCGGCGCACGCGGCGGCCGGCCGGCTCGGCCCGGGCCTCGCGGACCTCAACGCGCTCGTCCCGTTCGTGGTGCCGCTGCGCAGCCTGCGCGCCCAGGGCGCCACCTTCCCGCTGCCCGCCCAACTCCCCACCGCCGCACGGCTCGTGGTGGACGCGGCGCCGGACGGCTGGGCCGGGCGCGTCCTGAAGACCGGGCAGGCGCTGCTCCTGGTGGACGGCCTCGACGAGGTACCGCGGGAGGACCGCGAGGAGGCCAACCGCTGGCTCGCCGCGCTCCTGGACCGCTATCCGCGCACCCGCTGCGTGGTGACGGTGCGGCCGATGGCGGTCGAGCCGGACTGGCTGAAGTACGCGGGCTTCGAGGAGCTCAGGCTGCTCCCGATGAACGACGAGGACATCACCGCGTTCATCGCCGCCTGGCACCGCGCCGCCCGGCTCGACAGCGGCCCGCACGAGGACCTGGACGAGCTGGAGCGCGACCTGTCCGAGCAGTTCAAGCAGAACAGCGCCCTGCGCGACCTCGCCCGGACCCCTTTGCTGTGCGCCGTCATCTGCGCCCTGCACCGGCTGCGCCAGGGCTTCCTGCCGGACACCCGCTGGAAGCTGTACGAGGCGGCCTTACGGATGCTGCTCGGCAACCGGGACCAGCAGCGCAAGGTCGAGGCGCCCGAGGGCATCGAGATCAGCGCCGAGGAGTGCACCGAACTGCTCCAGCGGATCGCGGTGTGGCTGGTGCGCGAGGGACAGTCGGAGTTCTCCCGCGACCAGGCGCTGCGCCAGCTCAAGCGGGCCCTGTCGGGCATGGAGAACGTCCGCGGCCAGGGCACCCCGGAAGACGTCCTGCGCCATCTGCTCAACCGCAGCGGACTGCTCCAGGAACGCGCCGACGACGTCTTCCAGTTCACCCACCGCACCTTCCAGGACTTCCTCGCCGCCAAGGAGTTCGTGGAGGACGGCCACCTCGGCGAGCTCCTGCGGCACGCCTCGGAGGAGCAGCAGTGGCAGGACGTCATCCTGCTCGCCGCCGGGCACTGCGGCCGCCGCGACCGGCCCGTCCTGGTCAACGGCCTCCTCGACGCGGGCTCCCGGCAGCCCGCCCACCAGGACAAGGCGAAGATCCACGTCCTCGCGGCGCGCTGCGCCCAGCACGCCGCCTACCTCGACGAGACGACGGCCCGCCGGGTCCGCGAGCACATCAAGGCGCTGCTCCCGCCCCGCGACCTGGAGACGATCACGCTCCTGGCCCGCCTCGGCCCGTCCGTCCTGAACCACCTGCCGTCGCCGCGCGAGACGCCCCCCGAGGCGCTCGCCCACGTCGTCGGGCTCATCAACCGGGTCGGCAACGCCGAGTCCGTCGACCACGCCCGCGCCTGGTCCGCCGCCCACCCGGACGCCGTCGACCTGTTCACCGCGGAGTGGTCGCGCTACCCGGCCGAGCGGTACGCCCGTGAAGTGCTCGCCCACCTCGATCTGCGCGAGACCGAACTGCACGTGGAGACCCGCTGGCAGCTCGCCCAGCTCCCGCACCTTCCCGACGCCCGCCGGCTGTGGATCACCGTCCCGCCCGACCTCACCGCCGACGAGCTGCACAGCGCGCTGCGCGGCCGGACGGTGGCGGCGCTGCGCCTCAACGGCACCGAGCGCCTCACCGACCTCGCCTTCCTGCGGGACAGCGCGGAGCACCTCGAAGAGCTGGAGGTGCTGCGGGGCCCGGCCCTGCGCGACCTCGGCCAGCTCGCCCGGCTGCCCCGGCTGACCTCGCTCGGGCTGCTCAGCATGTCCGCGCAGGAGGTCGACCTCGGCCCGCTCGGCGAGATCCCGGCCCTGCGCACCCTGCTGTTCGGCAGCAGCACCGACCTCCACCTGGCCCAGCTGCCCGTCCTGAAGGGCGTCACCACCCTGCATCTGGACGCCGACCAGGTCGTCGGCTTCGACGCCCTGAGCCGCTGGCCCGCCCTCACCTCTCTGGAGCTCGCCCCCTCCTCCTCGGCCACCACCCGCCGCCTCCTCGCGTACGTGCGCGGGCGGCCCCGGATCAGCCGGCTCGGCGTGGCGCTCAGCTCGGTGGCCGCGCTGGCCGGGGTGGCGCCGCTGCCCACCGTCCGCCATCTCGACCTGTGGCTCGCCAACTCCGACGGCGACCTCGGCGCGGTCCTCGCGGTGTTCCCCGCCCTGACGACGGTGGACCTCGCGGTGGGCACCGTCCAGGCGGGTGCGTGGAACCCGGCCGCCCTGCTGCGCCGCCCCGGCCTCACCGTCACCGTCAACGGCGGACCACCGCCGCCCGAACTCCCTTGAGGGGACCGGGGATCGAGGTGATCCGCCGAACGCGGAAAAGGGGCTGCCCCGGCTCGTACGGTGGGTACGAGCCGGGGCAGCCCCTTCAGGCAAGGCCTCCGAAGAGGACTACGCCTCCTTGCTCAGGTTCGGACCGCCACCGGCGGCCGCGTCCTCGATCGGCGGGACGTCGGGCAGGGCCGACTTCTCCTCGCCGCGGAAGGTGAACTTCTTGTCCTCACCCTCGCCCTCGGTGCCGATGACCACGATGTGACCGGGGCGCAGCTCACCGAAGAGGATCTTCTCGGAGAGAATGTCCTCGATCTCCCGCTGGATCGTCCGGCGCAGCGGCCGGGCGCCCATGATCGGGTCGTAGCCCTTCTTGGCGAGCAGCGACTTGGCCTCGGCATTGAGCTCGATGCCCATGTCGCGGTCCTTGAGGCGCTCGTCCACCTTGGCGATCATGAGGTCGACGATCTCGATGATGTCTTCCTCGGTGAGCTGGTGGAAGACCACCGTGTCGTCGACACGGTTGAGGAACTCGGGGCGGAAGTGCTGCTTCAGCTCCTCGTTGACCTTGGCCTTCATGCGCTCGTAGCCGGTCTTGACGTCACCCTGGGCGGCGAAGCCCAGGTTGAAGCCCTTGGAGATGTCCCGGGTCCCGAGGTTGGTCGTCATGATGATGACCGTGTTCTTGAAGTCCACGACCCGGCCCTGGGAGTCGGTCAGACGACCGTCTTCCAGAATCTGGAGCAGGGAATTGAAGATATCGGGGTGGGCCTTCTCGACCTCGTCGAAGAGGACGACGGAGAACGGCTTGCGGCGCACCTTCTCGGTGAGCTGGCCGCCCTCTTCGTAACCCACGTAACCGGGGGGCGAACCGAAGAGGCGGGAAACCGTGTGCTTCTCGCTGAACTCCGACATGTCGAGGGAGATCAGCGCGTCCTCGTCGCCGAAGAGGAATTCCGCCAGCGTCTTGGACAGCTCGGTCTTACCCACACCGGACGGGCCGGCGAAGATGAACGAACCACCGGGGCGCTTCGGGTCCTTCAGACCGGCACGCGTACGACGGATGGCCTGCGAGAGCGCCTTGATGGCGTCCTTCTGGCCGATGACGCGCTTGTGGAGCTCGTCCTCCATGCGCAGCAGCCGCGAGGACTCCTCCTCGGTGAGCTTGAAGACCGGGATGCCCGTGGCCGTGGCGAGGACTTCGGCGATCAGCTCGCCGTCGACCTCGGCGACGACGTCCATGTCGCCGGCCTTCCACTCCTTCTCGCGCTTGGCCTTCGCGGCGAGCAGCTGCTTCTCCTTGTCGCGGAGAGAGGCCGCCTTCTCGAAGTCCTGGGAGTCGATGGCCGACTCCTTGTCGCGGCGCACGCCCGCGATCTTCTCGTCGAACTCGCGGAGGTCCGGCGGCGCGGTCATCCGGCGGATGCGCATCCGGGAACCGGCCTCGTCGATCAGGTCGATCGCCTTGTCCGGCAGGAAGCGGTCCGAGATGTACCGGTCGGCCAGCGTCGCGGCCTGGACGAGGGCCTCGTCCGTGATCGAGACGCGGTGGTGGGCCTCGTAGCGGTCGCGCAGACCCTTGAGGATCTCGATGGTGTGCGGCAGCGACGGCTCGGCGACCTGGATGGGCTGGAAGCGGCGCTCAAGGGCCGCGTCCTTCTCCAGGTGCTTGCGGTACTCGTCGAGCGTGGTGGCGCCGATGGTCTGGAGCTCACCACGGGCCAGCATCGGCTTGAGGATGCTCGCCGCGTCGATCGCGCCCTCGGCGGCACCCGCACCCACCAGGGTGTGGAGCTCGTCGATGAACAGGATGATGTCGCCGCGGGTGCGGATCTCCTTGAGGACCTTCTTCAGGCGCTCCTCGAAGTCACCGCGGTAGCGGGAACCGGCGACGAGGGCGCCGAGGTCCAGCGTGTACAGGTGCTTGTCCTTGAGCGTCTCGGGCACCTCGCCCTTGACGATCGCCTGGGCCAGGCCCTCGACGACGGCGGTCTTGCCGACGCCGGGCTCGCCGATGAGGACCGGGTTGTTCTTGGTACGGCGCGACAGGACCTGCATGACGCGCTCGATCTCCTTCTCGCGCCCGATGACCGGGTCGAGCTTGGACTCACGAGCGGCCTGCGTCAGGTTGCGGCCGAACTGGTCGAGCACCAGGGACGTGGAGGGGGTGCCCTCCGCAGGGCCGCCGGCGGTGGCGGCTTCCTTGCCCTGGTAGCCGGAGAGCAGCTGGATGACCTGCTGCCGCACCCGGTTGAGATCGGCGCCCAGCTTCACGAGGACCTGGGCGGCGACGCCCTCGCCCTCGCGGATCAGGCCGAGCAGGATGTGCTCGGTGCCGATGTAGTTGTGGCCGAGCTGGAGGGCCTCGCGGAGCGAAAGCTCCAGGACCTTCTTGGCACGGGGCGTGAAGGGGATGTGCCCGGACGGGGCCTGCTGGCCCTGGCCGATGATCTCCTCCACCTGCTGGCGGACCGCCTCGAGCGAAATCCCGAGGCTCTCCAGGGCCTTAGCGGCGACACCCTCACCCTCGTGGATCAGGCCCAGGAGGATGTGCTCGGTGCCGATGTAGTTGTGGTTGAGCATCCGGGCTTCTTCCTGAGCCAGGACGACAACCCGCCGCGCGCGGTCGGTGAACCTCTCGAACATCGTTAATCGCTCCTCAGAGCGGTCGGGCAGTAAGGGGGGGGTCCCCTCCCTGTCCTTCCGCATGCTAGTCCCGCAGGGCGGGACAGCTCATTCCAACTGCCGACACCCGTTCATTGCCTCCCGGCCCGAACAGCCGACAACTGCTCCAACCCGATGGTGCGAGACGATGTTCCCGCAGGCCAGACAGATACCCCTGTCTCCACTACGCCGATGGCGAACGTGAGACCGCCTGACGAGCGTGTCGCCCCTCCCCACTAGGAATGTCTTACCCGTCGGGACTGACACTCCATGCGGCAGACCCCGGTTCCGTAAGCTACGGGCGAACACCCTTGCCCCCGCTCACACCCCCACGCGCCCCGCTTTCCACAACGGAGTGCAGTCGTCCGGAAGCTCTGCGTAACCCCGGGCCGTTTCTCCAGTTGCTCCGGACATGGCCTTCACCGTGCCGGCACCCCGCGTCCCCCTGGATGGCTCGCTCGCGCAGTGGTACGAGCGCGAGCTCGGCTGGGCCGTTTCGGCGGGCCCTCCGGTCCAGTTGCTCACCGGGCTGCGCTTCGACGTCCTGGAGCTCCCCGCGGCCGCCGGGTCCGCCCTTCTGAGGCGGTACGAGCACACCGGCCCGGTCGCCCTCGCGGGGAGCCGGATGCGGCTGCTCGTCGCGGCCGGGAGCGCGGACGAGCTGCCCGGGCTGCTCGACTGGCTGGAGTGGGGCGGCGTCGGCCTCGATCTGACGGCCGTCGGCGCCGGAGGCCGGATCACCGCCCCGGTCCCGCCGGGGTGGGACGGCTCGCGGGGGGCCGCCGTGTGGCTGCGACCCCCCGAGCCCGGGTGCGAGGTGGAAGCGCGGCTGCCCTCGTTCACCGGATTCACCCAGTGCGGCGGTGCCGGTGGAAAGGGGCCTTCCGGGGGGCCCGAGGGCCTGCCGGGCGGTCGCGCCGCGGGCCTCAGCCTCGTGAGGCTGGTGGCCGCGGCGGCGACGGAATGCCACCGGGCCCGGTTGTTTCACGCGAAATCCCCAGGTGGTGCGGGGAACGCGGGAACTCAGCCGTTCTGCTTCTCGTAGGCCTCACGGATTTCGGCCGGGACGCGTCCGCGGTCGTTCACGTTGTAACCCTGCTCCTTGGCCCACTTGCGGATCTCGGCCGTGTTCTGGTTGCCGGTGCCGAGCAGGGCGCCGCGGGCCTTGCCCCGACCGCCCGCCGAGCGGCCACCGGTGCGTCGGCCGCTCTTCACGTACGGCTCCAGGAGACCGCGGAGCTTGTCCGCGTTGGCGGTGGTGAGGTCGATCTCGAAGCTCTTCCCGTCAAGAGCGAACGTCACGGTCTCGTCAGCCTCGCCACCGTCGAGGTCATCGACAAGAAGGACCTGAACCTTCTGTGCCACCGGATTTCCTTTCATCGAAAATGCAGTACGCGGAAAGGAAACCGCTTTTGACTGGAAAACACAAACCCCCTGGAGAGGTTCAGGATCCTTGCTCCGCGGGAAACGTACGCGATTCGGACATAGGGTTCCGACAGCTTCCTGCCGGTTCCCCGATCACAGGTGCAGAAGCATCCGGGTGTTGCCCAAGGTGTTCGGCTTCACTCGTTCGAGACCGAGGAACTCCGCGACGCCCTCGTCATAGGAGCGCAGCAGCTCGCTGTAGACATCTGTGTCGACCGTATCGACCGGAGTCTCGCCGATCTCCGTGAACCCGTGCTTCGCGAAGAAGGCGACTTCGAAGGTGAGGCAGAAAACCCGGCGCACTCCGAGCCAGCGGGCGGTCTGGAGCAGCTTGCCGAGCACCAGATGCCCGATGCCGCCTCCGTGGAACTCGGGGTCCACGGCGAGAGTGCGCACTTCGGCGAGGTCTTCCCACATGACGTGCAGCGCCCCGCAGCCGACCACCCGGGCGTCGGAGTCGCGTTCCGCGACCCAGAACTCCTGGATGGACTCGTAAAGGGTGACCGTTGCTTTGTCGAGCAGGATCCCGTCACCGACGTACGCGTCGAGAAGGCTTCGCACGGACCGTACATCGCCGGTCCTGGCCCGGCGGACGGTGACCGCATTTGCGGCGGGATAAGACATGCCTGGACGCTATCGCCCCGCCCCGTCCCCGGACGCATCGGCCTCTGGCGACTCTTCGGATCCCTGTTCGGCTTCCCGCTCCCGTTCGGGTTCCGGCTCCTGCACCATGCGCACGGCGTCGCGCAGGGCTTCGCGCTCCTCGGGGGACATCATGCCGAAGAAGGCGACGAGAGCGGCCGCCCGGTTGTCGCTCCGGGACCAGGCTTCGTTCATCAGGGCGGCGGCGTACGCGGCCCGCGTGGAGACCGCCGTATATCGATAGGCCCGGCCGTCGACTTCCCGGCGGACCCAGCCCTTCTGATGGAGATTGTCCATTACGGTCATGACCGTGGTGTATGCGATGGACCGTTCCTGCTGAAGGTCTTCGAGGACTTCCCGGACGGTCACCGGACGGTTCCACTGCCAGACCCGGGTCATGACGGCGTCTTCCAGCTCTCCCAATTGACGGGGCACATCTGCACCATAGTGGGAGATGTCGCGAATGGCTGGTTATTTGCAGTTAGCGCGCAGCAAAAAGGGCGCACGTGGGGAAATACCCCGTGCGCCCCCGCTGCGAGTGTGCCGTCCGGACCGTGCGGTCAGGAGGCGGCCTGCTTCTGCTGGGCGGCCTCGGCGCGGGCGAGCGCGCTGTCCACGGCCGCGTCCTCCTTGCCCTTGTTGGGACCACCCTGGCTCTTCACGATCGTCACGACGAGCGCGATGAAGAAGATGGCCATCACCACGGGGGGCAGAAGCGCGGAAACGTAGTCCATACCCGACAGAGTAGCTAGCCCGCTCGCCGTTGCTCGGGCGGGGGCACCGGTCGGCGGCGTGGCGGGAAGACCTCGGAGGGCTTCGGTACGGGGCGCTCGGGCGCGGGCCGGACGGGCGCCGGGCGGGCCCCCTTGTCCTTCTCGGCCGCCTTGCCGTCGTCGTCCTTGTCCTTGTTCGCACCCGCGCCCCCGCCGACCAGCGTGAGGAGCCGGGTGCGCTGCCCCGGGGCGGTGGCGGCGCGGCCGGCCAGGCGGGCCCGCACCGATCGCTCCGCGATCCGGCGGCAGCGCTCCAGGAGGGCCTCGCAGACCGGGTCCGAGCGCAGTGCGCGCAGGGCGGCCAGGTCGTCGGGGCCCGGGTCGTAGCCGGCCGCCAGGGCGTCCTGGAGCAGCTCGGTGTAGCCGGGCAGCGAGCCGGGGAGCGCGTCACGGTAACGGGCGAGGTCGGCGAGGAGGAAGGCGCGCAGCCGGTCCGCCTCGCGGACGGCCTCGTCCACGGAGTCGGCCAGTCGCAGGCAGTCCCGGATGTCCTCGTCCTGGGCGGCGGTGGGGTGCAGGGCGATGGCGAGGGCGCGTCGGAGCACACGCAGCTCGTCCGCGCCGAACGCCATGCCGCCTCGGGATCCGTATGGCGTGGGCATGCGGTGACGATACGTCCTAAATGGACAAAATCGGGTTAATGGGGGCGTGCCGGGCGCGTTGTGGGGGTGAGCCCGCGGCGCCCGGCCGCCTCCTCAGGAGCGCGAGACGTTGCGCTCGTACACGAGGCGCAGGCCGATCAGGGTCAGCCACGGCTCGTGCTCGTCGATCTCCTCGGCCTCGCCGAGCACCATCGGGGCGAGGCCGCCGGTGGCGATGACCGTGACGTCGTCCGGATCGCCGTCGGGGCCGACCAGTTCGCGCTTCATGCGCTTGACGACGCCGTCGACCTGCCCGGCGAATCCGTACACGATGCCCGCCTGCATGGCCTCGACGGTGTTCTTGCCGATCACCGAGCGGGGCCGGGCCACCTCGATCTTGCGGAGCTGGGCGCCCTTGATGCCGAGCGCGTCCACGGAGATCTCGATGCCGGGGGCGATCACGCCGCCCACGTACTCGCCGCGCGCGCTGACCGCGTCGAAGGTGGTGCCGGTGCCGAAGTCGACGACGATCGCCGGGCCGCCGTAGAGCTCGACCGCGGCGATCGAGTTGACGATCCGGTCGGCGCCGACCTCCTTCGGGTTGTCGGTCAGGACCGGCACGCCCGTCTTGATGCCGGGCTCCACCAGGATCGCGGGGACGTCGCCGTAGTAGCGGCGGGTCACCTCGCGCAGTTCGTGCAGCACGGACGGGACGGTCGCGCAGATCGCGATGCCCTCGATGCCGTCGCCGAGCTCCGCGCCGAGCATCGGGTGGGTGCCCATCAGGCCGTTGAGCAGCACGGCCAGCTCGTCCGCGGTGCGGCGGGCGTCGGTGGAGATCCGCCAGTGCTCGACGACCTCCTCGCCGTCGAACAGGCCGAGGACGGTGTGGGTGTTGCCGACGTCGATGGTGAGCAGCATCAGGCCGCGCCCTCTCGCCCGGCCTCGCGCAGGTCCAGGCCGATGTCCAGGATCGGCGAGGAGTGGGTGAGGGCGCCCACCGCCAGGTAGTCGACGCCCGTGGCGGCGTACTCGGCGGCGTTGGCCAGGGTCAGGCGGCCCGAGGACTCCAGCATCGCGCGGCCCGCGACCAGGGCGACCGCCTCGGCGGTCTGGGCCGGGGTGAAGTTGTCGAGCAGGATCAGGTCGGCCCCGGCGTCCAGCACCTCGGTGACCTGCGCCAGGGTGTCGACCTCGACCTCGATGGGCAGGTCCGGGAAGCGGTCGCGTACGGCCTTGAAGGCCTCGGCGACGCCGCCCGCGGCGACCACGTGGTTGTCCTTGACCAGCGCCGCGTCCGACAGGGACATGCGGTGGTTGACGCCGCCGCCGCAGCGGACCGCGTACTTCTCCAGGGCGCGCAGGCCCGGGGTGGTCTTGCGGGTGTCGCGGACCTTGGCGCCGGTGCCTTCCAGGGCGTCGGCCCAGGCGCGGGTGGCGGTCGCGATGCCGGACAGGCGGCACAGCAGGTTGAGCGCGCTGCGCTCGCCGGTCAGCAGGTCGCGGGTGCGGGTCGTGACGCTGAGGAGCTTCTGCCCGGCCGCCACGCGGTCGCCGTCCGCGACGTGCCGCTCGACCTCGAACTCCTCGGTGCAGACGATCGACAGGATCGCCTCGGCGACCCGCAGGCCCGCGACCGTACCGGCCTCGCGGGCGGTGAAGTCGCCGGTGGCGACGGCGTCCTGGGGGACGGTGGCGGCCGACGTCACGTCGATGCCGCCGTCCAGGTCCTCCTCGATGGCGAGGTGGGCGATGTCCTCGACCTGGACCGGGTCCAGACCGGACTCGGCGAGCAGCGCGGCGAGCGCGGGGTCGAGCCCGCACTCGTACACCTCCTCGCCTCCGCAGCCGCAGTCGTCGCCGCAGCCGCCGCCCTGCGCGGGCGCACCGATCTGGATCAGGGGGACGTCCACCGGCTGGGGACGGAGTTCCTCGGGCGTGCTCACGGTTACGGCTCCAGGGGGGTGGCGGCGACGGTCGGGGGGAAGGTGGCGCTTGCGGTGGGGCGGATGTCCAGGGTCCGCTCGGGGGTGACGCGGACGACGAGGTGGCGCTGCCAGGCCGCGTCGTCGCGGTCCGGGTGGTCCTCGCGCCAGTGGCAGCCGCGGGTCTCCTCGCGGGCGGCGGCCGCGGCGACCAGGACGCGGGCGACGAGCAGCAGGTTGGTGGTCTCCCACGCCTCGACGCCCGGCACGGCGGCCTTGTGCTCGTCGGCGCGGATCGCCTCCAGGCTCTCGGCCGCCCCGGCGAGGCTCTCGGCGGAGCGCAGCACCCCGGCGCCGTTGGTCATGATCCGCTGGATCCGGATGCGGGCGGCCGGGTCGAGCAGCGGCACGGGCCCGCCGTGCGGCTCGGCGTCAACGGCCTTGTCCGGTACGGGAGTCGGGGCGGCACCGGTCGGTCCCTGCGCGATGTCCGCGGCGATGTTCTCCGCGAAGACCAGGCCCTCCAGGAGGGAGTTGGAGGCGAGCCGGTTGGCGCCGTGGACGCCGGTGCAGGCGGCCTCGCCGCACGCGTACAGGCCGGGCACGGTGGTGCGGCCGCGCAGGTCGGTGCGGATGCCGCCGGACGCGTAGTGGGCGGCGGGGGCGACCGGGATCGGCTCGGTGACCGGGTCGATGCCGTGCGAGCGGCAGGCGGCCAGGATCGTCGGGAAGCGCTGTTCCCACATCTCGGCGCCGAAGTGCCGTGCGTCCAGGTACATGTGCTCGGCGCCCTGGGCCTGCATCTGGCGGGTGATGGCCTTGGCGACGATGTCGCGCGGGGCGAGCTCGGCGAGTTCGTGCTGCCCCAGCATGAAGCGCGTCCCGGCGGCGTCGACGAGGTGGGCGCCCTCGCCGCGCACGGCCTCGGAGACCAGCGGCTGCTGGCCCTCGGAGTCGGCGCCGAGGAAGAGGACCGTGGGGTGGAACTGGACGAACTCCAGGTCGGAGATCTCGGCGCCCGCGCGCAGCGCGAGCGCCACGCCGTCGCCGGTCGACACCGACGGGTTGGTCGTCGCCGAGAACACCTGGCCCATGCCGCCGGTCGCGAGCACCACGGCGGGCGCGCGGACCGCGCCCACGCCGTCGTGCTGACCCTCGCCCATGACGTGCAGGGTGATGCCCGCGGTGCGCCCGTGTCCGTCCTTGAGGAGGTCGAGGACCAGGGCGTTCTCGATGGTGCGCACGGCCTGGGTGCGCACGGCCTCGACGAGCGCGCGGGAGATCTCGGCGCCGGTCGCGTCGCCGCCCGCGTGCGCGATGCGGCGGCGGTGGTGGCCGCCCTCGCGGGTCAGCGAGATCGCGCCCGAGTCGTCGGTGTCGAAGTGGGCGCCGGTGGCGATCAACCGCCGTACCGCGTCGGGGCCTTCGGTGACCAGGAGGCGTACCGCGTTCTCGTCACAGAGCCCGGCCCCGGCCACCAGGGTGTCGTCCAGGTGCTGCTCGGGGGTGTCCCCCTCGCCGAGGGCCGCCGCTATCCCGCCCTGCGCCCAGCGCGTCGATCCGTCGTCGAGCCGGGCCTTGGTGACGACCACCGTGGCCAGGCCCGCCGCGGTGCAGCGCAGGGCGGCCGTCAGGCCCGCGACGCCGGAGCCGACGACGACGACGTCCGCGTCGATGGCCCAGCCGGGGGCGGGGGCGTCGAGCCGTATTCCGGTGCTTGTCATGCCGGTGCTCCGAACGTGAGCGGGATGTTGTCGATGAGGCGCGTGGTGCCGACGCGGGCGGCGACCGCGAGGATCGCCTCGCCGCCGAACCCCTCGGGGACCTCCGTGAACGTGGCCGGGTCGACGAGCGCCAAGTAGTCGACCACAACCGGGGGTTCGGCCTTGGCCGCCTCGTCGAGCACCCCCTGGGCCACGGCCTTGATGGACGCGGGGGACGGCGCCGCCGCGGCGACCGCGTGGGCGTCGGCGGCGGCCCGGGCCTCGCCGATCGCGGTGAGCGCGTCGGCCCGGCCCGAGACGGCGCCGCCCGCGGTGGCCCGCGCGTGCAGGGCGTGTTCGGCGGCGAGCCGGTCGCGGGCCGCGAAGAGCGCGCGGGACAGGGCACGGGCCGCGGTCCGCTCGGCGGGGTCGAGGTAGCGGTTGCGGCTGGACAGGGCGAGGCCGTCGTCCTCGCGCACCGTCGGTACGCCGACGATCTCGACCGGGAAGTTCAGATCGCGCACCATGCGCCGGATCAGCGCCAGCTGCTGGGCGTCCTTCTGCCCGTACAGCGCGACGTCGGGGGCGCTCAGGTGGAGCAGCTTGGCGACGACGGTCAGCATGCCGTCGAAGTGGCCGGGCCGCACGGCGCCTTCGAGGAGCTCGCCCATCGGGCCCGCCGTGACGCGCACCTGCGGCTCGCCGCCGGGGTAGACCTCGTCCACGGAGGGCGCGAACACGGCGTCGGCGCCCTCGCGTTCGGCGATGGCGCGGTCCGCGTCCAGGGTGCGCGGGTAGCGGTCCAGGTCCTCGCCCGCGCCGAACTGCAGCGGGTTGACGAACACCGTGACCACCACCTGCCCGTCGGCTCCGGCCAGCCGGCGCGCGGTGCGGATCAGCGTGGCGTGGCCCTCGTGGAGCGCGCCCATGGTCATGACCACGGCGCGGCGGCCGGTCCGCTCCAGAGCCGCGAGCTCCGAGGCCGTACGCACGAGGGCGGTCTGCGCGTTCATCGGGTCTCTCCTTCGGCGAGCACCCCGAGCAGATCCTGGGCGAGCTCGGGCTTCAGCAGTCCGTGGGCGAGCGCCCGGTCGGCGGTGGTGCGGGCCATCACCAGGTATCCGGCGACCGTGCCCGGGGCGTGCCTGCGCAGCTCGGCCACGTGGGCGGCGACCGTGCCGGCGTCGCCGCGCGCGACCGGCCCCGTCAGGGCCGCGTCGCCCGAGCGCAGCGCGTTGTCGAGGGCCGCGCCGAGCAGCGGGCCGAGCATCCGGTCGGGGGCGGCCACACCGGCCTGGCCCAGCAGCTCCATGGCCTGGGCGACCAGCGTGACCAGGTGGTTCGCGCCGAGCGCGAGGGCCGCGTGGTAGAGCGGGCGGGCCGCCTCCTCGATCCACTCGGGCTCGCCGCCCATCTCGATGACCAGCGCCTCGGCGGCGAGCCGCAGCTCCTCCGGCGCGGTCACGCCGAACGAGCAGCCCGCCAGGCGCTGGACGTCCACGGCCGTGCCGGTGAAGGTCATCGCCGGGTGCAGGGCCAGCGGCAGCGCGCCGGCCCGCCGGGCGGGGTCGAGGACGGCCGTGCCGTACCGCCCCGAGGTGTGTACGAGGAGCTGGCCCGGGCGGATCGCGCCGGTCCCGGCGAGGCCCTCGACCAGGCCCGGCAGCGCGTCGTCGGGGACGGTGAGCAGGACGAGGTCGGCGCGCCGGAGGACCTCGGCGGGCGGGACCAGGGGCACGTCGGGCAGCAGGGCCGCGGCCCGGCGCACCGATGCGTCGGAGACGCCCGACACCGCGACCGGGCGGTGCCCGGCCAGCTGGAGGGACGCGGCGAGCGCGGGGCCGACCCGGCCCGCGCCGACGACGCCCACGGTGAGGCGGGCGGGACGGTCCGCCGGGCTGTGCTCGTGGCGGTGCTCTGGTGGTGCGTTCACGCGTGGGGGCCTTCCGTTCCAGTCCGCGAGGGGTACCGGACGCCAAACCAAAATCAAACGGCCCCGTCATGCTACGCCCAGGGCACGGAAACCCCTTTGGTTGTCCACAGGGTGTGGGCGATCATCGGCGCATGCCCGAAAGCGAACGGAACTCCCGCCCCGAATCCCCCGCCGACACCCCGGGCGGGGCACCGGAGGAAGCCCCGGATCAGGCCCTCCAGCACCGCCTGGCGGTCTTCCGCGGCGCCAAGCGCACGCTGGCGCACCACTCGGTCGACCACACGCTGGCGGAGCGCCTGACGGCCCTCCTGGCGGACGGCGCCGAGGTGTACGACCTGGACGAGTTCACCGACATCTACGGCAACGGCGCGGTGGCCGAGCTGGAGCGCCGCACCGCGCAGGAGCTCGGCTTCCCGGCCGCCGCCTTCTTCCCCACCGGCACGATGGCCCAGCAGGTCGCGCTGCGCTGCTGGGCGGCGCGCACCGGGAACCCGACCGTCGCGCTGCACCCCCTCGCGCACCCCGAGGTCCATGAGCGTCAGGCGTTCAGCCAGGTCAGCGGCTTGCGCACGGTCCACCCGACCGACGAGCCGAGGCTGCCGAACGCGGCCGAGGTGCGCGACTTCGAGGAACCGTTCGGCACGCTGATGCTGGAGCTTCCGCTGCGGGACGCGGGTTTCGTGCTGCCGAGCTGGGACGAGCTGGTCGCGGTGGTCGAGGCGGCCCGCGAGCGGGACGCCGTGGTCCACTTCGACGGCGCCAGGCTCTGGGAGACCACCGCCCACTTCGGCCGCCCGCTGCGCGAGATCGCGGGCCTCGCCGACAGCGTGTACGTGTCCTTCTACAAGACGCTGGGCGGCCTTTCGGGCGCCGTCCTGGCGGGCTCCGAGTCGCTGGTGGCCGAGGCCCGCACCTGGCGCCACCGCTACGGCGGCCAGCTCTTCCAGCAGTTCCCGGCCGCCCTCGCGGGCCTGCTCGGCCTGCGTCAGGAACTGCCCGAGCTGCCGTCGTACGTCGCCCACGCCAAGGTCGTGGCCGGGGCCGTCGCCGAGGGTCTCGCCGAGGCGGGCGTGCCGTGGTTCCGGGTGCACCCCGAGCCGCCGCACACCCACCAGTTCCAGGTGTGGCTGCCCTACGACGCCGAGGTGCTCAGCGCCGCGGCCCTGAGCCAGGCCGAGGAGAGCGGGGTCTGCCTGTTCCGGCGCTGGTTCCCGAGCCCCTCGGGCCCGGCCGGCCTCGCCGTCACCGAGGTCACCGTCAACGCCCCGGGCCTGGCCTGGACCGCCGAGGACGTACGGGTGGCGGTGGCCGACTTCGTCCGGCGGCTGCCGTAGCGGACGGACGCGGTCAGCGGCAGGCGGGCGGGTGCCTGCGCGGGTGCGGCGGGGTGAACAGGTGGGCCAGGGCCGCCCGGAGCCTGCCGGTGGCGAGCCGGCCCGCCAGGACCGCCTCGAAGCGGCGGTAGTCCCGCAGCTCCCGCAGGGCGGTCACGTCGTGGGTGCCCGGCACCGGCGGCGCGGGCGTGCCGAGCCGGGCGGCCCGGTAGCTGTCGATCATGTGCTGCTGCATCGCGTCCATGACTCCACGGTGAGCCCGTTCGCGGCGTACGTCGCGCCGATTGACGAGCCGCGTCAAATGACGCCCTGACCAGCGCCGTCGATTGACCGGGACCGTCAATCGACGGCCGCGTCGTCAGTGCCGGGGTGCACCATGGGCGCATGAGCGTGACCATCGACATCACGGGCCTGCCGCCCGAGCGCATCGGCTTCGCGATCTCGCCGCTGGCCGAGCTGGGCCTGGCCCTGCACGCGCTCTCCGAACCCGGCCACCACCCGGGTCTGCACGGCTGGGCGACGGCCACGGCCGCCGCCCTCAAGCCCGACCTCGCGGACCGGCTGCACGAGGCGGAGTTCCTGTGGCGCAACACGTTCTCCGACGTGTTCATGCCGTTCGCGGGCATACCCGGCGGGAGCGGCGGCCCGGGCGCGACGCTCGCCGAGGAGCTCGACCTGCTCGACCGGCTCTCCGACGAGCGCTTCGCCTCCGTCGTCCTGGAGTTCACCTGCTCCAGCCTGTACGGGGTCAAGACGCCGTCCCCGCTGCACGACGCACGGATGCGGGCGCGCGCCCTGGACATGGCGGCGATCCGGGGACCGCGCCAAGTGGAGTTCACCCAGCGCCTGTTGAGCGACCCGGCATCGGTGCGGGCCTGGCTGCGGCGTCTCCTGGAGGACTGCGAGCAGGCCTTCTTCGCGGACACCTGGCAGCGGGTGCGGGTCCAACTGGCCGCCGACGCCCGGCACAAGGCGGAGGTGCTGCGCCGCAAGGGGCTCGGCGAGGCCGTCCGCGCGGTGTCGGCCGCCCTCAGCCTGGACGAGGGCGGGACGCGGATCAGCGTGGACAAGCTGACCGAGGGCCGCACCACCGCCACCGACCCGGAGGCCGGGTCGGGGCTCACCTTCGTGCCGACCTCGTTCGGCTGGCCGCACCTGATGGTGCTGCACGCGCCGGGCTGGCGGCCGGTGATCCACTATCCGGTGCACGGGCCCGAACTGCCCTCGCCCGCCTCGGTCGAGATCCTCAAGCTGCGCATGGAGGCGCTGGCCCACCCGATGCGGATGCGGCTGTGCCGCAACCTGGCCCGCTCCCCCTACACGACGAGCGAGCTCGCCGACGCGCACGGGATCACCGCGCCGGAGGTCTCCCGCCATCTGGCCGTCCTGAAGAAGGCCGGGCTCCTCACCACCAGGCGCCGCGGCCGGTACGTACTGCACCAGCTGGACCTGACGGTGGTGGCCCGGCTCGGCAGCGACTTCCTGGAAGGGGTGCTGCGCTGAGACCCCTGAAGCTCAGGACACCCGCAGCAGGAGCTTGCCCGTCGAGGTGCGGCCCTCCATCAACTCATGGGCGGCGGCCGCCTCTTCGAGGGAGAACTCGGCGGTGACGGGCAGCTCCACCTGACCGGTGGTGGCGAGCAGCAGCGCCCGGTCCGCGATCTCCCGCAGCGCCCGGGGGTCGACCGCCGCGAGGCCGAGGACGGAGAAGCCGGAGACGCTCAGGCCGCGCGGGTACAGCTCGGCCTGCCCGGCCTGCCACGCCTCCTCGCCGCTCGCGTTGCCGTACGACACGAGGCGGCCGAACAGGGCGAGCGACTCCAGACCGCGGCGCAGGGTCTCCCCGCCGACCGGATCGAGCACCAGGTCCACGCCCCGGCCGCCGGTGGCCCGCCGGACGTCCTCGTCGAAGGTGCCGGTCAGGAAGGCGTCGTCGTAACCGTGCTTGCGGGCGTAGTCGGCCTTGCCCTCGCTGGAGACCACGCCGTACACCGCGCCCGCCCCGGCCAGCTTGGCGACCTGCCCGACGACGGTGCCGACCCCGCCCGCCGCGCCCTGCACCAGGACGCTCTCGCCGGGGGTGAGCCGGCCCACCTCGTGGATCAGGGCGTGCGCGGTCGGCAGCACGGTGGGCAGCGTGGCCGCGGTGCGCAGGCTCACGCCCTCGGGCACCGGGAAGACGGTGACGGCCGGGGCGAGGGCCACGTCCGCGTAGGCCCCGCCCTCGGTCATCGCGGCGACCTCCTGGCCGACCTCGAACCCTTCGACCCCTTCGCCCACGGCGCGGATGCGGCCGGACAGTTCGAGCCCCGGAACGAAGGGGAGCGCCGCCACCCGGTACCCCACCGAACGCGCCTTCAGATCAGCGAAGTTGATGCCGGTGTACGCGACGTCGATGCTCACCTCGCCGGGCCCCGGCAGCGGCGCCTCCACCTCCACCAGCCGGAGCACCTCGGGACCACCGAACTCGTCGAACCTGATCGCACGCATGACGCCACTTCCCCGTACTCGCCTCGCACCGAAGGACCGGACGAGCCGATAGTACGACGGTCGTCGAACTAAAGGAACCCCCGCCCTGGAACTCCACCGGAGCCCTCCGACGCAGGCAGGCCGAACCGACGATCCGGCCCAACAGGGTTGCCCGGTCGGCAAGCTGACACCTCGTCAGGCAACTGCCCGGGGTGATGGCGCCCGGCGAACGCGGGGTTCGCTCACCCCGCGCCGCCGCCCGCCCGGACCAGGCCCGTCTCGTAGGCCAGGACCACGACCTGGACGCGGTCGCGCAGGCCCAGCTTGGTCAGGATGCGGCCCACATGGGTCTTGACCGTGGCCTCCGACAGGACCAGACGGGCGGCGATCTCGCCGTTGGACAGGCCCTGGGCGACCAGCAGCATGACCTCGCGCTCGCGCTCGGTCAGCTTCTCCAGCTGCTTGTGCTCCGGCTCCTTGCCCGCGGTCGGGAGCATCGGCGCGAACCGGTCGAGCAGGCGACGGGTCGTGGACGGCGCGACCACCGCGTCGCCGCTGTGCACCGAGCGGATCGCGCCGAGCAGTTCGGCGGGCGGCACGTCCTTCAGCATGAAGCCGCTCGCACCCGCCTTCAGGCCGGAGAAGGCGTACTCGTCGAGGTCGAAGGTGGTCAGGATCAAGACCTTGGGCGGGTTGGGCGCCTCGCAGATGCGCCGGGTGGCCTCCACCCCGTCCAGCCTCGGCATGCGCACGTCCATCAGGACCACGTCGACGGCGGTCGCGCGCAGGATGTCGATCGCCTCCGCGCCGTCGCCCGCCTCCGCGACGACCTCCATGTCCGGCTGGGCGGCGAGCACCATCCGGAACCCGGTGCGCAGCAGCACCTGGTCGTCGACGAGCATCACGCGGATCGTCATCGTTCCCTCTCCATCGGGCCTTGCGGCGGTCGAGCACGTACAGGAAATCAGGTCCATGTACAGGAAATCAGGTCCGGGACATCAGGGGCCGGGACGTCAGGGACTCGGACGTCAGGGACCGCGACATCCGTGGGCCGGGACATCAGTGGGCCGGTTTGAGGGGTAGCAGGGCGCTGATGCGGAAGCCGCCGCCGGGGCGCGGCCCCGCGTCCAGGGTGCCTCCCACCATGCCGATCCGCTCGCGCATCCCGATCAGGCCGTGTCCCTGGCCGTCCGCGCCGCCGTCCTCGTACATCTCGTGGGCCGCGCCCCGGCCGTCGTCCTCGACGAGGAGACCGAGCCCGTCGTCGAAGTACACGAGCCGCACGCTGGCCCCCGCGTCCGGACCGCCGTGCTTGCGGGTGTTGGTGAGCGCCTCCTGCACGATGCGGTACGCGGTGAGCTCCACGCCGCTGGGCAGCGGGCGCGGGGTGCCCTCGATCTTGAAGTCGACGGTGAGCCCGGCCCCGCGGACCGTCTCGACCAGGTCCTCGATCTGCTGCACGTCGGGCTGCGGCACGTACTCCCCCGCCTCCTGGTGCTCGCCCGTGCGCAGCACGCCGAGCAGCCGGCGCATCTCGGCGAGCGCCTGGCGCCCGGTCATCGAGATGGTCTCCAGGGCGGTCTTCGCCTGGTCCGGCGAGGTGTCCATCACGTACGCCGCGCCGTCGGCCTGCACGACCATCACCGACACGTTGTGCGCGACCACGTCGTGCAGCTCGCGGGCGATCCTGGCCCGCTCGGCCGCGACCGCCACCTTCGCCTGCGCCTCGCGCTCCCGCTCCAGCCGCGAGGCCCGCTCCTCCAGCTGCGCGAAGTACGCCTTTCGGGTGCGCATCGAGTCGCCGAGCACCCAGGCGAGGACGAACGGGACGGTCATGATGATGACGAAGAAGACCTTCTCCGTCGCGGTGTTGATGCCGCCGGTGTCCATCCACCGGAAATGCGCGAGCGGCGCCGCGCACAACCCGCCGACCAGCGCGACCCGCGAGGCCCAGCGCTCCCCGGCGGAGGCCACCGTGTACACGATGACCAGCATCGCGAAGTCCTGGATCTGGGGCTGCACGTCGAGCGCGAGCTGGGCCAGGCCCAGGACGATCGCGAGCAGCAGCATCTTCTCGGGCACCCTGCGGCGCAGCGCGACGACCGTGCTCATCCCGAGCGCGACCAGGAGCTGGACGGGCCAGCCCGGCTGGCGCGGATCGTGCGCCGCGGCCACGACTTGCAGGCAGGAGAACCCGAACAGGATGACGGCCCAGAAGGTGTCGACCCCGGTCGGGTGTCTGCGGATGAAGTCATAGAGGCGCTGCACGTAACCCAGCGTAGGGAAAGCAGATAGGTGCAGGGGTCAACCGCCGGGGCGATCCTGATCCCGGCGGCGTACTCCGCAAGGTGGAGACTTGGCCCCGTGACGGATGAGACGTGTCAGCACTCCCCCGATACGAGCGCCCCGCGCCCGGGCCCCCCGCCCGCGGGACCCACCACCGAACACCTCCCGGAGGGCCCCTCCCAGGACCCCGCCGAGGTCGGCCTCGCACTCGGTGCGGCGGACGGCGCGAGCGGCCTTGCACTCATTGCGGCCGACAGCGGGAGCGGCCACGCCCCCGGAGCCACGCACGGCGAGGGCAGCCACGCACCCAGAGCGGCCGACCGCGCGAGCAGCCATGCACCCGGTACGGCGGACAGCGGGAGCGGCCTCGCACCCAAAGCGGCCGACCGCGGAGGCAGCCACGCACCCGGTGCGGCGGACGGCGGGGGCGTTCCGCTCGGGTGGCGGGCGGCGACCGAGCGGGCGCTCTACGGGGACGGCGGCTTCTATCTGCGGCCCGAGGGGCCCGCCGGGCACTTCCGTACGTCCGTCCACGCCTCGCCGCTCTTCGCGGGCGCCGTAGCCCGCCTCCTCATGGAGGTCGCGGCCCCGCTCGGCCCCGGCCCGGTCGATCTGGTCGACGTCGGCGCCGGGCGGGGCGAGCTGCTCACGGGGGTACTGGCCGCGCTGCCCGCCGGGTTCCCCGTCCGCGCGTACGCCGTCGAACGCGCGGCCCGCCCGGCCGGGCTCGACCGGCGGATCGACTGGTGCGACGCGATCCCCTCGGGCGTCCGGGGGCTGCTCTTCGCCAACGAATGGCTCGACAACGTGCCGGTGGAGGTGGCCGAGGTCGACCCCGAGGGGGTGGCACGGCTGGTCCTCGTACGGCCCGACGGCACCGAGACCCTGGGTGCGCCGGTCGCGGGCAAGGACGCCGAGTGGCTGGCCCGCTGGTGGCCGCTGACCGAGCCGGGCACCCGGGCCGAGATCGGCCGACCGCGCGACGAGGCCTGGGAGGGGGCGGTCTCCTCGCTCGACGCAGGGCTGGCCGTGGCGGTCGACTACGCCCATACGAAGGGGGCGCGGCCGCCGTTCGGGACGCTGAGCGGGTTCCGGGGCGGGCGGGAGGTGCCGCCCGTGCCGGACGGGTCCTGCGACATCACGGCGCATGTCGCGCTGGACGCGTGCGCGCTGCCGGGGGCGGAGCTGCTCACCCAGCGCGAGGCGCTGTCCCGCCTCGGCGTCTCGGGGGCGCGGCCCCCGCTGTCCCTCGCGTCGTCCGACCCCGCGGCATACGTGCGGGGGCTTGCCGCGGCGGGGGAGGCGGCGGAGCTGACCTCGCGGGGCGGGCTGGGCGACTTCGGCTGGCTGCGGCAGCGGGTGTGACCCCGGGGGTTGAAAGACCCCTGGGGCTCCGCCCCAGACCCCGTATCGCGCCTGAACGGCGCTCGTCCTCAATCGCCGGACGGGCTGAGGTTGCCGATGCTGGCCAGCACCGCCCTGCCAAGGGGCGCGGGGAACTGCGCGAGCAACCCAGCACGGCCCGCAGCCGAAGGACGGCCCAAGGGGCGCGGGGAACTGCGCGAGAAGCGAGCACGGCCCGCAGCCGAAGGACGGCCCAAGGGGCGCGAGGAGCGGGCACGGCTCGCAGGCCGAAAGGGGCAGGGGGCGCGGGGAAGTCCGCGAAGGGTTCGGGGCGGGGGCCCGCGTGAGGGCCCGTGTTCGAGGGGCGGGGCGGAGCCCCGGGGAGAGGGGGGTGGGGGTTGGGGCGCCGGGCCCGGGGCCCCGGGGGATACTGGCCCCCATGACGGAGACGACGGTCGGCATCGGAGGCGGGGCAGAGAGCACCGACATGGTGCTCAACATCGGCCCCCAGCACCCCTCCA
Organism: Streptomyces sp. NPDC045846; assembly: GCF_056431605.1. NCBI lineage: Bacteria > Bacillati > Actinomycetota > Actinomycetes > Kitasatosporales > Streptomycetaceae > Streptomyces > Streptomyces sp. NPDC045846. Next base: position 163,436 of record NZ_JBWKKJ010000014.1, on the reverse strand, counting down.
CCCACGGAGTGCTACGCCTCAAGCTCGTACTGGACGGCGAACGCATCCAGCACGCCGAGCCGGTCATCGGCTACATGCACCGCGGCGCCGAGAAACTCTTCGAGGCGCGCGACTACCGCCAGATCGTGATGCTGGCCAACCGCCACGACTGGCTCTCCGCGTTCTCCAACGAGCTCGGCGTCGTCATGTCCGTGGAGCGCATGCTCGGCATGGAGGTCCCCGAGCGCGCCGTGTGGACCCGCACCCTGCTGGCCGAGCTGAACCGGGTCCTCAACCACCTGATGTTCCTCGGCTCGTACCCGCTGGAGCTCGGCGGCATCACCCCGGTCTTCCACGCGTTCCGCGAGCGCGAGGAGCTCCAGGCGGTGATGGAGGAGGTCTCCGGCGGCCGGATGCACTACATGTTCAACCGGGTCGGCGGTCTGAAGGAGGACCTGCCGCTCGGCTGGCTCGGCCGGGTCCGGCACGCCGTCGCCTCGGTGCGTTCGCGCATGGACGTGTACGACCGCCTGGTGCTCGGCAACGAAATCTTCCGGGCCCGCACCAGGGGCGTCGGCGTGCTGTCCGCCGAGGCCGTGCACGCGTACGGCGTCAGCGGCCCCATCGCCCGCGCCTCCGGCGTCGACTTCGACCTGCGCCGGGACGAGCCGTACCTCGCGTACGGCGACCTTCAGGACACCCTGAAGGTCGTCACCCGCACCGAGGGCGACTGCCTGGCCCGCTTCGAGTGCCTCCTGGAGCAGACCCACAACGCCCTCGACCTCGCCGACGCCTGCCTGGACCGGATGGCCGAGCTGCCGCCCGGGCCGATCAACCAGCGCCTGCCCAAGGTCCTCAAGGCGCCCGAGGGCCACACGTACGCCTGGACCGAGAACCCGCTCGGCATCAACGGCTACTACCTCGTCAGCAAGGGCGACAAGACGCCGTACCGGCTGAAGCTGCGTTCGGCCTCGTACAACAACATCCAGGCGCTCGCCGTGCTGCTGCCGGGGACGCTGGTCGCCGACATGGTGGCGATCCTGGGGTCGCTGTTCTTCGTCGTGGGCGACATCGACAAGTAGCCCCGGGGCGCGGTCAGTCGGACCAGTGACCGCGCGCCGCCGCCAGGACGAAACCCGGCCCGAAGGCCATGATCAGGCCCGTGGCGTCGACCGCGGGCGGCCGGGCGAACGTGCGCGACAGCACGTCCAGGACCGCGGAGCCGCCCAGGTTCCCGTTGCGGGCGAGGCTGTCCCAGGCGTGCCGCAGGGCGCCGCCCGCGCGCTCGCCGTCCAGCTTGAGGCCCGCCGCCGTGTCGTCGAGTATGCGCGGGCCGCCGGGGTGGACCACCGCGAAGTCGAGCGGCCGGGCGTCGGGCGCGAGCCACTCCCTGAGCGCGGGCAGGCAGTCGTTGAAGGCCGCGGTCGCCGCACGGGTCGAATCGAAGTGCAGCCCCGCGCCGCTCAGCCGCCCCCGGTAGCGGTCGGCGCTGTCGGGCAGCACGTACTCGAAGGTGTCCTCGACGACGAAGCTCGGCCCCGCCCAGGCGGGTCGCGCGGTGACCACGGTGGCGGCGGCCCCGTCCCCGAACAGGACCTTGTAGACCATCGATTCGAGGCTGGTGTCCTCGTGGTTGTACGTCGCCGCCGACAGGCACTCCGAGGCGACGACCAGGACGTTGGCCCCCGGGTGGGCGACGAGGTCCTGGTGGGCGCGGACCAGTCCCTGGGCGCCGCCCGCGCAGCCGACCGTGCCCATGGGGTGGCGCCGCACGTCGGACCGCAGGCCCAGCTCGGCGACCAGGTGCACGTCGAGGGAGGGCACCGTCCAGGACGTGGTGTGGCTGGTGACGATCGCGTCGATGTCGCCGGGCCGCAGCCGCGCCGCCGCCAGGGCCCCCCGCGCCGCCTCGGCCGCGAGGCCCAACGCGTCCTCGTAGGCGGCCTTGTTGCGCTCCTCGACCAATGCGTTTCCGGCCACGGTCGGCGCGGTCAGCGGCCGGGTGAAGTGCCGGGTGCGCACCGTGGTCGCCCGGGCCACCCGCAACATGGCCTCCAGGTGCGGGAGATCGCCGTGAACCCGGCGGATGTCGCTGCAGATCTCGTCTGTCGTCACAACGTTCCCCGGCAGCACGACAGAGGGAGGGGCTATGTGAGCGGGCACGGACGATCTCCCTCACGAATCGAAAACGGGCGGATCATCACCGTACGGCAGCTGGCCTGAATCAACCCTACGAATCCCAAAACTTGGTCAACTCATCGGCGGAGCTTGATCACCCGGGCTATGGCTCGCGAGGGAGTCGCCCGGCGTGCAGAGCAACAGCATGACCCGAGCGCCCGGAGATGTAACCGGCTCGGCACCATACGGCGTCAGCCAACTGGGGCCGCACAGCGCGTGGTTGGAGTTCTAGCCACAGGGCCCCAGGGATTGGCCGGGGCATCGAAAGGCCCCCGCCGCTCCTGGCCGGACCCGGGGACGCGCGGCGCCCGCGGGGCGGCGCGGTCGGCAGCGGGGAGGGGCACGGGGAGCGCCTTCCGTCGTGGGGGCGGTCGTGGGGGGCGGTCGAGGGGCGCGTTGGCGGCGGTGGATCAATTATCTGCACCCGTGCCCCCTGGAAAGGCGACGGGGCTCCCGACCACAATGGCTCCGCGGGCCGACTCGGGGGAGGGGCCCGCCCGGACGCCGGCTGCCCCGCGCGTCCGGGCTCTGCGGCCGGTACCGACACTCGCCACGATGCAGCGGCCTCGGTACCGGCCGCAGACCTCGTTCCGGGCCCGCTTCGACCCCGACTCCACTCGGTGGGGGCGTCCGGCCCCCGGCGCGGCGGCTGGAGGCCTTCGCCCGCGAGCCGCCCACGAGATCGCCGTACAGCCGCCTACGAGATCGCCGTACGCAGCTCCGCCACGTCCAGCTGTTCCGTCTCGTCGTGCGCGGTCAGGTCGATGACCTCGCCGACGACCTTCGCGGGGCCCTGCTGCGCCCGGTCCGCCAGGACCTCCTCGCCCACCACGTCGGCGAGGTCCTCGTCCTGGACGGCCTCGATCGCGGCGGCCGCCGTCTGCCCGGCGGCCGGGGCGCTCTGCGCGGCGCCCGTGCCGAAGAAGTCGAAGCTGCCTTCGGGGCGGACCGCCCGGCGGGCGAGGTAGGGGACCACGGCGGCCGCCACCGGCGCGGGCGCCGCGGGCAGTTCGGCCTGGCGGGGCTTGGCGGTGAGGGCGGCCGCCGGGCGGGTGTGCTCCCCGCTGCCGAGGGCCGCCGCGGGCTTCCCCTGCGGCTCCTCCGCCTCCCGGGACTCGGCGCGCATCCGCGCCGCGTCGGCCTCGGCCCGCGCCTTCGCCTGGCGTTCGGCGCTGAGCGAGAGGCGCTCCAGGGCGCGGGCGGCCGCGCGATAGGAGTCGGAGGTCGGCGGACCGGCCGACGGCGAAAGGGCCTTGGGGCCGGTGGACTCCAGGGCGAGGCGGCGCCGGCCTTCGAGGGCGCTGGCCCGCTCGGTCTCCGCGTTGGCGTAGCGCCGCAGCAGGGCCGCGTGCTCGCCGCGCAGCCCGGCCAGCTCCATGCGCTTGGTGCGCAGCTTGGCGTCGAGGCGGCCGCGCAGCTCGCGCGACTCCTCCAACTCGGTCTCCAGCTCGGCGATCCGCTCCTCGGTGCGCCACTGGTCGGCGGCGCGCGAGCGGGTCAGCTCGGCGACGCGCCGGCCCGCGGCCCGGTCCCAGGCGCGCATGAGCACCGAGCCGGTGACGCAGGCCGCCGCGGCCGCGGCGGCCAACGCCCGCAGCACCGTTGGCTGATCGAAGAGCCAGGCGCCACCGGCGCAGATGACCGAGACGCCGGCGACGGCCGACGGCTGGAGGAGCCGGTGCAGCGGAGGGGAATGACGGTGGCGTCCACGTGGCATGGCCTGAAATTTACCGTGCGTAGACGTCACATGGACCCCCGCCCGCCAATCTGTTCCCCTGTAGTTACTCCGATCGCCAAATTCGGCTACTTCTTGATCAGCCCCTTCGACTGGAGATAGGCCTTCGCGACATCGGCCGGCTTGGCCCGCTCGGCATCGACCTTGCGGTTGAGATCGACCAGATCGGCCGTCGTCAGAGCCTTGGTGAGCTTGCCGAGCGCGTCGGCTATCCCGGGTCCGCCCGCGTCCTTCGCATTGACGACCGGCAGCACGTTGTCCGCGTTCTGAAGCTTCTTGTCGTCCTGGAGCAGGACGAGCCCGTAGGTGTCCAGGGTCGCGTCGGTCGTGGTGGTCAGCACCAGCTGGTCCACCCCGTCCTTGACGGCCTGCTTGGCCTGCGGGGTGCCGACGCCCTTGGGGTCGATGCCCGTGACGTCGATGCCGTACTTGGAGGTCAGACCCGGCGCGCAGAATGGCCGGATCTTGCACTCGTCACCGGCGGCGATCTTCACCTTGGCCTTCGACGTACCCAGATCCGAAAGGGACTTGAGGTGGTACTTGGCGGCGAATTCCTTGGTCACCGCGAACGCGTTCTGATCCACCGCCTCGCCGGACGGCAGAACCTTCAGTCCGCGCGGACCGGCGAGCTTGGTCAGTTCGGTCACGGTCGCGGCGACGTCGCCCGAGGCGAGGGGCTTCGCGTTGGCGCCGTTCACCTTGGCATTGAGGAATTCGGTGAGCGTGGCCGCGTATTCCGGCACCACGTCGATCTCGCCCTTCTCCAGGGCAGGTTCGTACAGTTCGCGGTTCTTCACCGTGGTGACCGACGTCGAGTACCCCGCGTCGGCCAGGACCTGGGCGTACAGCTCGGCGAGGACCGCGGACTCGGTGAAGCCGGCCGCGCCGATCACCAGGGACCCCTTCTTCCCCCCGCCTGTACTGCTGGAGCCGCCCGAGGCGCTCGAACCGCTCTTGTCCTTGCTCTTCTCCAGGCTGTCGCCGCCGCACGCGGCGAGCGAGCCCGCCAGCGCCAGCGTGCCGAGCACCGCACCGGCCGTACGCAGGGTCTTGCTCATGAAGGTCCACCATCCAGAAGACGTTGCGGGATCACAGGTGTTGCCGACTCACGGGTCACGAACGCTTGCGCAGGGGGCTGAAGAGGCGGTCCACCGCGACCAGGGCGCCCTCCACCAGCAGGGCGAGCGCCGCCACGAGCATCGCCCCCGCCACCACCTGCGGGGTGTTGTACACCGCGAATCCCTCGGTGACGATGCGGCCGAGCCCGCCGAGACCGGCCATCGCGGCGATCGTCGCGGTGGCGATGATCTGCACCGCCGCCGAGCGGAGCCCGGTCATGATCAGCGGGTAGGCCAGCGGCAGTTCGACCTGGAGGAAGAGCTGACGTCCCGACATGCCCATGCCGCGGGCCGCCTCCACCGCCGCCCGGTCCACCTCGCGCATGCCGACGTAGGCGTTGGTCAGCAGCGGCGGCACCGCGAAAAGGACCAGGGCGATCACGGTGGGCAGATAGCCCGCGTTGCGCAGCGGGGTCACCATGAACAGGGCGAGCACCGCGAAGACGGGGACGGCCCGGCCGACGTTGGAGATGTTGACGGCGAGCGCGCCGCCCCTGCCGATGTGGCCGAGCCACAGCGCGAGCGGCAGGGCGACCAGGCAGGACACGGCGAGGGCGAGCGCGCTCACGTACACGTGCTCACCGAGCCGGTGCCAGGCGCCGTCCTCCCCGGACCAGTTGGCGCCGGTGGTCAGCCACGTCCAGGCCTGTGTGAAGACTCCCATCGCTCAGCCCGCCTTCGCCGTACGGATCCGGGTCCACGGCGTGAGCAGCCACTGGATCCCGAGGAGCAGCAGGTCGGCGGCGACGGCGAGCGCCACGCACAGCACGGATGCGGTGAGGATCTGCGCCTTGAAGAAGGTGGGCAGGCCCTGCTCGATGAGGTTGCCGAGGCCGCCGTGGTCGACGAGCGAGCCGATCGTGGTCAGCGCGACCGTGGCCACCGTGGCGATCCTGAGCCCGGCCATCAGCGCGGGCAGCGCGAGCGGCAGCTCGACCTCGAACAGCAGCCGTATGCGCCCGTACCCCATGCCGCGGGCCGCCTCCAGCGCGTCGGAGGGCACCGATTCGAGCCCGGCCAGGATGTTCCGCACGAGGATCGTCAGCGAGTACAGCACCAGGCCCGTGATCACCAGGCCCGCGGAGAGGCCGAAGACCGGGAGCAGCAGGGCGAACATCGCGAGCGAGGGGACCGTGTAGAGCACGGTCGTCAGCCCCAGGACCGTGGCCGCCACTCCCTTGCGCCCGCGCGCGAGCAGCGCGAGGGGGAAGGCGATGAGCAGGCCGATCAGCACCGAGACCGCGGTGATCCAGACGTGCTGGACCGTGGCGTCGGTCAACTCCTGGCTCCGGGAGCTGACGTACTCCCAGCAGATCCAGTCGTTCGCCGCCAGACAGTTCTGCGCCACTCCCCCACCTCCCCCTGGTGTTCGATCCGTACCTCAGGACCCTATCCCCGACCACTGACAATCGCCTCGGGCCTTCGCAGTACAGCAACATGGGCTTCACACAAGCGCGCCAGCCAGCCTTCACAATGGGGAACCATGATCCGGTTCGAGCACGTCACCAAGCGGTACGACGACGGCACCACCGCCGTGGACGATCTGTCCTTCGAGGTGGCCGAGGGTGAACTGGTCACCCTGGTCGGCCCGTCGGGGTGCGGCAAGACCACCACGATGAAGATGGTCAACCGGCTCATCGAGCCGACCAGCGGGCGGATATTCCTGGACGGCGAGGACATATCGACCGTCGACCCCGTCCAACTGCGGCGCCGCATCGGCTACGTGATCCAACAGGTCGGGCTGTTCCCGCACAAGACGGTCCTGGAGAACACCGCGACCGTGCCGCACCTGCTCGGGGTCAAGAAGGCCGCCGCCCGTGCGCGCGCGGCCGAGCTGCTCGACCTGGTGGGGCTTGACCCGAAGACGTACGGCTCGCGCTACCCGGAGCAGCTCTCCGGCGGCCAGCGCCAGCGGGTGGGCGTGGCACGGGCGTTGGCGGCCGACCCGCCCGTGCTGCTGATGGACGAGCCGTTCGGCGCGGTCGACCCGGTGGTGCGCGAGCGGTTGCAGAACGAGTTCCTCAGGCTCCAGTCGCAGGTGCGCAAGACGGTCCTGTTCGTCACCCACGACATCGAGGAGGCGGTCCGCCTCGGCGACCGCATCGCCGTCTACGGGCAGGGTGCCATCGAGCAGTTCGACGCCCCCGCCGCCGTGCTCGGCGCGCCCGCCACGCCCTACGTCGCGGACTTCGTCGGCGCCGACCGGGGCCTCAAGCGCCTCTCGGTGACCCCCATCGAGGAGAGCGACCTGGAGCAGCCGCCCGTGGTCCACCTCGACGACCCGCTGCCCGCCGACATCGCGCGCTGGGCGGTCGTCCTGGACGGCGAGGACAACCTGCACGGCTGGATCTCCGCCGAGCAGGCCCGGCACGGCACGGGCACGGTCCGCGAGCACGCCCGGCGCATGGAGGCCTGGCTGCCGGTGGGCGCCTCGCTCAAGCAGGCCTTCGCCACCATGCTCCAGCACGACGCGGGCTGGATCGCGGTGATCGACCGCGAGGAGCGGGGCCGCTTCCTCGGCGTGCTGACCCCGGCCCGGCTCCACGAGGCGCTGCGCCGCTCCATCGACGCGGACGCGCAGGCGGTGCCCCGGACCGAGGTGACGGTCGAGTCGGTCAGCTCGCGCTGAGCCGCCCGCTGATCCACTCCAGGGCCGGCGGGATCTCGCGGCGCCAGGTGTTGAAGTTGTGGCCGCCGCTGTCGAGGGTGATGGAGGAGACGCGCCCGGGCGCCTTCACCTTCGCTATGAAGGACTGGGTGGGCTTGAAGTTGTCCTCGCCGGTCAGCGAGCTGGTGACCAGGAAGGACGACTTGCCGGGCCTCAGGTGGTCCAGGCTCCACAGCAGGTTGGCCCGGTTCTCCTCCTTCTTGTTGCCGTGGAAGAGGTCACCGGTCGTCGGGTCGTCGGCCGCCTTGTAGTACGCGGAAAGCCCGGCGCTCGCCGCGAACTGCTCGGGGTGGTGCATGCCGATCTTCAGGGCGCAGTAGCCGCCGGTCGAGTTGCCGATGAAGCCCCAGTTCTGCGGCTTGGTGCCGACCCGGTAGTTCGCGGAGATCGCGCCCGGCACGTCCTTGGCGAAGAACGTCTCGGTCTGCGGGCCGTTCGGTATGTCCACGCACTCGGTGTCCCGCTGGCCCGCCACCGTCGGGCGCATCATGATCAGGATCATCGGCTGCATCTTCTTCTGCTTGGCCTGCGCCCACGCGGTCTTCGGGTACCGCAGGCCCTTGAGCAGGTTCTCGGCGGTGCCGGGGTAGCCGGTCAGCACGATCGAGGCGGGGAAGGTCTTGTTCTCGTACGCCTTCTGGAAGTACTCGGGAGGCAGGTACACATAGGCCGGGCTGGTGATCTTCGACTTCTCTCCCGCCAGCACGATCTTCTGGATCTCGCCGCCCAGCTGCGGCTTGCCCGCGCCCGGGGTGTCCGGCTTCTGCTTGCCGACGACCTGGATGTTCTTGCCGCCCGCCGAGTGGTCGACGACCTTGCCCATGTCCTGTTCCTGCCCGAACAGGTCCGCCCAGGATCCGTAGAACAGGAACGAGTTGTTGGCGGCCAGACCGACCGACGCGAAGATCGCCAGCTGGGTCGCGAGGAGCAGCCCGACGCGGCCCGCCACGGCCTTCCAGCTGCGCCGCGCCAGGCGCGGCCACAACCAGATCGTGACCGCGAACAGCACCACCGCCAGGAACACGGCGAGTGCCAGAACCTTGTTGCTCGTGAGACCCATGAGGCGATGAAACTTTCTGGCTGAGATTTTCCTGAGACCGAGGGAACCCGCTCCCCACAAGCGCCGTCCTAGAGGGCGCAAATTGTCCGGCTGGACGGTGTGGACGCCGTCCCCCGGCCAACTGAATCTCTCGCGGAGTCACGGGAAGCGATGTCTGTCAGGATAGATGGGGACAAAAACGGATCGGTTCCGACTCGTGTACGAAAGGTCCTCCGCGGGCCGCGCCCCGAGTCGGTTCCCAAGGTGGTCGGTACGGCCTGCTCTGTCGTGGGCCTCCTGGACGTAGCGGCCGGAGTCTTCGATCGCGTCCGGCACAGTCGGTTCCACACCGTGAGCGAGGTGCTGCCGGGGACCTTCGGCCCCTTCGCGGCGGCCGTGGCGCTCTGCGCCGGCATTCTCCTGCTGCTCCTCGCGCACGGCCTCAAGCGCCGCAAGCGGCGGGCCTGGCGGGCCGCCGTGGTGCTGCTGCCGATCGGCGCGGTGGCCCAGTTCTGGTACCGGCACTCCGTCGTCGGGGTGCTGATCTCATTGGTACTTCTCACGCTGCTGGTCCGCCACCGGAGCGAGTTCACCGCGCTGCCCGACCCGCGCAGCCGCTGGAAGGCGGTGGCGAACTTCTTCCTGATGGGCGCCGGCTCGCTGGGCCTGGGCCTGGTGATCGTGAGCGTGCACCCCGACCGCACGGTCGGCAATCCGAGCATCGTGGACCGCATCCAGCACGTGATGTTCGGCCTCTTCGGCTTCGAGGGCCCGGTCGAGTACCAGGGCAGGACGAGCTGGACCGTCGGCTACTCGCTCGGCGCGCTCGGCCTGCTCACCGCGGTCACCACGATCTACCTGGCCTTCCGGCCCGAGCACCCGGCGGCCCGCCTCACCCAGGACGACGAGCACAAGCTGCGCGACCTGCTCGCCAAGCACGGCGCCCGCGACTCGCTCGGCCACTTCGCGCTGCGCCGCGACAAGGCCGTCGTCTTCTCGCCCAGCGGCAAGGCGGCCGTCACCTACCGCGTGGTCTCCGGTGTGATGCTCGCCTCGGGCGACCCCATCGGCGACGTCGAGGCCTGGCCCGGCGCCATCGAGCGCTTCATGGACGAGGCCAAGGCCCACTCCTGGACCCCGGCGGTCGTCGGCTGCTCGGAGACCGGCGGCGAGGTCTGGACCCGCGAGACCGGCCTCGACGCCCTGGAGCTGGGTGACGAGGCGGTGGTGGACGTCGCGGATTTCTCCCTCGCCGGACGCGCGATGCGGAACGTACGCCAGATGGTCAAGCGCATCGAGCGCAATGGCTACGAAACCCGCGTGCGGCGCGTTCGTGACCTCTCCGACGGCGAGCTCGAACGCATCCGCCGGGCCGCCGAGGACTGGCGCGGCACCGACACCGAGCGCGGCTTCTCGATGGCGCTCGGCCGCATCGGCGACCCCAACGACGGCGACTGCGTGATCGCGACGGCCCACAAGGCCGACGAGGAGGGCGAGGTCCCCTCCCCCTACGGCGACCTGAAGGCCATCCTGCACTTCGTCCCCTGGGGCAAGGACGGAATGTCGCTCGAGATGATGCGCCGCGACCGCTCGGCCGACCCCGGCATGAACGAGCTCCTGATCGTGGCCTCGCTCCAGGCCTGCGAGAAGATCGGCGTACGCCAGGTCTCGCTGAACTTCGCGATGTTCCGCTCGGCGCTCGCGCGCGGCGAGAAGATCGGCGCCGGGCCGGTCCTTCGGATGTGGCGCGGTCTGCTGGTTTTCCTGTCCCGCTGGTTCCAGATCGAGTCGCTGTACAAGTTCAACGCGAAGTTCCAGCCGCGTTGGGAGCCGCGCTTCATGGTCTACCGGGCCCACGCCGACCTGCCCCGCATCGGCTTCGCCGTGATGCAGGCCGAGGGCTTCGTGAACCTGGGCCTGCCGGGCCCGCTCGCGCGGCTCACCCGGGCGGCTCGCGGAGACCGCGCCTGCGCGCACGCGGCCCCCGCGGAACGAGAGGTAAGCGCGGCGTAGCCCACCCCCGAACCCCGGCTCCGGGTCCCCCTTGCGGGGGCCTTGGGGCCGGGGTTCGGCGTTTCCTGGCGGGGGTGGGGCTGGGGGCGGGGGGCTGGCCTTGGGTTGGCCTGGCCCCGGGGGCGCGGCCCCGGCCCCGGGCCCGGAGGGGGCGGATGGGTGCCCCTGGGCTGCGGCCCGGCTCTGGGGGCGGGCCTTGGGTTGGCCCGGCCCCTGGGGATGCGGCCTCGACCCCGGGCCCGGAGGGGGCTGGGGTTGGGGCTGGCCCCACGGCCCGTAGGGGGCTGGAGTCGGTGTTGGCCCCACGGGCCCGGAGGGGGTGCGCTGGGGCTTCGCCCCAGACCCCGGGAGGCCCCTCCCCGCCCCTTCCCTAAACCCGCCGGGGGTGTGTGGGCAGGGAGGGGGCCTTCGTTTGGGTGCGAGCCCTGGGTGGCTGGTCGCGCAGTTCCCCGCGCCCCTGGCGGTACTGGTGCTGGCCCGCATGAGCAACCTCAGCCCGTCCGGCGTTTGAGGACGAGCGCCGTTCAGGCGCGAACGGGGTCCGGGGCGGAGCCCCGGGCAGGGGTGCAGGGGACGCAGTCCCCGCCGGGGGGCTGGGGGCGCAGCCCCCAGGGTCCTTCACCCCCCCCCGGAGGGTTTAGGGAAGGGGCGGGGTGGGGCCCTCCGGGGGTGGGCGAACCCCAGGGGGTTCAAGGGCCCACCCCCGAGGGGTCAGGCGCGTTCCAGTTCGGGTTCGGCCGGCTCCGACGAGGCCGCGGTGACCCGCCGCACACGGGACCGGTCGGAGGACAGACCCACCAACGCCACCCCCACGACCAGCACGAACGCGATCCCCGCCAGCGCGAAGGACAGCGTGAACTGGCTCTCGGCAGGCAGCGGAGGAACACCCTTCGGCAGCCCGGAGATCACCTTGGAGGCGAGCAGCGAGGTGATCACGGCACTGGCGATCGCGGAGCCCACCGAGCGCGAGATGGAGTTGATGCCGTTGGCGATGCCCGTCTGGTGGTGCGGGACGCTCGCCACGATGAGCGCCGGCATCGCGGCGTACCCGAAGCTGATGGCGGCACCGATCAGCATGCCCGCGAGGATCACGGACGCCGTCGAGTCGTGCGCACCGGTCAGCCAGGCGAAGCCCAGGACGCCGAAGGCGGCACCCGCCGCGAGCGTGAAGCGCGCGCCGATCCGGCCGACGAGCTGGCCGCCGAGCGGGGCGGCGACGAGCGAGACGAGCGTGGTCGGCAGCAGGTACTCGACCGAGGCGCGCAGGACGGACGCCGAGAAGCCGTAGCCCGTCAGCCTGTCCGGCATCTGCACCAAGTACGAGACGCCGATGAACTGCGAGAACATCGCGAAGCCGAGGAGCAGCCCGGCCAGGTTGGTGAAGAGCACCGGCCGGTGCGCGAACATCCGCATGTCCACCATGGGCGCCTTCACCTTGCGCTCGACCAGGACCCAGATCCCGGCCATGACCACGGCGGCGACGAACAGCCCGACCGTACGGGCGGAGCCCCAGCCCCACTCGTGGCCCTGCGAGATCGGCAGGAGGAGCAGCACCAGGAAGGCGGCCAGGGTGGCGGCGCCGAGCCAGTCGGTGCGTCCGCCCGTCTTCGTGCGGGAGGCGGGCACGACCACGACGACCGCGATCAGGGCGAGGACCGCGAGGATCACGGCGAGCCAGAACACCCGGTGGTAGTCGGGGTGCGAGCCCTGCGTGAGCAGGCCCGCGCCGACGAGGGCGAGACCGCTGCCGAACGCCAGGGTGCCGCTGACCAGCGCCATCGCGCCGTGCAGCTTCTGCGGCGGGATCTCCTCGCGCAGTACGGACAGGGCCAGCGGGAAGATCGCGGTGGCCGCGCCCTGGAGCACCCGGCCGATGATCAGCAGAGGGAGCGAGCTGGTGGTGGCGGCGAGCACGGAGCCCGCGACCATGACCACGAGCACACCGATCAGGGTCGGCTTCTTTCCGTGCATGTCGCCGAAGCGCCCGAGCAGCGGGGTGAAGACGGCCGCGGAGAGCAGGGTCGCGGTGGTGACCCAGCTGACGCCCGAGGTGGTGGTGCCGAGATCGTTCTGGATGATCCCGAGGATCGGCACGACCAGGGTCTGCATCATCGAGACGACCATGGCGGCGAGGCCGAGCACCAGGACGAGGCCGGTACCGCCGCTGGGGCGTTGGTTAGTGGTCACTTCTTCTTCCGTAGGGCAGGTCGAGGTACTGAGGTACTTGAGTCGATGGAAGCTTGATTACCTCAAGCAACTTAATAAAGGTAAACATCAAAGGTTGAGGTAGTCAAGTTTCACTCGAACCGCGGGTACAGTGGGCGGCATGCCTCCTGGAACCAGCCGCCCGACCGCCGTCGACAACGCCGTGCTCATGGATGCCATCTGGGACTCCCTGGCGGGCTTCTACGGCGACTTCACGTCGGCCGCCGCCGACGAGGGCCTCACCTCCAGCCAGGCCAAGACCCTGACCGTGCTGCGCCGCGGCCCCGCCTCCATGCGCTCGCTCGCCACCACGCTGCACTGCGACGCCTCGAACGTCACCGGGATCGTCGACCGCCTGGAGGCCCGCGCCCTGGTGCGCCGCGAGGCGAGCCCGACCGACCGCCGCGTCAAGAACGTCGTCCTGACCGACGAGGGCGTCCAGGCCGTGGAGACCGTCCGCACCGGCATGCTCGCCACCCACTCCGCCCTGGACGCGCTGCCCGACGCCGACCGCGTCGCCCTGCACGAACTGCTCCAGCGGCTTTTCGCCACCCCCGCGAGTGGTCCGGGGACCTCCGCCTGACGCCTACGCTTGACGTATGAGTACGTTGAACGGGCGGGGGTCCGTCGAAGGCCTGCCCGAATGGGACCGCTGCGCGGTCATGGGCGTGGTCAACGTGACGCCCGACTCCTTCTCCGACGGTGGCCGGTGGTTCGACACCTCGACCGCCGTCAAGCACGGCCTCGACCTCGTCGCCGAGGGCGCCGACCTGGTCGACGTCGGCGGCGAGTCGACCCGCCCCGGCGCCTCCCGCGTCGACGAGGCCGAGGAACTGCGCCGCGTCGTCCCGGTCGTGCGGGGCCTGGCCGCCGAGGGCGTCACCGTCTCCGTCGACACCATGCGTGCCCGCGTCGCCGAGCAGGCGATCGCCGCGGGCGCCGTCCTGGTCAACGACGTCAGCGGCGGACTCGCCGACCCCGCGATGGTCCCCGCCGTCGCCGCCACCGGCGCGCCCTTCGTGGTGATGCACTGGCGCGGCTTCAGCCAGGACATGAACAGCCGCGCGGTGTACGGGGACGTGGTGGCCGACGTCGTCGCCGAACTCCGCCTGCGGATGGAGGCCGTCATCGAGGGCGGCATCGCCCCCGAGCGCCTCGTGATCGACCCCGGCCTCGGCTTCGCCAAGCAGGCCGCCCACGACCTCACGCTGGTCGCCCACCTCGCCGAACTGCGCGCGCTCGGCCGCCCCGTGCTGGTCGCCGCCTCCCGCAAGCGGTTCCTCGGCCACGTCCTGGCCGGGGACGAGGGCGCGCCGCCGCCCGCCCGCGAGCGCGATGCGGCCACCGCCGCCGTCTCCGCCATCGCCGCGCACGAGGGCGCCTGGGCGGTCCGCGTCCACGAGGTGCGGGCCACCGCCGACGCCGTCCGCGTGGCGCGCGCCGTCGAGGGCGCCCGGTGAGCCCGCGGACGGACATCGAGGCGGTCGAACGCGCCAACACCGCGTTCTACGAGACCCTGGAGCAGGGCGACTTCGACGAGCTCTCCGCGCTCTGGCTGGACGCCACCGAGGCCGGCGACACCGGGATCTCCTGCGTCCACCCGGGCTGGCCGGTGCTCTCCGGGCGCGGCGAGGTGCTGCGCTCGTACGCCTTGATCATGGCGAACACGGAGTACATCCAGTTCTTCCTGACCGATGTGAAGGTCGTCATCCTGGGCGACACCGCCCTGGTGACCTGCACCGAGAACATCCTCAGCGGCGGGCCCGCCGAGGAGAGCGGCGAGCTCGGCCCGCTCGTCGGCCAGCTCGTGGTGGCCACCAATGTGTTCCGCCGCACATCCGAGGGCTGGCGGCTCTGGTCCCACCACGGCTCCCCCGTGCTCGCCGAATCGGGCGACGAAGAGCCGGAAGAGGACTGAATCCGGGGACGATTGGGGGCCCGGGAGGACTGAATCCGGGCACGATTGCGGGCTCGGGAGGATTGAATCCGGAGCCATCGGGTAGGGGCGGCTACCAGGCCTGTCAGGATCTGTCCATAGCCCCCGTGGGCGAGCACTGTCAGTGCCCGCAGGTAGATTCGATTGTGGGCACCGTGCCGCCCGCACGCGGCCGCATGTCCGTCTGACCAACGACAGCAGGAGTGATTCGCGTGGATCGTGTCGCGCTGCGCGGCCTCAAGGCCCGTGGGCACCATGGCGTCTTCCCCCGGGAACGCGAGGAGGGCCAGACCTTCATCGTGGACCTGGTGCTCGGCCTCGACACCCGCCCCGCGGCGGCGGACGACGACCTGGCGAAGACCGTGCACTACGGCGTGGTGGCCGAAGAAGTCGTGGACGTCGTCCAGGGCGAGCCCGTCGACCTGATCGAGACGCTCGCCGAGCGGATCGCCCAGCAGTGCCTCAAGCACGAAGGCGTCAAGGAGGTGGAGGTCGTCGTCCACAAGCCGGACGCGCCGATCACCGTCCCGTTCGACGACGTGACCATCACGATCACCCGGAGCCGAGTATGAGCGTGTATCCGCAGGGCACCCAGAGCGACCCGACCGTACAGCCGGTGCCGGCCGCCGTGGTCGAGCAGGTGGACGCGGCGGACGTGACGCTCTCCAACCCGCGCCGGGCGGTCATCGCCCTCGGCTCCAACCTGGGCAACCGGCTGGAAACGCTCCAGGGCGCCATCGACGCCCTGGAGGACACCCCGGGCCTGCGCGTCAAAGCCGTCTCGCCGGTGTACGAGACCGAGCCGTGGGGCGTCGAGGCGGGCTCCCAGCCGTCGTACTTCAACGCGGTCGTCGTGGTGAAGACCACCCTGCCGCCGGCCTCGCTCCTGGAGCGCGGGCACGCGATCGAGGAGGCCTTCGACCGGGTGCGCGACGAGCGCTGGGGCCCCCGCACCATCGACGTGGACATCGTTGCCTACGCCGATGTCGTCTCCGACGACCCGGTCCTCACCCTGCCCCACCCCCGCGCCCACCAGCGGGCCTTCGTGCTCGCGCCGTGGCACGACGTGGAGCCCGAGGCCCAGCTGCCCGGCCACGGCCCGATCGCCGACCTGCTGAGCGGCGTCGGGCGCGACGGCGTCCTGCCCCGCGCCGATCTGGAACTCCGTCTGCCCGAGTAGTCGTTACGCTTCTGAGGCCGACCACCAGGCGCTCCGCCCGCCGTGGCGCACCCGGCTTCGACAAGACACTCACAGACGCGAAGGGCACTACTCCGTGAAGCAACTGCGGCTTGGCGTACTGGCCGGACTGTTCGTCATCGCAGGGGTGCTCTCCTGGGCGGGCGCCCGGCTGTGGGACTCGGTCTCGACCCTGCCGAGCGTGCCCCTCGCGGCGCCCATCGTGCTCGGGGTGATCGCGGTCATCCTGCTCGCCACCGCCCTGTCCATCCGGGCCCGGCTGCGCGCCCAGCGCGAGCGCCGCCCGGGGGCCAAGGGCGTCGAGCCCCTGATGGCCGCCCGCGCGGTGGTCTTCGGCCAGGCCAGCGCGCTGGTCGCGGCCCTGGTGTGCGGGATGTACGGCGGCACCGGGATCTATCTGCTGAGCTACCTCGACGTGCCGGCCCGCCGCGACCAGGCGATCTACGCCGGGTTCTCGGTGGTGGCCGGAATCGCGGTCGTCGCGGCAGCCCTCTTCCTGGAGCGGGTCTGCAAGCTCCCCGAGGACGAGGACGACACCACGGCCCCGGTCACCTGACGCCTCGTCACCCCGAAGCCGAAACGGCCCCGGCCACCTGTCCGTCAGGTGACCGGGGCCGTTCCGTGCGCCAACGGGCGGGCAGGGCGAGGAAGTTGGGCTTCCGCGCCCGGCCGGGTCAGCGGGCCATGATGAGGCTCATCGCCTCGCTGCGCGTCGCGGGGTCGCGGAGCTGGCCGCGCACCGCCGACGTCGTCGTCTTCGCACCCGGCTTGCGTATGCCGCGTACCGACATGCACATGTGCTCGGCCTCGATCACCACGATCGCCCCGCGCGCGTCGAGGATGCGCATCAGGGAGTCCGCGACCTGGGTGGTGAGGCGCTCCTGCACCTGGGGCCTGCGGGCGAACACGTCCACCAGGCGGGCCAGCTTCGACAGGCCGGTGATCTTGCCGGACTCGGCCGGGATGTAGCCGACGTGGGCCACGCCGTGGAACGGCAGCAGGTGGTGTTCGCAGAGCGACACGATCTCGATGTCCTTCACCAGGACCATCTCGTCGTGCCCCAGGTCGAACGTCGTGGTCAGGACCTCCTCGGGCTCCTGCCGCAGACCCGCCAGAATCTCCTTGTACGCCCGCGCCACCCGCGCCGGGGTCTCCCGGAGGCCCTCCCGGTCCGGGTCCTCACCGACGGCTATGAGGAGCTCGCGCACGGCGTTCTCGGCCCGCTTCTCGTCGAACTCGCCGATCTTGGCCTCGCCGTCCAGCGTCACCGGGTCGGTCATCTGTGCCTCGTTCCTCGACTGTCATCCATGCGCGTGGCCGGAAACACCCGCGCCCCCACAGGCTAAAACCTGGGGGGCGCGGTATGCATTCCGGGGCCTGTGCGGCCCCCGGGCTCAGCTCTCCGGACGGTCCTCGGGGGCCGGGACGGCCTCCGTGGGGGTGTCCAGCGGCGCGGAGCCGTTGGCGGTGGTGGCGCCGTTGGTGAGCGCCAGCTCCTTGGGCGAGAGCACCGGCGGCCGCGTCGACGGCGTACGCCGCGAGGAGCCGGTCCAGGCCGGGCGGGCCGGCCGCTTGACGATGCCCGAGAAGACCTCGGCGATCTGCTCCTTGCCCAGGGTCTCCTTCTCCAGGAGCTGGAGGACCAGGTTGTCGAGGATGTCGCGGTTCTCGACCAGGATCTCCCAGGCCTCGTTGTGCGCCGTCTCGATGAGCTTCTTGACCTCTTCGTCGACGAGCGCCGCGACCTCTTCCGAGTAGTCGCGCTGGTGCGCCATCTCACGGCCCAGGAACGGCTCGGTGTTGTCGCCACCGAACTTGATCGCGCCAAGACGCTCGGTCATGCCGTACTGCGTGACCATCGCGCGGGCGGTGGCCGTGGCCTTCTCGATGTCGTTGGCCGCGCCCGTCGTCGGGTCGTGGAAGACGAGCTCCTCGGCCGCGCGCCCGCCCAGCATGTACGCCAGCTGGTCGAGCATCTCGTTGCGCGTGGTCGAGTACTTGTCCTCGTCCGGCAGGACCATGGTGTAGCCCAGGGCCCGGCCGCGCGACAGGATCGTGATCTTGTGGACCGGGTCCGAGTTGGGGGAAGCCGCGGCGACCAGGGCGTGACCGCCCTCGTGGTACGCGGTGATCTTCTTTTCCTTCTCGGACATGATCCGCGTCCGCTTCTGCGGACCCGCCACGACGCGGTCGATCGCCTCGTCCAGCATCGAGTTGTCGATCAGCTTCTTGTCGCTGCGCGCCGTCAGGAGCGCCGCTTCGTTCAGCACGTTCGCCAGGTCGGCGCCGGTGAAGCCGGGGGTGCGGCGGGCGACGGCCGACAGGTCGACGTCCGGGGCGACCGGCTTGCCCTTCTGGTGGACCTTGAGGATCTCCAGACGGCCCTGCATGTCCGGGCGGTCGACCGCGATCTGGCGGTCGAAACGGCCGGGGCGCAGCAGCGCCGGGTCGAGGATGTCGGGCCGGTTGGTGGCGGCGATCAGGATGACGCCGCCCTTCACGTCGAAGCCGTCCATCTCGACGAGCAGCTGGTTGAGGGTCTGCTCGCGCTCGTCGTGTCCGCCGCCGAGGCCGGCGCCGCGGTGGCGGCCGACCGCGTCGATCTCGTCGACGAAGACGATCGCCGGGGCGTTCGCCTTGGCCTGCTCGAAGAGGTCACGCACACGCGAGGCGCCGACGCCGACGAACATCTCGACGAAGTCGGAGCCGGAGATCGAGTAGAAGGGAACCCCGGCCTCACCCGCGACGGCGCGGGCGAGCAGCGTCTTGCCCGTACCGGGCGGGCCGTACAGCAGCACGCCCTTGGGGATCTTGGCGCCGACGGCCTGGAACTTCGCCGGCTCCTGGAGGAACTCCTTGATCTCGTGGAGCTCCTCGACGGCCTCGTCGGACCCCGCCACGTCGGCGAAGGTCGTCTTCGGGGTGTCCTTGGTGATGAGCTTGGCCTTGGACTTCCCGAAGTTCATGACTCGGGAGCCGCCGCCCTGCATCTGGTTCATCAGGAACAGGAAGACCACGACGATGAGGACGAAGGGGAGCAGGGACAGCAGGATCCCGAGGAACGGGTTCTGCTTGTCGGGCGAGACGGTGTACCCCTTGGGGATGTCACCGCCCTTCACTCCGGTCTGCAGCGAGTTGGCCATGTCGGTCGCCTGGGCGTCGCCGATGTAGTTGGCCTGAACCTTGCTGCTGCCCTTGACCTTCTGGCCGTCCTTCAGGTCGATCTTGATGACCTGGCTGTCACCAGTGGTGATCTTGGCCTGTTCGACCTGCTTGTTGTTGATCGCCTGAACGACATCGGATGTGTCGACCGTCTTGTAGCCGCCCGACGAGCCGACGACCTGCATCAACACGACCACGGCGAGGACGGCCAGCACGATCCACATGACCGGCCCACGGAAGTATCGCTTCACGTCCATCCATACGGAGCGAGAACGCCCCGTCCCTCCTGCCCGTAGGTAAATGCTGCTGTGAGTGTGACTAAGACTGTGTGTAAAGACTGTTCTTCGGACGGTACCCCAGCATTGTCACCCGTGGTCGCACGGTACGGCTGACAAAGGGCCCTTCCCATGCTCCAACGGCGGGAGACGGGCTGTGGTTCCCCGAACGGACCGGGTTGCGTCAGCCGCCGTACACGTGCGGCGCGAGAGTCCCGACAAAGGGGAGGTTGCGGTACTTCTCGGCATAGTCGAGCCCGTAACCCACGACGAATTCATTGGGAATGTCGAAGCCGATCCACTTCACGTCGATCGCGACCTTTGCGGCATCCGGCTTACGGAGCAGCGTGCACACCTCGAGAGAGGCGGGCTCGCGCGATCCGAGGTTGGAGAGCAGCCACGAAAGGGTCAGGCCCGAGTCGATGATGTCCTCGACGATCAGGACGTGCTTGCCCTTGATGTCGGTGTCGAGGTCCTTGAGGATCCGCACGACGCCGGAGGACTGGGTGCCGGCGCCGTACGAGGAGACGGCCATCCAGTCCATGGTCACCGGGGTGGACAGCGCGCGGGCCAGATCCGCCATGACCATCACGGCGCCCTTGAGGACGCCGACGATGAGCAGGTCCTTGCCCGCGTACTCCGCGTCGATCTTCCCGGCCAGCTCCGCCAGCTTCGCGTCGATCTCTTCCTTGGTGATGAGCACCGACTGGAGGTCGGTGCCCATGTCCTTCTCGTTCACCCGGGCCGCTTTCTTGGGGGTTCTGTTGTCCGTGGCGCGAGCCGAGTGACGTACGCGGTCTCAGCCCTGCCGAATGACCAGTCTGCCACCCTGCCGACGTGCCACGACGCGGCCCGGGAGATTGATGGCCCGCTGGCCGCGCCAGCCGGTGATCAGCTTGTCGACCTCTTCCACGTGGCGGGCGAAGAGCGAACCGGCGGGTGAACCGGCCTCGATGACCTCCCGGCGCACGATGCGGCGGCGCACGGCGGGCGGCAGCGCGAACAGCTTCGCGCAGTCCAGGAGCCCGGCGTCGTCCCGTACGGACGCGTCCGCCTGGAGGGCCCAGGCGTCCAGGGCGTCGGCGTCGTCGCGGGAGAGCTGGGCGGTGCGGGCGAGGGCCTCGACGACGCCCTTGCCGAGCGCCTTCTCCAGGGCGGGCAGGCCCTCCTGGCGCAGCCGGGAGCGGGTGTAGGCGGGGTCGGCGTTGTGCGGGTCGTCCCAGACGGGCAGCGCCTGGACCATGCAGGCCTTGCGGGCGGTCTGCCGGTCGAGTTCGAGGAAGGGGCGCCGGTAGCGGCCCGCCGCCCCCGAGACGGCGGCCATGCCGGACAGCGAGCGGGTGCCGGAGCCGCGGGCGAGGCCGAGGAGCACCGTCTCGGCCTGGTCGTCGCGGGTGTGGCCGAGCAGGATCGCGGCGGCGCCGTGCCGCTCGGCGGCGGCGTCGAGGGCGGCGTAGCGGGCGTCCCGCGCGGCGGCCTCGGGGCCTCCCTCGCGGCCGACGTGGACGGCGATGGCCTCGGCGGGGTCGAGCCCCAGGCCGGTCATGCGCGAGACGACCTCGGCGGCCCGCAGGTCAGAGCCGTGCTGGAGGCCGTGGTCGACGGTGATGCCGCCGGCGCGCAGCGAGAGCTTGCGGGATTCGAAGGCGAGGGCGGAGGCGAGCGCCATGGAGTCGGCGCCACCGGAGCAGGCCACGAGCACCAGGGGCTCGGGCGGCGCGGTGCTCAGGCCGGACCCGGGACCGGCGGGAGCCCCCGCGGTCGCGCCGACGGCGGCCCGCTCGTGGTCGCGGGAGTGTTCGTTCAGTACGTCGTGGAGTACGCGGCGAACCGCCAGGCGTATCGCTGCGACCGCAGGATGGGGACCCATGTCCGGTGCCCTTCGGTGAAGTTGGGGGGTGCCTCTGGCGCGGAGAGGAAGCGGGGGGAGATCTCAGAGGGAGCAGGGGGAGCAGAGGGAACAGGAGAGATGTTCAGTCACACAGAGTGCGTAGATGGTGACAGAACAGAGCCGTTACCCGAGCATTGCACGCCTACCCATGCCCCACGGTCCCTCGGATGGGTGATTCCCGCGTTGACACCCGCCGACCGGCGGCTTTTCGCTCAGGACTCCGCCCTGCGGTGCACCCGCGCGACCCAGTCCGCCGGCTGGGCGATCTCGGCCTTCGTGGGGAGCGTGTTCGGCGACGTCCACACCCGATTGAAGCCGTCCATGCCGACCTCGTCCACCACGGCCCGCACGAAGCGCTCGCCGTCGCGGTACTGGCGCAGCTTGGCGTCCAGGCCGAGCAGCTTGCGCAGCGCCATGTCCAGCCGGGAGGCCCCCTTGGCCCGGCGCTCCTTGAACTTCTCGCGGATCTCGCTCACCGAGGGCACGACCTGCGGCCCGACCCCGTCCATCACGTAGTCCGCGTGCCCTTCGAGGAGGGACATCACGGCGGTGAGCCGGCCCAGGATCTCGCGCTGGGCCGGGGTCTGCACGAGCTCGACCAGGGAGCGCCCGCCCTCGCCCTCCTCGCCCTCGGGCCGGCCCCCGGCCAGCGACTGGGCGGCCTCGCGCAGCCGCTCCAGGACGGTCATCGGGTCGACCTCGGTCTCGCCGAGGAATGACTGGATCTCACCCTCCAGGTGGTCGCGGAGCCAGGGCACCGCGGTGAACTGGGTGCGGTGGGTCTCCTCGTGGAGGCACACCCAGAGCCTGAAGTCGTGCGGCGCGACGTCGAGTTCGCGCTCGACGTGCACGATGTTGGGCGCCACGAGCAGCAGGCGGCCCCCGCCGCCGGGCGCCGTCGGAAGGTCCCGGCCCGGGGGCGCGAAGGTCTCGTACTGGCCGAGCACCCGCGAGGACAGGAAGCTGAGCAGCATGCCCAGCTCGACGCCGGTGACCTTTCCGCCGACCGCGCCGAGCACGGCCCCGCCGGGGCTGCTCCCGCGGCGCTCCTGCATCTTGTCGAGCAAGGGCTTCAGCACCTCGCGGAAGCCCGCGACGTTCGCCCGCACCCAGCCCGCCCGGTCGACGACCAGGACCGGGGTGTCCTCCGGTTCGACGCCCTCCGGGATCATCCGGGTGAACGTGCGCACGTGCTCTTCGGCGGCCTTGGCGTGCCGACGGAGCTCGGCGACGATCTCACGTGCCTCGTCGCGGCTCACGTCGGGGCCCGGCCGCACCAGTCGGGTCGCGGTCGCGACCGCGAGGTTCCAGTCGACCATCCCAGAGGTACCTGCACCGCCGATGCCAGTCATGCGTCAACCGTACGTTGTCGGCCCCTGAAGGGAACCCGGTTGGCGGCGCTCAGTGCGCCGTGAGCCGGGTGGCGATCCGGTCGAGGGCCCCCTGGACGGGGCCCGGGTCGACCCCGGGAGGCCCCGCCGAAAGGAACGCGAACGCGAGGAGGTGCCCGCTCGCGTCGACGACCGTCCCGGCCAGGGTGTTGACCCCGGCCCCGCCCAGGGTGCCGGTCTTCGCGCGGACCAGGCCGGTCGCCGCGGACGCCGTGCCGTAGCGGCCGCTGAGGGTGCCGGTGAATCCGGCCACCGGCAGGCCGGTGAGGATCGGGCGCAGTTCGGGGCGGGCCGGGTCGGCGGCCTTGGCGAGCAGCCGGGTGAGCAGGGACGCGCTGACCCGGTCGGCCCGGTTGAGACCGCTGCCGTCCGTGAACACCGCGCCGTCCAGGGGGAGTTGGAGCTTGGCGAGCTGGGCGGGCACGGCCGCGGCGCCCCCGTCGAAGCTCGCGGGGCGCCCGGTGGCGAGGGCGGTCTGGCGGTTGAGGGCCTCGGCGATGTCGTTGTCGCTGTTGGTCAGCATCCGCTCGACGATCTCGGGCAGCGGCGCGGACAGCGTGCGGGCCAGCTCCTTGGCCCCGGCGGGCGCGGTGCCCGCCACCGGCGCGGCCACCCGCAGCCCGTGCCCGCGCAGCAGCTCGGCGAAGGCCCGCGCGGTGTCGCCCGCCGGATCGCCGGTGCGCGTCGCGGGCCCGCTGTCCGAGGTGTCCGCGCGCCCCTCGTCCGTCATGAGGGAGACGACCGGCGCGAGGTTCTCGTTGGGCCCGATCGGATGCACCGCGGGCCCGCTGAACAACGAGGTGTCGTACGCCAGTTGTACGGGGGCCGCCGGACGCGCGCCCAGGGAGCGGGCGGTGTCGTCGGCGAGAGCGGCCAGGCGCGTTCTGTCCAGGGTGGGGTCGCCGCCGCCGACGAGGGTGAGCGCCGTGCCCTCGGCCGGGGCGAGCACGGTGGTGGCGAAGCGGTGGTCGGGCGGGAGCGCGGTGAGGACCGCGGCCGCCGTCGCGATCTTGACGGTGGAGGCCGGTGTCATGGCCGCGTCCGCGCGGGCGGCGTACAGCTCCTGGCCGGTGGCCGTGTCCAGGACCGAGGCCGCCGGGTGCGGGCCGAGCGCCGGGTCGTCGAGGAGCGGGGCGAGGTCCGCGGGAAGGGCGGCTGGGACGGGGGCCTTGGCCGGGGCGCCGAGCGCGGTGAGCACGCTGGGCGCGCTCGGCGCCGGAGCCGGGCCCTCCGCATCCGTGGGCCGCTGGTGATGTGCGCCACCCCTGGCGTCCCACGATGCGGCCCGCTCACGCTCGGCCGTACGCTGGCCTGAGTCCCACGGTCCGGCCACGGCCACCGCCCCGGTCGCCAGTGCCAGGCCGACCGCCGCCGCACCCGCCGTGAGCTGCCATGTCTTGGGTCCCGGCACCGAGGACCAGCCCCTTTCGCGATCACACACCTGCGTGAGGGACACTTAATCACCAGAACTGCGTCCTGCCGTGAACACGGCATCGCCGCAGCACCCGTCCGATGCATGTGCTGATCATGGAGGAGAGCCACCCGTGGAGTTCGACGTCACCATCGAGATCCCGAAGGGGTCGCGGAACAAGTACGAGGTCGACCACGAGACCGGCCGGATCCGCCTGGACCGTCGACTCTTCACCTCGACCAGCTACCCGGCCGACTACGGCTTCGTCGAGGACACCCTCGGCGAGGACGGCGACCCGCTGGACGCCCTGGTCCTGCTGGACGAGCCGACGTTCCCCGGCTGCGTCATCAAGTGCCGCGCGATCGGCATGTTCCGGATGACCGACGAGGCCGGCGGCGACGACAAGCTGCTGTGCGTCCCGGCGTCCGACCCGCGCGTGGAGCACCTGCGCGACATCCACCACGTCTCCGAGTTCGACCGCCTGGAGATCCAGCACTTCTTCGAGGTCTACAAGGACCTGGAGCCCGGCAAGTCCGTCGAGGGCGCCAACTGGGTCGGCCGCGTCGAGGCCGAGGCCGAGGTCGAGGCCTCGTACAAGCGCCTGGAGGCGCAGGGCGGCGCGCACTGACGCACGTTCTTCCGTGACAGCGGGCGGCGCACCCTCGGGGTGCGCCGCCCGCTGTCGTACCAGCTCATGACGGCCCACATACTGGGCACACGCACGCAAGCGGCCGGAGGGAGGCATGGGACCAGTGGTGGCCGAGCAGCACGACGTGGTCGAGGACCGTAAGCCGCAGTCCGACGAGGCACGCAGCGCTTTCACACCCCCCGAGGGCGTGGAGCAGCCGCAAGCGCTTGAGGAGGACTCGCCGACCTCCGAGTTCGCGCTGCCCGCCGGGCTCGCCACCCCCGTCGTCGAGACGCCCGCCGACCAGCCCGCCTCCGCGTTCGCCACGCCGAGCACCTACAGCGCCCGGGACACGCCGAACGCGCTGATCACCACCGCGGGCCTGCCGCTGGTGCGGCTCTCCAAGGACGCGCCCTGGCAGGACCGCATGCGCACCATGCTGCGGATGCCGGTGGGCGAGCGGCCGGTGGCCGAGCCGATCCAGAAGCACGACGACACCGGCCCCGCCGTGCCCCGCGTGCTCGACCTGACGCTGCGTATCGGCGAGCTGCTGCTCGCGGGCGGCGAGGGCGCCGAGGACGTCGAGGCCGCCATGTTCGCGATCTGCCGCAGCTACGGCCTGGACCGCTGCGAGCCCACGGTCACCTTCACCATGCTCGCCATCACCCACCAGCCGTCCCTGGTGGACGACCCGGTGACGGCCAACCGCACGGTGCGCCGGCGCGGCACCGACTACACCCGCCTGGCAGCCGT
Organism: Streptomyces sp. NPDC045846; assembly: GCF_056431605.1. Lineage (NCBI taxonomy): Bacteria > Bacillati > Actinomycetota > Actinomycetes > Kitasatosporales > Streptomycetaceae > Streptomyces > Streptomyces sp. NPDC045846. Next base: position 137,856 of record NZ_JBWKKJ010000014.1, on the reverse strand, counting down.
GCACCGGCTCGTCACGGACATGACCACCGAGGACCACGAGGTCTCCCTCGAAGAGGCCTACCGGCGGCTCGCGGAGATCCGCCGCAACCGCCACCCCTACCCCGGCTGGGTCCTGACCACCGCCTGCGGGCTGCTCGCGGGAGCGGCGTCCGTGCTGCTCGGCGGCGGCGTCGCGGTGTTCCTGGTGGCGGCGGTCGGCGCGGTCCTCGGCGACCGGCTCGCCTGGCTGTGCGCGGCCCGCGGGCTTCCGGAGTTCTACCAGTTCGCGGTGGCCGCGATGCCGCCCGCCGCGATGGGCGTCGCGCTCAGCCTGCTCTCCTGGAACCTCAGTCCCACCGCGGTGATCACCGGTGGCCTGTTCGCGCTGATCCCCGGGCGGGCCCTGGTGGCGGCCGTCCATGACGGCCTGACCGGCTTCTACGTCACCGCCTCGGCGAGGCTTCTCGAAGTCGGGTACTTCTTCGTCGCGATCGTGGTCGGCGTCCTGACCGTCCTGTACGGCGGGCTCCAGTTCCACGCCGAGCTCAACCCGGAGGGCACGTTCCAGCCCATCGACCGCCCGGTCGTCCAGATCCTGGCGTCGTTCGTGCTGTGCCTGACCTTCGCCGTCCTGCTCCAGCAGGATCGTTCCACCGTGCTGATCGTGGCCGCGAACGGCGGGGTCGCCTGGGTGGTCTACGCGGCCGTCGCGATCACCGCGAAGGGCTCGCCGATCATGGCGACGGCGATCGCGGCCTGCCTGGTCGGCCTGTTCGGGCAGCTGCTCGCGCGGTACTGGAACACCTCGGCGCTGCTGTACGTCACCGCCGCGATCGGCCCCCTGCTGCCGGGTAGCGCCACGTACTTCGGGGTCCTCTCGATCGCCAAGAACCACATGGACCAGGGCATCGCCTCGCTGGCCAAGGCGTCGGCGCTCGCGCTCGCCATCGCGATCGGCGTGAACCTCGGCAACGAGATCGCCCGGCTCTTCCTCAGGTCGCCGGGCGCGGGCCGCGCAGCGGCGAAGCGGACCCGCGGGTTCTAGCGGGGAGCGGCGGGGCGCTCCCCGGAGCGCGGCGAACCGCGCGACCACCGGCCCGCGGACGAAGCGGGCCCGTTCCCGCGGAGCGCTACCGCTTGGCGTGGCGGCCGCCGCGCTGCGGCGCCTGACCGGGGCCGCCGGGACCCTGGGCCACCGCCGGGTTCTTCTTCGCCTTCGAGCGGGCCCGCAGGAACTCGATGGCGATCGGCACGACCGAGATCAGCACGATGCCGACAAGGATCAGCTCGATGTGCTGGTGGACGAAGGCCACGTTGCCCAGCGCCGCGCCGAGCAGTGTGACGCCCGCGCCCCACAGGCTGCCGCCGATGACGTTGAAGATGACGAACGAGCGGTAGTTCATGCCGCTGACGCCCGCGATGATCGGCGTGAAGGTGCGCACGATCGGCACGAAGCGGGCCAGGACCAGCGACTTCGGACCGTACTTCTCGAAGAAGTCGTGGGCCTTCTCCACGTTCTCCTGCTTGAAGAGCCTGGAGTCGGGCCGACTGAAGAGGGCCGGGCCCACCTTCTTGCCGAACAGATAGCCCACCTGGTCACCGAGGACCGCGGCGAGGACGACCAGCACGCACACCAGCCACAGCGGGGTGTCCAGCTTGCCGGTGGTCACCAGCAGACCGGTGGTGAACAGGAGCGAGTCGCCCGGCAGGAAGAAGCCGATGAGCAGGCCCGACTCGGCGAACACGATGATCAGCAGACCGGCCAGGCCGAAGGTCTGGAGCAGATAGTCGGGGTCCAGCCAGCTCGGTCCGAGGGCAAGGGTAGTCACGGGTACCGGGCTCCTGGGTGTGGTTGTCGGGCGGGCTGTCTGCCGTCGGCAGCCAAAGTTATCAACGTAACGCGCGAAAGCCTGGTTCCAGGGGCAGGCTGGGTAGGGCCGACAAGGGCTACCGGAAGGGGAACCACATGGGCATCGAGGAGTACGGCGGCGGACAGGGCCCGCAGGCGGACGTCCTGGTGGTGACCACCAACGACGTACCCGGCTACACGGTGCAACAGGTCATCGGAGAGGTCTTCGGGCTCACCGTGCGCTCCCGGCACCTGGGCAGCCAGATCGGCGCCGGCCTCAAGTCCATGATCGGCGGCGAGCTGAAGGGCCTGACCAAGACGCTCGTCGAGACCCGCAACCAGGCGATGGAACGGCTGGTCGCGCAGGCGAAGGCCCGGGGCGCCAACGCGGTCCTGATGATGCGGTTCGACGTGACGGAGGCGGCGGACGTGGGCACGGAGGTGTGCGCGTACGGGACCGCGGTGGTCCTGGCCCGCACCTGACGGCGACTCGGCCGGGCCGACGGCAGACGTCGGCCCGGTGGCGCCCCTCCCCCTCCCCGAAAGGTGGTTGACCCGCATGGCACTGCATCGTGGCGGCAGCGAGAAGGAGCACGCCGACGAGAAGGAGTACGCGCGGCTCGCGCTCAACCCCTTCTACGGGGAGGCCGACCCGGTCGGTTCGATGACCTCGGCGCCGCCGCGCCACCGGCTGCCCGACCGGCCGCTCGCGCCGATGACCGCGTACCAGCTGGTCCACGACGAGCTGATGCTCGACGGCAACTCCCGGCTCAACCTGGCCACGTTCGTCACCACGTGGATGGAGCCGCAGGCCGGGGTGCTGATGGCGGAGTGCCGGGACAAGAACATGATCGACAAGGACGAGTACCCGCGCACCGCCGAGCTGGAGCGGCGCTGCGTGGCCATGCTCGCCGACCTGTGGCACGCGCCGGACCCGAACACCGCGGTCGGCTGTTCGACGACCGGCTCCAGCGAGGCGTGCATGCTGGCGGGCCTGGCCCTCAAGCGGCGCTGGGCGCTGCGCAACGCGGACCGCTACCCCTCCCGCGAAGCCCGCCCGAACCTCGTCATGGGCGTGAACGTGCAGGTGTGCTGGGAGAAGTTCTGCAACTTCTGGGAGGTCGAGGCGCGCCAGGTGCCCATGGAGGGCGACCGCTTCCACCTCGACCCGGAGGCCGCCGCCGCGCTCTGCGACGAGAACACGATCGGCGTCGTCGGGGTGCTCGGCTCCACCTTCGACGGCTCCTACGAACCCATCGCGGCACTGTGCGCGGCACTCGACGATTTGCAGGAGCGTACGGGTCTGGACGTCCCGGTCCATGTCGACGGGGCCTCCGGGGCGATGGTCGCGCCCTTCGTCGACGAGGACCTGGTGTGGGACTTCCGGCTCCCGAGGGTGTCCTCCATCAACACCTCGGGGCACAAGTACGGCCTCGTCTACCCCGGGGTGGGCTGGGCGCTGTGGCGCACGGCGGACGAACTCCCCGAGGAACTGGTCTTCCGGGTGAACTACCTCGGCGGCGACATGCCGACCTTCGCGCTGAACTTCTCGCGGCCTGGGGCGCAGGTGGTGGCGCAGTACTACACGTTCCTGCGGCTGGGCCGGGAGGGCTACCGGGCCGTCCAGCAGACCACCCGGGACGTCGCGCGGGGGCTCGCGGAGCGGGTGGAGGCGTTCGGCGACTTCCAACTCCTCACCCGGGGGAATGAGTTGCCGGTGTTCGCCTTCACCACGGCGCCGGAGATCAAACGGTACGACGTGTTCGACGTCTCGCGCCGCCTGCGCGAGCGGGGCTGGCTGGTGCCCGCGTACACCTTCCCGGCGAACCGGGAGGACCTGTCGGTGCTCAGGGTGGTCTGCCGCAACGGCTTCTCCTCCGACCTGGCGGCGCTGCTCGTCGAGGACCTGAGCCGACTGCTCCCGGAACTCCGCCGCCAATCCGGCCCTCTGGGCCGGGACGAGTCGGTGGCAACAGCCTTCCACCACTAGACCCCGTTCGCGCCGTGAGGGCGCTCGTCCTCAATCGCCGGACGGGCTGAGGATGCTCCTACTGGCCGGCACCATGCCGCCAAGGGGGCGGGGAACTGCGCGAGAAGCGAGCGCGATCCGCAGGCGCCCTGGAGCTCCGCCCCAGACCCCGTTCACACCTACCGCAGGACGGGCTGAGGATGCCCATGCCGGCCAGCACCATGCTGTTGGGGGCGCGGGGAACTGCGCGGCCAGCCACACGCGGCCCGCAGCCGAACGACACCCCCGGCGAGTTCAGGGAAGGGGCCTCCCGGGGTCTGGGGCAGAGCCCCAGCGCACGCCGGGCCAAGGAGCACCCCGACCCGGCCGGGGTCGACCCAGCCGCACCCCGAACCAAGCCGCCGCCCCTTACCCGCCCAACCGCCCGAACCGCCGGACGGCAAGCGGGAGGAACACCCCCACCAGCACCACCGACCACCCCACCGCCAACATCCCCGCATGCCCGCCCGCCCAGGACGAACCGCCCTCCCCCGCCCCGAACAACCCCCGCACCGCCGTAGCCGTCGCGGACAGCGGGTTCCATTCCACGGCCATCCCCAACCACCCCGGCATCGACGCCGGCACGGCGAACGCGTTGGACAGGAAGCCGACCGGCCAGATCAGGATCTGCACCGCCTGCACCAGCTCCGGCCGCCCCGCGACCATCGCCAGATGGATGCCGACCCACAGCATCGCGAAGCGGAGCAGCAGCAACAGCCCCAGCGCCGCCGGGAACCCCGCGCCCACGTCCGGCCGCCATCCGATCGCGTACCCCACGCCGATCATCACGACGAGCCCCGCCGCCGACTGCAGCATGTCCGCAACGGCCCGCCCCACCAGCACCGTCCCCGACACCATCGGCATCGAGCGGAACCGGTCGACCACGCCCTTGTCGAGGTCCCGCGTCACCGCCAGCATCGTGCCTTCGAGGCCGAACGCCATGGTCAGCGCCAGCATGCCCGGCACCAGGAAGTCGACGTACGGGCCGGACACGCCCCGCCCGCCACCGACCAGGTAGCCGAACACCAGCAACAGCATCACGGGGAAGACCAGACCCACCACCACCTGCACGGGCTGCCGTGCCCAGTGCGCGAGTTCGCGCCGGGTCATCGTCCAGGAGTCCGTCACCGCCCAGCCGACCGCGCTCATGCCGCCACCTCCCGCTCGTCCCGCCCGCGTGCGGTCAGGGACAGGAACACCTCGTCGAGCGTCGGCCTGCGCACCGCGATGTCCTCCGCCTCGATGTCCGCCGCCGCCAGCGCCCGGACGACACCCGCGAGCGCCGTCATCCGGTCCGCGACCGGGGCGCTCAGCAACCGCCGGTCCCGGTCGACCGACACCTCGCCCAACCCCAACACCCGTACAGCAGAGCCCAGTTGAGCAGCGTCCCGTACGACCACCTCGATACGGTCCGAGCCGACCGTCGCCTTCAGCTCGTCCGCCGTGCCCTCGGCGGCCACCTTGCCGCCGTCGATCAGCGAGATCCGGTCCGCCAACTGGTCGGCCTCCTCCAGGTACTGCGTGGTCAGCAGCACCGTCGTACCGCCGCCCACCAGCGACCGGACCGCCTCCCACACCTCCGCCCGGCCCCGCGGATCGAGCCCGGTGGTCGGCTCGTCCAGGAACAGCACCTCCGGGTCGGTGATGAGCGACGCCGCCAGGTCGAGGCGCCTGCGCATGCCCCCGCTGTACTGCCCGACCGCCTTGCGACCGGTGTCCGCCAGGCCGAAGCGGGCGAGGAGTTCGTCCGCCCGGGCACCCGCCCTGCGCGCCCCGAGATGGTGGAGGCGACCGAACATCTCCAGGTTCTGCCGCCCGCCCAGCTCCTCGTCCACCGCGGCGTGCTGCCCGAGCAGCCCGATGCGCCGCCGCACCGCACCCGCCTCGCGCCGTACGTCATGCCCCGCGACCAGCACGCGGCCCGCGTCCGGGCGCAGCAGTGTGGTCATGATCCGTACGGCCGTGGTCTTGCCCGCGCCGTTGGGGCCGAGCACCGCGTGCACCGTGCCGCGCCGCACGGCCAGGTCGAGCCCGTCGAGCACCCACTTCGTCCCGTACCGCTTGCCCACGTCCTCCACGAGGATCGCGTTCGCGTCCCTGCCCGTGTCAGGCACCCTCTCCCCCTCCGGTCACGTCGATCGAGGCGTCACCGACCACCCGCCCCGATCGCGAGGAGCCCTCAGGCCACTCATCCACGGTAGTCAAGATTGACTACTCGCCCAAAAGTAACCGCCGGAGCCCCACTCGTCAAACTTGATTAGAGGAGATCCCCCGGATCGTGCTTCCCCGTGGCGTACGGGTTCTCCTCGTCCTCACCCAGTACGCCCACGAACGGCTCGCCCTCGCCCGCGAAGACGTACGCCCCGCCCTCGATCCGGGCGATCAGGCCACGGGTCCACTCGGCTTCGGCGTCCGCCGAGTGGACCCACATGTTCATGATTTCGCCGATGTGACCGAACTGGGCGGGCCCCTCGGACGGCGTGTAGTACTCCGTCGCCGAACGCCGCCACGCCGCCAGTTTCTCCAGGCGGTCGCCCAGCAGGGCGACCGCCTCGGCGCGCGGCAGGTCCACCATGAAGCCGAGCGCGGCCGAGAGCACGTCCATCTTCTGGTCGAAGGAGGCCAGCGCCTCGCGCAGCAGCCGGAAGTACTCCTCCCGGCCCGCCTCGGTCAGCTCGTACTCGGTGCGCGGCGGACCGCCGACCGTGCTGGGCGCCACCTCATGGGCGAGGAGCACGCCCTGCTTCGCCATCTGCTTGAGCGCGTGGTAGATCGAACCCGGCTTGGCGTTCGACCACTCGTGCGCGCCCCAGTACTCCAGGTCGTTGCGCACCTGGTAGCCGTGCGCCCGGCCGTGCTGACGTACCGCGCCGAGAACCAGGAGACGGATCGTTGACATGGCCGCAAGCGTATGACCTCAGCTGTTCGCGAGGGCAACCAGCTCGAAGGCCGTCTTTCCGTCGAGCGACTCGCGGATGATGTCGGCGTGCCCGGCGTGCCGGGCGGTCTCCTCGACGAGGTGGAGCAGCAGCCAGCGCATGGAGACCCGGCCCTCCTTGGGGAACCACGGCGCGTCGGGCAGCGGGAAGGTGTCGTCGAGGGAGGGCACCTTGCCGATGAACTCCTCGGTCTGGGCGGCCACTTCGTCCCAGAACGCGAGCATGCCCTCGACGCTCTCGTCGCCCATGAGCTGGAAGCTCTCGTGCCAGTTCGACTGGTCGCGCTGCTTCTCGTTGGGCTGCTGCTGGGCCATCCGCAGCCAGTTCAGTTCGCACTCGGCGACGTGCTTGACCAGCCCCGAGAGCGACAGCTCGCTGGCGCTGGGACGGGTGGCGGCCTGCTCGTCGGTGAGCCCGATGAGGGCTCGGCGCAGCGCACCGCGCTGGGCCTCGACGAAGCGGAGAAGAGCGCCGCGCTCGTCGCCGTGGGCCTCTGCGGGAACGTGAGTAACCATGATCCAACCGCCTTCGTTCGGTGCTGCCTGCTGACAAGAAACACGTTAGAGAGGAAAGAGGTCAGATCCTGTCCTCTGTCAACGGCTCATTCGTCAGCGGACTGCGGACTGCGGACTGCGGCCAACCACGCTTTGACGGCTGTCATCTGTCATCTGTCAGCCGTCGTCTGTCAGGCGCCATCTGTCAGGCGTCATCTGCCATCTGTCGGCCGCTAGACGGCAGACGGCATCTGTCATCTGCCACCCGTCAGCCGTCAGCCGACCGCAGCCTCCCTGGGCGGCCGGACCCTCGCGCCGGTCGGGGCCCGCACACCTCAGAACGGGAACGGGCTGCGCTCGTGCTGGACCGAGATCCACTTCTGGGTGGTGAAGGCCTCGACCGTCGAGTCGCCGTTCAGCCGCCCGAGCCCCGAGTACTTCTCGCCGCCGAAGGCGACCAGCGGCTCGTCCTGGATCGTCGAGTCGTTGACGTGCATCATCCCGGTGTCGATCCGCTTGGCGAACCGCACTCCGCGTTCAACGTTGGCCGTGTGCACGGCGCCGCTGAGTCCGTACGGGCTGTCGTTCGCCATGCGTACGGCCTCCTCCTCCCCGTCGAAGGGGATGAGCAGCGCCACCGGGCCGAAGATCTCCTGGCGCAGTACGGAGGAGTCGGCGGGCAGGCCCGTGAGCACGGTGGGCTCCACCAGGTTGCCGCGCGTGCGGCCCCGTACGAGCGCCCTGGCGCCCTCGGCGAGGGCCTGGTCGACCAGTGAAGTCAGCGCCTCCGCCTGGAAGTTGTTGATGACGGGGCCGATGTCGGTGGCCGGGTCGGCTGGGTCGCCGGTTCTGAGCGAGGTCACCTTCGCGAGGAACTTTCCGGTGAACTCGTCGAGGATCGACTGGTCGACGAGGATGCGGTTGGCGGCCATGCAGACCTGGCCCTGGTAGACGAAGCGGCTGAAAACCGCCGCGTCCACCGCGTAGTCGAGGTCCGCGTCGTCGAGGACGACCAGGGCGCTGTTGCCGCTCAGTTCCAGGATGACGCGCTTGAAGTGGCTGCCGGCGACCGAGGCGACGTGGCGGCCGGTACGGTCGGAGCCCGCGAACGAGATGACCTTGGGGACGGGGTGCTCTATCAGCGCGTCGCCTATCTCGGCGATGTCGGTGACCAGGACGTTCAGGAGCCCGGCGGGCAGCCCCGCGTCCTTGAATATCTTCGCTATGAGGCCGCCACCGACGACCGGCGCGTTCTGGTTCGGCTTGATGACGACCGCGTTGCCCAGCGCCAGCGCGGGAGCGATCGACTTGATGGTGACCAGGAACGGGAAGTTGAACGGGCTGATCACCCCGATCACGCCGACCGGGAGCCGGTAGACGCGGTTCTCCTTGCCGTCGACCGGCGACGGCAGGATGCGGCCCTCGGGGCGCAGCGCCAGCTGGATCGCCTCGCGCAGGAACTCCTTGGCGAGGTGGACCTCGTACACAGCCTTGAGCCGGGTGCCCCCGAGCTCGCTGATGATCGCCTCGACGATCTCGGGCTCGCGCTCCTCGGTGATGCGCAGGGCGCGCTCGAAGACGAGTCTGCGGGTGTAAGGATTGGTCTCGGCCCACTCCCGCTGGGCGCGCTCGGCCGCACGGTAGGCCTCGTCGACCTCCTCGACGGTGGCGACGGTGATGGTGGCGAGCTTCTCCCCGTTGTAGGGATCGAAGTCGATGATGTCCCACGACCCGCTGCCGGTGCGCCATTGGCCGTCTATGAACTGGTGGGCGAGGTCGGTGAAGAAGGACATGCCATCCCCTACTGCTGTGTCCGCCGGCTCCGCGCGGTCAACCGCGTTACTGGCCTGATGTGACGTCATCCTACTGATGAGTCAGCTGAGTTGGAGGAGTCCGCGCAGAAGATCGCGGCTTTCCTCCGGGCCGGGGCTGTCCTGTTGCAGGCGCGCCATCGCCCGCTCGTACTGCGCGACCTCTTCCGCCTTGTCCAAATACAGTGCGGAGGTGAGCTGTTCGAGATAGACGATGTCCGACAGGTCCGACTCGGGGAACCGCAGCATCGTGAAGGCACCGCTCTCCCCCGCATGCCCGCCGAAGCTGAACGGCATCACCTGGAGGTTGATGTTGGGCTGCTCCGACATCTCGATCAGGTGCCTCAACTGGCCGCGCATCACGTCCCGTTCGCCGTACGGACGGCGCAGCGCAGCCTCGTCGAGCACCGCGTGGAACTGGGGGGCGCGCTCCGACACCAGCGCCTTCTGCCGTTCGAGACGAAGCGCGACGCGCTTGTCGATCTCGGCGCTGGGCGCTCCGTGCATGCCCCGCGACACGACGGCGTGTGCGTACGCCTCGGTCTGCAACAGGCCGTGCACGAACTGGACTTCGTAGATGCGGATCAGCGAGGCCGCGCCCTCCAGACCGATGTATGTCTGGAACCAGCCCGGCAGCACATCGCCGAAACTGTGCCACCAGCCCGCGATGTTGGCTTCCTTGGCGAGGCTGAGCAGCGCGGTGCGCTCCGACTCGTCGCCGACGCCGTAGAGCGTGAGCAGGTCCTCGACATCCCTGGCCTTGAAGCTCACCCGCCCCAACTCCATACGACTGATCTTGGACTCGGACGCCCGGATCGAATAGCCGGCTGCTTCCCGCGTGATGCCGCGCGACTCGCGCAGGCGCCTCAGTTGAGAGCCCAGCAGAATGCGCCGGACCACCGAACCTCCGCCGGCCTCGACTGCGCTCGGCCGGGGGGATCCCCATGCCTCCCCTGCGGTCACTTCGCCGTCCTCCCCATCCAATGGTGGTGGGCAGTCTGCCATCAAAACGCTTCACCCCGTACCCGCGTGATTACGGAAATGGTCAAGGAGTGAAATCGGCCTGGGGAACTTCTGAGGAAGAAATGAGCAAGAAACGGCACGGGCGGGGACAGGTCGGTCGCGTGCACGTGCATCTGCCCTTGCATCGGGCCGACGCATTCGGAACCATGGTCCTCGCGCACCTGCGTGCTCAACTGCGTCTAGTCGCTTGCGTCCTGTACCGCCACGGCCGCGAACCCGGGAGTGCCTCGCATGGGGACGAATGGATCGACCATGCTGGAGCCTTATGAGCCCTTAAGGCAGGCGCTTCCTCCCCTTGACCCCTCGACCGTGGCGGGTTCCGCGTCCTGTGCGCTGCCCGCGCGCTACGAAGCGGTGCGCGGGGCACGGAAGTTCACCAGGTCGACGCTGACGCAGTGGGAGCTCGGCGAGCGTTTCGACGATGTCGCCCTCGTCGTCTCGGAGCTCGTCACCAACGCGCTGCGCCACGCTCTTCCCGCCGACACCCCGCGTGAGACCGAGGTGCCGGTGCGGCTCCATCTCATGCGCTGGACCAGCCGGTTGGTGTGCGCCGTGCGCGACCCCAGCAACGAGAGCCCGGTCGAGCGCGCGAGCGACGACTTCGGCGCGGAGTCCGGCCGGGGCCTGTTCCTGGTCGAGTCGTTCGCCGACAGCTGGGGCTGGCACCCGCTGTCGGAAGCGATCAGCGGCAAGGTGGTCTGGGCGCTGTTCCGGCTTCAGCCGACGGACTGAGCGGGCAACCGCCCTCCCCCACCGCTCTCGGCCGTCGGACATCGGCGCCCGTCACCTGTTGTCCGTTACCTGCTGTCGGCTACCTGTTGTCGGTCATCTGTCGGCCGTTACCTGGTGGCCGTCATCTGTCAGCCGTTACCTGGTGGCCGTCAGCCGTCACCTGTCAGCCGTCACCTGATGTCCGTCACCTGTCATCCGATACCTGGGTGGCCGCTATCCGTCGGCCGTCAGTCGGCTATCAGATGGTCGAACTCGCCATCCTTGATGCCGAGCAGCATCGCCTCTATCTCGGCCCTGGTGTAGACCAGCGCCGGACCGTCCGGGTGGCGTGAGTTGCGTACCGCCACCCCACCGCCGGGCAGCTTGGCGAATTCGACGCAGGATCCCTGCGAGTTGCTGTGCCGGCTCTTCTGCCACGCGACACCCTGAAGCTCCGCTGCCGCCATGCCGTTGTACGCGTGGTGCAAGGTCGCTCCCGGGATGTGCAGACGTGCAACTGTGAATGGTCAACTGCCCCGGATCATAGCTGTGTTCATGTGCGCCTGCATGGGAAGATGCACGTGCACGCGGGGTGCCCGGGCGGTTACAGCCGCTCCACCACACCCCGCAGCGCGTCCATGACGTACGAGCGCCAACCCCCGCCCATGATCTTGCGCGCCATCATCTGTGCCGGGTCGTCCGGATCGAATCCCTCGTGTACGAGGAACAGACGCGTTCCGCGGCCCTCTGGTTCAAGCGTCCACGTGATCGTCCAGTCGGCTGGGCTCCCGGCTGGGCTCGCGCCCCCTCCCCCGGCGAGCGCGTCGGCCCATCGGACGCTGAGCATCCGCTCCGGCTCGTACGCGAGGACCTCGGCCGCGATGGTTCCGGAGAAGCCGGTGTTGGGGCGCGGGACGGTCGTCATCGTGTAGCGGTGGCCGACCTCCAGGCGGAAGTCCCCGGTCATCAGCCACTCGGCGACGAGCTCGGGATCGGTGAGGGCGCGCCACACCTTGGCGGGAGGGTGGGCGAAGAACTGGTCGACCCGGACCGTCGTCGGATCGTCGGAGCCACCGGCCGGGTCTTCACAACTGGAATTCATGCCTCATCGTCGGGCATGCGGTCGAGGACCGCGCCGAGGTCCTTGAGCCTGTCGCGCCAGAACCGCTCGTACGGATGGAGCCAGTCCTGCACGTCGGCCAGCGGCGCGGCCTCCAGGCGGTAGATCCGCTGGCGGCCGGACCGCTCCTCCGACACGAGGCCGGCCTCCCGCAACACCTTGAGGTGCTCCGAGAGGCTGGGCCTGCGCATGTCGAAGTGGTCGGCGAGGGCCTGCACGGGCTGCGGGCCGCGCTCGCGAAGGAGTCGCAGGACCTCGCGCCGGGTGTCGTTCGCGAGCGCGGCGAACACGTCGGCGGTGCGACCTCCGGCCGCGCCCGTGGTGACCATCAGAACCCTTCGTTCTCCATCAGCAGCATGAAGCCGTTGCCGTCGGGGTCGCGGAACCCGGCCATCCGTCCCCAGGGGGCGTCCTCCGGACCGCTCACCTCGACTCCTGCGGCGGTGAGCTTCGCGCGGTCGGCGTCGACGTCGGCCGTGACCAACATGATTCCGCGCGCGGAGCCGGGTACGAAGTCTCCCATCCCGGGGCCGGAGAGCGTGAAGACGGTCTGCGCTCCGGGCGGGGCGACCTGGAGCCAGCGCACGGGTCCGACCTGGCGGTTCGCCCGGACCTCGAAACCGAGGACGTCCCGGTAGAAGGCCAGCGCCCGGTCCTGGTCGGCGACGGGGAGGGTGAGGAAGGAGGCGTGGGTGATGTTCATGAGCACCACGATAGGTAGGGGATTCCCTACGCGTCAAACGTAGGGAATCCCCTACCTGTCGGCCGATGTCTCGCGGCGGGAGGGGCGAACCGACGCCCCCGGCCGTCCACCCCGGGCCTCACGCCCCCAGGAACGCGTCGAAAGCGGGAGGCAGGCGTTTCCACGACGCCCGGCCCTCGGCGTACTCCGCGTCGGTGAGCAGGCAGGAGTCGAGCAGCTCGGCCAGGGCCTCGCGGTCGAGGCCCGGCGAGGTGAAGACGAGGTGCTGGCAGCAGTCGCCGTGCTCGGGGTGCCAGTCGAGGGCGGCCGCCGCCCGGCGTACGGGCGGGACCATCTCCCAGGCGGCGTCGGGCAGCGAGGCGAGCCAGGGGCCCGCGCTCTCCACGCAGAGCGCGCCGCCCGCCGCGTCCCAGGCGAGCAGGGTGTCGGGCCGGTCGGCCAGCCAGAAACGGCCCCGGCTGCGGGCGGCCGCACAGCACAGGTCCTCCAGCGCCTCGTACAGCCGCCCCGGGTGGAAGGGGCGGGTGCGGTGCCAGACGTAAGTGCCGACCCCGGCCTCGTCGGCGTCCTGCGGCAGCAACGCGCACGCCGGGTGCTGGCGGGCGGCGGCCGCCTCGATGTCGAACCCGGCGAGCGCGACCTCCGCCAACTCCGTTGATTGGTGAGGGATTTGGCGCGCGGTCGGGTGCAACTGGGCCAAGAGGGCCCGGTCCTCGTCGTCGGCCTCGTTCGCGTCGACAATCGCGAGGACCGGGGCGTACTCCAGCTGGCGCGCCCAGGTGTCGGCGACCGTGCGCCGGTCGGAGGCCGCGGCCGCGAGGCCCGCCGTGGCGAGGTCGTCGCCGTTGCCCAGGCAGGGCAGCAGCAGGGCGGGGTCGACGGCGGTGATGACCGAGGTGACCGCCAGCGCCCCGGCCCGCGCCGCGACGACCTCGGCCAGAGCCCTGGGCTCGACCGAGTCCCACAGTTCGACGATCGCGAGCCGGGTGGTGCCGCCGTCCGCGAGGCGCAGCAGCTCGGGGACCAGGTCCTCGCGCAGGGCGCAGCACGCGCAGTCGTCGACCAGCGGCGCCTCGCCCTCCTCCCGTACGCCCAGGGTGTCGCGGACCGTACGGCGGACCGTGCCGTGCGGGGCGGACGACAGGTCGTGGTGGAGGGCGACGCTGCCGGGCACGGTGTGCAGCAGCCGCTCCACCACGGCCCGGCGGGCGTCGGCGTGCAGCCCGCCGACGATGGCGACGGGCAGCTTCCGCTCGGTCATGCCGCTCCGTACCGCCGCTCGAAGCGCTCGACGCGGCCCGCCGTGTCCATCACGCGGGCGTTGCCCGTGTAGAAGGGGTGGCTCAGGGCGGAGATCTCGACGTCGACGACCGGGTAGACGTCACCGTCCTCCCACTCGATGCGCCTGGCCGCGCTCGACGCCAGCGTGGAACGGGTCAGGAACGCGTGGCCCGCCGCCTTGTCGCGGAAGACGACGGGTCCGTACGCGGGGTGGATCGAGGGCTTCATCGCTGTCAGCGCTCCTCTCGGAAGTCGACGTGGCGGCCGACGACCGGGTCGTACTTGCGGATGGTCATGCGGTCCGGGTCGTTCCGGCGGTTCTTGCGGGTGACGTAGGCGTATCCGGTGCCTGCCGTGGAGCGGAGCTTGATGACCGGACGGAGTTCGTTGCGCGTCATGGCAGCCAGTATATGGAAATGGTTTTCATTTGCAAGAGGGCCTAGGGTGAGCCCGTCATCAGCCGCCAGAGAGGAATGACCATGTCTGCCCGTTGTCAGCTGACCGGTGCCGAGCCCGGGTTCGGCAACCGCATCTCGCACTCCCACCGGCGCACGTCCCGGCGCTTCGACCCGAACGTCCAGCGCAAGCGGTACTGGCTGGCGAGCGAGGGCCGCCATGTGCGGCTCGTGCTCAGCGCGAAGGCGATCAAGACCGTCGACACCATCGGCATCGAGGCCGCCGTGGCCCGGATCCGTGCCCGCGGGGTGAAGGTCTGATGGCGAAGAAGAGCAAGATCGCTAAGAACGAGAAGCGCAAACTGATCGTGGCCCGGTACGCCGCCCGGCGGGCCGTGCTGACCGCGGTCATCCGCAGTACGTCCGCGAGCGAGGAGGAACGAGCCGCAGCGCGTGGCGAGTTGAGCCGTCAGCCGCGGGACGCGAGCGCCACCCGCGTGCGCAACCGCGACGCGGTGGACGGGCGGCCGCGCGGACACGTCCGCAAGTTCGGGCTCTCGCGGGTGCGGCTGCGGGAGGAGGCTCACGCCGGATTCCTGCCCGGCGTGCGCAAATCCTCCTGGTAGGGCGCGTCGGCCCGGCTGGTAGCTTGTCGCGGTCCCGAAACACCGTCCAACAGGGGGAAGACAAGCCGTGCACAGGCACATACGTACCGCCGGGTTCGCCGCGGCCGGACTCTCGGTCGCACTCGTCCTCACCGGCTGCGGCAGCAGCAAGAGCGACGACAAGCCGGCCGCCAAGTCGCCGTCCGGCTCCGACAGCGCCTCCCCGGCGCCGGGCGGCGACGGCAGCCCGGCCAAGGGCAGTGACCTGCAAGGCAGTTGGACCGCGACGACCGGTGGCAAGACCGTCGCCATGGCCATCGCGGACAAGGGCGTGGGTCTGCTCTCCCCGCACGTCTGCTCCGGCACCGTCGCCGAGGGCGCGGGCATGACCATGCTCACCCTCAAGTGCGCGGACGGGAACACCGAGCGCACCCAGGGCATGGCCACGCTCAAGGGCGGCAGCCTGGAAGTGAAGTGGGAGGGCGGCAAGACCGACTCCTTCACCCGGGGCAAGACGGGCTCGCTCCCGACCGGCCTCCCCACCGGCCTGCCGACCCCCTAGCCCCCTCAATCCCCCTAAGGATCAGGGGAGTTGCTGACGGTGAGGGCGTCGGTGAGATCGTCCAGGCAGTGCAGGACGAGACCGGCGCCCCGGCGCACCACGCGGTCGGGGACGCCCTCGCCGTCCCAGGCGTCCAGCGCCCGCTCGACCTCGTCCCAGCGCGGAACCCGCCGCTCGCGCACCGCCTTCGCCCCCTGCTCGGTGGCGTCGCGCAGAGCGTCGGCGAGTTTCGCGGCGGCGGGGACGGGCACCGCGTCCCGGTCCGGCAGATGCGCCTCCATCAGCATGGCCGTACGCCCCAACTGGCCGAGCGCGTGGGCGGATTCCTCGGCCGCCGTACGCGAAAGGCCCCGGTGGCGCACCGGTTCGTGGGTGGCCTTGTCGAGCGCCTCCTGCCAGGCGATACGGGCCTCGCGGGTGTCGAGCAGCGCCTGGCGGATCTCGCCGGAGCCGCGGGCCGGGTCGGCGTAGTGGGCGATGACGGCGGCGGAGTAACGGCCGTTCGCGGCCAGCCAGTCGGCGAGCCGGGTGCGCAGCCTCGGGGTCTCCCAGGCCGGGTAGACGGCGTACGAGACCATCGCGAGCGCGCCCCCGATCAGCGTCAGGAACACCCGGTCGGGCACGGTCTGGGTCCACTGGAGCCCGCCCATGCCGAGCAGGAACACGACGTACGCGGAGACGCAGCCGCTCAGCACCGCGTAGCCCGTGCGCATCAGCAGGTACGCCAGGAACGCGCAGGCCACCGCGATGACGGCGGACAGGCCCGTGTCCGGATGGGTGAGCTGGACGATGCCGGTGGCGAGCGCGACGCCGACGAGGGTGCCGCCGAAGCGGGCGACGGCGCGGGCGTAGGTGAGGGAGAAGTCCGGGCGCATCACCATCACGGAGGCCATCGGCGCCCAGTAGCCGTGGCCGAACGGCAGGACGTGGCCGAGTAGATAGCCCACGGTCGCCACCGCACAGACCCGTACCGCGTGCCGGAACACCGGGGAGCGGCGGCGGCCCAGCTCGTCGCGCATGGTGCGCAGCGCGAGCGGGACGAGCCGGGGCAGGGTGGGCCTGAGCAGCGGCTCCGCGCCTGCGCCGGTGCCGCTGCCGCGGGCCGTTTCGACGACGTCCGCGAGCAGCGCGATGAGCCGGGCGGCGGCGCGGCGGGCCGGGCCGGTGAGGATGGCTCCGGTGTCGGGGGTGGCGAGCGCGGCCGCCGCGGCGGGCGGGATGGCGGGGGTCTCGCCGTGCCGGACCGCACGCGCGGCGCCGTCGAGCACCGTGGCCGCCGCGGCGAGCAATTCCCTGACCCGGTCGCGTTCGACGCCCTCCAGGGGCACGCCGAGCGCCGGGTCGGCGAGCGAGGCGAGCACCGGCCGGATCCGCTCGGCGACGCCGCGGGCGCCGTGCAGTTCGGCCGGCCGGCGGCGGGCCTCGCGCGGGGTGACCGCGGCGGCGAGCCGGGCGGTCATGAGGGGCTCGGGGTCGAACGGCGCGACCGGGTCGTGCCGCAGCCGCCGCGCGTAGTCGGCGACGGCGGCCAGCGCGTCGGCGAGCGCGTCGCGCTGCGCGCCCCATCTGCGGATGGGGAACAGGACCACCAGGGCAGCCTGGACGACCCCGCCGAACGCGATCATCCCGGCGTGGCCCGCGGCCTCGACGAGGGAGCTGGGCAGGGTGACGGTGACGAGCATGATCGCCACGTTCGAGGAGGCGATCACGCCGACGGTCGGGCCGACCGCCCACGCCAGGCCCGCCAGGAACGTCCACAGGGCGAGCAGCAGCAGGAAGAACGGGGAGTGCGTGCCGACGAGGTAGCCGAGGAAGGTGGAGATCGCCAGCGAGAGCCCGGAGGCGAGGGCCAGCACGGGCCGCGGGCGCCAACTGCGCTGGTACGTGGCGATGGCGCCCTGGAACGCGCCGAACGCGGAGCTCGCGGCGACGGAGGGGCCGAACAGGGTGAGGCTGATGCCGACCACGAGGGCGAGGCCTGCCGCGCCGCGCAGGGCGACGAGGGGTTCCAGCCGCCGTCGCTCGACCTTGAGCCCCGAGCGGGCGGTCTCCTTCAGCGCCCGGAGCCAGCTCATGATCCCGAGGGTAACGGGGAGCCCGGCCATCCGTCCGCCCGCGCGCGGGGGTGGCCGCCTCCATGCCGCGCGGGGGTGGCCGCCCCCATGCCCCGCGGGGGTGGGCGCCCGCATGCCCCGCGGGGGCTTTTGCGCAGTTCCCCGCGCCCCTTGAACCCGCTTTCGGCTGCGGGCCGTGCTCGCATCTCGCGCAGTTCCCCGCGCCCCCTAAACCCGCTTTCGGCTGCGGACCGTGCCCGCTTCTCGCGCCGTTCCCCGCGCCCCCAAGCGCCCCTTCCGCTGCGGGCCGTGCCCGCTTGCTCGCGCAGTTCCCCGCGCCCCTTGGCAGTACGGTGCTGGCCTGCATGGGCATCTTTAGCCCGTCCGGCGATTGAGGACGAGCGCCGTTCAGGCGCGACACGGGGTCTGGGGCGGAGCCCCAGGAGTCGCCCTCAGCCCTACACACCCCCGGAGGGTCTCGGGAAGGGGCGGGGTGGGGGGCTCCGGGGGCTGGGGCTCAGCCCCGGGGGGCGCCTTCACCCTCGGAGGGGGTTAGGCCGGGGCGGGGGGTGCGGTGGGCCTGGTCCGCCGCGGCGCGCCCGTCCCGCCAGCCCGACTCGTCCGACGCCCCCCGAACCCGCGTCGACACCGTACGGGGAAACATCTCCTCCGCCCGCCCGGCGACCGCCACCGCCCGCGTCGCGAGGACGGGCAGCAGCTCACCCCCGTACGACGCCTCCACATCCCGCGCCGTGGCCGCGAGCAGATCCCCCAGCCGCCCCGCGTAAGCGAGCAGGAAGGACTGCCGGAACGTCTTGGTCCGCTTGCGCCCGCCCGCCCGCTGCGCCGCCTCCGCCCGCGTCATCGCGGCCGTGCCCTGCACGAGGAGGGAGGTGTGGAGGAGCTCGACCACCTCCAGGTCGCCCTCGAAGCCGATCACCGTCGAGAAGCCGAGGTCCGCGTTCCACACCGCCCGGCAGTGGTTCGCGGAGGCGACCGCGTCGAGCAGGATCGCCTTGGCCGTCTCGTACGGCGCGTCCACCCCGATCCGGCAGGCTCCCGGCACCTCCCCGCCGGGCCCGCGCCCCGCGAGCAGCGCCTCGTCCACGCTGTGCCGCGCCATCAGCTCCTGCGCCTTGGCGCTGAGCGCCTCCGCCTCCTCGGGGAACCCGGTCGCCTCGGCCTTCGCGAGCAGCGCCCGGATCCGGGCCAGCGTCTTGGGTTCACCGTGCACCGGCGGCCCGAGCGGCGAGGCCCCCGGCACCGGCCCGGCGGGCTCGATCGCGGGCAGGGCGAGCAGCAGCCGGTACAGCTCCAGGAGGACGGTCGCGTACGAGAAGCGGTCCGCGCGCCAGGGCTCCTCCGGCAGGTCGGCCAGCTGGCCCGGCCAGCGCGGGGGCAGCCGGTCGTAGCGGGCGAGCTCGTCGCGGATCAGGCCGCTCAGGACGCGCAGGTGCGGCTCGTCCAGGTCGCGCCGTACGATCCGGGCGACGTCGGCGGGCTGCCAGCCCCGGTCCCAGGCGCGCCGCACGAACTCCCGCCCGCGTAGGGCGAGTTCGGCGTCGGCGTCCGGTGCGGCGGCGAGCAGGGAGGCGCCGGTGTCGAGGGCGGCGTCGCCCTCGATGTACAGCGCCGCGGCGAACGCGCGGTCGACGGCCTCCACCCCAGCGCCCTGTGTTCCGCCTGCCATGAACGTGCCTCCGTGCCGATTCCTGCGCCGCCGACCACGATGGTCCCAGCAATCGAACGGAACCACGAAACGGCGGGCGCCGCCCAGAACCGGCCGCCCACAGGCTGTGGACGGAATTCCGGCGCGCCGATCCCGCGCCCACGCGCCACGATGAAACCGTCCGGCGGTGCGGAACGTCCAGGAGGTACCCGGTGTGCTCAAGGGGTCAGACCGGGGCCCGCGTTCCGTGTGCGCTCCGCTTGAGACCGGGGCCGCCGGGCATCCGAACGGACAAGGAAACGAAAGGATCGCCGTGTTGCGCCTGCGTACCGCCCCCATGGCAGCGATCGTCCTCCTCACCGCCGGCCTGTCCCTGACGGCCTGCGGCAACGACAGCGGCGGCTCCGGCAAGGTCGCCACCGACACCCCGAGCAACACCGCCACCGGCACCGGGACCGGCACGAGCTCCCCCGGCGGGAACGGCGGCCGGACCATGGCCCCCTCCGGCGGCAGCGTCGGCGGCGACACGAACGCGGGCACGGGCAGCGGCGCCGGAGCGGGCGGCGATCACTGCCTGACCTCCCAGCTCGGCTTCGCCGTCGCCCCCGGCAGCGGGGCTCGGTCGAAGGGTTCGCAGGGCGCCGTCACCATCACGCTCACCAACAAGGGCGCCAAGTCCTGCGTGATGAAGGGCTATCCGGGCGTGGACCTGGTGGGCGGCTCCACCAGGTGGTCGCTGACGCGCTACACCGCCGAGTCCCCCTCGGCGGTCACCGTACGGCCGGGCGCGACGACCACCTTCAACATCTTCTACCTGCCGTTCAACAAGGGCGACGGCCAGGAGTTCCAGCCGAAGAGCATCGTGGTCACCCCGCCGAACGAGACCCACTCCCACACCCTGCCCTGGGACTTCTCCTCGGTCCTGCTCCAGGACGGGGCGACGCATCCCGGCACCTACGTCAGCCCGGTCGGCTCCAAGTAGCGGACGGACAAAGGGAGTCGGCGCCTCACAGGCCCGCTCCCGTGAGGCGGTTGGCGAAGGTCGACAGGGTGTAGGTGCCGATGCCGAGGACCACTTCGAGGGCGTTCTGCTCGGTGTGGCCGTACGACAGGAAGTCCTTGAGGGTCTCGTCCTCGACGCCGCCCGCCTTCGCCAGGACCGCGAGCGTGAAGCGGCGTACGGCGTCCAGCTTCGGGTCGGCGAGCGGGCGCCGCTCGCGCAGGGCGGCCACCAGGTCCTCGTCGGCGCCCAGCTCGCGCAGCCTGCCGGTGTGCATGGCGACGCACACGTGGCACTCGTTGCGGACGGCCACCGTCATGACGAGGACCTCGCGCGCCACCGGCTCCAGGGTGGTCTGCTCGAAGAGGGCGTTCAGCTTGAGGAAGCCGTCCAGGAGATGCGGAGAGGTGGCGAGGCGGGCGACGGGCGGGGCGAGGCGGCCCAGGTGGCGGATGGTCGTCTCCATCGCCTTGCGCGAGGCGGGCGGGGCCGATTCCAGGGTGTGCTCGGTGAACATCGTGAAGCCCTTCTTCCGTACGGCCCGGGTCCGGAGCGCGCGGGGACCCGGGATCTAGAATGGACAACGTGGTTGACGAAAAAAAGGTAAACCAGGTTGTCGATTCGCGCAACGGCTCCGCCGCGGGGCCGGGAGCGGGGGTGCGCCCCGACGCGGGGGCCGCCGTGCCGCCGATGCCCGCCGGGCCCCCGGCCGCCGTGCCGCCGCGCGACGCGCCCGGGTACGAGCTCCCCCTGCTCCTCCTCGCCGGGTTCCGCTCGCTCATCGACCGGCTGCACGCCGAGCTCGCGCGCCAGGGCCACCGGGACCTGCGGCCCGCGCACGGCTTCGCGCTCCAGGCCATCGGCCTGCCCGGGTCGACGGCCAGCGAGATCGGGCGGCGGCTCGGCGTCTCCAAGCAGGCGGCCGGCAAGACGGTGGACCGCCTCATCGCGCTGGGCTACGCCGAACGCGCCGACGACCCCGCCGACGCCCGCCGCAAACTGGTCCGGCTCACCCCCCGCGGACTGGACGCGCTGGCCCGGTCGGCCGCCATCTTCGACGAACTGCGGGCCAGTTGGGCCGCCACCCTGGGCGGCGACCGGCTGCGCGAACTCGAAGCGGGTCTGCGCGCCGCCGTGCCGCCGGAGGCCTTCCGGCTCGACACCGCCAGCTGGCTGGGCAGTTGAACGCGGCCCTTGCTTCGAGCGCACACCAACAGGCTTTGATGGGGCCATGAAGTACACACAGCTCGGACGCACCGGACTCCAGGTCAGCCGTCTCGTCCTCGGCACGATGAACTTCGGCGGCGAGGCGGACGAGGCCGTCAGCCACGCCCTGATGGACACCGCCCTGGACGCGGGCATCAACTTCTTCGACACCGCCAACATCTACGGCGTGGACGAGGACAAGGGCCTCACCGAGAAGATCCTCGGCTCCTGGTTCGCCCGGGGCGGCGGCCGGCGCGACAAGGTCGTCCTCGCCACCAAGATGTACGGCGACATGACCCCGGGCAAGCCCTGGAGCACCGAGGCGTGGCCGAACCACAACAAGCTGTCGGCCGTCAACATCCGCCGCTCCGTGGAGGCTTCGCTCCAGCGGCTCGGCACCGACCACATCGACGTGTACCAGTTCCACCACGTCGACCGGGCCACCCCGTTCGAGGAGATCTGGCAGGCCGTCGACGTCCTGATCACCCAGGGCAAGATCCTGTACGCGGGCACCTCCAACTTCCCCGGCTACAAGATCGCCCAGGCCAACGAGATCGCCGCCCGCACCGGCCGGCTGGGGCTGGTCAGCGAGCAGTGCCTCTACAACCTCGCCGAACGCCGCGCCGAGATGGAGGTCGTCCCGGCCGCCCAGGAGTACGGGCTCGGCGTCATCCCCTGGTCACCGCTCCACCAGGGGCTGCTCGGCGGCGCGCTGCGCAAGGAGCGCGAGGGCACGGGCGCGCGCACCAAGATCGGCCGCTCCGCCGCGGGTCTGGCCGACCCGGCCGTACGGGCCCGGATCCAGGCGTACGAGGACCTGGTCGCCAAGCACGAGCTGGAGCCCGGCGAGGTGGCGCTGGCTTGGCTGCTCACCCGGCCCGGCGTGACCGGCCCCATCGTCGGCCCGCGCACCCCCGCCCACCTCGAATCGGCGCTGCGCGCCCTGGAGTTGGAGCTCGGCGAGGAACTGCTCGCCGGCCTCGACGAGATCTTCCCCGGCCCGGGCCCCTCGCCCGAGGCCTTCGCCTGGTAGGACGCGGGCAGGGGGCCGGGCCGGGGAAGTCCCGGCCCGGCCCCTTGCCTTGAGCGCGCTCGAAGACGTTGGCTGGTCTTCCATGAAGTACACGCAGCTCGGACGCACGGGTCTCCAGGTGAGCAGGATCGTCCTCGGGACGATGAACTTCGGACCGCAGACCGACGAGGCCGCAAGCCACGCGATCATGGATGCCGCGCTCGGCGCGGGCATCAACTTCTTCGACACCGCCAATGTGTACGGCTGGGGCGAGAACAAGGGCCGTACCGAGGAGATCATCGGCAGCTGGTTCGCCCAGGGCGGGGACCGGCGCGACAAGACCGTCCTCGCCACCAAGATGTACGGCAACATGGGCGACGGCGAGGCCTGGCCCAACCACCACAAGCTGTCGGCGGTCAACATCCGCCGCTCCGTCGAGGCCTCGCTCCGGCGCCTGGGCACCGACTACATCGACGTCTACCAGTTCCACCACATCGACCGCCTGACGCCCTTCGAGGAGATCTGGCAGGCCGTCGACGTCCTGATCACCCAGGGCAAGATCCTGTACGCCGGATCGTCCAACTTCCCCGGCTACAAGATCGCCCAGGCCAACGAGACCGCCGCCCGCACCGGCCGGGTCGGCCTGGTCAGCGAGCAGTGCCTCTACAACCTCGCCGAACGCCGCGCCGAGATGGAGATCGTCCCGGCCGCGGTCGAGTACGGGCTCGGCGTCATCCCCTGGTCGCCGCTGCACGGCGGCATGCTCGGCGGCATCCTGCGCAAGGAGCGCGAGGGCTCCGGCTCGCGCTCCAAGGGCGGCCTCGCGGCCCAGACCCTGGCGAACCCGGGGGTGCGCGGGCAGGTCCAGGCGTACGAGGACCTGGTCGCCAAGCACGAGCTCGATCCGGCCCAGGTGGCGCTCGCCTGGCTGCTCACCCGGCCCGGAGTGGCGGGCCCGATCGTCGGGCCGCGCACGGCGGACCAGCTGGACGCGCCGCTGCGGGCGGTCGAACTCGATCTGCCGCAGGAGTTCCTGACCGCGCTGGACGACATCTTCCCCGGCCCCGGGCCGTCGCCGGAGGCCTTCGCCTGGTAGGGCGTACGCGCCGGAACGGGGACGCGGGGCCGACCGGCCCCGCGCGGGTGGCGGTCGCGGTCAGCCGACTGCGGCCGCCACCGCCACGACGATGAACATCAGCACGAGCACACCGGCCATGATCCGGTTCCTGGTCTTCGGGTCCACCCCTTGAGCCTAACCGGCCCCGCCGAGCGGCCAGCGCGCGACCGTCCCGTAGCGGGGCCGCTCCCCGGGGGTGCCGCCGCGCGGCAGCTCGCTGCGGACCAGGGCCAACTCACCGACCCGCCACGGGCTGCCCTCGAACGCGGCGAGCGCGTCGGCGTACGGCTTCAGGTCCATCGGCGTGCGCGTGCGCGCCAGGGTGAGGTGCGGCACATAGCGGCGGTGCTGGTCCATCGGGATGCCGGAGCGGCGGGCGGCGGCGTCCGCGCGTTCGGCGAGCAGGCGCAGGTCGTCGAGGCCGCCCGCGACGCCGGCCCACAGGGCGCGCCCGTCGAAGCGTCCGCCGCCGTGCAGCCGCAGCGTGAAGGGCTCGGTGCGGCGGGCCGCCCGGCGCAACCGTTCGTGCAGCTCGGCCAGGACCGCCTCGTCGGTGTCGCCCATGAACGCCAGGGTGAGGTGCCAGCCCTCGCGCCCGGTCCAGCGCAGCGCCCGCGCACCGGGCAGCGCCGCCAACTCCCGCACCGCGCGGCCCAGTTCATCGACGGCCGGGGCCGGGGGGAGTACGGCGGCGAAGAGGCGCATGGGAACAGTCAACCAAGATCGGCCCCCTGTGCCGAGCCGCCGCGAGGGCTGCCGTAGGATCCCGTCGCTCGATTCTGCGGGGCCCGCGCCCCGGCTTCCCTGGGGGGAAAATCATCCATGCGGCCGACCATCCGCACTGTTCTGTCGACGGCTGCCGCCGTCGTGGGGTTCACCGTCACGGCGCTCACCCCCGCCCACGCCTCCGTCGGCTTCGACCACTGCCCGGTGGGCAAGTTCTGCGTCTTCGACCGGGCCGACAACCAGGCCCCGATGGACGCCTACGCCGGACCGCAGGCCTCGGCCGAGCCGTGGGACGACGAGACCCCGGCGGTCTACAACCGCTCCGGCGGCGAGTTCTCCTGCATGTGGAGCCCGGCGGAGTTCCAGTACCTGGACCCGGGGCGCGACATGTACCTCAAGGGCACGGGCATAGGCACCCCGCCCAAGCCCGCCCCGCACGGCGCGAAGCCCCGCAAGGACGACAACAGTTCGTTCCGCTGGGGCCGGACGCTGCGCGAGTGCCAGTCGGGCAAGGAGTACTCCGACTGGAACTCCGGCGGCGGTGACGACGTACGCGCCCAGCCCTTCGGCGACCTCAACGGCGACGGCCAGGCCGATCTGCTCCAGCGCAACTGGAACGGCAGCCTCTACTTCCTGGACGGCGACGGCAACGGCACCTTCCTCGGGCGCGGCTGGAACGGCATGACCCTGGCCCGGCACGGCGACCTCACCGGCGACGGCAAGGAGGACCTGCTCGCCCGGGACCGGGCCGGAGTGCTGTGGCTGTATCCCGGCCAGGGCGACGGGCGTCTCGGCAAGCGCCTGCGCGTGGGGGCGGGCTGGGCCGGCATGCGCCACTTCGCCCCGGTGGGCGACCTCGACGGCGACGGCCACAACGACCTCATGGCCCTCGACGGCGCCGGGCACGCCTGGCTGTACCCGGGCAACGGCCACGGCGGCTTCGGCCACCGCAAGAGCCTGGGCGCGGGCTGGAGCACGACCCTGACGTTCACCGGCACGGGCGACCTCGACGGCGACGGGCACGACGACGTCGTCGCCAACGACACCTCGGGCCGCCTGTGGCGCTACCCCGGCGACGGGCACGGCGGGTTCCGCCCCCGGGTCCTGATCGGCGGCGCGGGCTGGGACAAGTACCGGACGCTGCTGTGCGTGGGCGACGTCCTGGACGACCTGGCCTGGAACGCGCCCGACCTGCTCGCCAAGTCGGACCGCGAGCTCACGACCTACCCGGGCACCGGCAAGGGCACCCTCGGCGAGCCCCACCACGACTGGAACTGGGCGATGAGCGACATCTTCTGAGCCGCCCGCCCGTACGCGCACGACGGCCCGGCCCCCTCGACGGGAGCCGGGCCGTTCGCCGTCATCCGGACTGCGTCAGGCGGCCGCGACCAGGGCCCGGTCCCTCGGGACGAACTCGAGGTGCCGGTGACCCGGACGTACGTCGACCTTGAGGCGCAGGTTGGCCGCGCGGGCCAGCATCAGACCGACGCCGATCGCCGCCGCACCGCAGATGAGACCGCCGAGCGCGAGGCTGACGCGGACGCCGTAGACGTCGGTCAGCCAGCCGAAGAGCGGGCCGCCCAGCGGCGTGCCGCCGGTGAAGACCATCATGAACAGGCTCATCACGCGGCCCCGCATCTCGGGGTCGGTGGCCATCTGCACCGAGGCGTTGGCGGTCACGTTGACCGTGAGGCCGAGGATGCCGACGGGGATGAGCAGCGCCATGAACACGCCGAGGCCGGGGGCGGCCGACGCGGCGAGTTCGAGCACCGCGAACACCAGCGCCGCGAGCGCCAGCATCCGCAGGCGCGTGGTGGCGCGCCGCGCGGCGAGCAGGGCGCCGATCAGCGAGCCGATCGCCATCAGGCTGTTGAACAGGCCGTACAGCCCGGAGTCGCCGTGGAAGACGTCGGAGGCGAACGCGCTCAGCCAGATCGGGAAGTTGAACCCGAAGGTGCCGACGAAGCCCACCAAAACGATCGGCCAGATCAGCTCGGGCCGCTCCGACACGTACGCGAGCCCCTCCTTCAGCTGGCCCTTGCCGCGCGGGGCAAGCCTGGTCGGCTGGAGGTCCTTGGTGCGCATCAGCGTCAGCATGATCAGCGGAGCGGTGAAGGACAGGCCGTTGGCGAGGAACGCCCAGCCGGGTCCGACGGCCGCCATGACCGCCCCCGCGACGGCGGGGCCGACGAGCCGGGCGGACTGGAAGTTCGCCGAGTTCAGGCTGACCGCGTTGCGCACCCGGTCGGGCCCGACCATCTCGGAGACGAAGGACTGCCGGGTCGGGTTGTCGACGACGGTGACCAGGCCCGTGAAGAAGGCCGTCAGGTAGACGTGCCAGACCTGGACGTGCCCGGAGAGGGTCATCACGGCGAGGAACAGCCCGCCGAGACCCATCGCCGCCTGCGTCACGAACAGGATGTTCCGCTTGGCGAACCGGTCGGCGATGACGCCGCCGTACAGGCCGAACAGGAGCATCGGCAGGAACTGCATGGCGGTGGTGATGCCCACCGCCACCGACGAGCCGGTGATCGTCAGGACCAGCCAGTCCTGGGTGATCCGGGCCATCCAGGTGCCGATGTTGGACACGATGGCACCGGAGAAGAACAGCCGGTAGTTGCGGACCGCGAGCGAGGAGAACGTCCCCCCGCCGCGCTTGTTGTAGGTAGGGGTAGGTGCGGGGGCGGATGGTGATCCGGGTCCCGTACTCAAAAAGTGTTCGCCTCCTAGCGATGCGCCTTACAGGTGTGCGAGTTTCTCCAGGACCGGGGCGGCCGCGCGAAGCTTCGCCCACTCGTCCTCGTCCAGGCCTTCGACAAGGGAAGCCAGCCAGACGTTGCGCTTGCGGCGGCTCTCTTCGAGCATCGCCTCGGCCTCTTCGGTCTGGCTGACCACCTTCTGCCGGCGGTCGTCGGGATGCGGCTCCAGCCTGACCAGGCCCTTCGCCTCAAGGAGCGCGACGATGCGGGTCATCGACGGCGGCTGTACGTGCTCTTTGCGGGCCAGCTCACCGGGGGTCGCCGAGCCGCATCGGGCCAGGGTGCCGAGCACCGACATCTCGGTCGGGCTGAGCGATTCGTCGACGCGCTGGTGCTTGAGGCGCCGGCCCAGCCGCATGACGGCCGAGCGCAGGGAGTTCACGGCGGCGGCGTCCTCGCCACTGCCGTGGGACAGGTCAGACATGTTTGTTAGCGTAACTCATTACTCTGGCTAAATACCACCTGGTTAAGCCCAGGTGTCCAGCGCCACACCGGCACCTTCGCGCCACATATCACCCGAACGAGTGAGTCGTCTCCGGAAAGTGACGCGCGGGGCCCTGGCGGGCGGCGACCCTCGGTCCATGGGGACCAGCGTGCTCAGCCTGCGAATAGACGGTGAGCTGCTCGAACGGCTCAGGCACCATGCCGCGAAACGCGGAATGAGCGTCCAGGACTATGTGGTCCGGACGCTCATACGCGACGACTTCGACGAGCGCTTCAAGGCGGCGGTCGACGAGACGGAGAAGTTCTACGGGGCGGCGTGACGCTCCGCGGGACGGGGAGCCCGCGGTCCAGCCGCGTCGGTGCCCGATGGGCGGGGATCAGGTCAGGCCGAGCGCCGGCATCAGGTAGTAGAAGCCGAAGACCGCCGAGACGATGTACATCGCGACCGGGATCTCGCGGGCCCGGCCGGCCACCAGGCGCAGCACCGTGAAGGTGACGAAGCCCATGCCGATGCCGTTGGTGATCGAGTACGTGAACGGCATCATCAGCATCGTCACGAAGGCCGGGATGGCGATCGTCCAGTCCGCCCAGTCGATCTCGCGGATCGAGCCGGAGAGGATCAGGAAGCCGACCGCGAGCAGCGCCGGGGTGGCCGCCTGGGAGGGCACCATCGTGGCGAGCGGCGTCAGGAAGAGGGCGACGGTGAACAGCCCGCCCGTGACCACGTTCGCGAAGCCGGTGCGCGCTCCCTCGCCGACGCCCGCCGTGGACTCCACGAAGCAGGTGGTGGCGGAGGCGGACGAGGCGCCGCCCGCCGCGACCGCGATGCCGTCGACGAACAGGACCTTGTTCATGCCGGGCATGTAGCCCTGGGCGTCGGTCAGACCCGCCTCGTCGCTGATGCCCATGATCGTGCCCATCGCGTCGAAGAAGCACGAGAGCAGCACGGTGAAGACGAAGAGGACGCCGGTCAGGACGCCGACCTTGGAGAACCCGCCGAAGAGGCTGACCTGGCCGACGAGCCCGAAGTCCGGGGTGTCGACCGGGTTGCCCGGCCACTTCGGGGTGGTCAGGCCCCAGGACGGCACGGTGGCCACGGCGTTGATGATCATCGCGAGGACCGTCATCGTGACGATGGAGATCAGGATCGCGCCGGGCACCTTGCGCACCATCAGCGCGAGCGTGAGCAGGACGCCGAGGACGAAGATCAGGACCGGCCAGCCGAGCAGGTGCCCGTTGCCGCCGAGCTGGAGGGGCACGGTGGTGTGCGCGGCGTCCGGGATGCGCGAGACGAAGCCCGAGTCGACCAGGCCGATCAGCATGATGAACAGGCCGATGCCGATCGCGATGCCCTTGCGCAGGCCGAGCGGCACCGCGTTCATGACGCGCTCGCGCAGCCCGGTGGCGACCAGGAGCATCACCACGAAGCCCGCGAGGACGACCATGCCCATCGCGTCGGGCCAGCTCATGCGGGGCGCGAGCTGGAGGGCGACGACGGTGTTGACGCCGAGCCCCGCCGCGAGCGCGATCGGCACGTTGCCGATGACGCCCATGAGCAGCGTGGTGAAGGCGGCGGTGAGCACGGTCGCGGTGACCAGCTGCCCGCTGTTGAGCTGGTGGCCGTACATGTCCTTCGCGCTGCCGAGGATGATCGGGTTCAGCACGATGATGTAGGCCATCGCGAAGAAGGTCGCGAATCCGCCGCGGATCTCACGGGCGAGGGTGGAGCCCCGCTCGGAGATCTTGAAGTAGCGGTCCAGGGCGTTGGTCGGCGTGGCGGGTGCCGGCGGCTGAGCTGCGGCGTCGACCGTGTCGGGGGCCGAGGAGGGCATTCGGAACCTCAGTCGTGAAGGGGCGGGGAAACGGCACGTACCCGAACTTCTTTGGACGTTTTAACGAACAGAATGAGTCAGCCGTAAGCCGTTTCAGTATGAATACATAAGTCGAAGATCACCATCTCCGCGCGTAGATCCATGGGAGCACTGCGCCCGGCCGACAGCGGCGGCGCGGAAAAGGCGCGCCCTACACTGAACGCATGCCTGCCTTTTCCACGGGAGCACCCCAGCACGAGGCGCCGGAGCCCCTTGAGGGCCCCGTGGTCGCCACCATCACCGGCGGGACGATCATCTGGTTCGTCCTCTTCCTCGTCCAGCTCCCGTTCTACGGCTGGTTCGACGACCACGGTCACCTGTGGTGGGTGTGGACGTGCCTGGCCGGTGGCGGGCTCGGCCTCATCGGGATCTGGTACGTCCGGGGGCGCGACGCGGCACTCAAGCGGCACGCGGCCGAACAGGAGGCCGCCGGGCAGAGCGCAAGGGCCGAAAGTCAGTAGCCCTTCGGACCTGCGTACCGCCAGAGGACCATTCGTCTCCTCCGCAGGTCGGATGTTCGGCCGTCCCAGCAGGTGAAGCGCCCGTTCCCGCCGTACCGTCGACAGCATGACGCAGCGCGCCAACATCGACGCCGGGGCGGAGCTCGACCCCGTCCATCCCATGAAGCCGCCCGCGCCGGCGGGGCGCGCGGGGGGCCTGACGACGGCCGAGGTCGCCGAGCGGGTGGCGCGCGGCGAGGTCAACGACGTTCCCGTCCGCAGCAGTCGCTCCACCGCGGAGATCGTCCGCGGCAACGTGTTCACCCGGTTCAACGCGATCATCGGCGTGCTCTGGGCGGTCATGCTCGTGGTCGCGCCGATCCAGGACAGCCTCTTCGGCTTCGTGATCATCGCCAACACCGGCATCGGCATCATCCAGGAGATGCGCGCCAAGAAGACCCTGGACGGCCTCGCGGTCATCGGCGAGGCCAAGCCCACCGTGCGGCGCGACGGGCGGGCCGCCGAGATCTCCACCTCCGAGATCGTGCTCGGCGACGTCATCGAGCTCGGGCCCGGCGACAAGATCGTGGTGGACGGCGAGGCGGTCGAGGCGGACGGTCTAGAAGTCGACGAGTCCCTCCTGACCGGCGAGGCCGACCCGGTCCTCAAGAAGCCCGGCGACAAGATGATGTCGGGCGCCTTCGTCGTCGCGGGCGGCGGCGCGTTCACCGCGACCCGGGTCGGCCGTGAGGCGTACGCGGCCCAACTGGCCGAGGAGGCCAGCCGGTTCACCCTCGTCCACTCCGAGCTGCGCAGCGGCATCTCCACCATCCTCAAGTACGTCACGTGGATGATGGTCCCCACCGCCCTCGGCCTGGTCATCAGCCAGCTCGTGGTCAAGGACGACAACATCAAGGACGCCATCGCCCGCACCGTCGGCGGCATCGTCCCGATGATCCCCGAAGGGCTCGTCCTGCTGACCTCGGTCGCCTTCGCGATCGGCGTCATCCGGCTCGGCCGCAAGCAGTGCCTGGTGCAGGAACTCCCCGCCATCGAGGGCCTGGCCCGCGTCGACGTGGTGTGCCTCGACAAGACGGGCACGCTCACCGAGGGCGGCATGGACGTCACCGAGCTGCGCCCCCTGAACGGCTCCGACGAGACGTACATACGCAAGGTGCTCGGCGCGCTCGGCGAGTCCGACCCCCGGCCCAACGCCTCCCTCCAGGCGATCATCGACGCCTACCCGGACAGCGAGGCGTGGCGCTGCACCGAGTCCCTGCCCTTCTCCTCGGCCCGCAAGTACAGCGGCGCCGCGTTCAGCGAGGGCGACGGCGAGAACAGCACCTGGCTGCTCGGCGCGCCCGACGTGCTGCTCAAGTCCGGCGACCCGGCGCTCGCCGAGATCGACGCGCTCAACGAGCAGGGCCTGCGCGTGCTGCTGCTCGCGCGCGCCTCCCGCGAACTCGACGACCCCCAGGTCTCCTCCGACGCCCGGCCCACCGCCCTGGTCGTCCTCGAACAGCGCCTGCGGCCCGACGCGGCCGACACCCTGCGCTACTTCGAGGAGCAGAACGTCAAGGCCAAGGTCATCTCCGGCGACAACGCGGTGTCCGTCGGCGCGGTCGCCGGAAAGCTCGGCCTGCCCGGCGCCGCCGACACCGTCGACGCCCGTCAACTCCCCACCGACCAGGCCGAGATGGCCGAGGTCCTCGACTCCAACTCCGTCTTCGGCCGGGTCACCCCGCAGCAGAAGCGCGACATGGTGGCGGCGCTCCAGTCGCGCGGCCACACCGTGGCGATGACCGGCGACGGCGTCAACGACGTCCTCGCCCTCAAGGACGCGGACATCGGCGTGAGCATGGGCTCCGGCTCCGAGGCGACCCGCGCGGTCGCCCAGATCGTCCTGCTCAACAACAGCTTCGCCACGCTGCCTTCGGTGGTGGCGGAGGGGCGCCGGGTGATCGGCAACATCACCCGGGTCGCCACGCTGTTCCTCACCAAGACGGTGTACTCGGTCCTGCTCGCCGTCCTGGTGGTCTGCTTCCAGGTCGAATACCCCTTCCTGCCCCGGCACCTGACGCTGCTTTCCACCTTCACCATCGGCATCCCGGCGTTCTTCCTCGCCCTCGCCCCCAACAAGGAGCGCGCCAAACCGCACTTCGTGCGGAGGGTGATGCGGTACTCGATCCCCAGCGGGGTCATCGCGGCGGTGGCCACGTTCGTGACGTACATGATCGCGCGGGCGTACTACTCCGGACCGGGCGAGCTGGACGCGGAGACCAGCGTCACGACCCTCACCCTGTTCCTCGTGTCGATGTGGGTCCTCGCGATCATCGCCCGCCCGTACACGTGGTGGCGCGTCGCCCTGGTCGTGGCGATGGCCGTCGCCTTCCTGCTGGTCCTCGCGGTGCCGTGGCTCCAGCACTTCTTCGCGCTGAAGCTGGTGGGGGCGGTAATGCCGTGGACCGCCGTCGGCATCGCGGTGGTGGGGGCGGCCGTGCTGGAGCTGACCTGGCGCTGGGTCGTCCGAAGGTGGCCGGACTAACCACCCCCGGCCCCCCACCCGGGGCTCCGCCCCGGACCCCGTTCGCGCCCACGCCCGCCAGCACGACCCGGCCAGGGGCGCGGGGAACTGCACGAGAGCAGGCACGGCCCGCAGGCGTGAACGGGTTGAAGGGGCGCGGGGAACGGCGCGAGAAGCGAGCACGGTCCGCAGACGTGAACGGGTTCAAGGGGCGCGGGGAACTGCGCGACAAGGCGCGCACGGTCCGCACCCGAAGGTGGTTCCGCGCGGGCCCCGGGCGGCACCCGCCCGATCCTCCGGAGGGTCTCGGGAAGGGGCGGGGTGGGGCTAGTCGAACCAGCGGTCTCTCGCCAGTTCACTCGTCCTCGACGGATCCTCGAGCAGCGCCGCCACCTCGAACCGGCGGGGCCACTGGCCCGCCGCCCAGGCGAGGCCCGCCGCCACGCCCTCCAGCGTCGCCGCGTGGACCGTACCGTCGGCCGGGCGGCGCCAGTCCAGCTCCACGCCGCCCGCGAGCAGCTCCTCGTGCTCGAAGTACGTCGCCGGGGCGGCGGGGCCGAGCAGGACCCGTACCGCGTCCGGCACCGCGTGCTCGACCCCCGTCGACGTCACCTCCGCCGACGCCGCCTCGCTCAGCCGCCCCACCTGGAGCAGCTCGGCGAGCTCGGCCGCGCGGGCCGGGGCGACCGGGAGCAGGGCCGTGCCGCCCGCGAGCGGCAGCAGGTCGGGGGCGTCGGCCACCACCGCGTCCGAGGCGTCGACGACGCGAACCTCCCCGTCCACCACCGCCCGCAGCTCGTCCGGCAGCGTGACCTGCTCGGGGTCGAGGTCCGCCAACGCCGTGTACAGCGCGTGGAGTTGGGAGCCCGACACCGGCCGGTCCTCGTCGGCCAGGCGTCCGAGGAGCTCCGCCGCGCCGCCCGGCTCGTCGAGCAGCGCGGGCACCGAGGTGCGCACCCCCAGCGCCCGCAGGACCTGCGCGTCGTCGAAGCCGGTCGCGTCCACGGACTCGTACAGGCCGGACAGGAGGGGGTCGGAGCCCGCCGCGCGCAGACCGGCCGGGCGGCGCCCGTCGAGCACCGGGTGGTCGCGCAGCCACCAGGCGGTGTAGGGGCGTACGGACTCGGTCGTGCCGTCCGGCAGCAGGACGCGGACTGGCTGGATCAGCGCGTCGCGCAGCGGCGGCTTCGCGAGCAGGGCGAGCGCCTGGGGCCAGGCGTCGTCGTCGACCAGGTCGAGGTCGCGGACCGCGACGATCTCGGTGGCGACCGGCGGGACCGGGGAGTCGGGCAGGCGGTCGAGGACGTCCTCGCACCACACGTCGACCGCGTCGAGCAGCCCCGCGTCGTCCGGCTCGGCGAAGTCGCCGTCGCGCGGCTCCAGTTCGTCCGGGTCCAGGACCACGTCGGTGGCGCGCACCAGCGCGAAGGTGGCCAGCACCCCGCAGGCGGTGAGCGGCTGCTCGCCCCAGCGCTCGGCCAACTCCCGGTCCACCTCGGCTAGTTCGCCCTCGCGGATGACGGAGGCGAAGGGAGAGCCGGGCAGGACGAGTTCGCCGGCGGGGGCGAGTTCGCCGTCCTCGTCGGGCAGCGCGAGCGCGCCGAGCCAGGGTTCGTCACCGGGCGCGAGGTTCGCCTCGCGCGCCAGCGCCAGGACGGTCTCGGCGAGTTCGTCGGCGTCCAGGCCACTGCCGTCCTCGTCCCAGATCTCGCCGCTGTCGAGCGACGCGGCCACGGCGGCGCGCACCTGAGGCGTCGTCAGAACGGCACGCGGGGTGGCGGGCAGCGCGCCGAGCTTTTCGAGCAGCGGGTGGGCCGCGTCCGGGTGGGCGACCTTCAGGCCGAGGCGGCCGAGGTCGGCCGGGGTGTCGGGGAGCGGCAGCAGGATCTGGCGGGGCCCGATGGCGGTGCGGCCGCCCGCGAGCGGGACCGGGAGGCCGGACAGCCGGTCGGGGTCGACTCCGGCGAGCGTGTCGTAGAGCCGGTGCCACCACTCGGGGGCCCGCTCCGCCCCGGCGATCCGCTCGATGGCGTCGCCGAGCGGCAGCCGCCCGACCTCCAACGTGCGCAGCTCGGGGCGGCGTTCGAGACCGGCGGGCAGCAGGGTGGGCAGCACCTCGGCGAGGACGCGTACGGTGTCGGCGCCCGCGCCCTCGACGACCTCCGCCTCGAACGGGCGCAGCGCCACCAGTTCCTCGGTGGGCGCGGCGGGCGCCAGGAACGCGACGCGCGGCAGCCGCTCCAGGACGGCCGCGCGCAGGGCGCCGTCCAGCTCGCCCCGGCCGAGCGGGCCCGGCACCAGGTCGACGGTGGCAGCGGTCACCGGCCGCCAGCCGCCCAGGAGTTCGGCGTACGCGTCGGCCGCGCGCCGCACCAGGAAGTCGGTGAGCGGGCCGGGCGCGGGGTGGCGGCGCGCGGTGTCGAGCGGGAACGACGCGATGAGCAGCGCGGGTACGCCGAGCGGCTCGTCGGTGGGGGTCGGCGCGTGCACGACGGCGGCGGTACGGGGCCGCTCGGGCGCGCCGTCCTCGTCCACCGGGACCGCCCAGGTCACCGTCCAGTGCGGACGCAGCCGCTCCTCGACGGGACGGTCGGCGAGCAGCTCCTTGCCGATCGGACCGTGGTGGCTGACGGTCCGCCAGCGGTGGATCGTCTCGTCCCGGCTGTCGTCGATGTGCACGTACGCGTCGTGCACCGAGCGCCTCAACACCCGTGTCGCGCCCGGGGTTTCGACGACGATCTCGGTCAAGCCGGGCAGCGTGAGCAGCAGCGCGTCGTCGATGCCGTCGAGGAGGCGGCGTACGAGATCCTCCGCCGTGCCGTCCCGCAGCGGCAGCACCACGACGGTGTCGTACCCCTCGGGGGCGGCGCCCTCGGCGGGCAGCGGCAGCCTGAGCAGCGGTACGTGTCCGTCCCTGCGGCGCAGCTCGTCGCCCAGGCCGGGGCTGGCGGCGGCGGCCTCGGCGGCCAGCTCGCGGGCCTCGGCGAGCGACCAGCGCACGCCGCCGGTCCGGCCCACCACGGCGGGCTCGTCGCTGACGGCCAGCACCGCGGCGAACCCGACGCCGAAGCGGCCCACGGCCACCTCGGTGTCGGCCCGCTTGGCGCTGGCGCGCAGGGTGGACAGCGACTCGACGCCGATCGCGTCCAGCGGGGCGCCGGTGTTGGCCGCGGCCAGCACGGCGGGGGTGTCCTGGGTCGCGGGGTGCAGGGTCAGCCTGAGGCGGCCCGTGGTGTTCGCCCGGGCGGCCGCGTCGGCGGCGTTCTGGGCGAGCTCCACGACGAGGCGGTCGCGGTAGCCGCCCAGGGCGAGGTCCTCCTCGGCGTTGGCGTCCTCGCGGAACCTGGCCGGGCCCGCGCCCCAGGCGTTCAGCACCCCGCGGCGCAGCCGTGCCGTGCCGAAGGGGTCGGCCCCTTCGGCCGCCATCGCCTTGACGATCACGCCGTACTCCGCTCTGTCCTGCCCCGCGTTCCGGGACTGCGGCCCGAAGGTACCGCGCGTGGGGGGCGGGGCTTCAATTTCCCCCACCCCGCCCCTTCCCCAGACCCTCCGGGGGAATCGGGTGGGTTTCCCCGGGGCGGGCACGACGAGATCCCCGGGGGCTTCGCCCCTCGGGCTCCCCCGGGGGTGGATTGCCTGATCGTTAGCCCGAATCGGGGACGTTGCCGGTCTGCGGGTGGCGGGA
The DNA here is from genome assembly GCF_056431605.1 of Streptomyces sp. NPDC045846. NCBI lineage: Bacteria > Bacillati > Actinomycetota > Actinomycetes > Kitasatosporales > Streptomycetaceae > Streptomyces > Streptomyces sp. NPDC045846. The sequence continues at coordinate 101,869 of NZ_JBWKKJ010000014.1, read as the reverse complement.
CCGACCGCGCAGTTCCCCGCGCCCCTTGGACCCGCTTTCATCCACAGACCATGCGTGGTTGCTCGCGCAGTTCCCCGCGCCCCTCAGCAGTGGGTGCTGGCCTGCATGGGCAACCTCAGCCCGTCCGGCGATTGAGGGCGAGCGCCGTTCAGGCGCGAACGGGGTCCGGGGCGGAGCCCCGGGAGGGGTGCAGGGGACGCAGTCCCCGCCGGGGGGCTGGGGGCGGAGCCCCCAGGGGGCCCGGGTTAGGAGTGGCCCAGGTCTTCCGTTGGGTCCGGTGTCTCCGGGACGGAGCCGTCGCGAGGGGGGCGCAGGGCCAGCGGGTCGGGGGCGACCGTGTCCAGGACGGGCGGCGCCGGGCGGGGCGGCTTGGGCATGACCGCCGCCTCGGAGTGCCCCCCGCAGCCGTAGTCGAGCGCCACGACACGCCCGTCCGCGGGACCGAATTCGTTGGCGCAGATCCCGAACGCCTGGGAGAGCGATCCGGCGATGGGCACCAGGAACGCGCAGGACACGCACGAGGCCGGCGCCGCCTGAGCCATCGCGGTCTTGCCGCCGAAGGACTCCTCCCAGCGGTCGGCCGCCGCGTGCAGCCCGTACCGCGAAAGGACCCGCGCCCGGCGCATGCCGAGTTCCTCGGCGACGGCCGCGATGGAGCCGCGCGTGGTGGCGGCCGGAGTGTCCCGCTCGGCGAACTCCGCGTCCTCCGCCTCGACCCGCTCGGCCATCTCCTCGGAGACCGCGGAGTTCGGCGGCGGCGCGTCCTCACCGGAGTACCCGGGCTCCAGACGCAGGTCGTCGGCCTCGGTGGGCAGCAGATCGCCGGGGCCCATGTCGCCGGGGCGCAGCCGTTCGCTCCACGGCACCCACTCCGGGGCCTGGAGCGCGTCCGGGCCCGGCAGCAGCACCGTCTCGTCGAGGGTGACCAGCTTGGCGCGGGAGGCGCGGGCGACGGTCACCGCCCAGCGCCAGCCGCGGTAGCCCGGCTCCTTGCACTCGAAGAAGTGCGTGACGACCCGGTCGCCCTCCGACACCAGGGCCACATGCTCGCCGACCACGCCCGGCGCGGCGGCTTCCTCCGCCGCCTCGCGGGCTAGGTCGACCGCCTCGGCGCACAGGCGGTCAGGGGTACGGCTTCGCGTCGTCGCAGCACTCACAGGTCTCGCTTCTCTCCTACGCCGTCTCACGGGTGCGCCGGGGAGCCGAATGCGAACGAGCGGCGGGCGGAGCGGACCAGGGGGCCGCGTCAACGTCCGCGCCCGGGCGATCAACTGCCCAGCGGCTGTCCAGTTCACTGACCAAGGGGGTCCCCCCTGCTCCGTACGAGCGTGGAGGCGCACCTTCTGCGATCCATTCTGCGGGATCGCGGAGAGGCGCGCGGCCTTGGGCAGCCGCGGGCGGCGCGCCTGTCACGCTACCCCCTTCGTGGCCCCCGGCCCACCTGCACGTCCGAATCCTGGTTCGGGTCGGACGGGGTTGGGGCACTATGGCGGGGTGACAACCGCAAGGTCGTCAGGGTCCACGGACGGGTCCGGCCGCCTCCTCAGGGCAGGCCGGGCGGTCGGTCGCGCCCTGCACCTGCCGATCACGGGGACGGCCCGGTCGATCAGAAAAGCGACCCACGCGCACGGCGCCGGTGAGTCGGGGCTCGGCAAACTGATCGAACTGCATGCGGTGAACGGCGCCGGTGACGTCATGATCACCGTGGCGCTCGCCTCGACCGTGTTCTTCTCCGTGCCGACCGACCAGGCGCGCGGCCGGGTCGCCCTCTACCTGGCCATCACGATGGCGCCGTTCACTCTCCTGGCGCCCGTCATCGGCCCGCTGCTCGACCGGATGCCGCACGGCCGGCGCGCCGCGATGGCCGGCGCGATGCTGGCCCGCGCCCTGCTCGCCCTCACGATGTCCGGCGCGGTCGCCACCGGCGGCCTGGAGCTCTACCCGGCGGCGCTCGGCGTGCTGGTCGCGTCGAAGGCGTACGGCGTGGTCAGGAGCGCCGTGGTGCCGCGGCTGCTGCCACCCCGCTTCTCCCTGGTGAAGGCGAACTCGCGGGTCACCCTCGCCGGTCTGCTCGCCACCGGCATCGCCGCCCCGATCGGCGCCGGGCTCTCCCGCATCGGGCCCGAGTGGCCGCTCTACGGGGCGTTCTGCGTCTTCGCCGGGGGTACGTTCCTGGCGTTCACGCTGCCGCACAAGGTCGACTCGTCGAAGGGCGAGGCCCGGGCGCGGCTCTCGGACCGCAGCGGCCGCAAGCCCAGTCTGCGTACGGTCGGCGTGTCCGTCGTGAACGGCCTGTACGCCAATGCGGCGCTGCGCGCCCTCTCCGGGTTCCTGATCTTCTTCCTGGCGTTCCTGCTGCGCGAGCATCCCCTGTCCGGGCAGAGCGCGGCCGTCTCGCTCGGCATCGTCGGCGTGTCGGCGGGGGTCGGCAACGCGCTGGGCACGGCGGTCGGCTCGCTGCTGCGGGCGCGCGGACCCGAGGTCCTGATCGTGACGATGCTGACCATCGCGCTGGGCACGGCGATGCTGTGCGCCGCGTTCTTCGGCGGTCTGATGGTGGCCGTGCTGGGCGCCACGGCCGGGCTCACCCAGGCGCTGGCCAAGCTGTCCCTGGACGCGATGATCCAGCGCGACGTGCCGGAGGAGGTCCGCACCTCCGCGTTCGCCCGCTCGGAGACGCTGCTCCAGGTGGCCTGGGTGCTCGGCGGCGCGATCGGCATCGCGCTGCCGCTCAACGGCATCCTGGGCATGTCGGTGGCCGCGGCCCTGCTGGCCCTGGGGGCGGCCGTCTCCGTGCGGGGCCTGCTCGGCGCGGCGCGGCGCGGAACCCCGCGTCCCCGGGTCGCCTGAGCGACTCACGACACGGCACGCCACACCCCCGCGCGGCTTGGCTCGGGGCGACCGATAGCCTTCGCTCCATGACCGTTGCGTTCACTTCCGGCAGGACCCGCCGGGCCGGCGTCGCACTCGCCGCCGCCTCCGCCGGACTCCTCGTCCTCTCCGCCTGCGACAAGCCGACGCCTCTCGCGACCGTGACGGTCGGCACGAACTCCGTCAACACCGAGGCTTCCTGCCGCGGCGACGACGGCAAGCCGCTCGCCGAGGACAAGCTCACCAGCTGCCTCAGCGGCGTCAAGGACGCCAAGTCGATCGACTACGCACCCGGCGCGACCCTGCGCCTCGGCGTCGACCCGAAGGTCGTCGAGGACGGCAGCAAGTGGATCGCGCTGCTCGACGGCAGCCCGATCACCGAGGCGTCCGCCCAGACCTACCGGAGCTTCCCCGGCGCCGACGTCTTCTCCACCGGCGGGCAGGGCGCCGCGCCGAAGGAGAAGAAGGTCAGCATCGTGCAGGTCAACAAGGACAACAAGCCCGAGTCGGTCTGGAGCTTCACGCTCAAGCGCACCAACTCCTGACGAGCGGGCCCCGCCTGATGCGTGTGCTGGTCGTGACCGCGGTGGCGGCGGAGGCGGACTCCGTCGCCGCCGGCCTCGGCCGCGCCGGATACACGGCGCGGGCCGAGGAGCCGACCGGCTTCCGCCGCGAGGGCCACACGATCGACGTGCTGCCCGTGGGCGCGGGCCCCGCGGCCGCCGCGGCCGGCACCGCCGTCGCTCTCGCCCGCACCCCGTACGACCTGGTCGTCTCGGCCGGGATCGGCGGCGGCTTCCCCGGTGTCGCGCCGCTGGGCTCCCTCGTCGTCGCCTCGGACCTCGTCGCGGCCGACCTCGGCGCCGGGTCCCCCGACGGCTTCCTGCCACTGACCGAACTCGGCTTCGGCCGCGACCGGCTGGCCTCCCCGCCAGCGCTGCGCCGGGACGTCGCCCGGGCACTCGGCGCCCTGGAGGCCCCGGTCCTCACCGTGACCACCGCCACCGGCACCGCCGAGCGCACGGCCGAACTCCTGGCCCGCCACCCGTCCGCCGCCGCCGAGGCGATGGAGGGCTTCGGCGTCGCCGAGGCCGCCGACCGGCTCGGCGTCCCGCTCCTCGAAATCCGGGCGGTCTCCAACGCGGTGGGCCCGCGCGACCGTTCGGCCTGGCGGATCGGCGACGCGCTCGCCGCGCTCGCCGACGCGTTCGGGAAGCTCCCGACCGTACTGGAGAGTTGGACACCCCATGAGCCCCACTGAGCCGCAGAACACCGCCCCCCGAACGTCCGAGCCGCCGAAGACCGGCCCGCAGCCGTCCGAGCCGCTGAAGACCGAGCCGCGGAAGGCCGCCGAGCCGGCGTCCGGGCCGTTGAAGATCGCCTACTCCCCCTGCCCGAACGACACCTTCGTCTTCGACGCCTGGGCGCACGGCCGGGTGCCCGGCGCGCCCGCCCTCGACGTGACGTTCGCGGACATCGACATCACCAACGGCATGGCCGAGCGCGGCGAGTTCGACGTGCTCAAGGTGTCGTACGCGGTGCTGCCCTGGGTCCTGGACGAGTACGCCCTGCTGCCCTGCGGCGGCGCGCTGGGCCGCGGCTGCGGTCCGCTGGTCCTCACCCGGGAGGCCGGCGACGGGGACCTGACCGGCAAGACGGTCGCCGTGCCGAGCGAGAAGTCGACGGCGTACCTGCTGTTCCGGCTGTGGGCCGCGGACGTCGTGCCCGGCGGGGTCGGCGAGGTCGTCGTCATGCCGTTCCACGAGATCATGCCCGCCGTGCGCGACGGCAAGGTGGACGCCGGACTCGTCATCCACGAGGCGCGCTTCACCTACCAGCAGTACGGGCTGCACTCGCTCGCCGACATGGGCGAGCACTGGGAGGCGACGACCGGCCTGCCCATCCCGCTCGGCGCGATCATCGCCAAGCGCTCCCTCGGCGAGGCCACGCTGCGGCTGCTCGCGGAGTCGGCCCGCGCCTCCGTGCGGCTCGCCTGGGACGACCCCGAGGCGTCCCGGCCCTACGTCCTTGAGCACGCCCAGGAGATGGACCCGTCCGTGGCCGACCGGCACATCGGGCTCTACGTCAACGAGTTCACCGCCGACCTCGGCGAGGACGGCTACGCCGCGGTGCGCGGGCTGCTGACACGCGCCGCGGCCGAGGGGCTCGTCCCGCCCCTCGGCCGCGATGCACTGTCGTTCCCCCGGATCCCCTAGATCTCCTGATCCCCTGGATCTCCTGGATCTCCTGGATCTCCCAGCTCCGCCAGGTCTCCTGGATCAGGATGGCCGCTCGCCGTCCGCGCGGCGGTGCGAGGCGGTGGCCGGGTCAGACGTCGAGCTGGTCGGCCACCGCCCGCAGCAGGCCCGCGATCTTCTTGCCCGCCGCCTTGTCGGGGTAGCGCCCCTTCTCCAGCATGGGCGTGATGTTCTCCAGGAGCGTCGTCAGGTCCTGCACGATGGAGGCCAGTTCGTCGGGCTTGCGGCGCTGGGCCGCGGCCACCGAGGGAGCCGGGTCGAGGACCGTGACGGAGAGGGCCTGGTCACCGCGCTGCCCGGCGACGACGCCGAACTCGACGCGCTGACCGGGCTTGAGTGCGTCGACTCCAGCGGGGAGCACGGAGGAGTGGACGAAGACGTCGCCGCCGTCGTCCCGGGAGAGAAAGCCGAAGCCCTTCTCGCTGTTGAACCACTTGACCTTGCCGGTAGGCACGTCTGTCCTCGTCCTCGTACTCGTCGTTGTGTGCGGGGCGCCGAAAAACGGCTCTGGATAGCACTACAGCGGGTCGCCTTCCGACCCGCCGACACCAAGGCTAATGGTCCAGGAGCTACTGACAAGACGTCCCGGCCCGTCCTTACGACCAGGGAACTACCCTGGCTGGGTGAGTACCGAAACCCAGGCCAAGACCGACCGCGACGCCCTCACCACCGGTGATCGGCTGGTTCGCGTCGGCGTCGTCGTGTTCTTCGTGGGCGCGCTCGCCACGCTCGTCACGGTGGCCCCGCTGTTCCTGCACACGGCGCCGTTCCCGTCGTTCGCCTATCTCGTCTGCATGCTGATGGGCGTCGGCTTCCTGATCGCGGGGGCGGGCGTGCTGCTCACCGTCGCGGAGCAGCGCCGCCAGGCCCGCGCCTGACGAGGTCGTCCCCCACCTGAACCGGCCGGTCCCGTACGCAAGTACGAGGCCGCGCTGTCAAGCGCGTTCGGCGGCGTAAACCTTCAACCAGGCCGGAAATGACGTGAGATCGTCGAGGACGACGTCCGCGCCCGCCTCGCGCAGTTCGGCCGCGCCGATCGGACCGGTCGGCACCGCCACGGACAGGGCGCCCGCGGCGCGCGCTCCGAGTACGTCGCCGAGGTGGTCGCCGACGTAGACCGCGGCGCCGTGTTCGCGCAGCGCGGTCGCCTTGCCCTCGGCCCACAGCCCGCCGACGACCTCGTCCGGGGTGATGCCGAGGTGGTCGAGGTGCAGCCTGGCCTGCGGGGCGTTCTTGGCGGTGACGACGACGGCGCGGCCGCCGAGCTCCCGCACCGCGCGCACCGCGTCGGCCGCGCCGGGCATCGCCGGGGTGGGCAGGATCGCGCGTGTGGGGTAGATCTCACGGTATTTGAGCACCATCTCGGCGATGAGCTCCTCGGGGAACCAGTGCCGCAGCTCCCAGTCGAGCGGCGGCCCGAGCCTGCTGACGGCCTGGTCGGCGTCTATGTACGTGCCGGTGGCGGCGGAGAGCTCCTGGTAGACGGCGTGGATGCCGGGCCGGGAGTCGATCAGGGTCATGTCGAGGTCGAAGCCGACCGTGGGCGCGTCGAGGGGCATGAGGGCCATTGTGCCCAGGTGGGCGGCGCGTCCCGGCCCTTAGACTGACCGCCATAGTTAGCCAAGCCTTACCAAACGCCGACCTGTGATGGGCCCTATGTCAGCCGCACCCCGCCGGACCAGACGCGTGCTCGCGACGGCGGCGGCCGTCGCGGCGCTCCTGGTCGCGGTCCTGCTCTCGCTCGCCGTCGGGGCGCGCCCGATCCCGCCGTCCCAGGTCCTGGACGCCCTGTTCGGCGGCGCGCACACCCCCGATGCCGAGGTCGTCCGCGAACTGCGGGTACCGCGCACCCTGATCGGCCTGATGGTCGGCGCCGCCCTCGCGGTGGCGGGCACGGTGCTCCAGGGCATCACCCGCAACCCCATCGCCGACCCCGGCATCCTCGGCATCAGCCAGGGCGCCTCGGTCGGCGTGGTCCTGGCCATCGCGTTCCTCGGGGTGCACACGCTGACGGGGTACGTGTGGTTCGCGTTCACGGGCGCGGCGATCGCCTCCGTCGTGGTGTACGCGATCGCGTCCAGCGGGCGCGGCGGTGCGACCCCGGTGAAGCTCGCGCTCAGCGGCGCCGCGATCAACGCGCTGCTCGTCTCCGTGACGATGGGCGTGCTCACCACCAGGGCGGCCGCGCTCGACGAGTTCCGCTTCTGGCAGGTCGGTTCGCTGGCCGGGCGGGATGCCCAAGTCGCCCACCAGATCTGGCCGTTCCTGCTGGCCGGCGTCGTCCTCGTGGCCTGGGTCGCGCGCGGCCTCGACGCGCTGGCGCTCGGCGAGGACGTGGCGAAGGGCCTCGGCCAGAACGTAGCGACCGTACGCGTCCTGGGCGGCATCGGCGCCACGGTGCTGACCGGCGTCGGGGTGGCGGCGGCCGGGCCGATCGCCTTCATCGGTCTCGCGATCCCCCACATCGCCCGCGCGATCGTGGGCAGCGACCACCGCTGGGTGCTGCCGATGGCGGCGCTGGTGGGCCCGGTGATGCTCCTGGTCGCCGACACGCTCGGCCGGATCGTCTTCCCGCCGGGCGAGATCCCGGCGGGCGTGATGACCGCCCTGATCGGCGTGCCGTTCCTGGTCACGCTGGTCCGCAGGAAGGCGGTCCCGGCATGAGCGGCCCGTCCGCGACCGTGACCGCGCCCGGCCCGGTGCGGCCCGCCGGTTACACGGTCGTACGCGCCGGGCGCGCGGCCTTCCTGCTGCACCGCAGGGCGGCGGCGGTGGGCGCGTCCCTCCTCGTCGTCCTGGCCGCGCTGTGCGTCGCCTACCTCTGCGTCGGCGAGAGCTTCGTCGCGCCCGGCGACGTGCTGAAGGTGCTGACCGGGCAGGACTCGTACGCCGAACTCGTCGTCGGCACGCTGCGGTTGCCCCGCATGGTGGTGGGCCTGATGGTCGGCGCCGCGTTCGGCATCGCGGGCGGGCTCATCCAGACCGTCGCGCGCAACCCGCTCGCCAGCCCCGACATCATCGGCATCAGCCAGGGCGCCTCGGCGCTGACGGTCGGCGCGATGACGTTCGGCGTCACCTCGTACACCGTGCTGCCCTACCTGTCCGTCGTCGGCGGTGTCCTGGCGGCCGCCCTGGTGTACGTGTTCGCGTGGCGCGGCGGGCTGCACGCGACGCGCTTCGTCCTGATCGGCATCGGCTTCGCCATCGCGCTGCGCTCCCTCACGACGCTGTTCATGACCAAGGGCGACTACTTGGTCGCCCAGCAGGCGCAGATCTGGATGACCGGCTCGCTCAACGGGCGCGGCTGGGACGAGGCGGCGCCGCTCGGCTGGGTGCTGCTCGCGCTGGTGCCCGCCGTGCTGTGGGCGGCCCGCGCCCAGCGCACGGTCACCCTCGACGACGACACCGCGACCGCGCTCGGCGTACGGCTCGGCCGGGTGCGGCTCGGCCTGGTCGTCATCGGGGTGGTGCTCGCCTCGGTGGCGACGGGCGCCGCGGGGCCCGTCGACTTCGTCGCGCTGCTCGCCCCGCAGATCGCCCGCCGGATGACGCGGACGGCCCAAATACCCTTGTTCTGCTCGGCGTTGACGGGCGCGGTCATCGTGGTCCTGGCCGATCTCCTGGCCCGCAAGCTGTTCTCGCCGACCGAGCTGCCGGTGGGCGTGCTCACCGCGGTGATCGGCGCGCCGTACCTGATCTGGCTGATCGTGCGCAGCCGCACCACGGGAGGAAAGTAGATGACCAGCCGGCTGACGGCCCGCGAGCTGACCCTCGCCTACGAAGACCGTACGGTCGTGCACGGTCTCGACCTCGCGGTGCCCGACGGACGAGTGACGGTGATCGTCGGCCCCAACGCCTGTGGAAAGTCGACCACGTTGCGTGCGCTCGGCCGCCTCCTGAAGCCGCGCGGCGGCGCGGTGCTGCTCGACGGCACGGAGCTGGCGCGGATTCCCACGAAGCGGATCGCCCAGTCGATCGGCCTGCTTCCGCAGTCGCCCGTGGCGCCCGAGGCGATCACGGTCGCCGACCTGGTCTCGCGCGGCCGCCAGCCGCACCAGCACTGGTGGCAACAGTGGTCGGAGGCGGACGAGCGGGCGGTGACGGACGCGATGGAGCGTACGGACGTGACGGCGCTCGCCGACCGCCCGGTCGACGAGCTGTCGGGCGGCCAGCGCCAGCGGGTGTGGATCGCGATGGCGCTCGCCCAGGAGACCGACGTCCTCCTCCTCGACGAGCCGACGACCTATCTGGACATCGCGCATCAGGTCGAAGTCATGGACCTGGTAAGGCAGTTGAACCACGAGCGGGGCCGTACGGTGGTGATGGTGCTGCACGATCTCAACCAGGCCGCGCGGTACGCCGACCACCTCGTGGCGATGAAGGCGGGGCGGATCGTCGCCGAGGGGCGCCCCGAGGACGTGGTGACGTCGGATCTCGTACGCGAGGTGTTCGGCCTGGACTCGGTGGTGGTCCCGGACCCGGTGACGGGCTCCCCGCTGGTGGTGCCCGGCGCCCCCTACTCGCCGCCCGTCGAGAGGATTCCCGGATGACCCTTCCGCGCCGCACCCTGCTGGCAGGCGCACTGACCCTGACGGCCGCGCCCGCCGCGACCGCGTGCTCGCCGTCGGGCGCCAACTCCCCTTCCGCCCGCGGAAGTTCCCATCTCGTCAAGACGGCGATGGGGGACGTACGGCTCAAGGAGCACCCGCAGCGGGTCGTCGTCCTGGACACGGCGGAACTCGACTCGGCGATCACGCTCGGCGTGCGGCCGGTCGGCGCGACGCACGCCGACGTCGCCTCCGGGTTCCTCGACTACCTGCCCAAGGACCGGCTGGCGGGCATCAAGGACGTCGGCGCGATGACGAGCCCGAACCTGGAGTCCGTCGCGGCGCTGCGGCCCGACCTGATCCTGACCAGCAAGGTGCGGCACGGCGACCGGTACGCGCAGCTGAAGGAGATCGCGCCGACGGTGATGACGGAGTCCACGGGCTACCCCTGGAAGCAGAACTTCCAGCTGCACGCTCTCGCGCTGGGCAAGGTGGCCGAGGCGCGGCAGGTCACCGACGCGTACGGGGCGCGGGTACGGGAGTTGACCGCCCGGCTCGGCGGGCCCGCCAGGGCGGCGGCGCTGAAGGTCAACGTCGTGCGCTTCGTCGAGGGCGCGGACATCCGCATCTACGGCCGCCGGAACTACATCGCGACGGTGCTCGACGACGTCGGCCTCGGGCGGCCGCCCGTCGTCGACCGGGCCAAGGAGGGGTTCTCGTACGACGTGAGCCCCGAGCGGATCGATCTCGCGGACGCGGACGTCATCTTCTACGCGACGTACGGGGATCCGGCGAAGTCGAAGCGGACCCGGACGTTGTCCAGTGCACTGTGGAAGGGGTTGTCCGCGGTGCGGGCGGGGCGGGTGCACGCGGTGGACGACGAGCTGTGGATCCAGGGCAGCGGGTACGGGGCCGCGGGGCGGGTCCTGACCGACCTGAGCGACCTGCTCCCCCACTGAGCCCCACCCCTGGGGCTCCGCCCCAGACCCCCCGAGGGGCTCCGCCCCTCGGACCCCGGCGGGGGCTCCGCCCCCACACCCCCGTTCGCGCCTGAACGGCGCTCGTCCTCAAACGCCGGACGGGCTAAAGATGCCAGCACCGGCCCGCACCAGTACCGCCAGGGGCGCGAGGAACTGCGCGAGAAGCGAGCACGGCCCGCGGACGAAAGCGGGTTTCAAGGGGCGCGGGGAACTGCGCGAGAAGCGAGCACGGTCCGCAGATCGAAGGCGGGTCGAGGGGCGCGGGGAACTGCGCGAGTAGGGGGTCTGTCGGGGCGCAGGGTTCTGGCCCCGGCGGGGTGGGGGCGGAGGGGCCCTAGGGACGCGGGTGGCGTTGGGAGCGCCAGACCAGGAACGCCGCCGACGACACCGCCGCCACCCTGATCAACCACGGCCACATCCCCGTCAGCGCCGCCCCCATCCCGCCCTCGGCGATCGGCGCCCCCCAGCGGCCGTCCTGGCGGCCCCACAGCCAGGTCAGGCCGCCAACGAGGGTGAGACCCGGCATGCCAAGGACCGCCCACTTCGACTCCGCCCGGGTCAGCCGACGGGACGCGTACGCCAGGAGCCAGCCCGCGCCCAGGGCCAGCCACAGGCCGAACAGCGCGCCCGCCACGAGCAGCGCCGCCGCGAGGAGGAGCAGGGGATTGGAGAGGCCGCGGCCCTCGGCGGAGCGGCGCGGGCCCAGGCCGAGGCGCCTGCGGCGCACCGGGGCGGCCTCGACCACGTCCTCGGTCTCGGCGTCCGGTGTGGCGTCCTCGTCGGCGCCGGTCCCCTCCGCCTCCTCGTCGCCGGGAGGTTCCAGTATTTCGGGGATCTCGACCCCGCCCACGAACCCCCCGAGGGACCCGCCCGGCTCGATCCGCCACCAGTCGGGTTCGACGCCCTGCGTGCCGAGTTCGTCCATGCCCGCAAGGTGCGGCGGGGCGGGCAGCGTGGGCCGGGGCGCCTCCTCCGCCTCGCGCGGGCGCGGGCGCGGGACGCGTTTGGCGCGGCCCGGGAACAGCCGGTCGCGCTGGACCGGCACCGCCGGTTCGGCGGCGGGCTCCGCCGCGTACGACCCCGAACCGGAGCCGAAGTCCGGTCCGGAACCGGACGCGGCCGCCTCCACCACCTCCTCCGGCGTCCCGAACCGCCCGAGAACACGCCGTACCGTCGCGGGCGTCTCGCTCCCGTACTTCGCCCGCTGCTTGTCGATCTCGTTGCGCAGCGACGACACGAGGCGCATCCGGTCCCCGGAGGGCAGCTGCCGCTGCTGGGCCAGGTCCCCGACCCGGCTCAGGTAGTCGTAGACCAGCTGGTCGCTCTCGATCCCCACGCGCGTTTCCCCTCCGCGGGCTCCACCCGCCCCGAGCCGTTCACCGGTCCGGCCGCGTTTCGGACACCGGCTCCGGGTCCTGACGGTAGCGCGCACGGGCTACCGTGGGGCGGATGGGGACCGGCGAGCGCAATCAGGAGGCGCACGTGCCCGAAGGAACGACCGGCGAGACGAGCGGGGCTGCCGCGGCGCCCCGCGCCGCGGCCTCGGCACCCCGTACCCTCGCCGAGGCCCTGCGCACCCGCCCCGACGAGTCCCTCGCCGCGCTGCTGCGGGCCCGCCCCGATCTGCTCAGCCCCGTGCCCGGCGACCTGACCCAGCTGGCCACCCGGGCCGGCACCCGGGCCTCGGTCGTACGGGCCCTGGAGCGGCTGGACAGGTTCGCCCTGCAGACCGCCCAGGCCCTGGCCGTGGCGCCGGACCCGGCACCGTACGACGCCGTACGCGCTCTGCTCGCCGGGGACGACGGCGACGCGGCCGTGGTGGACGCGCTGCCCGGCGCGCTCGCCACCTTGCGCGAGCAAGCCCTCGTCTGGGGCGGCGATGACCGGCTCCGCCTGGTGCGCACCGCCCGCGAACTGCTCGCGCCCTCCCCCACCCACCCCTCGCCGACCGGTCTCGGCCCCACCGTCGCCGAGGCGACCGCGGGCATGTCGCCCGGCCGCGTCCAGGAGATCCTCCAGGCCGCCGGGCTCCCGGCCACCCACGACCCGGTGTCCGCGGTCGCGGCGCTGACCGCCCTGTTCACCGACCGCGCGCGCATGGCCGAGCTCCTCGACACGGCCCCGACCGAGGCGTTGACGGTCCTCGACCGGCTGGTGTGGGGCCCGCCGTACGGCGAGGTGTCGGCCGATCCGCCGCCGCCGGTGCGCTGGCTGCGCGACCACGGCCTGCTGCTCCCGGCGTCCGCGCGCACCCTGGTGCTGCCGCGCGAGGTCGCCCTGCATCTGCGCGCCGGGCGCGCGCACCGCACCACCGAGCCGGTGCCGCCCGCCGTCGCGCCGCTGCGCGAGTACCGTCCCCAGGTGGTGGACGCGACCGCCGCGGGCCAGGCGTTCACCGCGCTGACCACCGTCGAGGACCTGCTCGCCGAGTGGAACGAGGGCGGCCCCGCCGTGCTGCGCGCGGGCGGCCTCTCCGTACGCGACCTCAAGCGCACCGCGACCGCCCTCGACACCACCGAGCAGGTCGCCGCGCTCTGGCTCGAACTCGCTTACGCGGCAGGGTTGTTGGCGTCGGACGGCGAGGCGGACGAGCGCTACGCGCCGACCCCCGAGTACGACGACTGGCTGGAGCTGCCGCCCGCCGAACGGTGGGCCCGGCTCGCCGTGGCCTGGCTGAGCGCCACCCGCACCGCCGGTCTCGTCGGCGAGCAGGACGCCAAGGGCCGCACCCTCGCGGCGCTCGGCCCCGACCTCGACCGCTCCCCCGCGCCCGAGGTCCGCCACCGCGTCCTGACCCTGCTCACCACCCTGCCCGAGGCCGCCTCCCCGGAGCCCGAGTCGCTGCTCGCCCGGCTCCGCTGGGAGCGCCCGGCCCGCAGCGGCCCCGAAGACCTGCGCTCCCGGCTCGCCCAATGGACGCTGTCCGAGGCCGAGTTGCTGGGGGTCACCGGCCGGGGCGCGCTGACCACCCATGGCCGCGCCCTGCTCGACCCGGCCTCCGGCGCCGCCGAACGCGAGTTGCTCGGGCTGCGCGCCGCCACCGCGCTGGCCCCGCACCTGCCCGAGCCCGTCGACCACGTACTGCTCCAGGCGGACCTCACGGCGGTCGCGCCCGGCCCGCTGCGGCGGCCGCTCGCGGCGATGCTCGGGGTGCTGGCCGACATCGAGTCCAAGGGCGGCGCCACCGTCTACCGCTTCACGGCGGGCTCCGTGCGCCGCGCGCTCGACGCCGGGCAGACCGCCGCCGACCTCCAGGCCTTCCTGACCGACCACAGCCGTACGCCGGTGCCGCAGCCGCTCAGCTATCTGATCGACGACGTGGCCCGCAGACACGGCCACCTCAGGGTGGGCGCCGCTTCGGCGTACGTACGCTGCGACGACGAGGCGATGCTGGGCGAGATCCTCGCCGACAGGCGCAGCCAGCCGCTGCGGCTGCGCCGGCTCGCCCCCACGGTGCTCGCGACCACGGCCGAACCGGCCGCGCTGCTCGACGGGTTGAGGTCGATGGGGTACGCCCCGGCCGCCGAGTCCGCCGAGGGCGACGTCCTCATCACGCGCGCCGACTCCCGCCGCACCCCGCGCCGCACGGCGCCGGTCCCGGTCCCGGACGGACCGCCGCTGCCCGACGAGACGCTGCTCGACGCGGCGGTGCGGGCGATCCGCGCGGGCGACACGGCGGCCACCGTCGTGCGCAAGGAGCCGGAGGCCGCCCGCGCGGACGGCTCGCTGCCGCGCACCTCGTCCGCGGAGACGCTGGCCACGGTGCAGGCGGCGGCCATGACCGGGTCCGCGCTGTGGATCGGCTACGTCAACGCGGAGGGCACGGCCAGTCAGCGGGTCATCGCGCCGGTGCGGGTGGAGGGCGGGTTCGTCACCGCGTACGACCACACGGCGGACGAGGTCCGCACGTACCCCCTCCACCGCATCACAGGCGTCGCGGAACTGGCCGAAGACCCGGCCTGACCCACCCCGCCCCTTCCCTAAACCCGCTGGGGTTGAAGGACCCTGGGGGCTCCGCCCCCAGACCCCGTTAAGGATGCCCATGCTGGCCAGCACGGTGCTGTTAGGGGCGCGGGGAACTGCGCGAGAAGCGGGCACGGTCCGCAGCCGCATCGTCGTCCCCCGGAGGCCACGTGGGGGAGCCGCGGAAAGAACCTCGCTCAGGGCACCGCCTAGTCGAGGTCGACCGGCCCGTCGCCCTTGCCCTCGCGGGACTCCGGCTTGCCGGAGAGCAGCCCCGGCAGGGAGAGCTGAGCCCCGCTCTTGCTGTCCGGACGCTCGCCCGAACCGCTGAGGTTCTGCCGGACCGAGTCCAGGATCGTCAGACCCTGGCCCACCAGACCGGCCGCGATCTCGCCAAGCCCGTCCGCGCCGTTCAGCACGTTCACGTTCGCCCCCGCGAGCCCGCCCGCCGCCTCCTTCACGATCTGCGGCAGCTGGTCGATCAGCATCCGGTCGAGCGCGACCCGGTCGTACGACGCCGCCGCCTCGGCCTGGATCTTCATCCGCTCGGCCTCGGCGATCGCGAGGACCTTGATCCGCTCGGCCTCGGCCTGCGCGGGCTTGACGATCTCGGCGACCAGCTGCTGCTGGCGGAGCTCGGCGGCCCGCTGGGCCAGCTCGGTCTGCGCGGCGAGCACCTCCTGCTGGGCGTGCGCCTGGGCCAGCGGACCGGCCTGGGCGGCGTGCGCCTGGGCCCGGTCGACCTCCGCGGAGTACTCGGCCTTGACGACCGCGGTCTGCCGGGCGTACTCGGCCTGGTTGCGCGCCGCCACCTGCTCGGCCTCGACGGAGGCCTGGGTGGCCTGCGCCTGGGCGATCTGCGCGGCCCGCTGGATGGCGGCCTTGTGCGGCGCGGACATCGCGTCGATGTAGCCCGTGTCGCCGTCGTCGATCGACTGGATCTGGAGCGAGTCCACGATGAGACCGATCTTCGCCATCTCGGTCTTCGAGGTCTCCAGGACCTCCGCGGCGAGCTTCTGCCGCTCGGTGACGATCTCCTCGACGGTCATCGAGCCGATGATGGACCGCAGGTGACCGGCGAAGATCCGGCCGGTCAGGACCGACATCTGGTCCTGGTCGGACAGGAAGCGCTGGCCCGCGTTCACGATGGACTCGGTGTCGTTGCCGACCTTGAACGCGATCACCGCGCGCACGTGCAGCGCGATGCCCTGCTTGGTCACACAGGTCTCGGTGACCTCGGCCTCGCACATCGACAGGGTGAGGAAGCGGGTCTTGCGGAAAATCGGCAGGACGAACTTGCCGTGGCCGGTCACTACGCGGAACGGGGCGCCCCCGAGACCGCGCCTGCCACCCGAGATCAGCATCGCCTCGTCGGGGGCGGGCACCCGGTAACCGAACATCCTTTGTCTCCTTAGGAACGGGGTGGAAACGGCGTCTCAGCCGGCGTCGGCGGGGAAACCGCCCAACGCGTCCAGCGGATCGGCCCACTCGATGACGTCCACCTGGCGCGTGCCACGGGACCCGATCACGAGCACGGTCGTCCCCCTGGGCAGAGGCTCCTCCGACCAGGCGAGGAAGGCCTCCGTGCCGCCTCTGACGCTCACCAGGACCTCGCCCGGTCCGGCGGCTCCACGGGTGGCGACGAGCAGCACTCCGGGGCGGCCGACGACGTCATCGTCCTGATCCACGAGCCTGGCGCCCCCCATCGTTCTGGTCCTGGATTCCAGACCTTAGACCTGCCGGGATCAGCCGCCTATCCTCGGGCCACCCTGTGTTGTCCCCGGGCCCGCCACCCCACCACCGCCCGCATGCTCGGCCGGTCCCGTCCGGGAGCCCCGGCGCCCATCGCGCCGCCCAGGTCCGCACGCCTCGCCCCCTCGCCAAAGCCCCGGTCCGTCCACACCCGTACGCCTCGCCGCCCCACCAGGGCCTCCGATGCGGCAGACTGGAAGTTTGCCCGCCCCGCCCGGTGGGCCATCCGTCGGAAGGGACATGCCCCAGGTGACCGGACCACTCATCGTCCAGAGCGACAAGACCCTGCTCCTGGAGGTCGACCACGAGCAGGCCGACGCCTGCCGTCGCGCCATCGCGCCCTTCGCGGAGCTGGAGCGGGCCCCCGAGCACATCCACACCTACCGGGTGACCCCGCTGGGCCTGTGGAACGCGCGGGCCGCCGGGCACGACGCGGAGCAGGTCGTCGACGCGCTGGTCGAGTACTCGCGCTACCCCGTGCCGCACGCCCTGCTCGTCGACGTCGCCGAGACGATGGCCCGCTACGGCCGCCTCACCCTGAGCAAGCACCCCGTCCACGGCCTGGTGCTCACCTCCACCGACCGGCCGGTCTTGGAGGAGATCCTGCGCTCGAAGAAGGTCACCCCGCTGGTGGGCGCCCGCATCGACGCGGACACGGTCGCCGTGCACCCCTCCGAGCGCGGCCAGATCAAGCAGACGTTGCTGAAGCTGGGCTGGCCGGCCGAGGACCTCGCCGGGTACGTCGACGGCGAGGCGCACCCCATCGAGCTCGCCGAGGACGGCTGGGCGCTGCGCCCGTACCAGAAGCAGGCCGTCGAGGGGTTCTGGCACGGCGGCAGCGGTGTCGTCGTGCTGCCCTGCGGCGCGGGCAAGACGCTGGTCGGGGCCGGGGCGATGGCCGAGGCGAAGGCGACCACGCTCATCCTGGTCACCAACACCGTCTCGGCCCGCCAGTGGAAGCACGAGCTGGTGAAGCGGACGAGTCTGACCGAGGACGAGATCGGCGAGTACAGCGGCACGAAGAAGGAGATCCGCCCGGTCACCATCGCCACGTACCAGGTGCTCACCACCCGCCGCAAGGGCGTCTACGCGCACCTGGAGCTGTTCGACTCGCGCGACTGGGGGCTGATCGTCTACGACGAGGTGCACCTGCTGCCCGCGCCGGTCTTCAAGTTCACCGCCGACCTCCAGGCCCGCCGCCGCCTGGGCCTGACCGCGACGCTGGTGCGCGAGGACGGCCGCGAGTCGGACGTGTTCTCGCTCATCGGGCCCAAGCGGTTCGACGCCCCGTGGAAGGAGATCGAGGCGCAGGGCTACATCGCGCCCGCCGACTGCGTGGAGGTCCGGGTCAATCTGACCGACTCCGAGCGCCTCGCGTACGCGACCGCGGAGACCGAGGAGAAGTACCGCTTCTGTGCCACGACCGCGACCAAGCGGAAGGTCACGGAGGCGCTGGTACGGAAGTTCAAGGGCCAGCAGATCCTCGTCATCGGCCAGTACATCGACCAACTCGACGAGCTGGGCGAGCACTTGGACGCGCCGGTCATCAAGGGCGAGACGAGCAACGCGCAGCGCGAGAAGCTGTTCGGCGCGTTCCGGGAGGGTGAGATCAGCGTCCTGGTGGTGTCCAAGGTGGCGAACTTCTCGATCGACCTGCCGGAGGCGACCGTCGCGATCCAGGTGTCCGGCACGTTCGGCTCCCGCCAGGAGGAGGCCCAGCGCCTCGGCCGCGTCCTGCGTCCGAAGGCGGACGGCCACCAGGCGCACTTCTACTCGGTGGTCGCCCGCGACACCATCGACCAGGACTTCGCGGCCCACCGCCAGCGCTTCCTGGCCGAACAGGGCTACGCCTACCGGATCATGGACGCGGACGAACTGCTCGCGGACAGCTGAGAGTTGACCCCGACCGGGCGGGCCCGCCACGCCGCCCACCCCACCACGGCGAGCCCGACCAGCGGATAGGGCGCGGCCAGCGGCTGCTGCCAGAGCGGAAGCCGGAGGTCGAGGTCGCCCGCGTGCGGTACGAGCCAGAGGCTGCGGGCGGTGAAGACGACGGCGGTCGCGGCGGCCGTACGCGGATGGCCCTCGGCGACCAGCACGGCGATCAGCGGGACGCACCACACCCAGTGGTGCGACCAGCTGATGGGGGAGATCAGCAGCGCGGTGAAGGCGGTCGCGAGCAGGGCCCGGCGCTCGTCGGCGCGGCGGGCGGCCCACAGCCCCACGGCGCCGACGGCGGCCGCCGCGAAGGCCCACACCGGGCCGGGGGCGGAGGTGTGCAGCAGGCGCGCGAGCAGCCCCTGCAAGGACTGGTTGTCGACGATCCACGCCTTGCCGACCCTCCCGGTCTCGAACAGCCGCCGGGTGAAGAACTCGACGGTGGCGTCGGGGAGTACGAGCGCCCCGAGCAGCACGGTCGAGCCGAACCCGGCGAGCGCGGTGAGGGCCTCGCGGTGGCGTCCGCGCACCAGCAGGTGCGGCACGAAGAGCAGCGGCGTGATCTTGATTCCGGCGGCGACGCCGACCGCGAACCCCTTGCCCGGGGCGCCCGCGGGCCGGGAGAGGTCCCAGAGCACGAGGCAGGCGAGCGCGAGGTTGACCTGTCCGAAGAGCAGGGTCTGGAAGACGGGCTCCAGCCACAGGCCGAGGGCGGTGGCGCCCAGCACGAGGGCGCGGCCCGGCGCGAGTCCCGCGAACCGGCAGGAGAGGTGGACCAGCAGCGCGCACAGCAGGACGTTGCCGACGCAGAAGGCCGCCTTGAGCACGGCGAGGGGCACGTAGGCGGCCGGCACGAAGAGCAGGGCGGCGAACGGCGGGTAGGTGGCGGGCAGCTGCCAGGCGGTGACGGTGAACCCGTACAGGGAGGTGCCGTGCGCGACGGCCGCTCCCTCCGCCCGGTAGACCAGGGCGTCCGCCATGGGGATCCGCAGGGCGAGGCAGAGCGCGGTGAGCGCGGCGAGCGAGAGCCCGAGAAGGCCCCGGGCGACGGCGTGCGGTGAGCGTTCGGTCACACGAAGTGACCCTAGCGGCGCGGGTGATCAGCGGCGGGGCCGCGCGCCCGCGTGCACGCGGAAGTCGTCCGGCCGGTCAGTGCTGACGGCGGCGGACCCCGGCCTCCTCGGCGAACTCGCCCATGACGACGACGCTGAACGCGGCACCGGCGAGAACCCGCGCGGCCCGGACCGCGTTGCCGATCTTGTGGGTACGGTGAGGGGCGGCGCCCGAGGCGGTGGCGCCCTTGGGGGCGCCGGGGCGGGCGGAGGGGACTGGGGTGAAGGTCGCTGCACTCATGTATCCATGATGGATTTCGGACATCCCCGTCACATCGCTCCCCGGGCTGAACCTCATCGCCCGCCACGTAGTCCTCTGGTCCCACGCCGTCCCCTACGGGTAGGAGCGATCGCCCCCTACGCCCCTGTCACATCGGCCGCCTTTCCCGTGTCAGAGCAGTGCCACCACGCAACGCGACGGAGGAACACCAGAGATGGACGCCGAGGAACACCTCGCGCAGCGCTTCGAGGAGCACCGCGGTCACCTGCGCGCGGTGGCGTACCGGATGCTCGGCTCGCTCAGCGAGGCCGAGGACGCCGTCCAGGAGGGCTGGCTGCGGGCCAGCCGCGCGGACAGCGGCGCGGTGGACAACATGGGCGGCTGGCTGACCACGATCGTCGCGCGGATCTGCCTCAACATGCTGCGTGCGCGCGGGACCCGGCGCGAGGCGGCCCTCGACGTCGAGGAGTACGAGTACGTCCATGTGCCGGATCCGGTGCTCGGGCCGGTGGACGCGGTGGACCCCGAGCAGGAGGTGCTGCTCGCCGACTCGGTGGGCCTGGCCCTGATGGTGGTCCTGGAGACCCTGGCCCCCGCGGAGCGGCTGTCCTTCGTCCTGCACGACATGTTCGCGGTGCCGTTCGAGGACATCGCGCCGATCGTCGACAAGACGCCCGCGGCGACGCGGCAGCTGGCGAGCCGGGCGCGCAGGCGGGTGCAGGGCCGGGCGCCCTCGTCGTCGGCCGACCGGGCGCGGCAGCGCGAGGTGGTCGACGCGTTCATCTCGGCCGCGCGCGGGGGCGACTTCGAGGCGCTGCTCGCCCTGCTCGACCCGGACGTCGTGCTGCGCGCGGACGCGGGGGGTCTGCCGGCGACGAAGCTGGTGCGGGGTGCGCGGGTGGTGGCCGAACAGGCCTACTCCTTCCGCAAGTTGGCGGCGTTCAACCGGCTGGTCCTGGTCAACGGCATGCCGGGCATCGTGGCGGCGGCCGACGGGCGGGTGTTCTCGGTGCTGGCCTTCACGCTGGGGGTGGACGGGCGGATCACCGAGCTCAACATCCTGGCGGACCCGCGGCGACTGCCCACCCTGGACATCACCTTCCTCCCCGCCTGACCCCACGCACCACGCAGTTCCCCGCGCCCCTTCAACCCCCTTCCACCCGCGGACCGTGCACGGCCGGTCGCGCAGTTCCCCGCGCCCCTCAAACCCTCTTCCATCTGCGGGCCGTGCTCGCTTCTCGCGCAGTTCCCCGCGCCCCTCAGCAGTACGGTGCTGGTCGGCATGGGCATCTTTAGCCAGTCCGGCGTTTGAGGACGAGCGCCGTTCAGGCGCGAACGGGGTCTGGGGCGGAGCCCCAGGGTCCTTCAACCCCCGGAGGGTCTCGGGAAGGGGCGGGGTGGGGGAAAAGCATTGGCCCCCCGAGCCCGGGCGCGCCTAAAATCCCCCCTCCCCCAAACCGCCGGAGGCACCCCGTGCAGAGGCACGACCCCGAAGCCCTCGACCCCCTGCTCCGCGAACGCACCCACCTCGCCCACTCCCGCGCGGCCCTGCGCGCCATGCGCGAGGACGTCGAGGCCCTCGACATCAAGGACGTCACCGCGAACTGGGTCAACGCCGCCGTCCTCCAGCGCCAGATCGACGACCGCATCAAGGCCCTCGCGGACCTCTCCCACACCCCCCTCTTCTTCGGCCGCCTCGACTACCTGCACGCCCCCGGCGCGGCCCTCGCCGAGGGAGCCGAGGGGGAGCGGTTCTACATCGGCCGCCGGCACGTCCACGACGCGGACGGCGACCCGATGGTCATCGACTGGCGCGCCCCGGTCTCGCAGCCGTTCTACCGCGCCTCGAAGAAGGACCCGATGGACATCGGGCTGCGCCGCCGCTTCGGCTACACGGGCGGCGACCTCACGGCGTACGAGGACGAGCACCTCACGGACCCCACGGAGAGCGCGCGGACCAGCAAGCTGCTCCAGGCGGAGATCGAGCGCCCCCGCGTGGGCCCGATGCGCGACATCGTCGCGACGATCCAGCCCGAGCAGGACGAGATCGTACGGTCCGGCCTCAACGGCAGCGTGTGTGTGCAGGGAGGCCCCGGCACCGGAAAGACCGCCGTCGGCCTGCACCGGGTGGCGTACCTCCTGTACGCCCACCGCGAGCGCCTGGCCCGTACCGGCACCCTGGTCATCGGGCCGAACCGGTCCTTCCTGCACTACATCGAGCAGGTCCTGCCCGCGCTCGGCGAGCTGGAGGTGCAGCAGGCGACCGTGGACGACCTCGTCGCGCGGGGCATCGAGGTGCGCGCCACCGACCCCGCCGAGTCGGCCGTCGTCAAGGGCGACGCCCGCATGGCCGAGGTGCTGCGCCGCGCGGTGTGGTCGCACGTCACCCCTCCCGCCGAGCCGCTCGTGGTGGTGCGCGGTTCGCGCCGCTGGCGGGTCCCCGCGTACGAACTGGCGGAGATCGTCGAGGAGTTGAGGGACCGGGACATCCGTTACGGGGCCGCGCGCGAGGCGCTGCCGCAGCGCATCGCGCACACGGTGCTGGTGCGGATGGAGCAGGCGGGCGAGGCCCCCGACGACCGGGTGCAGGACGCGGTGGCCCGCAACGCGGCGGTGAAGGCGGCCGTCAAGGAGATCTGGCCCCCGGTCGACCCGGCGAAGCTGGTGCTGCGGCTGCTCAACGACCCGGACTTCCTGGCCGAGCACGCCGAGGGCGTCCTCACCGACGAGGAGCAGAAGGCGGTCCTCGCGCCCAAACCCGCCCGCAGCGTGAAGTCGGCGCGGTGGACGGCCGCGGACGCCGTCCTCATCGACGAGGCGAACGACCTGGTGGCCCGCACCCACTCGCTCGGCCATGTGGTGCTCGACGAGGCGCAGGACCTCTCCCCCATGCAGTACCGCGCGGTGGGGCGGCGCTGCACGACGGGTTCGGCGACGGTGCTCGGCGACCTGGCGCAGGGCACCACGCCCTGGGCGACGGCGAGTTGGGCGGAGGCGCTGCGCCATCTGGGCAAGGGGGACGCGGTGGTCGAGGAGTTGACGGCCGGTTTCCGCGTGCCGCGCGAGGTCATCGCGTACGCCTCGAAGCTGCTGCCGTCGATCTCCCCCGGCCTGGCGGCGGTGGAGTCGGTGCGTGAGACGCCGGGCTCGCTGGACGTGCGCGCGTCGGCGGAGCTGGACGCGGACGTGGTCGCGGCCTGCCGGGAGTCCCTCGCGCACGAGGGCTCGATCGGGCTGATCGCCGCCGATGCCCGCATTCCCGTACTGGCGGCGGCACTTGAGGCCGCGGGCCTCGCCCATCTGGCGCCGGGCGAGGAGACGACGGCCGAGTCCCGCCTCACGCTGGTCCCGGCCTCGCTCGCCAAGGGCCTGGAGTACGACTACGTGGTCCTGGACGAGCCCGCCGCGGTGGTAAGCGGCGAGCCCGACGAGCGCACCGGCCTGCGCCGCCTGTACGTGGCGCTGACCCGTGCGGTCTCCGGCCTCACGGTCGTGCACACGGCCCCGCTCCCGGCCCAGCTCGCCTGATCCGACCGGGGCCGGGGCGGATCGGCGTACGCGACGGCGATCCGGGGCCCGGCCGCGCCCCCTACGCGTCCAGCGCCGAGCGCCACTCGGCGACCGCGGCCGCGGAGACCGGGGCGGACCAGCCGCCGGGCCGGGACGCGCCGCCGATGTGGACCGCGTCGATGCCCGCGGCCCGCAGCACCGGCAGATGGGAGAGGCGCAGCCCGCCGCCGACCAGGATGCGGGGTTCGTAGCCCGGCTCGCCGGACCGCGCGGCCTCCGCGAGGAGCACCGGCAGGCCGTCGTCGACGCCCAGCGAGGACCCGGCGGTGAGGTACGTGTCGAGTCCCGGCAGGTCGGAGAGCTCCTTGCGCAGGGCGTCGCGGGAGGCGGCCCGGTCGATGGCCCGGTGGAAGGTCCACCGGCACCCGGTCAGGGTGGCTGCGAGGGCGCGCACGGCCGCCATGTCGGGGGCTCCGGTCTCGTCGAGGAAGCCGAGCACGAACTCGTCCGCGCCCTCGGCCCGCAGCGCCTGGGCATCGCGTACGAGCGCGTCGACGTCGCCCGCCGCGAACCCGTCGGCCGAGCGCAGCATCACGCGCAGCGGGATGTCGACGGCGGCGCGGATCGCCGCGAAGGTCTCCAGGGGCGGGGTCAGCCCGTCGGCCGCCATGTCGGTGACCAGCTCCAGGCGGTCCGCCCCGCCGGCCTGGGCCGCGACGGCGTCCTCCGCGTCGAGCGCGATCACCTCAAGCAGTGCACGGTTGCTCATCTGACCCCATTCCTCCGTAACCCGGGCCCGGCTCGGCCCAAATAGGTCTAGTCCATTGACTAGCCTACGCCGCGAAATGCCCACCCACGTGGACGGTAAACGCGGCCGTACGGACCTTTCCGCCGTGCTGGAAGTCCAGGAAGAGCCGGTACGCACCGGCGCTGGGCGGGGTCGCGCCGAAGGAGACGACCGGCCCGGGGCCGCCCTCGTTCGGGTGGACGTGCAGATAGGCGAGGTCACCGGAGCGCAGCGCGACGAGGTGTCCGTACGCCCCGAGGTAGGGCTCCAGGTCGGTCACGGGCTTGCCGTCCTTGGACACCGAGAGCTTCAGCTCGGTCGTTTGGCCGGGGAGCAGCGAGCCCTCCAGGGCGACCTCGTACCCGTCACCGGCCTGCGCCGTGGCCGCCGGAGCGGGCAGTTCCTTCGGTGCGTACGCCCCGGAGACCGCGAGGTCGGCGCCCAGGACGAGCCCCTTGGCGTCCTTCACGTCGGCGGGCGTGAAGTCGGCGAGGACCCGGTAGCCCCCGGCGTCGGGGAGCTGGGCGGCGACCGACCAGGTGCCGTCGGCGGCCCGCACGGGGTGCAGGTGGCGGTACACGCCGAGGTCGGTCGACGCGACGATGAGGTGCAGTTCCTTGCCGTGCTCGCTCCGGAAGGCGGTGACCGGTCGCCCGTCGTGCCCGGTCACCGCGAAGCGGATCTCGGCGGCTCCGCCCGCCGCGACCCGCGGCGTCTTGAGGTCGAGGCGGTAGCCGCCGTCGGCGATCTGGAGCCCGCCCGGCACCGAAGCGCCCTCCCCGTGCCCCGCGTGCCCCGCATGCCCCGATCCGGCGCTCTCGCCCGAACCCTCCCCGTGCCCGGCGTGCGGCGCCTGCTTCGCCACCACCGGGTCGACCGCCTTGCCCACGCCGTACGCCGTTCCGAACGTCGCGGCCAGCGCGGCGGCGAAGGCGGTGATCTTCAGCCCTGTGTTCATGACGACCTTCATGACGAACTCCCCACGTTCCCTTGCGCTCCGGCAGAACCCCGCCGACCAGCCACCCGTTCCGGTGACCGACGCCCCCAACATACCCCCAGGGGGTATCAAGTCAAGCCCCGGGAACCCCTTGCGGATCGATACACCCGGGGGGTATACATGACCCCATCGCAATACCCCCAGGGGGTACCGTGGAGCCGCAAGGGCCGCGGGACCCGCGCATCACACGGAGGACGTCATGCAGAACGCAGCCACCACCACCGCCACCTACACGGTCGAGGGCGTGGGCAGCGCGCACTGCCAGAGCATCGTCGCCCGGGCCATCGGCGAGCTCGACCACGTGATCGCCGTCGACGTCGAGATCGGCACCGGCCGCACGACGGTCACGACCACCGGCGCCCCCGACGACCAGCTGATCGCCGACACCGTCGACGACGCGGGCTACACCTTCACCGGCCGCGCCTGACCGACCCCGGACCGGACGGGGACCCGATCCCGTCTCCGCCCGCACCGCCCCACGTACGAGGAGCCGCAGCCATGACCACCACCACACCCGGCGCCGCCGACGTCGAACTCGCCATCGGCGGCATGACCTGCGCCTCGTGCGCGGCCCGCATCGAGAAGAAGCTCAACCGCATGGACGGGGTCGAGGCCACCGTCAACTACGCCACCGAGAAGGCCAAGGTCACCTTCCGCGAGGACGTCTCCGTCGCCGACCTCATCGCCACCGTCGAGGCCACCGGCTACACCGCCGAGGAGCCCGCGCCGGCGCGGACCGAGGACCAGGACGGCGGCCCGGAGCCGGACGACGCACTGCGGCCGCTGCGCCAGCGGCTGTTCACCGCGGTCGCCCTCGCGCTCCCGGTCATCGCGATGTCGATGGTCCCGGCCCTCCAGTTCGACTACTGGCAGTGGCTCTCCCTCACCCTGACCGCGCCCGTCGTGACGTACGCCGCCTGGCCCTTCCACCGCGCCGCCTGGACCAACGCGCGGCACGGCGCGGCGACCATGGACACGCTGATCTCGGTCGGCACCTCGGCCGCGTTCCTCTGGTCCCTGTGGGCCCTGTTCTTCGGCACGGCCGGAACCCCGGGCATGACCCACCCCTTCGAGCTGACGATCGGCCGCTCGGACGGCGCGGGCAACATCTACCTGGAAGCAGCCGCCGGAGTCACCGCCTTCATCCTCGCCGGGCGCTACTTCGAGGCCCGCTCCAAGCGCAAGGCGGGCGCCGCCCTGAAGGCGCTGCTCGAACTCGGCGCCAAGGACGTGACCGTGCTGCGCGCCGACGGCACCGAACAGACCGTTCCCACCGCCGAGTTGAAGGTCGGCGACCGCTTCCTGGTCCGCCCCGGCGAGAAGATCGCCACCGACGGCACGGTCGTCGAGGGCTCCTCCGCCGTGGACGCGTCCATGCTCACCGGCGAGTCCGTACCGGTCGAGGTCGCCCCCGGCGACACCGTCACGGGCGCCACCCTCAACGCGGGCGGCCGCCTCGTTGTCGAGGCGTCCCGGGTCGGCGCGGACACCCAGCTGGCGCGCATGGCCCGGCTCGTCGAGGACGCCCAGAACGGCAAGGCCGCCGCCCAGCGCCTCGCCGACCGGATCTCGGCGGTCTTCGTGCCGGTCGTCATCGGCCTCGCGCTCGCCACCCTCGGCTTCTGGCTCGGCAACGGCTCCGGCCTGACCGCCGCGTTCACGGCCGCCGTGGCCGTACTGATCATCGCCTGCCCCTGCGCCCTGGGCCTGGCCACGCCGACCGCGCTCATGGTCGGCACCGGCCGGGGCGCCCAGCTCGGCATCCTGATCAAGGGCCCGGAGGTCCTGGAGACCACCCGCAAGGTCGACACGATCGTCCTGGACAAGACCGGCACCGTGACCACCGGCCGCATGACCCTGCTCGCCGTGCACGTCGCCGACACCACCACCGAGGCCGAAGTCCTGCGGCTCGCGGGCGCCTTGGAGCACTCCTCCGAGCACCCCATCGCCCGCGCGGTCGCCGACGGCGCCACCGCCCGCACCGGCACCCTGCCCACCCCCGAGGACTTCGCCACCATCGCGGGTCTCGGCGTCCAGGGCGTCGTCGAGGGACACGCGGTCCTGGTCGGCCGCGAGCAGCTGCTCGCGGAGTGGGCGATGGAGCTCACCCCCAGCCTGAAGGCGGCCAAGGAGACGGCCGAGGCGGCCGGGCGCACCGCCATCGCGGTCGCCTGGGACGGCGAGGCCCGCGCGGTCATCGAGGTCGCCGACGCGATCAAGGAGACCAGCCCCGAGGCGATCCGGCGGCTGCGCGCCCTCGGCCTCACCCCGATCCTGCTGACCGGCGACAACCGGGCGGTCGCGGAGGCGGTCGCCGCCGAGGTCGGCATCGAGAAGGTGTACGCGGAGGTCATGCCCCAGGACAAGGTCGACGTCGTCAAGTCCCTCCAGACAGAAGGGCGTTCGGTCGCCATGGTCGGCGACGGCGTCAACGACGCGGCCGCGCTCGCCCAGGCCGACCTCGGCCTCGCGATGGGCACGGGCACGGACGCCGCCATCGAGGCCGGCGACCTGACCCTGGTCCGCGGCGACCTGCGGGCCGCGGCGGACGCGATCCGGCTCTCCCGCAAGACGCTCGGCACCATCAAGTCCAACCTGTTCTGGGCCTTCGCCTACAACGTGGCCGCCCTGCCGCTCGCGGCGGCGGGCCTGCTGAACCCGATGATCGCGGGCGCCTCCATGGCCTTCTCGTCGGTCTTCGTGGTGGGCAACTCCCTGCGCCTGCGGAGCTTCAAGGCCTCCTGAACCGGCGTCGCACCGGACCATGAACTCCCCTTCACCGAAGGGGAGTTCAGGCTGTCAGGACCGTGAGGTCGAGCCTGCCGAGGCGCTCGGGGTCGGCCAGGATGTCGATGGTGGCGATCCGACCGCCGGTCATCGTGAACGCCATCACCGACAGCGGCCGCCCCTCGCTCAGCGAGACGAGCCCCGGGCTGCCGTTGACCAGTACGAGGACGGTGAACTCGGCGAGCCGCGCCCCGAACACCGCCCCGCCCGCCACCGCCTCGGCGCCGCGCAGAACGCCGCCGGGCCGCAGCTCGCCGCCGTCGGACCGGGCCACCACGTCCGGGTCGAGCACCTCGACCAGAGCCTCGAAGTCGCCGCCGCGGGCCGCCGCCATGAACGCCTCGACCACCCTGCGACGGCCCGCGAGGTCCGTGTCCGCGGCCGGGGCGCCGCCCTGGACCCGGCGGCGGGCCCGGGAGGCGAGCTGGCGGGCGGCGGCCGGGGTGCGGCCGATCACGGGGGCGATCTCGTCGAACGGCACGGCGAACAGGTCGTGCAGCACGAAGGCGAGCCGCTCCGCCGGACTCAGCGTCTCCAGGACCACGAGCAGGGCCAGCCCCACCGAGTCGGCGAGCAGCACGTCGTCCTCCGGCCCGGTGCCGTTCGCGCCGCTGATGATCGGGTCCGGCACGCGCGGCCCGAGCGGCTCCTCACGGCGGGAGACCCGGGCGCGCAGCATGTCGAGGCAGACCCGCCCGACGACCGTGGTCAGCCAGCCCCCGAGGTTCTCCACCGCGCCGGTGTCGGAGCGGCTGAGCCGCAGCCAGGCCTCCTGCACGGCGTCGTCGGCCTCGTGCAGCGACCCGAGCATCCGGTAGGCCACCGCCCGCAGCTGCCCCCGGTGCCCCTCGAACCGCTCCGCCAGGTACTCGTGCCCGCCCATGGCCCACCTCTCCTCACCATCGCCACCAGGACCGTCACCGCGATGACGCACGGGCCCGGCCGAATGTGACAGCGCGCCCGGCGGCCGGGGGCGGGAGGCCGGGGTCCAGCGGCGGAACAGGGGCGGGCGCGAGAACCGGGCCCGCTACGCTCGGCCGCATGCCGGACAACGACCCCCTCCGCGCCCGCTGGCGGGCCGCGCTCACGGCGGTGCGCCCCGCCCAGGACGACGCCGTCGACCCCGCGCCGTACGGCGACGCCCTGCTGGCCCGCTGGGCGGAACCCCACCGCCGCTACCACGGCACCGCCCACCTCACCGCGGTCCTGGACCACATCGACGTACTGGAGCGGTACGCCGACCACCCCGACCTCGTACGCCTCGCCGCCTGGTTCCACGACGCCGTGTACCTCCCCGACCGCTCGGAGAACGAGGAGCGTTCGGCCCGGCTCGCCGAACGCGCGCTGGCCGAGGCCGGGTTGAGGGCCGAGGACACCGCCGAGGTGGCCCGTCTGGTGCGCCTGACCGTGACCCACGCGCCCGAGGACGGCGACACCGACGGCGAGGTCCTGTGCGACGCCGACCTCGCGATCCTGGCCGCCGCCCCGGAGGCGTACGCCGCCTACGCCGCGGCCGTACGCGAGGAGTACGCCTTCGTACCCGCCGAGGCGTTCCGGGCGGGCCGCGCCGAGGTGCTGACCCAACTGCTCGGGCTGCCACGGCTGTTCCGCACCCCGTACGGCGCCCGCGAGTGGGAGGCGGCGGCCCGCGAGAACCTGGAGGCGGAACTGACCCTGCTCACCACATAATCGGCCTGAGCCCACGGCTCGCTCCGCTCCCTGACGGAAAGCAGGTGTCCCGGCGTGCTCCCCGTGACGGTCCAGGCCGAACGCATCGCCCTCCACGAGCTGACCCGCGCGTCGGCCGCCGAGCTCCAGGAAGGCGGCTCCGGCGGCTGGCGGTGGGCCCCCGGCGGCCCGCACGAGGGCAGCCGTTTCGCCGCCGC
The DNA here is from genome assembly GCF_056431605.1 of Streptomyces sp. NPDC045846. Lineage (NCBI taxonomy): Bacteria > Bacillati > Actinomycetota > Actinomycetes > Kitasatosporales > Streptomycetaceae > Streptomyces > Streptomyces sp. NPDC045846. Next base: position 72,261 of record NZ_JBWKKJ010000014.1, on the reverse strand, counting down.
GAAGATGCTGGCGGGCATGGAGACGGGCCGGCACCGCACGGGCTGGGGCGCGTACGTCATCGTCCGCACCGAGGACGGCCGGGCCATCGGCGGCATCGGCTTCCACGGCCCGCCCGAGGACGGCCGCGTCGAGATCGGCTACGACCTGGCCGAATCCGTACGCGGCCGGGGATACGCCACCGAGTCCCTCAGGGCGCTGACCGCGTGGGCGCTGGCCCAGTCCGACGTCGAGACGGTGTACGCCACGACGGACGAGGACAACACCGCCTCGCAGCGCGTCCTGGAACGCGCGGGCTTCCGCCGCATCGGCGACACTCCGCGCCCCATCGGCGGCAGAACGGCCCAGCACCTCTTCGAGCAGACCAGGAACTGACGGCGGGCCCTTCGAGCGGGGGCTCGGGACCGACGGCGAGCCTCTCCGAGCACGGCGGCGGCCGCTTCGAGCGAGGCCGCCGGGGGGCCGGGGATCGCGTTCGGGACTGGCCGGGGGACCGGGTCCGGGAATACGGATCCGGCCATCCGGTGTTGGCACCCGATATGCCCGCCGAGCCCATACCCACGCCCGTGCCCGCACCCACCCCCGCTTCTCCCGCCGGATCCGCCGCGCCTTCCGGCGACCGCATGCCGCTCGCCGTCTACATCCTGGGCCTGTCCGTCTTCGCGCTCGGGACCAGTGAGTTCATGCTCACCGGGCTGCTCCCGGCCATCGCCGACGACATGAGCGTGTCCATTCCGCAGGCGGGCCTGCTGATCTCGGCCTTCGCGATCGGCATGGTGGTGGGCGCGCCCCTGCTCGCGGTGGCGACGCTGCGCCTGCCGCGCCGCACCACCCTGATCGCGCTGATCACGACGTTCGGCCTGGGGCAGGTCGCGGGCGCGCTGGCCCCGAACTACGCGCTGCTGTTCGCCTCGCGGATCGTCTCCGCACTGGCCTGCGCCGGGTTCTGGGCGGTCGGCGCGGCGGTCGCCATCGCGATGGTCCCGGTCAACGCGAGGGCCCGCGCGATGGCCGTCATGATCGGCGCCCTGTCGATCGCGAACGTCCTGGGCGTGCCGCTCGGCGCGCTGCTCGGCGACAATCTGGGCTGGCGCGCGGCGTTCTGGGCGGTCGGCGCGGCCTCCGCGATCGCGCTCGTCGGCATCGTGACCCGCATCCCCCGCATCCCGCTCCCCGAGGAGAAGCCCCGGCTCAGCCGCGAGCTGCGGATCTACCGCGACCCGCAGGTGCTCCTGTCGGTCGCGATCACCGCGCTCGCCGCGGGCGGCGTGTTCTGCGCGTTCAGCTACCTCAAGCCGCTGCTCACCGATGTCGCGCACGTGGACGCGGGCTGGGTCCCGGCCGTCCTCGGCCTGTTCGGGGTGGGCGCGCTGATCGGCACGACGATCGGCGGCCGGGTCGCCGACGCGCACCTCTTCGGCGTGCTGCTCAGCGGCATCACCGCCTCGACGGCGTTCCTGGTCGCGCTGGCGCTGTTCGCCTCGACGCCCGCGGTCGCGATCACCCTGTCGTTCCTGATCGGCCTGTCGGCGTTCTACACGGCCCCGGCGCTCAACGCCCGCATGTTCAACGTGGGCGGCGCCGCCCCCACGCTGGCCGGCGCGACGACGACGTCCTCGTTCAACCTGGGCAACACCGCGGGCCCCTGGCTCGGCGGCGTCGTGATCAGCGCGAACCTGGGCTTCGCGGCCACCGCCTGGGCGGGCGCCGCGATGACCGTCCTCGCCCTGGCGCTCGTCACGGCCTCGCTGCGCCTGCACCGGTCGCGCTCCCGCGTGGTGGCCCGCTCGGCACAGGCGGCCCCCGCCCCGGCGCGCGCCCGCGTCTGACCCGCCCCGAAACGGCGAAGCGCCCCGCACCCGGTGCACGGGTGCGGGGCGCTTCGGTACGGCGCTTAGGCGGGGGTGACGTTCTCCGCCTGCGGGCCCTTCGGGCCCTGGGTCACGTCGAAGTTGACCTGCTGGTTCTCCTGCAGCTCACGGAAGCCGGTGGAGTTGATCGCGGAGTAGTGGACGAAGACGTCCGGGCCGCCGCCGTCCTGCGCGATGAAACCGAAGCCCTTTTCGGCGTTGAACCACTTCACGGTGCCGGTTGCCATGTGTTTCCCCTGTCGAGGATCGCGGGGTACTGGCTTGTCAGTACCCCTGGGTGAGGTGATCGCCCTGGTCCTCGGACATTGCTGCACAGCAAACGCCCACGGCGTAAACCGCGGGCGTTGAGACTTCGGAACCACGACTACTGGCAAGGAAGTTAGCCGATCCGCAGTCGTCTGGCTACGGGCCGCAGCCGAACCGGCGACAAGTTCCGGCCGTGCGGGCGGCTCGGGGGCGGGTCGGGGGCGGCTCAGGCGGCCCTTCCCGGCGGCCGGACCGGCGGTCCGACGGGCCCTGAACCCGGGCCCCCGGCCGCGGCGCCTCAGGCCGGACGCCCCTTGGGACGGCGCAGTCCCGCCTCCGTGAGACGGCGTACGAGCTCCTTCGAGCCGATCTCCACCGCGCCCGCCCGCACCGCGTCGTCGTACCGGTGCGAGGGCACGTCGTAGTGATCACGTTCGAAGGCTCGCGGCGGGCAGCCGATGGACGCGGCGAACGCGTGCAGTTCCTCGTACGAGACGTCGCTGACCAGGTGCGACCACATGCGGCCGTGGCCCGGCCAGGTGGGCGGGTCGATGTACAGGGTCATCCGCCGAGCCCGCCGACCCGGGCCACCACGACGCCCGCCTTGGCGCACACCCAGTGCGGGTCGGGGCCGAGCTCGGGCTCCACGTCCAGCGCGTGCGGATCGCCCGCGTCGCACACCGGGCACAGCGGCCAGCGGCCGTACCGCTCAAGGAGCGCGTCCTGTACGTCCTGGGCGACGAGGCCCGCGACGTACTCCGTGCCCTCGGGCCACTGCTCCACCCACCAGCGCCGGTGGGTGACCGCGTCCTCGACCAGCGAGACGACGTCCGCGTGCGCCACGTCGCGCGCCGCGAGGTCGGCCAGGACCAGGGCGCGGGCGGCGTGCAGTGCTTGTTCCAGCGGCCGGATGGGCTGTGCGTCGTCCATGTCCTCCATTGTCACCCCACCCGCACCACGGCCCCCGGGGCGCGGGACCAAGGGCCCGGGCCGCGACGGGACCAAAGGGGGTTGACCGCGGACAGCGCCGAAAATATCTTTCAAGAGTGACCAATGACCTGAAGGAAAGTTTCAGCGGCGGCGCCCCGCCCGCACCGGCCGCCCTCGCGGCCAAGGTGCGCACGCTCGCACCGTCCATGACCCGCTCCATGCAGCGGGTCGCCGAGGCCGTCGCCAGCGACCCGGCCGGCTGCGCGGCCCTCACGGTCACCGGCCTCGCCGAGCTCACCGGCACCAGCGAGGCGACCGTGGTGCGCACCGCCCGCCTCCTCGGCTACCCCGGCTACCGCGACCTGCGCCTCGCGCTGGCCGGGCTCGCCGCCCAGCAGCAGTCCGGCCGCGCCCCCGCCGTCACCGCCGACATAGCCGTCGACGACCCGATCGCGGACGTCGTCGCCAAGCTCGCCTACGACGAGCAGCAGACCCTCGCCGACACCGCGGCCGCCCTCGACACCGTCCAACTCGGCGCCGCCGTCGGCGCGTTGGCGGGCGCCCGGCGGATCGACATCTACGGCGCCGGCGCCTCCTCGCTGGTCGGCCAGGACCTCGCGCAGAAACTGCTGCGCATCGGGCTCATCGCGCACGCCCACACCGACCCGCACCTGGCGGTCACCAACGCCGTGCAGCTGCGCTCCGGCGACGCGGCGGTGGCGATCACCCACTCCGGCTCCACCGGCGACGTCATCGAGCCGCTGCGGGTCGCCTTCGACCACGGCGCCACCACCATCGCGATCACCGGCCGCCCCGACGGCCCGATCTCGCAGTACGCCGACCACGTCCTCACCACCTCCACGGCCCGCGAGAGCGAGCTGCGCCCGGCCGCCATGTCGTCCCGCACGAGCCAACTCCTCGTCGTGGACTGCCTGTTCGTCGGCATCGCCCAGCGCACCTACGAGACGGCGGCCCCGGCCCTGTCCGCCTCGTACGAGGCGCTCGCCCACCGCCACACCCCACGCACCCGCTAGTCCCGCGCCCGCCAGAGCCGTACGCAGAGAAAGAGCAGCCGTCACATGACCACCCAGGACTACGCCGAGCTCCGCGCCCAGCTGGCCACCCTCACCACCGAGGCGTTCCGGCCCGACCTCGCGGAGATCGACCGGCTGCCGACCGCCGAGATCGCGCGGATCATGAACAGCGAGGACGCCACCGTCCCCGCCGCCGTGGCCGAGCGGCTCCCGGACATCGCGGCCGCGATCGACGCCACGGCCGCGCGGATGGCCGAGGGCGGGCGGCTGGTCTACGCGGGCGCCGGCACGGCCGGGCGGCTCGGCGTCCTGGACGCCAGCGAGTGCCCGCCGACGTTCAACACCGATCCGTCCGAGGTCATCGGACTGATCGCGGGCGGCCCCTCCGCGATGGTCAAGGCGGTCGAAGGGGCCGAGGACTCCAAGCAGCTGGCGGCCGAGGACCTCGACGGGCTGCGCCTGACCGACCGGGACACGGTCGTCGGCATCTCGGCCTCGGGCCGCACCCCGTACGCCATCGGCGCGGTCGAGCACGCCCGCCGCGTGGGCGCGCTCACCATCGGCCTGTCCTGCAACGCGGGCAGCGCGCTCGCGGCGGCCGCCGAGCACGGCATCGAGGTGGTGGTCGGGCCCGAACTGCTCACGGGCTCCACGCGGTTGAAGTCGGGCACGGCCCAGAAGCTGGTCCTCAACATGATCTCGACGATCACCATGATCCGGCTCGGCAAGACGTACGGGAACCTCATGGTCGACGTGCGCGCCTCCAACGAGAAGCTGCGCGCCCGCTCGCGCCGCATCGTGGCGCTGGCGACCGGCGCGGACGACGCCGAGATCGAGGCCGCGCTCGCCGCGACCGACGGCGAGGTGAAGAACGCCATCCTCGTCATCCTCGGCGGCGTGGAGGGCCCCACGGCGGCCCGCCTCCTGACCGAGAGCCGGGGCCACCTGCGCGCGGCGCTGCACGCCGCCCCCTGACCCCCTCCCGGCCCCGCACAGCAAGGCACCAGCACCATGGCACCAGAGAACAAGAACCGCGCCACCGCCGCCGCGATCCTCCCGCTCGTCGGCGGTGCCCGGAACATCGACTCCGTCGCCCACTGCATGACCCGCCTCCGGCTCGGCCTGAAGGACCGCGCGCTGGTCCAGGACGACGCGCTGAAGGCGCTGCCCGCGGTCATGGGCGTGGTCGAGGACGACACGTACCAGATCGTGCTCGGCCCGGGCACGGTGGCGCGGGTGGCCCCGGAGTTCGAGGCCCTGGTGTCGGCGGGGAAGGACGCGCAACAGCCAGTCACCGCAGAGGAGTTGGCGAGCAGGGGCGAGGAGCTGAAGGCGGCCCGCAAGGCGAAGAACGCGACGCCGTTCAAACTCTTCCTCCGCAGGATCGCGAACATCTTCGTTCCCCTGATCCCGGCCCTGATCGGCTGCGGCATCATCGCGGGCCTCAACGGCCTTCTGGTGAACCTGGGTTGGCTCTCCGGCGTGACCCCCGCCCTCGCCGCCATCGCCTCCGGCTTCATGGCGCTGATCGCGGTGTTCGTCGGCTTCAACACGGCGAAGGAGTTCGGGGGGACGCCCGTCCTCGGCGGCGCGGTGGCCTCCATCATCGTCTTCGCGGGCGTCGCGAAGATCACGGTCTTCGGCCAGACCCTGGCCCCGGGCCAGGGCGGGGTGCTCGGCGCACTGGGAGCGGCGCTGCTCGCGGTGTACGTCGAGCGGTGGTGCAGGCGCTGGGTGCCGGAGGCCCTGGACGTCCTGGTGACGCCGACCCTGACGGTGCTGATCTCCGGCCTGGTCACGCTGTACGGCCTGATGTTCCTGGCGGGCGAGGTCTCGACGGGCATCGGCCACGGGGCGAACTGGCTCCTGGACCACACCGGCGCCTTCGCGGGCCTGGTCCTGGGCGGCCTGTTCCTCCCGCTGGTCATGCTGGGCCTGCACCAGGCGCTGATCCCGATCCACACCACCCTGATCGAGCAGCAGGGCTACACCGTCCTGCTGCCGATCCTAGCGATGGCGGGCGCGGGCCAGGTGGGCTGCGCGGTGGCGGTCTACCTGCGCGCGAAGCGGAACGACTCCCTGCGCGCCACCATCAAGTCCGCGCTCCCGGCGGGCTTCCTGGGCGTCGGCGAACCGCTGATCTACGGAGTCTCGCTCCCCCTCGGCCGCCCGTTCGTCACGGCGTGCGCGGGCGGGGCCGCGGGCGGCGCGTTCGTCGGCCTGTTCTCCATGCTGGGCGACAAGGTGGGCTCGACCGCGATCGGCCCCTCGGGCTGGGCCCTGTTCCCCCTGCTCCAGGGCAACCACGGCCTCGGCACGACGATCGCGATCTACGCGGGCGGCCTGCTGACCGGCTACGCGGTGGGCTTCCTGGCCACGTACTACTTCGGCTTCACCCGCCAATCCCTGACCGGCCTGAACACACCCCCGGCCGAACCGGCCCCCGCCCAACCCCGTGAACCCGCCCAGGCCTGACCACGCGGGCGTCCGGGCGGAGTTCGCGCCCACGCGCCTCACAGAACCGGCACGGCTCCGCATCTGGGTGACCGCCTCCGCACGGCCTGAGGCGGATCACTCTTGCGCGGACGGCTCAGGGCCTGCTACGCGACGCCGCACTTTTTTCGGCCAACGCCCTGTTCGCGCTTGCACAGCCCCACCTCCGTCGGCCTAACGTCATACGGGGCGGCGGAGGGGCCGCACGGGGAGCAAGGGGCGCGGGGGACATGAGTACTGCGGCACATCCGGAGAGCTGGCAGCGGATGCTCGACCTGGCCGGGCCGCCCAGCCCCGCCATGACACTGGCATCGGCCACCCCCGCCGGGTCCGGCGACCTGCACCACACCCCCAAGCCATGGAACGACGCCGCCGGAGCGGCCCACTCACTACTCACCGACACCGACACGGCGAAGGGCGCCCTCACCAGCGCCCACGCGGGCATCGACACGGGAACCGAAGGGCTGTTGAGTGTCGCCGCGCTCAAGACCGTGCTGACGTCCTGGGAGGAACGGCTCGCCGCGGTGCGCGACGAATGCGCCGCCCTGGAACCCAAGTTGCGTGAGGTCGCCCGCACGATGGGCAGCACCGACCACGGCGTGAAGTCCTCCATCACCGGATACGCCGACCCGGCCCCGGCCGGCCCGAAGGGCCGGTGACGTGGTGCTCACCTGGCAGCAACTTCGCGACCTCAAACTGACCGGCCTCCAGAGCGCGGCCGACGGCTGGGGCACCGTCAGCCGCCACGCCGACGCGGCCCGGGACCGGCTCAGCAACGAGATGCTGGGCGCGATCGAGAAGTCCCAGACCAGCAACGCCGCCGACAACGCGGCGGTCCGGTTGAGGGGCCTGGACCGCAACTACGACTACGTCCACATCGAATGCGGTCTTGTCCGCACCTCCCTAGACTCGCTTGCCTACGAACTGGCCGGTCCGCAACGCAAGTTGAGGGACGCACTGGACGACGCGGCGGCGTTGAAGTTCACCGTGGCCGGGGACGGCTCCGTGAGCTATCCCCCCGGCGGTGAGAACCTGATGTCGAAGCAGCCGCTTCCCGGCGGCAGCGTGACCGGGGGCTCTCCCCTCTTCTCCCGCCCGCCCTCGCTCGCCCAGACCCCGCCGGGCTTCACCGACACCAACCCGAACCACGCGAAGGCCCAGGCCATCGCGGACCGGATCCACGACGCGCTCCAGGAAGCCCGCCGCATCGACGAGCGCTTCAGCACGACCCTCACCAGGCTCAAGGCCGAACCCGGCCTGAGCGTGGCCACCGCGACCTGGGAGGACATGGCCGCCGACGCAGCCGCGGTACGGGAGGTCGCCGACCACTATCTGAAGAACGACATCCCCACGGACAAGTCTCCGGCCGAACGCAAGGCCTGGTGGTCCTACCTCACGGAGAAGGAACGCGAGGAGTACCTCGCGGCGTACCCGGACATCATCGGAAACCTGGACGGCATCCCGAGCGCGGTCCGTGACGAGGCCAACCGCGACAACCTGCAGGTGTTGATCGGAAAGTTGGCGGGAGCGACTGACGAGCGCTCGCAGACGCAGCTGGCCGGACTGCTGTCCATCGACAAGCAGCTGCGGGCCGCCCCGGAACCCGGGGTGCCCTCGATGTACCTTCTCGGCATCGGCGATCAGGGCAACGGCCGTGCGATCGTCTCCTTCGGCGACCCCGACACCGCGCACAACGTGTCCGCATACGTCCCGGGGCTCGCCACCAAACTCAGCGAGCACTTCGCGACGAACGACATCGAGCGCGCCCGCTCGACCGCCAAATCCGCAGCCTTCCTGGACCACTCCAGCGCCTCCATCGTCTGGCTCGGCTACGACGCTCCTCAGCTTCCAGCTGATCAAGTCGTCGACGACGTGGCCGTCATGGGGACCCACGACGCGGAGGTGGGCGCGACGTCGTACAACCACTTCATGGACGGCATCCGCGTGACGAACCAGAACACCGACCCGCACATCACCGCCATCGGCCATTCCTACGGTTCGCTCACCGTCGGCCTGGCCGCCCAGCAGCCGGGCGGCATTCCCGGCGCCGACGACATCATCCTCGTCGGCAGCCCGGGAACAGGGGCGAAAACCGCCGACGCCCTCGGGGTGGGCCGCGATCATGTCTATGTGGGCGCTGCCGAGAACGATCCAGTGACGATGCTGCCGAACAAGAGGGAAGCGCTGGGCATCGTGGGCGGAGGGGCCGTCGGGGCCTTCGAGGGGTTCGTCTCTCCCGTCCCCGGAGGGGCTCTCCTGGGTGCTGCGGCGGGCGCTCTGGACGGCTACGCCGTCGGGAACGCAGCCACCGATCCCAGTCAGATCTACTTCGGCACGGACCCCGCGAACCACACCTTCGGCGCCCACCGATTCCAGGTCGGGGACGGTCCTCGACCGTTCATCGACGGTGAGGGACCCGTGCCCGCTCACTCGAACTACTTCGACGATGATCCGGTGTCGGCGGCCAACATCGCCGCCATCGTCGCGGGGCGGCCCCGCCTGGTCACCTCTCAGGAGCCCCGATGAAGCAATTCCGCCGCGCGTGCGGCCTGCTCGTGATGCTGGCCGTCGCCGGGTGTGGCCTCATCCCATCCGCTTCCACCAGCGAGCAGAAAGGAGAGTCGACGAACATGAACATGCAGCAGGCCGCCGACAAGGCCGACGCCCTTCTTCAGGAAACCGTCGCCGGGGTCACTCCGGCGTTGCGCTGGGTGCATGAGGCGCCCGGCCAGAACACCTGCACGGACTGGAAGAACGCCGACGCCGGGGGCGGCTACGTCAGCCGTGGCCTCATGGTGATGACGGTCGTCTCCCCCGCACGCCGCGGCAGCCTCCTCGGCATGGTCGAGCGCGGCTGGAAGGGTCGCGGTTTCACCGTGACGAACGTGCGGGCGGACGCCGAGTTCCCCGCGATTTTCGCGTCGACTCCGGATGGCTTCCGCTTGGAGGCGGCGGTAGGGGGCGAAGGCCAGTTCCGCTTCGGCGTCACCAGCCCCTGCGCACCCAAGTCCCCGGTGGGGAACCCCACCACGCCGTCCAACGTCGACACCAATACCCCCGCGTACGAGGGCGGCAAGCCGCTTCCCCGCCCGTACCTCCACGACGACTTCTGGTCCGCCACCACGCCCGCCTCCTAGCTCCCCGCGCGCGGGCGGCGACCCGCGTCAGGCCCGTGCGGGCGGGTTCACGGGCGTTCCCACTCCTCGAACTCCTCCACCACGTTCCGCAGGCGCCACGGTGGGGGCTTCAGGAACATGCCGCGCAGTTCGGCGACCGGGACCGCTGCGGGGTAGTAGTCGTCGTCCTCGTACAGGTCCTCGTGGTCGGGGTTCTCCATCGGGTCGCCGGGGACGCCCACGAAGGGGCCCTCCCACGTCGCGGGGTCGATGGGGGCCGCCGGGTTCAGTTTCCACACCGCGCCCGCGCGGACGCAGACCTCGCCGAGGTACCACGCGGGGGCGGTCAGTCTCGGGGTGTGCTGGGCGGCCCTCACGTCCTCCCACCGCGACGCCGCGAAGTCCTCCCGCACCGCCCGCTCCAGCGCGTCGACCGACTCCGCCGAGAAGTCCCAGCTCCCCGGGTGCGACGCGGCCCACTCCCCGAACGCCGCCTCCTGCTCCGCCAGCCACGCCGTCAGCCGGGGATGGCTCGTCCACTCCTGTTCGCTCATGAGCAGCGAGCGTACGGGAGGGGTGTAAGGGGCTTGTGGAGATGGCGAGTTGGGAGTTTGGGGAGCGGGAAAACTGTGGGGCGCCTGTGGCTCGGGAGGGCTAGCGTGTGGTGCTGCGCGACGCCATTGAGCACGGGGGCCCCTGGTGTCGCGGCACGCTCCACGCCCACTTCTTTGGGCTCCCGGGGAAAGACACGTTCGCGTGAACCATCCGATATCCACGCGCCGGCACCACCTGTGGGCGCGCGCCGCGGTCGCTCTCGCCACCGTCGGCATCCTCTCCGCCGGCGGCCTGCCACAGCTCCAGGGCACGGCCGACGCGGCGACCAAGGCAATGCCCTGCGAGCAGATGTTCAAGCTCAAGGGGAAGCCCACCGATCCGGGCAGCCTTCCGTGGGCCAAGGGCGACGCGGTCCGGCCCGAGACCGACTGGGACTCCTACGGATTCCCCAACCAGCGCCAGGCCATGGACGGCCTCACCCTGCCCGACGACCCCGTCGAGCGGGACAAGATCCTCGACAAGCTCACCCTGCCCTACAAGAAGTATGCGGAAGGCACCCCCGAGCGCGTCTACGCGACGTACAAGGACTACCTCTCGCGCAACGGCAACGCCGACACCAAGTACGGCGGCTTCGGCAACTGGCTCAACGAGGCCTACATCGAGGTCTACGGACGCAACCCGCGCGGCGAGGCCTTCCACGGCAAGGTCGTCAAGGACCTCGGGCTGCTCGGGCCGGACTGGATCTGCGAGGAGACCGTCTCGGTCACCGACCCGGACACCGGCAAGACCTACCAGCGGCGCTTCGACGCGGTCAATCACAAGACCAAGGAGGTGCTTGAGGTCAAGTCCGGTGGAAACCACGACAGTTCGCAGGCACCGAAGGACCGCGCCTTCCTGAAGGACCCCAAGTACAAGGACTACAAGCTGCGGTACACCTTCGGGCAGCCGCAGTCCGAGGACACCCTCAAGTACACCAACGGGCTCAAGCAGCTCGGCGGCCAGGGCCGGGTCACCACGTACGAGCACGTCTCCACCCCGGAGACGGAGTTCCAGCCCGGCAAGTACACCGCCCAGGACACCAGGAACAGCATCGGGCGCGGCTCCGACGTCATCCGGCAGTCGCCCGCGACCCCGGCCGACATGAAGCGGCAGATGGACCGCATCCGCGCCGCCGACCCCGAGGGCATGCGGGTGCGCGGGCCCGGCGGCGTCGACTTCTCCACCCTGGAGCTCCGCTACGTCGGCAAGCCCGTCAAGGGCCAGGGCCTGAACTACTCCTTCTCCGCCAACAAGGTCGACGAGTCCTCCGGCCTCGGCTACGGCGGGCAGCAGAAGGCCGAGCTCATCTCCGACTCCTTCTTCACCTGGCTCGCCCTGACCCCCGAAAAGTTCTGGGTCAACCTCAACCCGGACCAGCCCGACAAGATCATGGACCCGACGTTCGGCAAGACCGACGCCGGACGCGTCCTGCTCCAGGCCGACCTGGAGATGAAGCACGACTACGCCAAGGACATGGACCCCCGCACCGGCGTCGGCAAGCAGCTCTGGGACAAGCTCAGCGCCGAGCACATCCCCTGCACCCACGGCGTGCGCAACTGGATCGTCCCCAAGCCCGCCGAGGTCCGCGAGCAGAACGGCGGCCTCTACATCCTCGACGCCCCGCTCAAGGTCAACTCCGTACCCCAGGAGGTCAAGACCCCCAGCCCCAACGGCAAGTGCGACCTCACCGACGCCCAGCACCAGCGCGTCACCGAGCTCATGGACGCGCTGATCGTGCCGGACATCGAGAAGAAGGTGAACACCGACCCCCGGTACGCCGACCTGCGCGCCGTCTACAACGCCCGCGTCGCCGCCGAGTGGATCCGCCAGCAGGACACCCAGTCCCCCACGGACTACCACGCCGTCATCAACAGCAACCGGGTCGCCGACTGGCCGCTGCGCGGCCAGAACGCCTCCTGGACGCCGGAGCAGACCTACCGGGACTACGTGAAGTCCTTCACCCAGGGCGACTACAGCTACCCCTGCGAGAAGGCGGGCCAACCCGGCACCTGCGTCATGGGCGGCGTCGACTTCTCCAAGTCGCCCAAGCAGAACGTCACCCAGGCCAAGTTCACCGCCGAGCACAAGAACCTCCCCCGCACGACCGACATCTCCGTCAAGGCGATGACCGACGACGCGGAGAACAAGGCCCTCCTCGCCCTCGGCGGCAACACCGCCGCCCACACCGGCACCGGCGGCGGGCCCACCCCGACGCCCACGCCCACGCCGACCCACTCCGGTCAGCCCTCCACTCCCCCGGCCTCCCCCAGCCCCAACCCCGGGCCCACCGGCCAGGGCGGGCGGAACCAGCCGGGCGACCCGCACGCCGGCGGCGGTCTCGCCAACACCGGCACCCAGATCGCCACGATCGCGGCCGCCGCCCTCGCCCTCCTAGCCGCCGGAGCCGGACTCGTCTGGCTGCGACGCCGCAGGAACAGCCTGGGATAGCACCCGGCAGCTGACGTCCCGTCAGTGCCCTGTCGTCGACCTCACGGAAGGGGTGCCGCCCACCGGCGGTGCCCCTTCCGCGCTGTACGTGCCCGCCAGTACGGACACCAGCCGCAGCGCCATGTCCAGGTTGCAGCGACCCAGGTCCACCAGCGGATACAGCACGTGGCCCGCACACGTCAGCGGGTCGATCCTGAGGGACGGCAGCACCACCCCGGACCGCGTCAGCACCTCCCGCAACTGCTCGACGGCGTCCTCCGTCGCCCGCACCCTCTCCTCCGCCGTCAGCGCCATGTCCCTTGCCTTCCGCTCCACCGAGTGTGTCGATTACCTCACCCAGCGTGTCCGATGCGGGCTAGCCTGACTACTGTCGGCGATCCAACAACCCCGCGTGTCCAGGGAGTTGCGCATGCCAGGACCGAAGAACCTCGACCCCTCCTCCTCTCCTCGCGCCCTCCTCGGCGCCGAACTCCGCTTCGCCCGCGAGAAGGCCGGGCTCACCCAGGACGAACTCGGTCAGCCCCTCTTCGTCTCCGGCTCCTTCATTGGCCAGCTCGAAGCGGGCACCCGCCGCATGCACCTCGAATACGCCCGCCAGATCGACAAGATCCTCGGCACCAACGGCTTCTTCACCCGCAACTGCGTCGCCGCCGCCAAGTCCAAGTACCCCGATCACTTCGCCGAAGCGGCCGAGGCGGAGGCCATCGCCACCACCATTCGCGAGTACGCGCCATCACTGATTCCGGGCTTGCTTCAAACGGAGGCCTACGCGCGGGCTATGTTCCGCGCGGGTCATCTCACAGCGCCTGAGGAGTTCATCGACGAGCTCGTGGCCGCTCGATTGGCACGCGCCGAGCTTCTGACCGATCCAACAAAGCCCCTGATGTGGGCCGTGCTTGACGAGGCCGTGCTGCGGAGGAAGGTAGGCGGGTCGGCCGTGATGGCGGAGGCGTTGGCACATGTGGCCGCACTGGGAGCCCGTCACCGCGTCATCCTCCAGGTTCTGCCGTTCGCCGCGGGTGCTCACATGGCCTTGGGAGGCGGCCTCAAGCTCATGGCCTTCATGGACGCACCTCCCCTGGCATACATCGAAGGCCTGGGAACCGGCCAGCTGCTGGACGACCCAGCCAGGGTCACCCATTACGAACTGACCTACGATTTGGTTGGGGCCAGCGCACTCTCACCACAACAATCCCTGGCCCTGATCGAATCGGTGGCGGAGGATTACGCCCATGAGGATCAGCCCTGAGTACGACCTGAGCAAGGCCACTTGGCACAAGTCGAGTTACAGCGGTGCAAGCGGGGGCGACTGCCTTGAGGTCGCCCGCTGGCAGAAGTCCAGCTACAGCGGCGGCGAGGGCGGCAACTGCCTTGAGGTCGGCCACTGGCGCAAGTCCACGTACAGCGATGCCAGCGGCGGCAACTGCCTTGAAGTGGCCGACGGGCACAGCGAGTTCGTGCCTGTTCGCGACTCGAAGAACCCCGACGGGCCCGTCCTCGTGTTCCCGGCCGCCGCCTGGTCCGCGTTCATCGACGACGTACGCGCCTGAGTCAACCGGTGTAGCGGCGGGGCCCGAGGCACTCAAGTCCCGGGCCCTGCCCGCTACTTGGACGCCTTCACGGTTATGTCGCCGTTGCTGGTGGCCAGGTTCAGCTGGTGGGTGGCGGTCGGGGCGTCGGGTATCGCGAGCTTCGTGCTGCCGCTGCTGGTCCGGGCCGTGACGTGGTACGGGGCGGACGGCGCGGTCACGGTGATGCTGCCGTTGGAGGTCTGCGCCGTGACGTCCTGCACGGTGTCGGGTGTCAGGGAGATCGAGCCGTTCGACGTGCGGGCCGTGACGCCCGTGCCCTTCAGGCCGGTGCCGCTGATCGAGCCGTTGGTGGTGCCTATGTCGACCGGGCCCGTCGCCCCGGACACCTTCACGTCGCCGTCCTTCGTGGAGACCTTGACCTCACCGACCGAGGACAGGCTCAACGTGCCCTCGGTGCTCGACCCGGTCACCGGGATTCCGGCCGGGACGTCGACCGTGTAGTCCACCGAGCAGTGGCCCGAGCAGCCTTCGAGCACCAGCACGCCGTTCTCGACGTGGTACGTCGTGCCCTCCGGCTTCGTCTTTTCCCGGTAGTTGACCTCGCGGTGCACCGACACCTTGTCGAGGCCCTTCTTGCCGCGCACCCGGAAGCCGTCCGATTTTCCGTCGAGGCGCACCGCGGTGATCTTTTCCTTGACCGTGGCGTCGTCCTTGAACGTCTTGTCGTCCAGCGGGCCGCACGCGCCCAGGGCGCCGACCGCCAGCGCGGTCAGGGTCACGGCCGCGAGGGTGCGGGTCCGCAGTCGTGTGGTGCTCATGAAAGTCCCCCGAAGGTGTGCCAGTTGGGGCCGCTCTCGCCCCCCTCCGGACACCAAATTAGCCCCGCCACCAGGCCTCGCACCATGGAGCCAGCACCCGTATCGACCTTCGCGTTTCCGTACCCCACGGTTCGGAACCCCGAAGTTCCGGGCCCCGGAAACGCCCGAGGGCGGCACCCCCGCAATGGGGGTGCCGCCCTCGGCGTACAACCAGGATCTACCGAGCCGGGGCTCAGAAGTCCATGTCACCGCCCGGCATGCCGCCCGGAGCGGCCGCGGCGGCCTTCTCCGGCTTGTCGGCGATGACGGCCTCGGTGGTGAGGAAGAGCGCCGCGATGGAGGCGGCGTTCTGCAGCGCGGAGCGGGTGACCTTCGCCGGGTCGATGATGCCCTCGGCGATCATGTCGACGTACTCACCCGTGGCGGCGTTCAGACCGTGGCCGACGGCCAGGTTGCGCACCTTCTCCACGACGACGCCACCCTCGAGACCACCGTTGACGGCGATCTGCTTGAGCGGGGCCTCCAGGGCGAGCTTCACGGCGTTGGCGCCGGTCGCCTCGTCACCGTCGAGCTCAAGCTTCTCGAACACCGCGGAGGCCTGGAGCAGGGCCACGCCACCACCGGCGACGATGCCCTCCTCGACGGCCGCCTTCGCGTTGCGAACGGCGTCCTCGATGCGGTGCTTGCGCTCCTTGAGCTCGACCTCGGTGGCCGCGCCCGCCTTGATGACGGCCACGCCGCCGGCGAGCTTGGCGAGGCGCTCCTGGAGCTTCTCGCGGTCGTAGTCCGAGTCGCTGTTCTCGATCTCGGCGCGGATCTGGTTGACGCGACCCTGGACCTGGTCGCTGTCACCGGCACCGTCGACGATCGTCGTCTCGTCCTTGGTGATGACGACCTTGCGGGCGCGACCGAGCAGGTCGAGACCGGCGTTCTCCAGCTTGAGGCCGACCTCCTCGGAGATGACCGTGCCGCCCGTGAGGATGGCGATGTCACCGAGCATGGCCTTGCGGCGGTCACCGAAGCCCGGGGCCTTGACGGCGACGGACTTGAAGGTGCCACGGATCTTGTTGACGACCAGGGTCGACAGGGCCTCGCCCTCGACGTCCTCGGCGATGATCAGCAGCGGCTTGCCGGACTGCATGACCTTCTCGAGGAGCGGCAGCAGGTCCTTGACCGAGCTGATCTTCGAGTTGACGATCAGGATGTACGGGTCGTCGAGCGACGCCTCCATACGCTCCATGTCGGTGGCGAAGTACGCCGAGATGTAGCCCTTGTCGAAGCGCATGCCCTCGGTGAGCTCAAGCTCGAGCCCGAAGGTCTGCGACTCCTCGACGGTGATGACGCCTTCCTTGCCGACCTTGTCCATCGCCTCGGCGATGAGCTCGCCGATCTGGGTGTCGGCGGCGGAGATGGAGGCCGTCGAAGCGATCTGCTCCTTGGTCTCCACGTCCTTGGCCTGCTCCAGGAGGGCGGCGGAGACGGCCTCGACGGCCTTCTCGATGCCGCGCTTCAGGGCCATCGGGTTGGCGCCGGCGGCGACGTTGCGCAGACCCTCGCGCACCAGGGCCTGGGCGAGAACGGTCGCGGTGGTCGTACCGTCACCGGCGACGTCGTCCGTCTTCTTGGCGACTTCCTTGACCAGCTCGGCGCCGATCTTCTCGTACGGGTCCTCGAGCTCGATCTCCTTGGCGATGGAAACACCATCGTTGGTGATCGTGGGGGCGCCCCACTTCTTCTCGAGGACGACGTTGCGGCCCTTGGGGCCGAGGGTGACCTTGACGGCGTCGGCGAGCTGGTTCATCCCGCGCTCGAGACCGCGCCGTGCCTCCTCGTCGAACGCGATGATCTTGGCCATGTGAAGTGGTCCTCCCGGACAGGGGTGGCGTTCTTCGTGGATCGCGCCGGTGCCCGCGACGGACGGCCTGCAGCCCTTGTGGTTCCTTGCCCCACCCGGTCTGCGGGCCTCACTGACCCGATCCAAGTTCTGTCACTCTCACTCGGAGAGTGCTAAGCCCAATGATTAGCACTCGGCACCTGCGAGTGCAAGCGAGTCTCTTGAACCGGGGGGCTTTGGCTTGGCGGTGCCGCCCGGTGTCGGCGGGGGCTCCGCCCCCGCGCCCCGGCTCCTGACGAAGCCGGTCTTTCGTCGGCGGGCCGCGCGGCGTTGCTCGCGCCCCTTTCAGGCCGTTCTTCGCCCGACCACCGTGCGTGGCTGCTCGCGCCGTTCCCCGCGCCCCTATCAGGCCGTCCCGCGCCTGACCACCATGCGCGGTTGCTCGCGCAGTTCCCCGCGCCCCTATCAGGCCGTCCCGCGCCTGACCACCGTGCGCGGTTGCTCGCGCAGTTCCCCGCGCCCCTATCAGGCCGTCCCGCGCCTGACCACCGTGCGTGGTTGCTCGCGCAGTTCCCCGCGCCCCTTAACCCGATGTCGGCCTCGCGTCGTGCGTGGTTGTTCGCGCAGTTCCCCGCGCCCCTTGAACCCCCTTCGATCTGCGGACCGTGCCCGCTTCTCGCGCCGTTCCCCGCGCCCCTTGACCCGATCTCGGCCTCGCGTCGTGCATGGTGACTCGCGCAGTTCCCCGCGCCCCTCAACCCCCTTCGCCTGCGGACCGTGGTCGCTTCTCGCGCAGTTCCTCGCGCCCCTGGCGGTACTGGGGGGCGGGCCGGTGCTGGCATCTTTAGCCTGTCCGGCGTTTGAGGACGAGCGCCGTTCAGGCGCGAGCGGGGGTGTGGGGGCGGAGCCCCCGCCGGGGGTCGAGGGGCGGAGCCCCTCAAGGGGGTCTGGGGCGCAGCCCCAGGGCTCAGCACATCCAACCCCTGCGCAACGGGCGGGCGGGTGGGCAAGCGCCCCCGGGGTTTGGGGCGCAGCCCCAGGGTGCGGAACCATCCAACCCCGCACAGGGCAAGCCCCCCGGGCCTGGGCGGAGCCCCAGGGGTGCGTGAAGGGGGCCACCCTTGGGGTGGCCCCCTTCATGCGTGCGTGCGTCGGTGGCCGATCGCGCCGAGATCAGACGGCGAGCTTGACCATGTCCGCCTGCGGACCCTTCTGGCCCTGCGAGATCTCGAACTCGACTCGCTGACCTTCTTCAAGGGTGCGGTAACCGTCCATCTGGATCGCGCTGTAGTGGACGAAAACATCCGCACCACCGTCGACCGCGATGAAGCCGTACCCCTTCTCCGCGTTGAACCACTTGACGGTGCCCTGAGCCATGCCTAACTCCCCTATTACTGGCCCTTGCACGGGACCACACTTCGCGGACCCGGGTCAGACCTCCACCCTCCGACAGGAGAGGGTGTGCGCCGGAACGCGTCGACCGCGGCTGAATGTATCTGCCCAACTGCCCTCTGCAACAGGTCAATCGGACGAGAATTCCGGGCACACGCAGTGAACGGAATGCCATGAATTCAGCATTCCGGGGCAAGTCGGGCCGGGCAAAGCGCACTTAAGGCACAAAGGACACACACACTTTGACCTCATGTTGTCGCGTTCTCATATGCACTTGGCACGGGAAGCGAAGGCGCTTCCCCAACTGTACCCCGCTCAACCATGCTGAATTGCCCCCTCCGCTTCTCGTGCGGAGGGGGCAACTCTGCGTACAGACGGCGTTAAACGGCGCGGCGGTTCAGCCGCCCGCGACCGCCGGAATGATCGAGACGCCGGCGCCCTCGGGCGTGGCCGTCTGGAGGCCCTGCTCGAAGCGCACGTCGTCGTCGTTGACGTACACGTTGACGAAGCGGCGCAGCTTGCCCTGGTCGTCCAGGACGCGCGCGGCGATCCCGGCGTGGTTCTTCTCCAGGTCGGCGATGACCTCGGCCAGCGTCGCGCCCTCGGCGGCGACCTCGGCCAGGCCGCCGGTGTAGGTGCGCAGGATGGTGGGGATGCGGACGTTCACGCTCATGGTTCGGTACTCCTAGTCGATCAGCAGAGGCTCAGTGGGCGAGGCCCGCGTCGCGGAAGGCGTCCAGGCTCGGGCGGATGGTCGCGGTCGCCTGGGACGTGGCGGCCACCGCGTCCAGGGTCTTGAGCCCGTCACCGGTGTTGAGCACGACCGTGGTGAGCGACGGGTCGAGGAGACCGGCCTCGATGAGCTTCTTGGTGACGCCCACCGTCACGCCGCCCGCGGTCTCCGCGAAGATGCCCTCGGTCCGGGCGAGCAGCTTGATGGCGTCGACGATCTGCTCGTCGTCGACGTCCTCCACCGCGCCGCCCGTGCGGCGCGCGATGTCCAGGACGTACGGCCCGTCCGCCGGGTTGCCGATGGCCAGCGACTTGGCGATGGTGTCCGGCTTCTGCGGGCGTACGACATCGTGCCCGGCCTTGAAGGCGGTGGAGACCGGGGAGCAGCCCTCGGCCTGCGCGCCGAAGATCTTGTACGGCCTGTCCTCGACCAGGCCGAGCTTGATCAGCTCCTGGAGCCCCTTGTCGATCTTGGTGAGCTGGGAGCCCGAGGCGATCGGGATGACCAGCTGGTCGGGCAGCCGCCAGCCGAGCTGCTCGCAGATCTCGTACGCCAGCGTCTTGGAACCCTCGCCGTAGTACGGCCGCAGGTTGACGTTGACGAAGCCCCAGCCCTCGCCGAGCGGGTCGCCGATGAGCTCGGAGCAGAAGCGGTTCACGTCGTCGTAGTTGCCCTCGATGCCGACGAGCTCGCCGCCGTACACCGCGGCCATGACGACCTTGCCCTGCTCCAGGTCGTGCGGGATGAACACGCAGGAGCGGAAGCCGGCCCGCGCGGCGGCGGCGCCGACCGCGCCCGCGAGGTTTCCGGTGGAGGAGCAGGAGAGCGTGGTGAAGCCGAAGGCGCGGGCGGCCTCCAGGGCCTGGGCGACGACGCGGTCCTTGAAGGAGTGCGTCGGGTTGCCGGAGTCGTCCTTGACGAACAGCTTGCCGGGCTCGACGCCCAGCTCGCGCGCCAGGTTCTCGGCCTTGACGAGCTTGGTGAAGCCCGGGTTCAGGTTCGGCTTGTCGGCCACGTCGGCGGGGACGGGCAGCAGCGGCGCGTACCGCCAGATGTTCTCGGGGCCCGCCTCGATCCGCTTGCGCAGCGCCTCGGGGTCGCCGAGCGGCAGGTCATAAGCCACTTCGAGCGGTCCGAAACACAGTTCGCAGGCGAAGATCGGGCCGAGTTCGAAACGCTGGCCGCACTCGCGGCAGGAAAGCCCGGACGCGGGACCGAGATCGACGGGGGTGCCGGAAGCGGTCTCGACAGAGGCGGTGTCAACAGTCTGTGCAGACATGGAGGGGAGGCCCTTTCTCCTCATCTTCCTCAGGGCGAACTTCGCCATGAGACGGATTTGGCACCTTCCCTAGCCGGTGGCCCCGTGTCTTGATCGACGAGAACCGACTGGAGGGTTGCCGGGGCTTCAACGGGCCGTTTCCCTCTGCCCCTCTGGATGAGCGGTATTCGATTGTCAGCGTGACGACGACCCCCGACATGCGACGGTCATCCGCGTTGTTCAAGACTGTAACCGAAGCACTGGACGGTTGAGATAGTCGTCCGAACCGCGAGATGGATCACACGAGGAGGCCGGGAAACGTGCTGGAAGAGGTGGAACGCTGGCTGAGCAGGCGTTCCTGGTCCGCGGCCCAGCGGCCGATCGACACGATCCTGGCCGCGAAACAGCGGACGGGCACGACGGTGAGCGTCGTGTTGCCCGCGCTCGACGAGGAGGCCACGGTCGGTGACATCGTGGCCGCGATCCGGCGCGAGCTGATGACCGCTTCCGTGCCCCTGGTCGACGAGCTCGTGGTCGTCGACTCCGGCTCCACCGACCGTACGGCCGAGGTCGCCGAGAAGGCGGGCGCGCGGGTCGTGCACCGGGACGCGATCCTGCCGCGCGTCCCCGCGCTGCCCGGCAAGGGTGAGGTGCTGTGGCGCTCGCTCCTGGTGACCGGCGGCGACGTCGTGTGCTTCATCGACGCCGACCTCAAGGACTTCGACGCGGGGTTCGTCTCCGGGATCGTCGGGCCGCTCCTGACCGACCCGGACGTCGACTTCGTCAAGGCGATGTACGACCGCCCCTTCGGCGCGACCGCGGGCCAGGGCGGCCGGGTCACCGAGCTGGTGGCGCGCCCGCTGCTCAACCTGCACTGGCCCCAACTGGCCGGTGTGGTACAGCCGTTGGGCGGCGAGTACGCGGCCCGGCGCTCACTCCTCGAGCGGCTGCCCTTCCCCGTCGGGTACGGAGTGGAGATCGCGCTCCTCGTCGACGCGCTGCACACGGTGGGCCTGGACGCGCTCGCACAGGTCGACGTGGGCGTGCGCAAGCACCGCCACCAGGACGGGCAGGCGCTCGGCCGGATGGCCGCCGCGATCTACCGCACCGCGCAGCTGCGGCTGTCCCGGGGCCATCTCGTACGCCCGGAGCTGACCCAGTTCGAGCGCGGCGAGCACGGCTTCGTGCCACGTACGTACGCCGTGGACACCGAGGAGCGGCCGCCCATGCGGGACGTCGAGGAGTACCAGGTCCACCGGGCGGCATAGCCGGGCGGCGGGTGGCCGGATCCGGTCCCCGGGGGCGGGCGCACGCGTGTTTGAGGGTCCCCGGGGCGGGCTAGGTTCGCCACATGGTCACCGCGCACGCAGCCCCCCGAGCCCAGGTACTCGTCGCGTCCAACCGCGGCCCCGTCTCCTACGCCCTGAAGGAGGACGGCTCGCTCGAACCCAAGCGGGGCGGGGGCGGGCTCGTGTCCGGGCTCAGCGCGATCGGCTCCGACGTGGAGTCGCTGTGGGTGTGCGCGGCCCTCGGCGACGGGGACCGCGAGGCGGTGCGGCGCGGCGTGGGCGAGACGGGTGTCCGGATGCTGGACATCGAGGCGTCCGTCTTCGCCGACGCGTACAACGGCATCGCGAACTCGGTGCTGTGGTTCGTCCAGCACATGCTGTACCAGACGCCGCTGGAGCCGGTCTTCGACGCGGAGTTCCGGCGGCAGTGGGCCTCGTACGAGGCGTACAACCGGGCCTTCGCGGAGGCGCTCGCGGCCGAGGCGGCGGACGGGGCGCGCGTGCTGGTGCAGGACTACCACCTCGCGCTGGTGCCGGGCCTGCTCCGCGAGCTCCGCCCCGACCTGCGGATCGGCCACTTCTCGCACACGCCTTGGGCGCCGGTCGACTACTTCCGGATGCTGCCCGACGACATCGCGCGGCAGCTGCTGCGGGGGATGCTCGGGGCGGACCGGCTCGGGTTCCTCACCTCACGGTGGGCCTCGGCGTTCATGGACTCCGTCGCGGGCGTGCTGGGGCCGGACGAGGGCGAGCTGTCCCGTCCCGGCGCCGGGAGCGACGGGCGACGGTTCTTCCGCCACGGGCGCGGCTCGGCGGGGGCACCCTCGCGCGAGACGGACATCGCCGTCCATCCGCTCGGCGCGGACGGCGACTTCCTGCGCCGGCGTGCGCACGAGGCCGACGTCGAGGAGCGGATGGTCTCCCTGCGCGAGCAGATCGGGGCCGGCCGCAAGACGATCGTGCGGGTCGACCGCACCGAGCTGTCGAAGAACATCGTGCGCGGCCTGCTCGCCTACCGGCACCTGCTCGACACGCGCCCCGAGTGGCGCGAACGGGTCGTGCACGTCGCCTTCGCGTACCCCTCGCGGCAGGACCTCGCGGTGTACCGGGACTACACGGCGGAGGTCGCGCGCATCGCCGCCGACATCAACTCGGCGTACGGGACGGATGGTTGGACCCCGGTCGTGCTCCACGTCCAGGACGACTTCGCCCGCTCCCTCGCCGCCTACCGCCTCGCGGACGTCGCCCTCGTCAACCCCGTGCGGGACGGCATGAACCTCGTCGCCAAGGAGGTGCCCGTGGTGTCCGACGCGGGGTGCGTGCTCGTGCTGTCGCGGGAGGCGGGGGCGTACGAGGAGCTCGGGGAGGACGCGCTCGTCGTGAACCCGTACGACGTGACGGGGACGGCTGACGCGTTGCACGCGGGGCTGGCCATGGGGGTGGAGGAGCGGGGGGAGCGGACGAAGCGGCTCGCTGCCGCGGGGACGGCGCTTTCGCCCCGGCGGTGGTTCTTGGGCCAGCTTGAGGCGCTGGGTGGGTGACCTTTCCCCACCCCGCCCCTTCCCGAGACCCTCCGGGGGTGAGGAGGGCTGAGGGCGACTCCTGGGGCTCCGCCCCAGACCCCGTTCGCGCCTAAAGGGCGCTCGTCCTCAATCGCCGGACGGGCTGAAGATGCTCGTGCCGACCAGCACCCGTGCTGTTAGGGGCGCGGGGAACTGCGCGAACGGCCGCGCACGGTCCGCGGGCCGACGAGGGGCCGGGCCCGCATGGGCACCCTGGCAAAGGCGTCCCTGCCAAGGGGCGCGGGGCCGCGCACGGCCCGGCGGGGCTACTTCGCGCGGGTTCGTTCCAGGTGCGTGGCCAGGGTGGTCAGGAAGTGGGCCGTCGACTCCGGGCCGGACATCCGCAGGTCCGCCCTCTCCGCCAGCTCCGGGATCACCGTGTCCGCCGCCACCAGCAGCCCCGGCATCCCGTCCGAGCGGAGTTTCTCCACCGCCGCGAACGCGGGGAGGTCGCCCAGGTCGTCGCCCGCGTACAGGACCGACTCCGCGCCCACCTCGCGTATGTACGCCGCAAGCGCCACCCCCTTGTCCATGCCGGGGGGCCTCAACTCCAGTACCAGGCGGCCCGGTTCGAGTACCAGGCCGTGCTGCGTGGCCAGCTCCGCGAGGGGGCCGCGCAGGGCCTCGAACGCGGCCTGCGGGTCCCGGGCCCGGCGCGTGTGCACCGCCACGGCCTGCCCCTTCTCCTCCACCCACGTACCGCGCCAGGCGCCATGCGCTTCGAGGAACCCGGGCAGGTCCGCCCGGGCCGCGGCCACGCCGGGGTGGGGTTCGGGGGTGCTGACCGTGCCCGTCACCGCGTCCCAGCGCTCGGCACCGTAATGGCCGAGCACCACGAGGTGCTCCAGGCCCGGTACGCCCGCGAAGCCCCCGTAGCGGACCGCGACGCCCGCCGGGCGGCCGGTGATCACGGCGACGGAGGCCACGTACGGGGCGAGTGCGGCCAGCGCGGGTACGGCGTCGGGGTGGGCCCGGGCCTGTTCGGGGTCCGGGACGATCTCGGCGAGCGTGCCGTCGAAGTCGATCGCCACGACGGTGCGCTCCGGCCGTTCCAGGATCGCGGCGAGTCCCTCACGGCCGAGCTGGGTGACGGGGGTCGGCAAGGGGTGCGGTTGGCTGCCCATGCGGTCGACCTTATCGGGGAGCGGGCCCGGCGGGGCGGGTGCACGTATGGCGCAACGGCGCGCGTCCCTCAGCGGCGGTCACGCTGTTCGTCCCTGACCCGGCGCAGGCGGTTGACCGTGACGGGGTCGTGGGCGAGGGCGCGGGTGTCGTCGAGGAGGGCGTTGAGGAGTTGGTAGTAGCGCGTGGGGGACATTCCGAGCTCCTCCCGGACGGCTCGCTCCTTGGCCCCCGGGGCGGGCCAGGATCGCCCCTCCATGCGTAGCACGGCCTTCGCGCGGTCGTCCAGCTCCTCTGTCATGGCCCCACGGTAGCCTCCCCACCCCGCCCCTCCCCGAGACCCTCCGGGGGCAAAGGGCGTTCCCGGGGCTCCGCCCCAAACCCCGCATCGCGCCTGAACAGCGCTCGTCCTCAAACGCCGGACGGGCTGAAGATGCCCATGCCGACCAGCACCATGCCGCTAAGGGGCGCGAGGAACTGCGCGACCAGCCACGCACGATCCGCAGAAGCCCCCCGGGGCTCCGCCCCAAACCCCGCATCGCGCCTGAACGGCGCTCGTCCTCAAACGCCGGACGGGCTAAAGATGCCCATGCAGCCCAGCACCATGCTGCTAAGGGGCGCGGGGAACTGCGCGACCAGCCACGCACGGTCCGCAGAAGCCCCCCGGGGCTCCGCCCCAAACCCCGCATCGCGCCTAAAGGGCGCTCGTCCTCAAACGCCGGACGGGCTGAAGATGCTGATGCCGACCAGCACCATGCCGCTAAGGGGCGCGGGGAACTGCGCGACCAGCCGTCCACGGTCCGCGGACGAAATACGGGGTCCGGGGCTCGCCCCGGAAAGAACCGGGGTCAGGGGGACGAGCCCCCGGCAACACCGGGGTCCCGGGCCGGGACGGGCGCAGGCGGGGTCGGGGGGCGAGGCCCTGCGGGGGCCCGCCCCCGTGGGTTACTCCGCGTTCTCCGCGTCCGTCGCCACCTTCGCGATGTCCTGGAGGACCGCCTTCGGGGAGCCCCCCGGGGTCACCGCGGAGCCGATCTTCTTCTTCACCGTCTCGCTCACCTTCGGCCACGACGTCTTGCCGACCGGGGGCAGCTCGGAGGTGGGCAGGGCGCTCAGGAAGGGCTTGAGGTCCTTGTGCTTGGCGTCCACGGCCATCGCCGAGGAGGCCGACACCGTGGACGGCAGCAGGTCGTACTGGTCCGCGAAGTTCAGCACGTTCTGGTCGGAGAACGTGAAGTCCAGGAACTTGCCGATCTGCGCCCGGTGCCCGCCCTGCTTGAAGCCCATGATCCAGTCGGCGACGCCCATCGCCGCCTTGGCCGGGCCGTTCGGTCCGGGCAGCGGGACCATGCCGAACTTGATGCCCTTCTTCTTGGCCTGCTCCATCAGCGAGGGGTGGCCGTTGAGCATGCCGACCTCGCCCTTGGCGAACGAGTCGAAGGCGTCCTGGCGGTTGAGCTTGCCGGGCGCGACCGGGCCGGTCAGCTCGGGCTCGACCAGGTTGGTCTTCAGCCAGTCGAAGGTCTGGATGTTCTCGGGCGAGTCGATGTCGTAGCCGTCGACGGTGTTGGTGTAGCCGCCGTTGCCGCTGAGCATCCACATCATGGTCTCGGCCTGCGCCTCCTCACTGCCGAGCGGCAGCGCGAAGGGGGTCTTGACCCCCTTGGCCTTGAGCGCCTTGGCGTCGGAGGCGAGCTCGCTCCAGGTGGTCGGCGGCTTGATGTGGGCCTGGTCGAACAGCGTCTGGTTGTAGAAGAGCAGGCGTGTGGAGGCCACGAACGGCATGCCGTACTGGACGCGCTTGACGTTGCCCGCGTCCGCCAGCGGCGACAGGAAGTTGGCCTCGACGGGGATGGAGAGCAGCTGGTCGACGCTGTAGAGCTTGCCGGTCGCCGCGTAGTCGGAGTACGCGCCGATCTGCGCGATGTCGGGGGCGTTGCCCGCCTTCACCATCTCGGCGACCTTGGCGTCGACGACGTCCCAGGAGAAGATCTGGACGTCGACCTTGATGCCGGGGTTCTTCTTCTCGAAGTCCGCGACAACGTTGTGCCAGTACGTCTTCGTGCTGCCGCCGCCGGATATGTCATAGTCCGCGGCCACCAGCTTGAGGGTGACGTCGCCGGAGCCGCTCTGCCCGCCGCATCCCGAGAGCACTGCCGTCATGCCGAATGCGGCCACCGCCGCGGTCAAGCCCAAGAAGCGCCGCTGCACGCGCTATCCCACCCTCGTCGTGATCCTGGCGGATCCAGTCGGTCCCCCGTGACGTCCTGTAATGAGCTGCGATTTTCCCTCATACGGGGGTATGAGGTCTACACCAGTCGCATATCGCTTCCGCAACGCCCGGTGCAAGAGTACATTGGGGAATTTTCAGCGCGGAAAGCGCTTTCTCCCTCTTCCGGCGAGTGGACTAGACCTTTAGTGGGTGTTGGCGCGAGACTGTCCCCCGTGAGACACGTCATCGCCCTGGATGTGGGCGGCACCGGGATGAAGGCCGCCCTGGTCGGGGCGGGAACCGTGCTGTCCGGAGGGAATCCCCCCGGCCCGCCCACGCTCCTCCACGAGGCGCGCAGGCCCACCGGCCGAGAGCGCGGGCCCGACGCCGTCGTCGAGTCGATCCTCGCCTTCGCCGCGGACCTGCGGGCGTACGGAGAGGAGCACCTGGGCGAGAGCGCGGTCGCGGCGGGCGTCGCCGTGCCCGGCATCGTGGACGCCGAGAACGGCATCGCCGCCTACGCGGCCAACCTGGGCTGGCGCGACGTCCCCCTGCGGCGGCTGCTCAGCGAGCGGCTGCACGGCGTGCCGGTCGCGCTCGGCCACGACGTACGCACCGGCGGCCTCGCCGAGGGCCGGATCGGCGCGGGCAAGGGCGCCGACCGCTTCCTGTTCGTGCCGCTCGGCACCGGCATCGCGGGCGCCATCGGCATCGACGGCCGGGTCGAGCCGGGCGCGCACGGCTTCGCCGGGGAGATCGGCCACATCGTCGTACGCCCCGGAGGCATCCCCTGCCCCTGCGGTCAGCGGGGCTGTCTGGAGCGGCTGGCCTCGGCCTCCGCGGTGACGCTGGCCTGGGCCAAGGCGAGCGGGGACCCCGACGCGGACGCCGCCGACTGCGCCAAGGCCGTCGAGTCCGGCGACCCCCGGGCGCTCGCCGTGTGGCGCGACGCGGTCGAGGCGCTCGCCGACGGACTGGTCACCGCGCTCACCCTGCTCGACCCCCGCACGCTGATCATCGGTGGCGGACTCGCCGAAGCCGGGGAAACCTTGTTCGTGCCGCTCCGGGCCGCCGTCGAGGAGCGCGTGACGTTCCAGAAGCTGCCCGAGATCGTCCCCGCGGCCCTCGGCGACACCGCCGGCTGCCTCGGGGCGGGCCTGCTCGCGTGGGACCTCGTCGCCGAGAACGCCGGGACCTCCGAGACCGCTGACCACTTCCGTGCCGACGCCGACCCCGACTCCAGTGAGGTAACCGCCTGATGGCCGCATCGCTTGTTCTCTCCGGCGCCCGCGTCGTCCTCCCGACCGGGGTCGTCGAGAACGGACGCGTGATCGTCGACGGCACCGCCATCGCCGGGGCCGCCCCGGCCGACGCGCCCTCCCTCGACCTCACGGGCCACTGGGTCGTCCCGGGCTTCGTCGACCTGCACAACCACGGCGGCGGCGGCGCCTCCTTCACCAACGGCACGGTCGAGGACGTCCTCAAGGGCGTCCACACCCACCGGCTGCACGGCACCACCACCCTGGTCGCCTCCACGGTGACCGGCGAGATGGACGCCCTCGCCCAGCGCGCCGGGCTGCTCTCCGAACTGGTCGAGCAGGGCGACCTGGCCGGCATCCACTTCGAGGGCCCGTTCATCTCGCCGTGCCGCAAGGGCGCGCACAGCGAGGGCCTGCTGCGCCACCCGGACCCGGCCGAGGTCCGCAAGCTGATGGACGCCGCGCGCGGCACCGCGAAGATGTTCACGCTCGCCACCGAGCTGCCCGGCGGCCTCGACTCCGTGCGTCTGCTCGCCGAGCACGGCGTGATCGCGGCGATCGGCCACACCGACGCCTCGTACGAGCAGACCGTGGAGGCGATCGACGCGGGCGCCACCGTGGCCACCCACCTCTTCAACGCGATGCCCCCGCTCGGGCACCGCGAGCCGGGCCCGATCGCGGCCCTCCTGGAGGACGACCGGGTCACCGTCGAGCTCATCAACGACGGGACGCACCTGCACCCCGCGGCCCTCGAACTCGCCTTCCGGCACAAGGGCGCCGACCGGGTCGCGTTCATCACCGACGCCATGGACGCGGCCGGGTTCGGCGACGGGCTCTACCACCTGGGCCCGCTGGAGGTCGAGGTCAAGGAGGGGGTGGCGCGGCTCGTGGAGGGCGGCTCCATCGCGGGCTCCACGCTCACCCTGGACCGCGCGTTCAAGCGCTCGGTGACGATCGACGGCATCTCGGTGGAGGACACCGTACGGGCGCTTTCGGCCAATCCGGCGCGCCTGCTCGGCGTCGACGACCGGGTGGGCTCGCTCGAACCGGGCAAGGACGCCGACCTGGTGGTCCTGGACGCCGAATTCACTGTCAAGGGCGTGCTGCGCAAGGGCAGTTGGGTCATCGAGCCGAAGCTCGGCTGAAGCCCGCTCCGCGCACACCGGGTCGCGCTGTCCGGACGGTGGCCGGTCCGAGGTCTGGGCCTGCCGCCGTCCGTTTGACATGATCACCCCGTGATTCTGACCGTCACGCTGAACACCGCGCTCGACATCACCTACCGCGTCCCCGCCCTCGTACCGCACGCGAGCCATCGCGTCGAAGAGGTCACGGAGCGCCCCGGCGGCAAGGGGCTCAACGTCGCGCGGGTGCTTGCGGCGCTCGGGCACGAGGCCGTGGTGACGGGGTTCGCGGGCGGCCCGAGCGGCGAGGTGCTGCGCGCGCTGCTCGCGGAACTCGCGCCCGTCGACGAACTCGTCCCCGTCGCGGGCGCCACCCGCCGCACGATCGCCGTCGTGGACGCGGCCACCGGCGACACCACCCAGCTCAACGAGCCGGGCCCGCTCGTCTCGCCCGCCGAGTGGGACGCCTTCCTGGCCGCGTACGGGCGGCTGTTGGACGGCGCCGACGCGGTGGCGCTGTGCGGGAGTCTGCCGCCCGGGCTGCCCGTCGGGGCGTACGCGCAGCTGGTGCGCCAGGCCCGAGGCGCGAAGGTGCCCGTGCTCCTGGACACCAGCGGCGAGGCGCTGCGGCGCGGCATCGCGGCCCGGCCCGACCTGGTCAAGCCCAACGCCGACGAGCTGGCCCAGCTGACGGGTGCGCGCGAGCCGCTGCGGGCGACCCGCGACGCGCGTCGGCGCGGGGCTCACACGGTGGTCGCCTCGCTGGGCGCGGACGGCCTGCTCGCCGCCGCCCCCGAGGGTCTGTGGCAGGCGGCCCCGCCGGCCGCGGTGCGCGGCAATCCGACGGGCGCGGGCGACTCGGCGGTGGCCGGTCTGCTGTCGGGGCTCGTCGAGGGGCTCGACTGGCCTGGGCGCCTGACGCGCGCGGTGGCCCTGTCCGCGGCGACCGTACTGGCGCCCGCGGCGGGCGAGTTCGACCCCAAGGCGTACGAGGACATGCTCGGCTCGGTGCGCGTGACGGAGCACGCGCACTGAGCCGGGCGGCCTAGGCGGGGGTCAGCCAGACCTGGTCGAGATTGGCGTTGCACTGGTTGCCCTGCTCGCAGGACAGCTTGATCTCGTTGACGCCCTTGTCGAGCTGCACCAGGGAGTAGGTGCTCTGCCAGCCCTTGGCCCAGTCGCCCGCCGGGGAGTGGGCGAAGTTCTTCATGTTCATGGGCCGGCTCTCGGGCTTGCCGTTGACCGTTATCGTCGCGTTCGCGTCCGTGCCCGGGATGCCGAAGCGCAGGTTCAGCTTGTACGAGCCGGCCTTGGGGACGTTCGGCTTCCAGGTGACCGAGGCGCCCACGCTGTTGAAGTTGCCGACGAACGCGCCGCCGGTGCCCTGCGCGCCCGGCACGTTGGTGCCGACCTGCGCGGAGCCGCCGAGCGTGAGCGTCGCCGCGTCGTCCTTGGGCAGGCTCGCCGGGGCGGAGGCCGACGCCGACGGATCGGTGCTCGGCTGCGCGGGCTGGCCGGACGTGGTCTTGCCCGGCGTCGCGGTGTCGTCCTTCTTGTCCTTGTCACCGCTGTTGCTGGCCAGCGCCACGGCGATGCCGATGACGACGGCCGCGACCACCGCGACCGCGCCGATCAGGAGCCCCTTGGTGTTGGGGCCGCGGCCCCCGCCGCCGGTCTGCTGCGGGGGCGGTCCCTGCCGGGGCGGGGCGCCGCCGGGGTAGGTCTCGGGCGCCGCGTACTGGGCGGTCGGCTGCCCGTACTGCTGCTGCGGGGGGCCCTGGTACTGCTGCTGGGGAGGCCCCTGGTACTGCTGCTGCGGGATCTGTCCGTACTTGCGCTCACCGACCGTGCGCACCTGGTTGTACGACGTCCTGGGGACTCCGGGCTGCTGGTGCCCCACCGTCGGACCCGGGTAGCCGTAGCCGCCACCGGTGCGGGGCGGCGTGGCGCCTGACGCCTGCCCGTCCTCGTACAGGTAGCCGAACGGATCGTCGTCCTCGGGGGTGTTCGCGCCGTTGTTGCCGGGCGTCGTCATCCGGGGTCACTCCTCACTGTCCGCCAGCCGTCGCCGACCGGCCGAGCCTACCCCGAACGGACCACTGCCCGGTCTGGCCTTGACCACACGTGATCCGGACCCGGGTTCGCTCAGCCCGCGCGGCGGTGGACCTTGGAGCGCGACCGCTTCTCGATGTACATCCGCTGGTCGGCGGAGCGCAGGACCTCTTCGACGGACATCCCGCAGCTGGCCCAGCCGATGCCGAAACTGGCTCCGACGCGGACCGCCCGGCCGTCCACCCGGATCGGCGGAATGATCGCGTTGCGCAGCCGAACCGCCAGGTCGGCGGCGTCCGCGGCGCCGAGCCCGTCCGCGAGGACGACGAACTCGTCACCGCCGAGCCGGGCCACGGTGTCGCCGTCGCGCACGCCCGTGGTGAGCCTGCGCGCGACCTCGATGAGGACCGCGTCGCCGGTGTGGTGGCCGAACCTGTCGTTGATCGACTTGAAGCCGTCGAGGTCGCAGAAGAGCACCGCGAGCCCCTTCGTACCGTCGTCGATCTCACTGTCGGGGGCCACGGTGTGGACGTGGTGGTCGTACGGTCCGCCGCCGGGCACCGCGTCGAAGTCGAAGCCGTCGGCGCGGAAGGCGTGCCCGTGCGCCTCGGACTCCCCCGTGCCCGGGGGGCGGCCGTACGCCGCGTCGAGGGTCTCGACCGCACTCGCCGGGCCGACCGAGTGCGGCCGGGGACAGAGCCGCGCCGACAGCCTCGCGCGCAGCTCGGCGCTGTTGGGCAGGCCCGTGAGGGCGTCGTGGGAGGCACGGTGGGCGAGCTGGAGCTCGTGCCGCTTGCGGTCCTCGATGTCCTCGACGTGGGTGAGCAGGAAGCGGGGCCCGTCGGCGGTGTCGGCGACCACGGAGTTGCGCAGCGACACCCAGACGTAGGTGCCGTCGCGCCGCCCGAGCCGCAGCTCCGCCCGGCCGCCCTCGGCGGAGGTCCGCAGGAGTGTCCCTATGTCCTCGGGGTGCACGAGGTCCGCGAAGGAGTAGCGCCGCATGACGGAGGCGGGGCGGCCGAGCAGCCGGCACAGGGCGTCGTTCGTGCGCAGCAGCCGCCCGTGCTGGTCGCCGCCCATCTCGGCGATGGCCATGCCGGAGGGCGCGTACTCGAAGGCCTGGCGGAAGCTCTCCTCGCTGGCGCGCAGCGCCTGCTGCTCGCGCTCCAGGCGGACCAGTGCGCGCTGCATGTTTGCGCGGAGCCGGGCGTTGCTGATCGCAATCGCGGCCTGCGATGCATACATCTGGAGCGCTTCGCGCCCCCAGGCGCCGGGCTTGCGGCCGTTGCGGGGCTTGTCGACGGAGATGACGCCCAGGAGTTCCTGGGTGCCGCCCGAGGAGTACATCGGGGCGTAGAGGCGGTCCTGCGGGTGCCACTCGTCCTCGAACCGGGGATCGGGGCCCTCCGTGTACCACTGGGGCACGTCGTCCTCCAGGAGCACCCAGCCCTCGGTGTGCGGGATGAAGCGCAGCCCGTCCCAGTCCTCGCCCATCGCGAGGCGGCGCTCCCAGGAGCCGCGGGATCCGACCCGGCCGGTGATCAGGGCTTCGGCCGCGGCGTTGCCGGCGAAGGCGGCGACGACCAGGTCACCGTCGGGGCGTACGAGATTGACGCAGGCCAGCTCGTAGCCGAGTCCGGCGATGACACCGTCCGCGACGGTCTGCAACGTGTCCGCGAGGCTGCGGGCGGTGTTGAGTTCCCCGACCACCTGGTGCAGCTGCCGCAGGGTCGCAAGACGGACGTAGGGCTCCGACTCGGTCTCCATTGCTCGCTCTCCCCGAGACCTCGACAGCAACTCCTGGCTTCAGATCGGCCTTCCTTTTGCACGGTCCCCGCCACTGAATCACAGCGAGCTGTCTAGCCGGTACACAGGGTCAACAAATAGTGCCTTCTGTGACTCAAGTCACAGCAGATGATGGGGGGTTGGCCGTTCTTTCCGTCTTTGCCCCCTACCTTTCCTGAACGCAAACTGAGAACGGGCTGGGAACGACGGGGGTTCCGCGGCGCCCCGTCAGGCGTGGGCCGCGAGACCTAGGTCCCGGCTGGTCCCCGGGCCCGATGCGGTCCGCGGTGGCAGGAGACTAGCGTTCCGTTTGTGTTGCAGACACCCCTTACCGCCGCCCTTTCCGCACTCTCCCCCGGAACCCCTCATCCTGTGGGGGTGAGCAATGACGAGTTCCGCGCCGCGATGTCCCGGCTGGCCGCGGGCGTGGTCCTGGTGACCGCGCACGACAGCGACGCCGGCCCCCGCGGCGAGGACGTGGGCATGACCGCGACGGCCTTCCTGTCGGTCTCCCTCGACCCGCCCCTCGTCCTGGTCTCGCTGCGCAACGGCTCGCGGATGGACGACCTGCTCGCGGAGCAGCCGCTGTGGGCGGTCTCGGTGCTGTCCGAGAGCCAGCGGCACATCGCGGGCCGGTTCGCGATGAAGGGCCGGATCAGCGACCGCCTCCTGTTCGAGGACATCCCGTACAGCAGGGGCGAGGCCAGTGGCGCGCCGCTGGTCGGCGGCGCGCTGGCCACGCTGGAGTGCCGCACCGAGCAGCGCGTGGAGGCGGGTGACCACACGCTGGCCATCGGCCGCGTCCTGACGGCGAACCTGCCGAGCGCGGAAGGCGGCCCGCTGACGTACTTCCGGGGCCGGTACCGGCAGTTGGGCTGACCGACGGCGGCCGGTACCGCCGGGCCGATGGCGTCCGGCATCCCCCGCACCGGCCCGGAACGGGGGCCACCGGCGGCCGGTGTCGCCGGATGTCGTCCGGAACCGGGATGGCCGGCGCCGCCCGGTTGCGCCAAAAGCGGTCCGGAGTACGGCTTTTCCGGACTGAACCGATCCGTTCCGGTCTGTGACACAGCTGTCACACAGGCCCCTTTCCTCCCTCGACTCCCCCTGCATAAGCTCCTTTACATGCCGGGCACACACACTTCGCCGCCCGGACACATTCCGTACGCCACCCGCGTACGCCCATGTCCTGGGGGGGGGGACCATGCGTAACACCCGTATGTCAGGCCGCGCCCGCAACATCGCGGCCTGCACCGCCATCGCCATCGCGGCGGGCGCCCTGTTCGCCACGCCGGCCCTGGCCGACACCAAGGGGCCGACGGCGCCGAAGGCGGCCACCGCCGCCAAGGCCAAGCCCCGCTTCGACCTCGACGGCGACGGCAAGGGCGACATCGTCGCCCGCACCGATGCCGGGATCGTGACCTACCGCAACGACAACGGGAACTACGTCGCGACCCCGCTGCTCACCGACCAGCCGCACGCGGAGATCAACCGCCTGATCACCCCGGGCGACCTGGACGGCGACGGCAAGCCCGACGTGCTGTGGACGGACCCGGCGGGCAACCTCTTCGCCCTGACGAACGCGGGCAGCGCGGCCAAGCCGACCGTCACCCGGCTCAGCTCCGGTTGGAACATGTACGACAAGGTCGTGTCGGTCGGTGACCTGACCGGCGACGGCAAGAACGACCTCATCGGGGTCACCCGCACCGGCGACGCGTACCTGTTCGCTGGCACCGGCAACCTGAACGCGCCCTTCGCTCCGGCGGTCAAGGTCGCCTCCGGCTGGGGCGACTACGACCAGATCGTGGGCGTGGCCGACGCGGACGGCGACGGCATCGGCGACCTCTACGTCCGTACCGTCACCGACGACCTCCTCTTCATCGGCGGCACCGGCGACGCCGCCAAGCCGTTCAAGGCGCCCGTCGCCCTCGGCGCCGGCTGGCACTCCTACAACCAGCTCCTGAGCGCCGACGACCAGGACGGGGACGGCCTCTCCGACCTGCTGGCCCGCACCGAGAGCGGCGACCTCTACCTCTACAAGGCACTCGGCAACGGCCGCTTCGCCGACCCGGTCAGGACCGGGTCGGGCTGGCAGGCCGCCGACGTCCTCGGCAACGCGGGGGGCCGGGCGGCCGTCGGAAAGGACAAGTTCCTCACGAAGGGCGCCGACTCGGTCAACGAGTACCGCGAAGTGAAGAACAACGGACAGTTCGGCATCCCCACGCCGTGGCCGGCCGGGGTCAACAACGACCAGTTCACGGTGGGCCTCGCCAACGCGCTGAACGACTCGGGCGAGCCCTCCCGGCTCCAGGTCGCCGACGGCCGGCTCTGGATCGACGGCCCCGGCCAGCAGCCGGCCAGCCTCGGCAAGGGCTGGGACGCCTACACCACCCTGATCGGCCCCGGCGACCTGAACGGTGACGGGCACGGCGACCTGCTCGCCCTCGACAAGACCGGCGTGCTGTGGGAGTACCTCGGCGACGGCTCCGGCACCAAGTTCGCCGAGCGGATCCAGGTCGACTCCGGCTGGGAGGTCTTCGACAAGGTCGTCGGCTCGGGCGACATCAACGGGGACGGCAAGGCCGACGTGGTGGCCCGCGCCAAGAACGGCCACCTCTTCCTCTTCCCGGGCACCGGCGACCCCCGGGCCCCGTTCGGCGCGCGTCAGGACCTCGGCGGCGGCTGGAACGCCTTCACCAAGCTCGCGGCCGTCGCCGACGCCACGGGCAACGGCACCACCGACCTGATCGCGATCG
Organism: Streptomyces sp. NPDC045846; assembly: GCF_056431605.1. NCBI lineage: Bacteria > Bacillati > Actinomycetota > Actinomycetes > Kitasatosporales > Streptomycetaceae > Streptomyces > Streptomyces sp. NPDC045846. Next base: position 36,806 of record NZ_JBWKKJ010000014.1, on the reverse strand, counting down.
ACGCGTCCGGCCAGGCCTCGCGGTACGACGGACAGGGCGTCTACGGCGGCAAGTTCAAGCCGGCCGCCTCCCTCGGCGGCGGCTGGAACGCCTACACCGACCTGTTCTGAGCCGCACCCCGGCTCCAATCGGTCCGGCCGCCACGGGAGTTGCCCGGGGCGGCCGGGCCGGGCACCCGAAGGAACACGGGCCGCGCCCGCCGCGACGTCACCAGTCGCGGCCGGAGCGGCCCTTCTTCGTCTGGGCGCGCTGCTTCTTCTCGCGCAGGCGCCGCTCGTTGATGCCGCGCGGGATCTTCGTGGCGCGGCGCGGCTTGGGCGGCGGGGCGGTGGCCTCGGCCAGCAGGGACGCGAGCCGCACCGCCGCGGTCTCGCGGTTGCGCCACTGCGAGCGGTGCTCCGAGGCGCGTACGGAGACGACGCCGCCCACCAGCCGGCTCGCGAGCCGCTCCAGGGCGCGGGCCTTCCAGACCTCCGGCAGCGCCTCGGTCCGCGCGAGGTCGAAGCGGAGCTCCACCTGCGAGTCGCTGGTGTTGACGTGCTGGCCGCCGGGCCCTGACGACCTGGAGAAACGCCAGATCAGCTCGGCCTCCGGGAGGGAGACGGAGCCGCGGATGAGGTAGGGCCCGGACATGACATCCATGGTGACGGGTGCGCGGCACGGCGTCACCCGCTTTTCCCCCTCACCTTCGCCCGCGCCGATCTCTTGTCGGCCCCTTGGCAAAGAAAGCAAAGCGGATTGGAACCTCGCGGTCCCCCGCCGACGTTATGGGGGGTGACGGCAGCTTCGGGACGGCTCGGAGCCCGCACACCACGATGAAGGGGACATCCCATGGCTGTAAGCCTGTCCAAGGGCGGCAACGTATCGCTCACCAAGGAGGCCCCGGGCCTGACCGCCGTCACGGTCGGCCTCGGCTGGGACGTCCGCACCACCACCGGCACCGACTTCGACCTCGACGCCTCGGCCATCGCGGTGAACGCGACGGGCAAGGTGTACTCCGACGGCCACTTCGTCTTCTTCAACAACAAGTCGACGCCGGACCAGACCATCGTCCACACCGGTGACAACACCACCGGCCAGGGCGAGGGCGACGACGAGGCGATCAACGTCAACCTCTCGGGCCTGCCCGCCGACGTCGACAAGATCGTCTTCCCGGTCTCCATCTACGACGCCGAGGCCCGCTCGCAGAACTTCGGCCAGGTGCGGAACGCCTACATCCGCATCGTCAACCAGGCCGGCGGCGCCGAGATCGCCCGCTACGACCTGAGCGAGGACGCCGCGACCGAGACCGCGATGGTCTTCGGCGAGCTGTACCGCAACGGCGCCGAGTGGAAGTTCCGCGCCGTGGGCCAGGGGTACGCCTCGGGCCTGGTCGGCATCGCGCAGGACTTCGGCGTCAACGTCTGACGCCGACGCTGACGCGGTCGAGGTGCCCCCGGTGTGAACACCGGGGGCACCTCAGTCGTATCCGAGGCATCAACTCCCCCACGCGCGGCTTGAATTAGTCGGTCAGCGGACACCAGAGACCCCGTTTCGGACACGATCAAGCCAAATATTTGTCGGGTCACTGTCAAGAAGTGGTCATCTGCTGGCAGTCTCCAACTCGCCCCCACAGAACGAGTGAAGGAGACCACCGAGTGCGAACCACTCTGCGTGCCGCCGCTCTTGCTGCATCCGCCGCCATGGTCGTCGTCGGCGTTCAGGCCGGCTCCACCGCCGGCGCCACCGACCGCGCCGCCGGTGCCACCGCGCTTGACCTCAGCACCCCCCAGCGCGCCGCCGCCCTGAGCGCGGCCCAGACCGCCGCGCCCGCCACCGCCCGCCAGATCGGGCTCGGCTCCGGCGAACAGCTCGTCGTCCGCGATGTGATCAAGGACGCCGACGGCACGGTCCACACCCGCTACGAGCGCACCCTCGACGGCCTGCCCGTCCTCGGTGGCGACCTCGTCGTGCACACCGCGAAGAACGGCACCCTCAAGGGCGTCGACAAGGCGACCGACGCGAAGATAGCCGTCGCCACCACGACCTCGCTCAAGGCCGCCCCCACCGGCTCCCACAAGGTCGTCTGGGCCGCCTCCGGCAAGCCCGTCCTCGCCTACGAGCGCACCGTCACCGGCACCCAGCCGGACGGCACCCCGAGCCGCCGCGACATCGTCACGGACGCCGCCACCGGCGCCGAGCTCTACTCCCACGAGGAGATCGAGACCGGCATCGGCACCAGCGAGTACTCCGGCCAGGTCACCCTCGGCACCACCAAGAGCGGCTCGACCTACAGCCTCACCGACGCCGCGCGCGGCGGTCACAAGACGTACGACCTGAAGGGCGGCAGCTCCGGCACCGGCACGCTCTTCACTAAGTCCACCGACACGTGGGGCAACGGCCTGCCGTCCAACCGCGAGACCGCCGCCGTCGACGCCCACTACGGCGCGGCCGAGACGTGGGACTTCTACAAGACCGAGCTCGGCCGCAACGGCATCGCGGGCAACGGCAAGGCCGCCTACTCGCGGGTCCACTACGGCAACGCGTACGTCAACGCGTTCTGGGACGACAGCTGCTTCTGCATGACGTACGGCGACGGCGCGGGCAACAAGAAGCCGCTCACCGCGCTCGACGTGGCCGGGCACGAGATGAGCCACGGCCTGACCGCCGCCACCGCCAAGCTGAACTACAGCGGGGAGTCCGGCGGCCTCAACGAGGCGACCAGCGACATGTTCGGCACGTCGGTCGAGTTCTTCGCCAACAACGCCTCCGACAAGGGCGACTACCTCATCGGCGAGAAGATCGACATCAACGGCAACGGCACGCCGCTGCGCTACATGGACAAGCCGAGCAAGGACGGCAACTCCGCCGACTACTGGTCGAGCACGGTCGGCAACAAGGACGTGCACTACTCGTCCGGCCCCGCCAACCACTTCTTCTACCTGCTGTCCGAGGGCAGCGGCGCGAAGACGATCAACGGGGTGAACTACAACTCCCCGACGTACGACGGCTCCAAGGTCACCGGGATCGGCCGGGTCAAGGCGTACAAGATCTGGTACAAGGCGCTCTCCACCTACATGACCTCGACCACCAACTACAAGGGCGCGCGCACCACGACCCTGAAGGCGGCGGCCGACCTGTACGGCGCGACCAGCACCGAGTACAAGACGGTGGCGGCCGCGTGGACCGCCATCAACGTGAAGTGACCGGCGCCGTCGCCACGTGATCGAGCGACCGGCGGGCCAACCCGCCTGGTTCTACGGGGAGTCGGGCTTCCCGTCCCCGTAGAGCCAGGTGGCCCACACCGCCGAGAGCTTCCCACCCGCTTCGCCGGCCTGCTGCTCGGCGAAGCGGGTGAAGTCCGTGGTGGAGGCGTTGGCGTGCCGGTGGGCGCGCGTCCAGGCCTGGAGCAGCGCGTAGAACTTCGCGTCGCCGAGGGTCTCGCGGATCTTGTGGACGACCATGGCGCCGCGCACGTACACCGGCCGGGCCGACACGTCGGCGGCCGTCGGCGGCGCGGCCGGCGGAAACGCCCAGATCTCGTCGCCCTCGTCCTTGGCGTACTCCTCGTCGAAGTGCCGCTGCGCCGTCGCGCCGCCGTGGTCCTCGCTCCACAGCCACTCCGAGTACTGCGCGAACCCCTCGTTCAGCCACATGTCGCGCCACGCCGCCGGGGTGACGGAATCGCCGAACCACTGGTGGGCCAGCTCGTGCACGAGGGTGCTGGTGTCGAAGTGGTCCAGCGGCATCACCGGCCGGTTCTGCGTCTCCAGGGCGTAGCCCGAGGCCTTCTCCGGCGCCACGATCACGCCCGCCGAGGAGAACGGATACGGCCCGAACCGCTGCTCCTCCCACGCCAGGATGTCCGGGATCTGCGCCACGACGCCCGCGGTCTGCTTCCGCACGCCGGGGTCGACGGCGCTGTAGACCGGGATGCCGGACTTGGTCGTCCCCTTGTCGTCGATCTCGTACGGCCCGATCGCCACGGTCGCGAGATAGGTGGCCATCGGCTCCTTGACCCGCCAACTGAACGAGGTGCGGCCGCCGTTGCTCACCTTGGACGCCAACTCGCCGTTGGAGACCGCCTGGAGACCGTCGGGCACGGTCACCTTGATGTCGTACGTGGCCTTGTCGCTCGGGTGGTTGTTGGACGGGAACCACGCCATCGAACCCGTCGGCTCCCCCAGCGCGAGCACGCCCCCGCCGGGTGATCTCAGCCAGCCCTCCTGGGAGCCGTCGGGGTCCGTGATGGTCTTCGGGCTGCCCGAGTAGCGCACGAGCGCCGTGAACGTGTCGCCCTTGCCGAGGTCCTCACGGGGGCGCAGGGTCAGCTCGTCCCCGGCCCGGTTGACGGCGGCGGGACGGCCGTCGACGGTCGCGTCCCGCACGTCCATCCCGGCGAAGTCGAGGTCGAAGGCGCTGAGATCCTTGGTCGCCCGCGCCACGATCGTGGCCGCGCCCACCAGGTTCCCGGTCGCCGGGTCGTAGTCGAGGTCCAGGCTGTAGTGCTGGACGTCGTAGCCGTCGTTGCCGAGCTTGGGGAAGAGCTGGTCGCGCGCGCCGGAGGAGCCCGGGGTGCCCGTCACGCCTCCGCCGCAGGAGGTGACGGCGAGGGCGGTGAGCAGCGCGACGGAGACGAGACGGGCACGGTGCGCCCCGCGCCCCTGCGGCGCCGCCCGCCTCTCCGTTCGTGAGTCCACCCTTGTGATCCTACGGGCGGCGCGGGGGCCCGCTACCTGTGTCCGCACTCTTCGCGACGCTTCACGGCCGGGCCCCGTGACCGCTGGTGCGCGGGCTACTTGTTGAGGGCGGCGAGGCCCGCCCGGGCGAACTTCTCGTCGAGGTCGCCGCTCGGGGCACCGGCCACGCCGACTCCCGCGACCGGGGCGCCCTTCGCCGTGACGGGGGCGCCGCCCGCCAGGAACAGGGTGCCGGGGATGTCCTTGAGGTTCGGGGTCTGGGCGAGGCGCTTGGCCAGCTCCGAGGTGGGCGCGTTCCAGGAGACGGCGGTGTACGCCTTGCGCACGGCCGACTCGGGGGACTGCGGCCCGGCGCCGTCGCCGCGCAGCGTGACGAGGGTGTTGCCGTCGCGGTCGACGACGGCGACGGACACCTTCTGGTTCTCCTTCGCGGCGGCGTCGAGCGCCGCCTGGGCGGCCTTGGTGGCGGCACCGACGGTGAGGTGGGTGGAGGTGGTCAGGTCGCGGTCGCCGACGGCGGCGCCGCTCGCGGCCGGGGTGGCGGGGGCGGCCGGGGTGGCGGCGTTGGCGGAGACGACGCCGAAGGTTCCGGCGGCGGCGACCGCGAGGCCGGTGAGGGAGAGGGCGAGCTTCCTGTTCCTCGTGCGCTGCGCGCCCTTCGCGGCGTCCGTGGCGAGGTCCGGGTTCTTCGTGGTGAGGTTCATGCTTCGATCCTCCGGGCGGACGCGCCCCGATCCGGTCGGCGTACCGGCTGCTCACGGCGCGCGGTACGGCCGACCCTCCCGTCAGCCGATCGGTTGATGCGGGGGTGGCCGCATCGGGTCACGATGAGTACGTACGCGCAGGTGAGAGGGTTGAGGGAGGACGCGGATGAAGGACGGCGCAGACCCGCCGGGCACCGAGCGATGGCTGCCCGTGGTGATGCACGCGGCGTTCTTCCTGCTGCTCGGGGCCTCGCTCGCGCGGTTCCTGATCCGCCACCCCGGGGAGGCCCGCACCCCCTGGATCATCGCGCTGTCGGCCACGCTGGCCCTGCTCTACGTGCTGGGCCCCGCGCTGGGCTCGCGGCCGACCCCGCGCCGGCTCGGCTGGCTCGCCGGGGTCGTGGCCACCTGGATGGTCCTCGTCGTGCTCGCGCCGAGCTTCGCGTGGTGCGCGGTGCCGCTGTTCTACACCGGGCTGCGCACCCTGCGTCCTCGCGCGGCGCTGGTGCTCGTCGGGGTGCTGACCGCGTTCGTGGTGACGGCCCAGGTCGAGCTGTCGAACGACGGCTTCGACCCGAACCTCGTCCTCGCCCCGCCCGCCGTGGCGGCCATCGCGACGGCCGTCTTCGTCCAGATGCAGCGCCAGTCCGACCGCCAGCGCGAACTGGCCGACCAGCAGCGGGAGTTGATCGACGACCTGCTGCGCACCCGGCGCGAACTCGCCGCCACCGAACGCCGCGAGGGCACGCTCGCCGAACGGCAGCGGCTCTCCATGGAGATCCACGACACCCTGGCCCAGGGCCTGTCCAGCCAGCAGATGCTGCTCCAGGCGGCGGACCGGGTGTGGGCCGCCGACCCCGACGCGGCGCGCCGCCACGTCCGTACCGCCGAGTCCATCGCCGAACGCAGCCTCGCCGAGGCCCGCCGGTTCGTGCACGACCTGGCCCCCGCGGAGCTCGCGGAGGGCGGCGGCCTGGACGCGGCCCTGCGCGCGCTGGCCGCGCGCGAGTCGGCGGAGTCCGGGTCGTTCGAGGTGCGCTGCCACATCGACGGCGCCCCGACCACCCCCCTGCCCGACCGCGTGGGCTCCGCCCTGCTGCGCATCGCCCAGGGCGCCCTGGCGAACGTCCGCGAACACGCCTCCGCGACGACAGCGGCCCTCACCCTCACCTACCTGGGCGACCAGGTGGTCCTGGACATCGCGGACGACGGCCGGGGGTTCGTCCCTGGGGAAGGTGCCTCCCGGCGCGGGCCCGCGCCTGTGCGGCGGCCTGGGAGTGCTGCTCATACGGGCCCTGCTTCCGCGCAGGGGGCCGGGAGCGCTTCCCACCCCGTCCCTGCTTCCGCACAGGAGGTCGGGAGTGCTCCCCACCCTGGCCCTGCTTCCGCGCAGGGGGCCGGGAGCGCTGCCCGCCCCGACCCTGCTTCTGCACAGGCAGCCAGGGTGCGGGGGCATGGGCTGCCTGCGATGTATGCGCGGGTGCGGCAGCTCGGCGGGAGCCTCACCGTCGAGTCGGCACCCGGCGAAGGCACCGTCCTGTCCGCCGCGATCCCCCTGGAGCCCCGGCCATGACCGACCCCGTACGGATTCTGCTCTGCGACGACCACGCCGTGGTGCGGGCCGGGCTGCTCGCCCTCCTCGGCAGCGAGCCGGACATCGAGGTGGCCGGGGAGGCGGGCAGCGGCGAGGAGGCCGTGGCCGCGGCGGCCAAGCTGAAGCCGGACGTCGTGCTCATGGACCTCCAGCTGGGGCCCGGCATCGACGGCGTCGAGGCCACCCGCCGCATCTCCGCGACCGGGGTGCACGTCCTCGTGCTCACCACGTACGACACCGATGCCGACATCACCCGGGCCATCGCTGCCGGCGCGACGGGCTACCTCCTCAAGGCCGAACGCCCCGAGGAGCTCTTCGCCGCGATCCGGGCGGCCGCCGAGGGCCGCACCACGCTGTCCGCGCCGGTGGCCAGCCGTGTGATGAACCAGCTGCGCGGCGCCTCCCGCCCCGCCCTGACGCCCCGCGAACTCGACATCCTGGCTCAGCTGGCCAACGGGCTCGGCAACCGGGACATCGCGCGGGCGCTGTTCATCAGCGAGGCCACGGTGAAGACGCATCTGGGGCGTATCTACGACAAGCTGGGCGTTGACACGCGGGCCGGGGCGGTGGCCGTGGCCAAGGAGCGGCGGCTACTGGCGTGAGGGTGGCCGGGCCCTGGATTCCCCCACCCCGCCCCTTCCCGAGACCCTCCGGGGGTGAAGGGCGTTCCTGGGGCTCCGCCCCAGACCCCGTTCGCGCCTAAAGGGCGCTCGTCCTCAAACGCCGGACGGGCTGAAGATGCCCATGCAGGCCAGCACCGTACTGCCAAGGGGCGCGGGGAACTGCGCGAGAAGCAAGCACGGCCCGCAGACCGAAGGCCACCTAGGGGCGCGGGGAACTGCGCGACCAGCCACGTACGGCCCGCACGAGACACCAGACCCGCAAGCCGCCCGGGGCGCAGCCCCGGACAGACCTCACCTCACAGGGGACCAGCACGGACAGGCCCCCGCAAAGGAACCGGCACGCAGGCCCCGCCCGCAAGGAACCCACAGGCCCCGCCCCGCAGGGGCACCCGCGCCAAGGGGCCCGGGGCGGAGCCCCGGGAGGGGGGAGTGCTCCGGGCGTGACACCATCGAGCCGTGCTCGACATCGGCTACTCCCTATCCCGCCGCTTCCCCGACCCCACCCGGATCGACTACAGCCGCGCAGACGTCTACACCCTCCGCCACGACCTGTTCTGCGGAGACGTCTACCTCGCCGACACCAAGGCGGACCGCGAGGTGTCCACAGCCTGGGGATGGGTGCCGGTGCTCGACTTCGCCTGGGCCCTGTGCGACACCGTCGAGCGCCTCGACGAGGACCCCCTCGGCTCGCGCGCCGCCCGGCCCCAGTACGCCGAGATCGACTTCACCGAGTCCAGCGACCGCATGCTCTTCGAGCGCCGCTTCGGCTGGGTGGACGTGGAGGCCGACTGGATGCCCGCCGACGAGCCGCCCCTCACCTTCTCGCACGCCGAACTCCGCCGCGAGACAAGGGACTTCCTGCACGACCTGATCGCCGACCTGACCGACCTGCACGAGGACCTCGGCGACAACCCGATCGTCTGGGACCTCCAGGCCCGGTTCCCCCGGCTCCCCTGACCGTCCCCCCACCGGCGGCAGAGGCTCACGCCTCCACGCGCACCCCCACCTGCGCGGCGAACGCCGGTGCCAGGTCGAGGAGTTGGGACGGGCTGATGACCGCACCCGCGAGCCGTTCCACCCCGCGCGCGATGTCGAGCAGGGTGGCCCCGCGCAGGTCGACGTCCTTCATCCGGGCCCCCGCGAAGTCGGCCCGGCGCAGCTCGCAGCCCCGGAACTCGACCCGCGTCAGCGTGGCCCCGCCGAAGTCGGGCTCGGCCAGCACACACCCCTCGAAGACGACGTCACGCAGCTCGGCCTCCCGCAGGTTCAGGTAGTCGATCTTCCCGCCCTTGATCAGCACCCGCTCCAGCATCGCCCCGTGCAGCTGCACCCCGCCCATCCGGACGTCGCGCACCTCCACGTCCCGCAGGTTCGCCCGCGCCAGGTCCGTACCCACACCGCGCACCCCGGACAGGACCGAGTCGATGAAGCGGGCGCCCGTCAGCCGCGTATCGTCCAGGCCGCAGCCGTAGATCCCGCAGTCGAGGAAGCGCGCGCTGTGCGCCTGCTGTCCCGCCAGGTCGAGGTCCCTGAACTCAAGCCCGTCATAGTCACCCTCCGGCTCCAGCTCACCCGCGCCGAACGGCGCCAGTGGTGGCAGTCGCACCTCCGTCCTGCGGGCACCCGCCGTAGCCGCCGTCTTCTTCGCACTCCGTGCCGCTGCCATGTCCCCATGCTGGACCATGGCACTGACAATCACCCCTGCTCGGAAGCCTGGGAAGCCCCCACTCCGTAAATTCGCGCTCAGTACATGTCACATTCGCGGGCCCCGCTCCGTCCTGTTTCCGTGACCACGGCACGCCCGCCGCACCGCGCGAAGGGAGAAACAGGGATGAGGATGGGGATGGGGACAGGCACAGGGACTACGAGGGGGCCGCGCCATGCGGGCCGGATCACGGTCGTGGGCGGCGGCTTCGCCGGGCTGACCGCCGCGATCACCGCCGCGGAGTCCGGCGCCGCTGTCACGCTGTACGAGGCGCACGCCGACCTCGGCGGGCGGGCCCGCACCGCCGCCGCCCCCTACCGGACCAACGAGGGACCGCACGCCCTCTACAACGGCGGCCCGCACTGGGCCTGGCTCAAACAGCGCGGACTGCTCGGCCCGGTCTCGGCGGTGCGGCCGGCGGAGGCCCTGCGGTTCCGCTTCCACCGGCGCGGAACCCTGCACCGCACCCCGCCGCTCGCCCTGCTGCGCCTGGCCCGCAAGGCACCCGAACTCGCCCCGGTGGACGCCGACTTCGCCACCTGGGCCACCCAGCAGATCGGCGCGCGGGGTGCCCGCGCGGCCGCGCACTACATCGCCGTCGCGCTCTTCCACCACGATCCCGGCTCCCTCTCCGCCCGCTTCGTGCAGGAGCGCCTGCACCGTGCGGCGGCCCTGCCGCCCGAGGCGCACTACCCGGTCGGCGGCTGGGGCGCGCTCATCGAGCGGATGGCATCGCGCGCCTGGGACCTCGGCGTACGCATCGAGACGGACGCACGCGTCGGCGAACTCCCCACCGCCGAAGGCCCGGTGCTGGTGGCGACCTCCCTGGACGCGGCCCGCCGCCTCCTGCGCGACCCCACCCTCAGCTGGCCCAGCGGCCGCACCACCTTGCTCGACCTGGCCCTCGCCGCGCGCCGGGGCGACCCGTTCGTCGTCGCCGACCTCGACGGGCCCGGCTGGCTGGAACGCTTCACCGGCCACGACCCCGCTCTCGCCCCGGCCGGCGAGCAGCTCTTCCAGGGCCACTTCCCCATCGCCCCGCACGAGTCGAAGGCCGACGGCATCACGCACGCCGAGCGCCTCCTGGACGCCGGGTTCCCGGCGTGGCGCGAGCGCACCACCTGGCGCCGCGAGGCCCTGGCGACGGGCCGCACCGGCGCGGTCGACCCGCCCGGCACCACCTGGCGCGACCGCCCCGCGATCGACCGGGGCCACGGCGTGTACCTGGCGGGCGACCAGGTGGCGGCCCCCGGCATCCTCTCGGAGGTGGCGTTCAACAGCGCGATGGAGGCGGCGTCCCTGGCCCTGCGTTCCCTGCGGCTGTCCCGCGCCAACGAGGCCAGCGCGCAAGGCGGTTGAGGAGCGGTACGCGGTTAATCCCTCGCACCTCCGAGCGCCACCAGCGCCTCGTCCGTGAGCCGGTAGGCGGTCCACTCGTCCTGCGGCCGCGCCCCCAGCGACTCATAGAAGGTGATCGACGGGGTGTTCCAGTTCAGCACCGACCATTCGAGCCGCTCGTACCCCCGGGCCACGCAGATGCGGGCCAGCTCGGCCAGGAGAGCCCGGCCGTGGCCGCCGCCCCGGGCCTCGGGGCGTACGTACAGGTCCTCCAGGTAGATGCCGTGCACCCCGCGCCACGTGGAGAAGTTCAGGAACCAGATCGAGAAGCCCACCGGTTCGCCCGCCCCGTCCTCCGCGATGTGCGCGAAGGCGGCCGGGCGCTCACCGAAGAGCGCCTCACGAAGCTGCTCCTCGGTGGCGCGGGCCTCGTCAAGGCACTTCTCGTACTCGGCGAGCTCGCGAACCATCTGGTGGATCACGGGGATGTCATCAGCTGTGGCATTACGGATCATGCCGAAAGCCTAAATCCCGCCCCCACCCCCCAACCCCCCTGAGGGGAACCCCCTGAGGGGCGCGAGGAACCGCGCGACCAGCCACGCACAGCGGGCGGACGAAAGCGGGTGAAGGGGCGCGAGGAACTGCGCGACCAGCCACGCACAACAGGCGGACGAAAGCGGGTAAAGGGGCGCGAGGAACTGCGCGACCAGCCACGCACAACAGGCGGCCGAAGGCGGGTGAAGGGGCGCGGGGAACTGCGCGACCAGCCACGGACGGCACGAGGCCAACATCGGGTTTCAGGGGCGCGGGGAACTGCGCGACCAGCCACGGACGGCCCGCACACCGACGACGGCCCCGGGGGCCAAGGGTGAGGGGGCGGCCCACCCCCGACCCCTCTCCCCCGCCGGTCCGAATGTCGCTCCCCCCACCCACCCCACCCCCATGCGTGAATCGATCCATGAGGCGATTCCCACCCGAAGGGCGACCCGGCGGCGGACCCGAAGAGGGCCCCGGCGCGCGGCCGGAGGAGGCGCGAGGAGGGCAACCCGGCGCCCACACCGACCCGCGCACGGAGACGCGCACGGAGACGCACCCCGGCATGCGGCCAGGCATGCGACCGGGCACCCGGCCACGCGCGCCACGCGCGCCGCGCGCCACCCGCCTGGCCCTCCGAGTGCGGCGGTACATCCGCCGCTCCCCCGGCACCTACATCTGGCTGACCGCCCTGTTCGTCACGACGATCGCCCTGCACCACATGTCCCCGGAGTTCGAGGCGGACTTCCTGCGGCAGCGGTCCACCAACATCCATGCGCTGTCGATCAACCCCCGCCGGGTGCTGATCGCGAGCGCCTTCTGGATCGACGGCGGAGGCTGGCTCCCGTACGCCGTGCTCTACAGCGTCTTCCACGCCCAGGCCGAGCGCTGGCTCGGCACCCTGCGCTGGCTGGTGGTCGCCTTCGGTACGCACGTGGCGGCCACGTTCATCAGCGAGGGCGCGCTGCTGTGGGCGATCCGGCACGACTACGCGCCCCACACGGCGGTCAACACCCTTGACGTGGGCGTCAGTTACGCGCTGGCCGGGGTGGTCGCGGTGCTCACGTACCGGATCGCCCGCCCCTACCGCTACCTGTACCTCGCCGTGGTCCTCGTCCTCTACACGGCCCCGCTCCTCGACGGCCGTACGTTCACCGACCTCGGCCACTTCGCGTCCGTACTCATCGGCCTCGCCTGCTACCCGCTGACCCGTGGCCGGGGCGGCCCGCCCTGGAACCCGGTCGACACGCTGCGTACGGCCCTCCGGCGGCCGAGGGCGCCCCGGACGGCGGGCGAGGGGCCCGGCTAGGAGATGCCCGCCTGGGCCAGCACCTTCTGGAACGCGTCGGCGTCGAAGATCGCCCGCCCGTCCCCGGCCGGCTTCTTCCCGTCGATCAGGACCACGGGGCTGCCGTTGACGCCCGAGTCCTCGAACGCCCCCTCCGCCGCCTTCACGAAGTCCTTGTACGTGTTCTCGCGCACCGCCTTGTCGAAGGCGGCCCCGCGCAGGCCCGGCACCTTATCGGCGATCTTGAGGAGGTTGTCGGCGGTGAAGGCGTCGTCCGTCTCCTTCGCGGGCTGGCTGGCGAACACGGCCGCGTGGAACTCGGCGAACTTGCCCCGGTCGACCGAGGCGCGCATCGCGTTCACGGCCCGCTTGGAGCTGTCGCCGCCGAAGTTGGCGTCCAGGAACGAGGCGATGGTGTAGCGGACCTTGACCTTGCCCTCGGCGGCGAGCTTGGCGACCGCCGTCGCGCCGCCCTCCTCGAAGTGCTTGCAGAAGGGGCAGCGCGGGTCCTCGTACACCGTCACGGTATGGGGCGCGGCCGGATCGCCCACGACGATTTCCGCACCCTCGACCTTCGCGGGCAGCTTGGCGAGCGTGGCGGCGTCCGGCGAGGTCTTCGCGACGAGCTCCGCCTGCGAGGACGCGCCCGAACCGGAGCCCGAGGAGCAGGCGGCCGCCGAGAGGCCGAGGGCCGTGGCCGCCACCGCCGCGACGGCGGCACGACGGAAAGTGCGTACGCCCATGAACAACCAACCCTCCGGCACAAAACCGCGCAAAAAACCTGACCTTCGACACTAAACACCCCGCCGCACCGTCCCGGCCGCCAAAGGTCCCGCCCCACGCCGCCATTGGTCCTTCGGATTCCGCAACGGCCCCGCCCACCTGCGGATTCCACAGCTGGACAGGCCGCCGGAGCGGGTGTACGAACAAGCCCCATGAGCGCGATCAACGGCGGAATCTCCTTCTGGTACGCGACCGACGGCATACCCGTGCCCCGCGAACCGCTGTCCGGCGACGCCACCGCCGACGTGGTGATCGTCGGCGGCGGATACACCGGCCTGTGGACGGCGTACTACCTGAAGAAGGCGGCCCCCTTCCTCAACATCACCGTCCTGGAGTCCCGGTTCTGCGGCTACGGCGCGTCCGGCCGCAACGGCGGCTGGCTGTACAACGGCATCGCGGGCCGTGACCGGTACGCGAAGCTGCACGGCCAGGACAGCGCGGTACGCCTCCAGCGGGCGATGAACGACACCGTGGGCGAGGTGGTGCGGGTCGCCGGTCAGGAGTCGATCGACGCGGACATCCACCAGGGCGGGGTGCTCGAAGTCGCTTACACCCCAGCTCAGTTGGGGAGGCTCAAGGCCTTCCACGCGGCGGAGGTCGCCTTCGGCGAGAAGGACCGCGAGCTGCTCGGGGCGCGCGAGACCGCCGGGCGGGTCCGGGTCAGCGGGGCGGTCGGCTCGACCTGGACCCCGCACGGCGCGCGCGTCCACCCGGTGAAACTGCTCAAGGGGCTGGCGAGCGCGGTCGAGGCGCTGGGCGTCACCGTGTACGAGTCGACGCCGGTCACCGAGATCCGCCCCCGGCACGCGGTCACGCCGTACGGGACGGTCCGCGCGCCGTACGTCCTGCGGTGCACCGAGGGGTTCACCGCCTCGGTCAAGGGGCAGCGGCGGGCCTGGCTGCCCATGAACTCGTCCATGATCGCCACGGAGCCGCTCGGTCCCGAGGTGTGGGAGGCGATCGGCTGGGCGGACCGCGAGACGCTGGGCGACATGGCGCACGCGTACATGTACGCGCAGCGCACCGCCGACGACCGCATCGCGCTGGGCGGGCGGGGCGTGCCGTACCGCTTCGGCTCGCGCACCGACAACGACGGCCGCACCCAGCCCGCGACGGTCGAGGCGCTGCGGGAGATCCTCGTCCGCTTCTTCCCCCAGCTGGCCGGGGTCCGCGTCAGCCACGCCTGGTCGGGCGTGCTCGGCGTGCCGCGCGACTGGTGCGCCTCGGTCACCCTGGACCGCACGACGGGGCTCGGCTGGGCGGGCGGTTACGTCGGCTCGGGCGTGGCCACGGCGAACCTCGCGGCGCGTACGCTGCGGGACCTGATCCAGGAGGACTCCGGCCAGGCGGGGGCCACCGAGCTGACGACGCTGCCGTGGGTCAACCACAAGGTGCGGATGTGGGAGCCGGAGCCGTTGCGGTGGGTGGGGGTGCGGGGGATGTACGCGGCGTATCGCGTGGCGGACCGTCGGGAGCTGTCCGGCCACGGCCCCGCGACGTCCCGCCTGGCGACCCTGGCCAACCGAATCACCTCCCGCTGACCCGCCCCGGCCCACCCCGCCCTCGCCAGGGCGGCCCAACCTTTGCGCAGTTCCCCGCGCCCCCAAAACCCCCTTTCATCCGCCCACCGTGCGTGGCTCGTCGCGCAGTTCCCCGCGCCCCTTAGCAGTGCGGTGCTGGCCCGCATGGGCAACCTCAGCCCGTCCGGCGTTTGAGGACGAGCGCCGTTCAGGCGCGAACGGGGGTCTGGGGGCGGAGCCCCCAGGAGTCGCCCTCAGCCCTCCTCACCCCCGGAGGGTCTCGGGAAGGGGCGGGGTGGGGGGAATCCCGGGGCCGAGCCCCACCCCGCGGGCCAGGGTCGCTCAGGCCACCGCGATGCCGTATTCGCGGACCAGCTCCCCCAACCCACCCCGATACCCCTTGCCCCCCGCCACGAAATCCCAGTCCCCACCCCCACGCCGCCGGAACGACCCGAGAACCAGCGCCGTCTCCCCGGCCCGCCCGTCCGCCACGGGAAGCCGGTCGAGTTCGCGCCCCGCGGGGTCCCGCAGGCACACCGCCGCCTCGGTGAACCCCGCGAGGTCGCCCCCCGGATCGGCCTCGGGGTCGACGGCGGCGACCAGCACCAGCCGGTCGGCCCCCTCGGGCAGCGCGTCGAAGACGACCCGCACCGCCGCCCGGTCACCGCCGGTGCCCGGCACCATCCGTACCGAACCCCCGGGGTTCGCAGGGTTGTTGAAGAACACGAAGTGGTCCTCGGCCAGCACCCGCGACCCCCGGCACACCAGCGCGCACACGTCGAGCGCGACCGCCCCGGCCCACGTCATGCCCAGCAGGCTGAAGTCCTCGGCCTCCTCGGACTCGGACGCCGACCGCTGGGCCGGCACGACGGGCGCGCCCCCCTCAGCGGAACCCGAAGAACCCGCGGAAGCCGAAGAACCCACAGAGCCCAACCGCCCCCGCAGCCCGTGCTGATGCAACAGGTCCACCAGTTCGGTCCCCGAGACCAGGGTCAGCGGCTTGCCCTCGGCGAATCCGTACGATCCGGGCCCGAAGCCCGAAGTCGTCACCAGGACGCCCTTGTTGGCCCCGGCCCCCTGGACCGTGCCGTACAGATCGCGCACCGCCGTCGGCGGAACCGTGTTGCGGTACCGCTTGACCTGGACGATGATCCGGCCGCCGCTGATCGGGTCGGGATCGAGGGCCTCGACGTCCACGCCGCCGTCGTTGGAGCGCTGGGTGGTGAGCGCCTGCATCCCGCGGGCCCGGAACAGCTCGGCGACCAGGCCCTCGAACTCGATCGGGTCCATGGTGAAGAGGTCGGGCTCCTCGCCGCCCCCGTGCGACACCACGCCCGTACCGACGTCGGCGGGCCGCCGCCCGGGGCGTACCGCGGTGCGCTGGTCGGGGCGGGCGGACAACTGCCCGCGCAGCGCGTCCACCAGGCAGTCGACCGCGCTGACCTGGCCGAGGTTCAGCTGCTCGAAGGAGGCGCGCGGCACGCTCACGCTCGCCAGGAAGATCTCGGCCCGGCGTCCGGTGGCGGGGTCCACGTCGTCGACGAAGCCGTTCAGGACGACGGACTCCAGCACCCCGAACTCGTCCGCCGCGAACACCTCGCGCAGAACGAGCAGTACGCACTGCGCGAGCGCGTCCCGGTACAGCGCCCGGCGCTGGGTGACCGGCCGGGCCGTCTCCTTGTCCTGGTCCGAACTGGCCACGTAGCGAACGGACTTGGCCTCGGGGACGATGTCGATCCCGGGCAGCTCCCAGTCGAGCACGAGCTGGCGGGCGCCCCGGTCGAACGCGGCCGCCACCTGGCGGGGGAAGCCCTCGGGCCAGGCGCCGGAGGAGTACAGGGCGGCCGAGAAGTAGTCGACCGCGGCGCCCGGGTCCCCGGCCCGCAGCGCGTCCACCAGCTGGGCGAGGCCCGCGTTGTGCGCGCGCACCTCGGCGAGCTGCTCCGCCGCCCACGCGTCGTACTGCGCCCGGTACGCCGCGAGCTGCTGGACGCGGTGCGCCTCGGCGGCCTGCGCGGCCCGCCAGTCGTGCTCGTACCTGGCCTGCGCCTCCTGCTGGGCCTGCGCCCGCCGCCCGGCCGACCAGCCGCCCTGCGCCTGGTAGTGCGCCGGGTCGGGCATCACCACCGGCTGTCCGAGCTGCCCCGGCTCGAACGGCGCGACCCGCTGCTCCCGGGTCAGCGAAGCCACCCGGAAGGGCGCCGCCCCGCATCCGGCCGCCAACAGCCCGGCCAGCGCCGCGACTTGGTCCTCAAGCTCCTGGGTGCGCTGCCGCGCGTCCGCGTCCCGCGCCTGCCGGTAAGCGGCCTGCTGCTCCCGCTGCGCCCGCGCGAGATCACGCTCGTACGCCCGCTGCTGCCGCTGCTGCTGGACCACCGCCCGCTGCTGCGCCTCCCGCTGACGCTGCTGCTGCCGCTGCGCCTCCGCCCAGACGCCGACCAGCCCACCGGAACGACGACTCATCCTCGCGCACCCCTCCCCGATTCACCCCTGCCCGTCAAGGATCGCATTGGCCGGCGGCACCTCCACGGCGGCACGGCAACCATGATCACAAGAGCCCCACCCAGACCCCCGCCCCCACCCCCGAACGCGAAAAAGCTCCCGGCCACGATCGGCCGGGAGCCTTCCCCAAGAGCCCCCTGTCGGGTTCGAACCGACGACCCCCGCTTTACAAGAGCGGTGCTCTGGCCAGCTGAGCTAAGGAGGCAACTCGTGAAGTGTAACCAACGCTCGCCCGGGCGCGGCCGCAAATTTCGTGGGGCCCGGCGGGAGCGGGCGCTTCCGGGAACTTCCCTTCGCCGGGCTGCTGACAAGACGGACGTCCCCGGGTAGCGTCCTGACCCAGTCCGCCCAGGTGGACTACACCACTTCTCCCTCTACTCGGATCGTCCGGCACGTTCCTGCCGGTGAAGGGACACATCAGTCATGGCCACTGTCACGTTCGACAAGGCGACCCGGATCTACCCGGGCTCCACCAAGCCCGCGGTCGACGGGCTCGAGATCGAGATCGAGGACGGCGAGTTCCTCGTCCTCGTCGGACCCTCCGGCTGCGGAAAGTCCACCTCCCTGCGCATGCTCGCGGGCCTGGAGGACGTCAACGGCGGAGCGATCCGCATCGGCGAGCGTGACGTCACGCACCTGCCGCCCAAGGACCGGGACATCGCGATGGTGTTCCAGAACTACGCGCTGTACCCGCACATGACCGTCGCCGACAACATGGGCTTCGCCCTCAAGATCGCCGGCGTGAACAAGGCGGAGATCCGCAAGAAGGTCGAGGAGGCGGCGAAGATCCTCGACCTGACCGAGTACCTCGACCGCAAGCCCAAGGCCCTCTCCGGCGGCCAGCGCCAGCGCGTCGCCATGGGCCGTGCCATCGTGCGCGAGCCGCAGGTCTTCCTCATGGACGAGCCGCTGTCCAACCTGGACGCCAAGCTCCGCGTCTCCACCCGTACGCAGATCGCCTCGCTCCAGCGCCGGCTCGGCATCACCACCGTGTACGTCACGCACGACCAGGTCGAGGCCATGACGATGGGCGACCGCGTGGCCGTCCTCAAGGACGGTCTGCTCCAGCAGATCGACTCGCCGCGCAACATGTACGACCGCCCGGCCAACCTGTTCGTCGCCGGCTTCATCGGCTCGCCCGCCATGAACCTGGTCGAGGTCCCGATCACCGACGGCGGCGTGAAGTTCGGCAACAGCGTGGTGCCGGTCAGCCGCGAGGCGCTGGCCGCGGCCGCCGACAAGGGCGACCGCACCGTCACGGTCGGCGTCCGCCCCGAGCACTTCGACATCGTCGAGCAGAACGGCGGCGCCGCGAAGACCCTCACCAAGGAGTCCGCGGACGCCCCGGCCGGTCTCGCCGTCACCGTCAACGTCGTCGAGGAGCTCGGCGCCGACGGCTATGTGTACGGTTCCGCCGAGGTCGGCGGCGAAGTGAAGGACCTCGTGGTCCGCGTCAACGGCCGCGCGGTCCCGGACAAGGGCACTCAGCTCCACGTCGTCCCGCGTCCGGGTGAGACCCACGTGTTCTCCACCTCCACGGGCGAGCGCCTCACGGACTGAGACCGGTACGCGGCCGCCACCAGGGGGTCTACGGTTGGGGCGGCCCCGAGCGCGAGCGCGGGGCCGCAGCCGGTTGTCGACAAATACCCCGGCACAGCGCCCATTTCGAATCCTGTTCGTCAACCGGTGATTCGAAAAGCGACGTCGAACCATCCCCCGACAGGGTGACTAAATGTCGCCAAATCATCACCCCCCGCTACGCTCGCCTCCGTGACGCACACAGCCCGCCGAATCGGCCGAACCCTCGCCCTTGTCCTGCCCGTCGTCCTCGTGCTCTCCGGGACGCTCGCGGTCACCCGGGTCAACTGGGCAGGCAGCAACGAATCGCAGATCCTGACCGCCTCTTCCGAGAACGTCTCCGTACGCGCCAAGTCCCGCGCCCCGCAGGACGTGCTGCGCGACGCCCTCCTGACCGAACTCCAGGAGAAGGACCCCGGCACCGCGCTGACCCACCTCCAGCGCGAGGTGGAGCACCGGCCCTCGCTCGCCCAGCACTGCATGTCGATCGCCCGCGCGCTCGGCAGGGCCGCCGTGGAGCACTACGGCCCCGCGAAGGCCCAGTCGTACTCCCGCCCCGTCTGCGACACCTCCTTCGCCTCCGGCGTGGCCCAGGAGCGGTGACGCCCCGCTGCGGGGACGCCTATCGTTCACCGCATGACTGCGAGCACAACTGCGACCTTTCCGACGCAGGCCGTGGTCCTGGCGGGCGGCCAGGGCTCACGGCTGAGGCCGTACACCGACGACCGACCCAAGCCGATGGTCGAGATCCCGGGCACCGGGGTCCCGATCATCGGCCATCAGCTCGCCTGGCTGGCCGCCGAGGGCGTCACTGACGCCGTCATCTCCTGCGGCCACCTCGCCGACGTCCTCAAGGACTGGCTGGCCAAGGCCGATCTGCCGCTGCGCGTGACCACGGTCGTCGAGGACGAGCCGCTGGGCCGGGGCGGCGGCCTCAAGTACGCGGCGGCCTCGCTGCCCCACCCCGACCAGCCCTGGTACGCCACCAACGGCGACATCTGGACGCGCTTCTCGCTCCGCGAGATGGCCTCCTTCCACGGTGAGCGTGACGCGATCGCCACCCTGGCCCTGGCCCGCCCCCGCATCCCGTGGGGCGCCGTCGAGACCGACGCCTTCGGCCACATCACCGACTTCATCGAGTCGCCGCCCTCGCCGTACCTCATCAACGCGGGCGTGTACGTCTTCTCCGCGGCCTTCACCGCGATGCTGCCGGACGTCGGCGACCACGAGCGCACCACCTTCCCCCGGCTCGCCCGCGAGCGCCGCCTCGCCGGGTTCCCGCTGCCCCACGGGGCGTACTGGCGCGCCATCGACACCGCCAAGGACCTCACCGAGGCCGCCAAGGAGCTTGCCCGGCACGGGAGTTGACTGCCGCGGGGACGCTCGCCGCATGACGAAGGGGGCCGGAAGATTCCGGCCCCCTTCGTCATGCGGTCGCCCGTGTCAGCCGAGCAGGCCTCCGATGGGGTTGCGGTTGCCGCTGCTCGATCCCGTGCCGCCCGAGGACGTCGGGCCCGCGCTCGTGGACGGCGGGGCCTGCGGGGCGGTGCGGTGGTGGGACGGGGCCTGGCCGCCGGTGCCCGCCGAGTGGCTCGGCTGGCCGGTGGTGCCCGCCGAGGCGCTCTGGTGGACCCTGGGCTTCTTGGACGCCTTCGCGGACGGGCTCGCCGAGGTCTTGCCCCGGACCGCCGACGGCTTGGCGCTGCTGGGCGCCGTACGGGGCGCGAGCGCGGGCCCGGTCTCGCTCGGCAGCGGGGTGCCGGGCAGGTAGTTGGTCGGGTCGTCGTTGGGGCCCGGGACGGTCACCACGGTGGTGGAGCGGACCGCGCCGCCGAGCAGCGCGCCGACCGTCAGGGTCAGGCCGATCACGATGGTCGTCATGACCAGGCCGCGCCGCAGCACCCGGCGCCGCAGCTCCCAGAGTTCGGAACGCGGCCCGAGCTTGCGCCAGGCCTCGCCCGCGAGCCGGGCGTCGAGCGAGTAGACCGGGGCTCCGGCGATGATCAGCGGGGACCAGGCGGCGAGGTAGATGATGTCCGGGGCGTCGTAGGCGCGTACGGTCTGCCAGCTCACCGTCACCAGCAGGGCCGCCGACAGCATCGCGCCGAACACGGCCGCCACCCGCTGCCACAGGCCGAGCATCGTCAGTACGCCGACGACGACCTGGAGGAAGGCGACGGTCAGGCCGGCGCCCACGGGGTGCTGGAGCGCGAAGTCGCGCAGGGGCTCGGCGAGCGCCCAAGGGTGCAGCGAATTCAGCCACTTGACCATCGAGCCGCGTTCGCCGCCGTCGAAGTACACGGGGTCGCACAGCTTGCCCATGCCCGCGTACACCGAGATGAAGCCGAGGAAGACGCGCAGCGGGAGCAGCACGACGCCGAGGTTCATCCGGCGGCCCGGGTAGTAGGCGTGCCGGACGGGGTCGGCGCCGCGCCGCTTGGCGGGCGAGCCGTCGTCCGGTTCGCCGTCGAACTCGTCGATCTCGTCGACGTTCTCGAACTCGTCGCGCCCGTACGGCTGTTGGCCGTACGGGGTGCGCATCTGCGGGAGCAGCGCGGTCTCCGGTCCGGCGCCGGGCCCGGGGATCAGCGGCGTCGGCATCGTGTCGTCGACGGAGACGCGCGGGATGGTCTGGGTCGCGCCGGTGTCGTAGCCCTCACCACCGCCGCCGACGGAGGTGGCGCGGACCGCCTGGAGGAGTCCGCTCGCCCCCGGCGCCGACTTCCCGCTCCACACCACGGGCGCCCTGCGGCGCACCGCGGTTCCCGAAATCAGGGGCTTCGGCAGCGACTTGGGCGCAAGCTGCACCCGGAAACTCGCGTGGTTGACGATGACCTGCGCGGGGTCGCAGTCCACCTTGGCCATGCTCAGGGCAGGCTGGTCGTCGAACCCGGGCCGGGGCGTTCTTGTGTCCACACTCATCTAACCGAGTGACGAGTGGTTAGGACACTGCTTGACGGGTCCGAATCTGTCCGAGACCCGTCAAGATCACCCAGGTCAGGCGCGTCGGCGGGCCGCCTCGTAGAGCACGATGCCCGCCGCCACACCGGCGTTGAGGGACTCGGCGCCGCCCGGCATCGAGATCCGCACGCGGTAGTCGCAGGTCTCGCCGACGAGCCGGCCAAGTCCCTTGCCCTCGCTGCCGATCACGATGACGACGGGGCCGCCGATCTGCTCCAGCTCCTCGACCGTGTGCTCGCCGTCGGCGGCGAGGCCGACGATCGTGAGGCCTTCCTTCTTGTACGCCTCCAGAGCGCGGGTCAGGTTGGTGACCCGGGAGACCGGCGTGCGCGCCGCGGTGCCCGCCGACGACTTCCAGGCGCCCGCCGTCATGCCGGCCGCGCGCCGCTCGGGCACGACCACGCCGTGGCCGCCGAAGGCGGAGGTGGAGCGGACGATCGCGCCGAGGTTGCGCGGGTCGGTCACGCCGTCGAGCGCGACGATCAGCGGGTCCTCGCCGTTGTCGTACGCGAAGGCCGTGAGGTCCTGCGGGTCGGCGTACTCGTACGGCGGGACCTGGAGGACCAGGCCCTGGTGGTTGAGGCCGTTCGTCATCCGGTCCAGCTCGACGCGCGGGGCCTCCATCAGGTTGATGTTGCCGCGCTCACCGGCGAGCTGAAGGGCCTCGCGGACCCGCTCGTCGTTGTCGATGTACTGCTGGACATAGAGCGTGGTCGCCGGGACGCCGTCGCGCAGCGCCTCGAAGACCGGGTTGCGGCCCACGACCATCTCGGACGTGCCCTTGACGCCGCCGCGCCGGGGGGCGGGGCGGCGGGTCGCCGCCTGCCGGGCCTTGGCGGTCGCGATGCGGTTCTTCTTGTGCTTCTTGCGGTCCTCGGCCTTGGGCGTGGGGCCCCTGCCTTCCAGGCCCTTGCGCCGCTGGCCACCGCTGCCGACCGTAGCGCCCTTCTTGTTGGACGTGCGGCGGTTCCTGCGCTGGCTGTTCCCGGCCATGACCTACCTGTTTCCTCAGTGAATCGGCGATCCACATGCGGATGCAGATCGTGTACGTACGTATATGAAGTGTGCCGCCCGATCGCCCGGGCGGCACATCAGGGGCTGTTCAGCGGGGGCCGAGGGTCCAGCGGGGGCCTTGGGGGCTGTCCTCGATGACGAGGCCGGACTGGGTGAGCTGGTCGCGGATGGCGTCCGCGGTGGCCCAGTCCTTGCGGGCCCGGGCCGCTTCACGCTGTTCCAGGACCAGACGCACGAGCGTGTCGACGGCCCCGTGGAGGTCCTCGCCGCGGTCGCTCTCCTCGGCCCAGTGCGCGTCCAGCGGGTCCAGACCCAGCACACCCAGCATGGCACGGACCTCGGCCAGACGGGCGGTGGCGGCTTCCTTGTCGTCGGCGGCCAGCGCACTGTTGCCCTGACGGACCGTGGTGTGGATGACCGCGAGGGCCTGCGGCACCCCCAGATCGTCGTCCATCGCCTCGGCGAACGCGAGCGGCACCTGGGCCGCGGGCTCCACGACACCGCCCGCCTTCTCCACCACCCGCTGGATGAAGCCCTCGATCCGCGCGAACGCCGACTCGGCCTCGCGCAGCGCCTCCTGGCTGTACTCGATCATCGACCGGTAGTGCGGGGTCCCCAGGTAGTAGCGCAGCACGATCGGCCGCCACCGCTTGACCATCTCCGACACCAGCACACTGTTGCCCAGCGACTTCGACATCTTCTCGCCGGACATCGTCACCCACGCGTTGTGCACCCAGTACGACGCGAACGCGTCACCGAACGCCCTGGCCTGGGCAATCTCGTTCTCATGGTGCGGGAAGATCAGATCGAGGCCGCCGCCATGGATGTCGAACGCGGCACCCAGATACTTGTGGGCCATCGCCGAGCACTCCAGATGCCAGCCCGGACGGCCCCGCCCCCACGGCGTCTCCCAGTCCGGCTCACCCGGCCTGGACGCCTTCCACATCGCGAAGTCCCGCGGATCACGCTTGCCCGAGACACCCTCGTCGGGCTGACGCAGATCATCGATGTCCTGGTTCGACAGCGCCAGATAACCCGGGAAGGACCGCACGTCGAAGTAGACACTGCCGTCCGCCTCATACGCGTGACCGCGCTCGATGAGACCCCGCATCATCTCGACCATCTCGGTGACGTGCCCGGTCGCCCGCGGCTCATAGGTCGGCGGCAGGCAGCCCAGCGCCCGGTAACCGTCGTTGAACGCCCGCTCGTTCTCGTACCCGATCGACCACCACGGACGGCCCTGCTCGCCCGCCTTCCTGATGATCTTGTCGTCGATGTCGGTGACATTGCGGATGAACGTCACCTCATAGCCCCGGTAGTCGAACCACCGCCGCATGATGTCGAAGTTCAACCCCGACCGGATGTGCCCGATGTGCGGAGCCGCCTGCACCGTGGCACCACACAGGTAGATCGAGACACAGCCCCGCACGAGCGGGACGAAGTCACGGATCTGCCGGGCGCTGGTGTCGTACAGGCGAATGGTCACCCCACCAGGGTAGTGGCCTCATACCAGTGCCCCGCGACCCTTCCGGGCCTCGGGGCACACAATTTGGCGTCTGTTGGGACTCAGAGCATCCCGACGATCTTCCGCGGAGTGATCCGGACGACCACCCGGGGGGCGTCGTTGACCGAATCCGGATTGAATTCGCGGTACTTCTTGCCGCTGTACTTCATCGAGAGCTCGTCGATCAGCTCCTGGCCGCCCTCGGTGGTGAGGTCGGCGGTGCCCCGGATCTCGGCGTACTCGTACGGGGAGTCGAAGAGCTGGAGGAGCACGCTGACGCGCGGGTCGCGGCGCATGTTCTTCTCCTTGCGCCGCCCCACGGTCGTCGAGACCAGCACGTCGTTCCCGTCGCGCTTCACCCAGACCGGCGACACCTGGGGGCTGCCGTCGGGCTGGATGGTGGCGATGTTGACGAAGTTGGGGGCGTCGAGCATTTCCTTCAGCTTGTCGCTGAGCTCAGCAGACACGGCGGGTCCTTCCGGGCGAGGTGGAATGGTCGCCTCCTCTACTACCCCAACCCGCCACGTTTCTACGGCAACCGGTACACCATCGCCGTGGCGATGGCCGCGAGCCCCTCGGCACGGCCGGTCAGGCCGAGCCCGTCCGTGGTGGTGCCGGACACCGAGACGGGCGCCCCGGCCGCGGCCGACAGCACCTTCTGCGCCTCGTCACGCCGCTTGCCGATCTTCGGCCGTACGCCGATGACCTGCACCGCGATGTTGCCGATCTCGTAGCCCTCGGCCCGCACGATCCGGGCGGCCTCGGCGAGCAGGGTGACGCCGGAGGCGCCGGACCACTCGGGGCGGTCGGTGCCGAAGTGGGCGCCGAGGTCGCCGACGCCGGCCGCCGAGAAGATCGCGTCGCAGGCGGCGTGGGCGGCGACGTCGCCGTCGGAGTGCCCGGCGAGGCCGTATCCGTCGCCGTCCTCCCACAGCAGCCCGGCGCACCACAGCTCGCGCCCGCGCTCGAAGGCGTGGACGTCGGTGCCGATGCCGACCAGCGGGATCAGCGGCCGGTCACCGGCCGCCGTCGTGGAACCGGATGCCTCAGAAGCCATCGTTGGCCCTCCGTCGGGCGAGTACGGCCTCGGCGAGTACGAGGTCGAGGGGGCGGGTCACCTTGAACGCCTCTTCGTGGCCGGGCACCACCACGACGTCGAGGCCGAGCCGCTCGATCATGCCGGCGTCGTCCGTGACGTCGTCGGTGACCGTCTCGTGGGCGCGTACGAGCGTGTCGTGGTCGAAGCCCTGCGGGGTCTGCACCGCGCGCAGCCGGGCCCGCTCGGGGGTGGCCACGACCGGCTCGGGCGAGCCGTCTGCGCGCGGCTCGACCTGCTTGACGGTGTCGGCGAGCGGGAGCGCGGGCACGACGGCGGGCGCCCCGTCGCGCACCGCCTCGATGACCGCGTCCACGGTGTCGACGGGGACCAGCGGGCGGGCCGCGTCATGGACCAGGACGGCGTCGAAGCCGGGCGGCAGGGCGTCCAGGCCGAGCTTCACGGACTCCTGGCGGCTCTCGCCGCCGGGCACCACCAGGAAGTCGGTGCGGTCCGGCAGGGCGTGCTCGACGAGGAGGTTCTGGACCTCCGTGGCGCCGTCCGGCGGAGCCACCACGACGACGAGCGAGACCGCGCGGGACGCGGCCATCGCCCGGACAGCGTGGATGAGCATGGGGGTGCCGTTCAGCGCGCGGAGTGCCTTGGGGGCGCCCGGGCCGAGCCGCACGCCGCGTCCGGCCGCTGGAATCACCGCGGCGGTGCGGAAAGGGCGCGATTCGTCTGACAAGGTTTGTGTCCTCAAACGACGTGGGTATGGCCTGGGGGAACCCCCTGCTCCTGGAGCCTGGGGGAGTGCCGGGCGCGACGCCCTGACCGGCCCTTCCGTGACGACCGGTCAGGCGAGCCGCCCGGGCCCGGCACACACAGTGCGGGTGCTGACGGCGAGGGGATACGAACATGCCGCAGCGCCCGGCGACACAGCAATGTTCACTGCTGGTCAGCGGGCACCGCGGCAATGCCGGGCATTCCGGAGCGCGCCCCGGAACAGAGGGCCTGTCCGGACAGGCCCTACGGCGTCAGGACGCGAGAACCTCGTCGAGAAGGGCCTCGGCCTTGTCTTCGTTGGTGTTCTCCGCGAGGGCGAGCTCGCTCACCAGGATCTGCCGTGCCTTGGCGAGCATGCGCTTCTCACCCGCGGACAGTCCGCGCTCGCGCTCGCGACGCCACAGGTCACGCACTACTTCGGCGACCTTGATGACATCGCCGGAGGCGAGCTTCTCGAGATTTGCCTTGTAGCGACGGGACCAGTTCGTGGGCTCCTCCGCGTACGGCGCGCGCAGCACCTCGAAGACCCGGTCCAGCCCGTCCTGACCCACTACATCGCGAACGCCGACGAACTCCGCATTGTCCGCGGGCACGCGCACAGTCAGGTCGCCCTGGGCGACCTTGAGCACCAAGTAGGTCTTGTCCACGCCTTTGATCTGGCGAGTTTCGATGGCCTCGATCAGCGCGGCCCCGTGATGGGGATAGACCACGGTGTCGCCAACCTTGAACGTCATGTGACAGGTACCCCTTCCGTGGCTATCCAGGGTAACACGGATACGGCTTCTTCTGAATGGCGTTTTCGCAGGTCAGGGCATATCTCGGGGCTTGACAACAGCAACAGGAACGTGCTGCGGAGGGCTTCCGGAAGGCGGTATTCGCAGGTCGGAGCAGCTGCGAAGGGGGTGCGAAACGCGTACGCCACCCACCCCCGATCGGTGCCCCGAGAGGCCGAACGTCCCGGTTTGCCGGGTTCCGGACGGTGAACTTCCTCTACTCCGTTCGGCGCTCGTTCACCCGTTCGGCCGGTCGGGATTCTTTCCGGAATTGATCAACGAACGGTCCGGCCGGGCCGCCGCGGGGGATTTTCCGTAAGGAATGTGTGGCGGCCGGGGAAATTGATCACCCGGCATATGTGAACGGCGCGCGAAAGACCAAGATCAGCACGTGATCCGCCCGAGTTCGGCGGACCCGTCGGCCGTAGGGGCGGGTCGGGTGCGGGGCGTGTCGGACGGCTCGGTAATCTAGGCCCGCTGACACACCCTTAGCTGGCCCTTAGGTACGCGGCCGGCTGACCCGTAGCCCGTCCGAAGCAGTCCGTCTCGTACGTCCAAGGAGTTGCCGCCGCCGTGAGCCGCAGCCTTCGACGCGGCGCCCTCGCCGCTTCTGCCATCGCGTTCTCGCTCGCTTCCCTCTCCGCCTGCGCCGCCGGTAACGGGGCCCAGACGCTCGGGGTCAAGGCGGACAACGCCTACGTCACCGTCGGCGACATCAAGGTCCAGAACGCGACGGTCGTCACCCAGCCGAAGCCCGACGCCGAGGGCCCGGCCGTCGTCGCGGCCACGCTGTTCAACAACGGCGCCGACCCGCAGACCCTGGACGCCGTCCAGGTCGGCAGCGCCGCCGTCAAGCTCACCCCGGCCAAGGGCGCGGGTCCGATCACCGTTCCGGCGCACGGCTCCGTCGTGCTCGGCGGCAAGGACAACGCCTCCGCCGTCATCGACAACGGCCGCGAGGCCGCCAAGAACGGCGACGCGCAGAAGGTCACCTTCCAGTTCAGCAAGGCCGGCGCTGTGAGCCTGTCGGCCTTCGTGGTCCCGGCCACCAGCTACTTCCAGGGCGTCGGCCCCAGCGAGCTCCCCAAGCCCAAGGAGACCCCCGCGGGCGAGCCGTCGGGCACCCCGTCGGGCTCGGCGTCCAGCTCGACGAAGCCGAACACGCCGGGCAGCAGCGGCAAGCCCGCGGCCTCCGGCTCGGCGTCGCACAGCGCGACGGGTCACTGACACCAGGACGCGAGGAGGGCGGCCCCGGACCGGATCCGGGGCCGCCCTCCTGTCGTTTCGGTACGACCGATTCCGTACGGCCGTCTCCGTACGGCCCGTGCATCGGGGCCCCTGCCTCAGGGCCCGTCGGGTCTACGGCTCGAACTTGTAGCCCAGGCCGCGGACCGTCACCAGGTAGCGCGGCGCGCCCGGGTCCGGCTCGATCTTGGCGCGCAGGCGCTTGACGTGGACGTCGAGGGTCTTGGTGTCGCCCACGTAGTCCGCGCCCCACACCCGGTCGATGAGCTGCATGCGGGTCAGCACGCGGCCCGCGTTGCGCAGGAGCATCTCCAGGAGGTCGAACTCCTTCAGCGGGAGGTCGACCTTTCCGCCCGAGACGGTGACCACGTGCCGGTCGACGTCCATGCGGACCGGGCCCGCCTCCAGGGCGGCCGGGGTGACCTCCTCCGGCTCGCCGCGGCGGCGCAGCACGGCACGGATGCGGGCCACCAGCTCGCGCGAGGAGAACGGCTTGGTGACGTAGTCGTCGGCTCCTATTTCCAGGCCCACGACCTTGTCGATCTCGCTGTCCTTGGCGGTCACCATGATGACCGGGACGTTGGAGCGGCCGCGCAGCTGACGGCAGACCTCGGTGCCGGGCAGGCCGGGCAGCATCAGGTCGAGCAGGACCAGGTCGGCGCCGTTGCGCTCGAACTCGTCCAGGCCGTCGGGTCCGGTGGCCGCCACCGCGACCTCGAAGCCCTCCTTGCGGAGCATGTAGGACAGGGCGTCGCTGAAGGATTCCTCATCCTCGACGACGAGCACTCGGGTCACGGAAGGACCTCCGGGGCAGGAACTATGGCGTGTGATTCGGGCACAGCGGAACTGAAGGTCTCGTACGGGACGTCGTCGTCCTCATCGACCGTGACCGGGCCGCGCCCCGCGGAGGCGCGGTCGCGGACGGCGCCGGCTTCCGGCAGCCGCAGGGTGAACGTGGAGCCCTGTCCCTCGGAGCTCCACACCGTGACCTCCCCGCCGTGCGAGGCGGCCACGTGCTTGACGATGGCCAGGCCCAGGCCGGTGCCGCCGGTGGCACGGGAGCGGGCCGGGTCCACCCGGTAGAAGCGCTCGAAGATGCGCTCGCGGTCCTTCTCGGAGATGCCGATGCCCTGGTCGGTCACCGCGATCTCGATCAGGTCCCCGCCCGGCGCGGCGATGCGGCGCCCGGCGATGCCGACCCGGGTCCTGGCCGGCGAGTAGTTCACGGCGTTCTCGACGAGGTTGCCGAGCGCGGCGGCGAGCTGGCCGCGGTTGCCCCAGACGTACAGGTCGGCGGTGCCGCCCGCGGCCATCGTGATCTGCTTGGTGGACGCGGTGTGCCGGGAGCGGTCGATGGCCTCGGCGACGAGTTCGTCGACGCGGACCGGCTCGGCGTCCTCCAGCGGGTCGTCGTTCTGGACCCGGGAGAGGTCGATGAGCTCTTGGACCAGGTTGGTGAGCCGGGTGGCCTCGATCTGCATGCGGCCCGCGAAGCGGGTGACCGCCTCGGGGTCGTCCGACGCGTCCATGACGGCCTCGGAGAGCAGCGAGAGCGCCCCGGTCGGGGTCTTGAGCTCGTGGCTGACGTTGGCCACGAAGTCGCGCCGGACGGCCTCGATGCGGCGGGCCTCGGTGAGGTCCTCCACGAGGAGCAGGACGAGGCGGGAGCCGAGCGGGGCGACCCGGGCCGAGACCGCGAGGGCCTCGCCCCGGCCCGTACCGCGCCGGGGCAGGTCGAGCTCGACCTGGCGTATCTCTCCGTCGCGCCGGGTGTCGCGGGCCATGTGCAGCATGGGCTCGACGGCCAGCTTGCCGCCCCGCACCAGGCCGAGCGCGTACGCCGCGGAGCTGGCCTTGACCACCGAGTCGCTCTCGTCGAGGACGACCGCGGAGGAGCGCAGTACGGAAAGGACCGTGTCCACGCCCGGGGGCAGTACGGCGTCGGTGTGCAGGGACGTCCGGGTGGGCCGCGCCTGGTCGCGCTCGCTCCAGCGGAACGCCAGCATGGCGATCACGCCGGTGCACACCCCGGCGATCGCTGCCAATGCGGCGACCGCCGCGTTCACGTCCATGCACCCAGGTTATGCGGCCGCGCCGACACTCTCCCAGCCAAATGGGTGGCCGCTCGAACGTTCGTCGCCCAGAGTTCACCGAGGTGATAGGGACGGTTCACTTCCTATGGCCGAATCGGACGCGTAACGGACGGAACGTGGGAGCGTGGGGTTCACAGGCACCCCCGGCCCCCGGAGACGTTGTAGAGAGGGACACCCATGCGGGACGCGTACCACGAGGAACTTGACTCGATCGGCGAGGGCCTGGTCGAAATGGCCCGCCTTGTCGGGTCGGCGATCGGGCGCGCCACCACGGCCATGCTCGACGCCGATCTGAAGCTCGCCGAGAGCGTGATCGCGGCCGACCAGAAGGTCGACGATCTCCAGCACGACCTGGAGGCCCGGGCCATAGCCCTGCTGGCCCGCCAGCAGCCGGTCGCCACCGATCTCCGCATCGTGGTGACCTCCCTGCGCATGAGCGCCGACCTGGAGCGCTCGGGCGACCTCGCCCAGCACGTGGCCAAGCTGACCCGGCTGCGCTATCCGGAGCGCGCCGTGCCGCACGACCTGCACGCCACCATCCTGGAGATGGGCCAGCTCGCCCAGCGCCTGATGGCGAAGGCCGCCGAGGTCATCATCACCAAGGACGTCGACCTGGCCCTCCAACTGGAGCAGGACGACGACGAGATGGACCTGCTGCACCGCACCCTCTTCCAGCACCTGATGGACGACCGCTGGAAGCACGGCATCGAGACCGCGGTGGACGTGACCCTGCTCGGCCGCTACTACGAGCGCTTCGCGGACCACGCGGTGTCCGTGGCCAAGCGCGTGGTCTACCTGGTCACCGGCGAACACGCCGACGAGCTCCAGGCGACCTCGCAGGTCGAGGGGGCCTGACCCCGGGGGGCGGCGGGCCCGGCCGAACGCGCCCGCCCGCCCCGGCCGTCCGGGAGCTCCAACAGGCTTGCGCGGATGCGCCGTTGACGCGCCCGCTTCGGTGGGCATGCAATGAGCGAAGGCTCCTTGCGTCTGCCTACCCCCGGGAGGGACCCATGGCCGATACGCCCACGACCGAACCGCGGCAGGAAGCACCCGTCACCCCTGTCGAAGTGGTCCGGCTGCCCCTGATCGGCGCGTGCGGCTGCGGCTCGGGCTGCGGCTGCGGCTGCCAGTCGGGCGCGCCCTGCCAGTGCGGCGGCTGAACCCGCTGTTCCCAGCATGAGGAGGGGCCCCGCCCGGCCATGGGCGGGGCCCTTACTCATGGCCTCAAGGCCTCAGGGCCTCGACCGGGTCACTTCACCGTGACGGTGACCGTCGGCGAGGTGACCTCGTCGTACTTGATCCGCAGCTCCTGCTTGCCCTTGTCGTTGAGCTTGGCGTCGAGCGAGTAGCTGCTGCCCTGCTTGACCGTGGTGCTGGCCTGCAGGGTCGTCCACTTGTTGCCCTTCTTGTGCTGGAGCACCAGCTTGCTGCCTATGGGCATGCCCTTGGTGCGGCCGGTGAACGTCACCTTGTCGCCGGCCTTCACCGACGTCGGCGTCGCCTTCACGGTGATCGAGGCGGTCGACTTGGAAGCGGAAGCGGACGGGCTCGGCTTGGCGCTGGTGGCGGCCGAGGCGACGGTGCCGGCCGCACCGGCGGTCAGCAGGGCGGCGGACAGCGCACCGGCCACGAACGTCCGGGCACAACGGCTGCGCAGGGTGGCTTTCACGTTGGTCTCCTGTCTTGGCGGACTCCCCCAGGTGATGCGCGGTTCGCCGCCCGGAGCCGGAAGGGGTTGGTGCTCACGGCGGGGCGAAATGCGCCTTTCGAGGCTATCCACGGTGCGCGCAGACGGCGACCGGAGAGGGTGCGGCCGACTACGGCGCGTAACGCAAAACCCCCCGCACCGCGGAAATCCGCAGGCGGGGGGCGTGGGGTACGACGGAGCGTACCGGGGCGCTACTTCTTCTTGCCCTGGTTCTTCACGGCCTCGATCGCGGCGGCGGCCGCGTCGGGGTCCAGGTAGGTGCCGCCCGGCTTGACCGGCTTGAAGTCGGCGTCGAGCTCGTACACGAGCGGGATGCCGGTCGGGATGTTCAGGCCCGCGATGTCGGCGTCCGAGATGCCGTCGAGGTGCTTGACCAGCGCGCGCAGCGAGTTGCCGTGGGCGGCGATCAGGACGGTCTTGCCGTCGAGCAGGTCCGGGACGATGCCGTCGTACCAGTACGGCAGCATGCGCGTGACGACGTCCTTGAGGCACTCGGTCCGCGGGCGCAGCTCCGGCGGGATCGTCGCGTAACGGGCGTCGTCGCTCTGCGAGAACTCCGTGCCGTCCTCCAGGGCGGGCGGCGGGGTGTCGTACGAGCGGCGCCACAGCATGAACTGCTCCTCGCCGAACTCGGCGAGCGTCTGCGCCTTGTCCTTGCCCTGGAGGGCGCCGTAGTGGCGCTCGTTCAGGCGCCAGCTGCGGTGGACCGGGATCCAGTGGCGGTCCGCGGACTCCAGCGCGAGCTGGGCGGTGCGGATGGCGCGCTTCTGGAGGGAGGTGTGCAGCACGTCGGGGAGCAGGCCGGCGTCCTTGAGCAGCTCACCGCCGCGCGCCGCCTCCTTCTCGCCCTTCGGGGTGAGGTTGACGTCCACCCACCCGGTGAACAGGTTCTTCTCGTTCCACTCGCTCTCGCCGTGGCGGAGGAGGATCAGCTTGTACGGTGCGTCGGCCATGCGTCCGAGCCTAATCGACGTTCCGCGGCCCTCGCGCGCCCGGGGACACAGGTCCCGACCCGTCTCGATTGACGGACGCCGTCAATTCAGTAGCCCCCCGGAGCGGGCCACTTGTAACGTGCGGACATCAGTAGCACCACTTACGCGAGTGACACAGTTCCGGGGGAAACCGCATGTCCGTCGACCGTCTGAGGCGCGCCGCACGAGAATCCGTCTCGGGGCTGCCCCGGGAGTTCTGGTGGCTGTGGACCAGCACCCTGATCAACCGGCTCGGGGCCTTCGTCGCCACGTTCATGGCGCTCTACCTCACCCTGGACCGGGGCTATTCGGCCTCGTACGCGGGACTTGTGGCCTCCCTGCACGGGCTCGGCGGGGTCGTCTCGTCGATCGGCGGCGGCATCATGACCGACCGGCTCGGCCGCCGCCCCACCCTCGTCATCGCCCAGACCTCGACGGCCTTCTCGGTCGCGCTGCTCGGCTTCATGACGGACCCGGTGGCGATCGCGGGGGTCGCCTTCCTCGTCGGCATGGCGAGCAACGCCTCGCGGCCCGCGGTGCAGGCGATGATGGCGGACATCGTGCGGCCCGAGGACCGCGTGCGCGCGTTCTCCCTCAACTACTGGGCGATCAACCTCGGTTTCGCCGTCTCGTCGATGACGGCCGGCTTCATCGCGCAGTACAGCTACCTGGCGGGCTTCCTCGGCGAGGCGACGCTCACCCTGGTCTGCGCGATCGTGGTGTTCCTCAAGCTGCCGGAGTCCCGCCCCGAGCGGACCGCCGTGGAGACGGCGGCCGAACCGCGGATCGGCATCGGTACGGTGCTGAGGGACGGCCGGTTCATGGGCGTGATCGGCCTGTCCTTCCTCATCTCCCTGATCTTCCAGCAGGGTTACGTGGGACTGCCGGTCGCCATGGGCACGGACGGCTTCTCCAGCGCCGACTTCGGCCTGGCGATCGCGGTGAACGGCATCCTCATCGTGGCGGTGCAGATCCCCATCACCCGCTACATCCAGCACCGCGACCCGCGCCGCCTGCTGATCGTCTCGGCGCTGCTCGCGGGCTACGGCTTCGGCCTGACGGCGTTCGCGGGTTCGGTCGCGGTGTACGCCCTGACGATCTGCGTCTGGACCCTGGCCGAGATCGTCAACGCCCCCACCCAGACGGGCCTGGTGGTCCGTCTCTCGCCGGTCCACGGCCGGGGCCGCTACCAGGGCGTCTACACGATGTCGTGGTCGGTGGCGGCGCTGGTCGCCCCGCTGATGTCGGGGTACGTGATCGACCACTTCGGCGCTCAGTGGCTGTGGGCGGCGTGCGCGGTCCTGGGCACGGCGGCGGCCCTCGGGTACTGGCTGCTGATGCGGGGGTTGCCGGTAGAGGCGCCAGTAGCCCCGCTGAGTGTGAGGAAAACTCCCGTCAAGGTCGACCACGAGGCCTGATCTGGGTCAGCCAATAGGCGGCAACACGATCACGGCACTACTCTGTGCGCGACGAGAGGAGGATGAGCATGCTGCTGAGATTCCGTGTGGCGAACGTACGGTCGCTG
The DNA here is from genome assembly GCF_056431605.1 of Streptomyces sp. NPDC045846. NCBI lineage: Bacteria > Bacillati > Actinomycetota > Actinomycetes > Kitasatosporales > Streptomycetaceae > Streptomyces > Streptomyces sp. NPDC045846. The sequence goes on along the minus strand of NZ_JBWKKJ010000014.1, from coordinate 2,342 downwards.
CACGAGGAGCAAGAGCTGTCCTTCACGGTTCCCCCAGGGCACGAACCAGGCCCCGCTCACCACGTGGAACTGGCGGGCGGCAAGGACGTAGACGTCTACCCTCTCCTCGGCATCTTCGGGGCCAACGCCTCGGGCAAGTCCAACGTGCTCACCGCCTTGAGTCACATGCGTGACGCGGTACTGAGCTCCTACGCGGAATGGACCTCGTACAGGGGCGTCCCACGCGAGGAATTCGCCCTGGACGAAAAGGCCGCCGGTGAGAGCTCCTTCTTCGAGGTCGACTTCGTCGCGGACGACGCGGTGCGCTGGACGTACGGGTACGAGCTCGGTGCGACCCGTGTGGAGGCCGAGTGGCTGCACGCGTACCCGCGCGGGCGCCGCCAGGTGTGGCTTGACAGGGACGCCTCTCGTGACGAGGAGTACGACTTCCCCGGAGACCGGATCCAGGACCGGGCCCGGCTCGCCCGCACGACACGCCCCAACGCACTCTTCCTCTCCCGCGCAGCCACCGACAACCACCCTCAACTCACCCCGATCTACCAGTGGTTCGAGCGGAACCTGTGGCTGATCACTCCGGAACACGAGCGGCGGGAACGCGAGGCGTATACGATCCGCCGCCTTCAGGAGGATCCAGGTGTACGGCGCCGCATCGAAGAGCTGCTGCGGGTGGCAGATCTGGGAATCGGCGGAACCGAGGTCAGCAGGCATCCCGGCGAGGCGCCGACCATCCGGCTCCTGCACGCCGGCAGCGACAGGGCCGCCGCGTTCGACTGGGACAAGGAATCGTTCGGTACCCGTTCCTGGTTCGCCCTGCTCGGTCCGATGCTGCTCGCCCTCGACGAGGGCGCGGTCCTGCTCGTCGACGAACTCGACTCGAGCCTCCACCCGCGCTTCGCGGCCGAAGTGGTACGCATCTTCCATAACCCGCTGGTCAACACCCGTGGTGCACAACTGGTGTTCACCTCTCACGATCCGTCCTTGCTGAGTACGCCCAGCGGCTGGCGGCTCCTCGACCCGGGCCAGGTCTGGCTGACGGAGAAGGACAAGGCGGGACGGACCGAGGTGTACCCCTTGACGGCGGCGGAGCCCGGCGAGCGGGAGGACTTGAGCGCCTCGTATCTGGCCGGAAAGTTCGGGGCCGTGCCTGACTTCACGGAGGGGCAGATCGCGCGCCGGATACTGGCCGCACGTACCAGGGAAGCGGAGGCGGAGCGGGACTGATGGGGAGCGTGAAGCGGGGGAAGGACTCGACGGACAGGGCTTCGCGCCCCTCGAAGGCGGTCCCATCGGTGTGGATCTTCACTGAAGGGGCGCTCACCGAGCCCCAGTACATCGACATCGTCAAGGACCTGCGCGCCCCGGGCATCCGGCTCGCCGTCCACATCGCCAATGACGAGCGCACGAACGGTGGCACCAAGGGACCACAGCGGCCCACCCACGCACGAAAGCCGCTCGACCTCCTCGACCAGGCCCTCGCCAAGCTCCGCGAGGAGAACCGCAAAGCCAGGCGGGAGAAGTGGGGGAACCCCCCCAAGGGCGTCGACCGCTGGACGACCGTGTGGTGTCTCTTCGACCGTGATCAGCACGAAGGCGTGGACGACGTCGCGCGTGTGGCGAAGAAGATGGAGAAGGACGGCGAGGGGCTGCGCATCGCGTATTCCCACCCGTGCTTCGAGCTGTGGCGCCTCCTGCACCACCAGGACTACACGAGCACCTTCGGCGGTGTCTGCGACGAGGCGACGAAGAAGCTGCCGTTCGTCACCGCGCGTACGTCCAAGGAAGAAGCGAAGGTCGTACTGCCTGAGCAGGTTCTCAAGCGCAGCGGCCCCGGCCGCACCGACGGCTCCGACGGCTTCGCGAAGGCCAAGGCGCGCGCCAAAAAGATCAACGCGCAGTACGGTGAGCACCACCTGTACAGCAAGCGGGACCCGTACACGGATGTCTGGCGTTTCGTCGAAGAGGGCCTACAGGTCACCGACTACTAGGGCGTGTGTGATGTCGTGATCAGTCGGCGGTTTTCACGAGGTCGTCGATCCAGATCGTGGCGGCATGGAAGTGGAGGCCGGCGAGGTAGCTGTCCGGGGTTTTGTCGTAGCGGGTGGCGATGCCTCGCCAGGCTTTCAGCTTGTTGATCAGACGCTCGACGGTGTTCCGTTCCTTGTAGAGGTCGGCGTCGAGGCTGATGGGCCGCCCGCCTCGTGCGCCCTCCTTCCTGCGGTTGGCGGCCTGGTCCCTCTTCTCCGGGATGACGGCCTTGATTCCGCGTTTGCGCAGGTAGGCGCGGTTGCCGCGGGAGGAGTAGGCCTTGTCCCCGGCGACCGCGCCGGGCTTTGTGCGGGGGC
>NZ_JBWKKJ010000013.1:0-221305 GCF_056431605.1 Streptomyces sp. NPDC045846 | reverse complement strand
AAGCCACAACCGAGGCCCGAGCCGACGTATCCGCAGTCACACCTCATTATCGCGCCAACGCCCCAGCAGCGAGCAGTAATTGAAATTCAGGCCCCCGCCGTTCCGGAGTACTGCCGCTGGACACCGGCCGAGCGCACACCCTTCTTCAGGAAGCCGGTGTCGTCCCCGATCAGAACACCGTCCCTGTCCCCGATCGTCTCGACCACGTAGTCGCGCACGTCGTCACGGACCTTGTCTGCGTCCCAGTCCGCCTCGCCCAGCAGACGTTGCATCCCGATCGGCAACCGGTCACCGGCCCGCTCCGCCAGCGTCCAGCCGTTCTTACGCTCCAACGGAGCGATCAGCCCCCGCATATACGCAAGCGCCCGCCCCCGCGGCTCCGACCTCACGAAACGCGACGCGAACCGGGCGTGCAACCCCGCCAGCAACCCGTCCCACTCCTCAACCAGCCCCACCCCGAGCTCAGCCATACACCAACTCAACCACACGCAACTGTGATTGCAGTACTAGGAGGCGAGGACACCCCGATCGTTTCGTTGACGTACCGCCACGCGATCGCCTCCGATACCCCGAACCCGGCGCCGACCTGGGCAAAAATCTCGTTCCTGCGCAGATGGGCCAGGGCGAGGACGGCCTGCCTGAAATAGCTCAACTTTCGCCACGGCGAGCGTAGTTCACGCCTTCGCATGCAGATGAGGCGCGAGACGTGTTCGACCAGCGCGTGCGGGACGTCGAGCGTTGGCAACATACGGAACCAACAGAGGCCCCGGCGTCGATGTGATGAGTGTAATCACCACACCCGCCGGATGAGGAGGCTGTCGCCCTCGGCGTGGAGGTTCACGGTGTCGCCGTCGGTCACTTCGCCCGCCAGGATCTCCTTCGCCAGCCGGTCGCCGATGGCGGTCTGGATCAGGCGGCGCAGCGGGCGCGCTCCGTAGGCGGGGTCGTTGCCCTCGTCGGCCAGCCACTCCAGGGCCTCGGGAGTGACGTCCAACGTGATGCGCCGGTCCGCAAGGCGGCGGGCAAGACCGGCGATCTGGAGCTCGGCGATGTGCGAGAGCTGGTCCCTCGTCAGCGCGGAGAAGACCACGAGGTCGTCGAGGCGGTTGAGGAACTCCGGTTTGAAGGAGGCCCGCACCACTTCCAGCACCTGCTGCTTCTTCTCGTCCGCGCTGGTCAGCGGCTCGACGAGGTACTGGCTGCCCAGGTTGGAGGTGAGGATCAGGATGGTGTTGCGGAAGTCGACCGTGCGACCCTGGCCGTCGGTGAGGCGGCCGTCGTCGAGGACCTGGAGCAGGATGTCGAAGACCTCGGGGTGCGCCTTCTCCACCTCGTCCAGGAGCACGACGCTGTACGGGCGGCGGCGGACGGCCTCGGTGAGCTGGCCGCCCTCCTCGTAGCCGACGTAGCCGGGCGGCGCGCCGACCAGCCGGGCCACGGAGTGCTTCTCGCTGTACTCCGACATGTCGATGCGGACCATGGCCCGCTCGTCGTCGAAGAGGAAGTCGGCGAGCGCCTTGGCGAGCTCGGTCTTGCCGACGCCCGTCGGGCCGAGGAAGAGGAACGAGCCGGTCGGCCGGTCGGGGTCGGCGATGCCGGCCCGCGTGCGGCGCACCGCGTCCGAGACCGCCTGCACCGCCTCCGACTGGCCGATCAGGCGCTTGCCCAGCTCGCCCTCCATGCGGAGCAGCTTCTGCGTCTCGCCTTCGAGGAGCCGCCCGGCGGGGATGCCTGTCCAGGCACCGACCACGTCCGCGATGTCGTCCGGACCCACCTCCTCCTTGACCATCTGCTCGTCGGGGTCGAGGGAGCGGGAGGCTTCTCGTTCGGCCTCGGCTGCCTCCTCCAGTTCCTCCTCAAGGGCGGGGATTTCGCCGTACAGGAGCTTGGAGGCGGTGTCGAAGTCGCCGTCACGCTGGGCGCGTTCGGCCTGGCCACGCAGGTCGTCGAGCCGCTCCTTCAGCTCACCGACCCGGTTGAGGCCCTGCTTCTCCTTCTCCCAGCGCGCGGTGAGACCGCGCAGCTCCTCCTCCTTGTCGGCGAGATCCTTACGAATTCGCCGCAGGCGCTCACGGGTGGACGGATCGGATTCGTTCTTGAGCGCCAGCTCCTCCATGCGCAACCGGTCGACGGCGCGCTGGAGTTCGTCGATCTCGACGGGGGAGGAATCGATCTCCATACGGAGCCTGGATGCCGCCTCGTCGACGAGGTCGATGGCCTTGTCGGGCAGGAAGCGGGAGGTGATGTACCGATCCGAAAGCGTCGCTGCCGCGACCAGCGCGCCGTCCGCGATCTGCACCTTGTGATGCGCCTCGTAACGCCCCTTCAAGCCGCGCAGGATCGCGATCGAGTCCTCCACCGAAGGTTCGGGGACGAGGACCTGCTGAAAGCGGCGCTCAAGAGCGGGGTCCTTCTCGATGCGCTCGCGGTACTCGTCCAGCGTCGTCGCGCCGACCATACGGAGCTCACCGCGCGCCAGCATGGGCTTGAGCATGTTGCCCGCATCCATCGCCGAATCCCCGATGGCGCCGGCCCCGACCACCGTGTGCAATTCGTCGATGAAGGTGACGACTTCGCCGTCGCTCTCCTTGATCTCGGCCAGAACCGCCTTCAACCGCTCCTCGAACTCGCCCCGGAATTTCGCACCCGCCACCATCGCGCCCAGATCCAGCGACACCAGCCGCTTGTTCTTCAGCGACTCCGGGACGTCACCCTTGACTATGCGCTGTGCGAGCCCTTCGACCACCGCCGTCTTGCCGACGCCGGGCTCGCCGATCAGCACCGGATTGTTCTTCGTACGCCGTGAAAGCACCTGCACCACCCGGCGGATCTCCTGGTCCCGGCCGATCACCGGGTCCAGCTTCCCGTCACGCGCGGCCGCCGTGAAGTCCGTACCGAACTTCTCCAACGCCCCGCGCTGGCCGTCCGCTTCGGAAGTGGTCACCCGGTGTCTCCTCGTCTCGTTCCAGCCGCAGGGCGTCGCCCGCGTGCGCACGCGTACACGTCGGATCTCAGTCTGAGGGGCGTGCTCCGCGCGGAACCGTGAAGAAAGTTGACTCCTGTACTCAGAGGTTGATCGTCTACGATTCAACCGAATTCCACGGTGAGTAACAGCCCGTCGTAGGCCAAAGGTTGATCTGTGCAGGACCACGGAAGACAAATGCCAGCCAGGCTTCCAGAATGCCCGATCCCGTTTGACACGGCATCGAATCCACGACGATGCTCATGGACAGAATCCACGGTCCGAAGCTGGCAAATGAGCCAGTCGCGCGGCAAGAGAACCGTCTCCAGCCCCGGCGCGTGGACAGCAGGTTCCTTTCCCCTGTCGGTGGAAAGCGCTGCCCGCGAACTGGATTCACTCTCGTGAAAACTCATCAAGAAGGAGTGCTGGATGGCAACCTACCTGTCCCCCGGTGTTTTTGTGGAAGAGCGTGCAGGCGGTTCTCGCCCGGTCGAGGGCGTCGGTACCGCAGTGGCCGCGTTCGTCGGTTTCGCCGAACAGGGTCCGCTCAACGAGCCGGTACGCCTCACCAATTGGGGTCAGTTCACCAATACGTTCGGCGATTTCGTCGAAGGGTCGTATCTCGCGCACTCCGTCTACGGATACTTCGCCAACGGCGGCGGCACCTGTTACGTCGTCCGCGTCGGCGGGCAGTCGGCCAACGGCGACGCCGTCGAAGGCGCCCAGTCCGTCGGCACCGCCCCGGCGCAGGTGCTCGGCGGCTTCCGGGTGGCGGCCCTTCCGGCCGCGACGGGCCGCGACATCTCGGTCGATGTGCAGAAGAAGCCCGCCGACCCGAAGGCCAAGCGCGCCACCGGCTCCACCGCCGACAAGACGAAGGCCGCCGACGGCGGTTCGGACGACATCTTCACCTTCACCGTCAAGGTTGACGGTTCGGCCACCGAGACGTTCGACGTCTCCGCCGACAAGGCCTCGGCCGCGTACGTGGTGACGCAGGTCAAGGAGCGCTCCAAGTTCGTGATGGTGGAGGAGGCGCCCACCGCCGGCGCCGCGCTCGCGCTGCCCGACTCCTCCTCGCTGGCGCTCCCCGCCGCCCCCAAGGGTGACGCCGCGACCGGCCAGGTCGTGGCCAAGGACGTCGTCGGCAAGTACGTCGGCAAGGTCAACGACCGCTCCGGCCTGTCCGGCCTGGAGGCCATCGACGACATCACCATGGTGATGGCTCCGGACCTGATGGCCGCCTACCAGGCGGGCAACGTCAGCCGCGAGCAGGTCAAGGCCATCCAGATGGCCATGATCAACCACTGCGAGAACATGGCCAACCGCATGGCCATCCTCGACCCGCTGCCCGACATGGGCCCCACCGAGGTCCACGAGTGGCGGCAGAACGAGGCGGGCTTCGACTCCCAGTACGCCACCCTGTATTACCCGTGGATCCAGGTCGCCGACCCGTCCTCGGGCAAGGGTTTCCTGATGCCGCCGTCCGGACACGTCGCCGGCCTGTGGGCCCGCAACGACGAAGCCCGCGGTGTGCACAAGGCCCCGGCCAACGAGGTCCTGCGCGGCGCTCTCGACCTCGGCATCCAGGTCACCAAGGGTGAGCAGGAGCAGCTCAACCCGGCGGGCATCAACTGCATCCGCAGCTTCCCCGGCCGCGGCATCCGCGTCTGGGGTGCCCGCACCCTCTCCAGCGACCCGGCCTGGCGCTACCTGAACGTCCGACGCCTCTTCAACTACCTGGAGGAGTCGATCTACCTGGGCTCGCAGTGGGCAGTCTTCGAGCCCAACAACGAGCGGCTGTGGTCCGCGATCAGCCGCAACATCGCCGCGTTCCTCACCAGGGAATGGCGCAGCGGCGCCCTCTTCGGCAGCACGCCGGATGAGGCCTTCTACGTCCGGTGCGACGCGACCACCAATCCGCCCGAGGTGATCGATGCGGGCCAGGTCGTTTGCGAGATCGGCGTTGCTCCGGTGAAGCCGGCCGAGTTCGTCGTCTTCCGGATCGCCCAGGATTCCATGTCGGGCGACGGAGCGGGCGAGTAAACACTGAGGGCCCTCTCTCCGGCTCCTCAGAGTAAATATCACTCCTAGCAAAGGAACTTTCATGGCAGCTGAACTCAAGGCAGTCACCACCGACAAGTACAGTTTCGACTTGGGCGGTACCGCTGTTGCCGGGCTGACCAAGGTCGGCGAGCCTTCAATCGACAAGAAGGAGACAGTCCGGGCCGACTTCCGCAAGCCTGATGGCATCGATGACCATGTGATCGACTCCCCTGACATCAAGGCGAAGAACAGCGGCACGATCTCCTTGACCATGCTTACCCAGCAGGGTTGCCCGTTCCTCAAGTGGGTGACGGCCTACCACGATGGGAAGGAAAAGCCGAAGGAGATGACCATCTCGCTGCTGGGGAGCGACGACAAGCCGGTCCGCAAGCACACGCTGACCGGATGCATCCCCAAGAGCAAGTTCCCCAGCTCTGGTGGCTACGACGCCAGTAGCCCGAGCGTGGCCACCGAGACCTGGGAAATCCAGTTCGACGATTACAAGTACGAGTCCGCATGAGGCGAGGGCGCGTATCCGAGAAGGCTTTTGCAGCTTCTACTGCAACTCCGTCGGCTAACGTGCCTTCCCCCTCTCGTGAGAGCGCAGGCCCGCTGAGCGGGCCTGCGCCCCTCCGCACCGAGTTCCCCTTCACGCTGCCACGCGGCTACGTGGACCCACAGGGAAACGTGCATCGAGAGGGTGTGATGCGCCTCGCCACCGCGCGCGATGAACTCTCGCCACTGAGCGATGCACGAGTTCGGGAGAACCCTGCATACCTATCCGTCGTACTGCTCGGGCACCTCATCACGAAGCTCGGCAGTCTGACGAAGGTCAGTCCCGACATCGTGGAGGATTTCTTCGCCGTAGACCTCGCTTTCCTTCAGAAGTTCTACGAGAAAATAAACCTGGACGGCACGGCGCTCGCATCGACCGTGTGCCCCGACTGTCACCACGAATTCGATGTGGACATGGGGAGCCGCCTGGGGGAATGAAGGTGTACGCGACCGCGAACCTGCGCTCGGAGATCGCGTACATCGCCTACCACTTCCATTGGTCGCACGATGAACTCCTCGACCTGGACCACATCCAGCGCCGTGCGTACATCAAGCAGATCAACCAGATCAACCAGCGTCTTGGCTACGGGACTTAGGGACTCAGTGCATGGACCGGACCAGCGAGGTCGGCAGCGTCGAGGCGCGTGCCGCAACAGATCCGGTCGACCGTGTCCCCGTGGCTCTGCCGGAGACGGTCCGGGCGATCGCAGCCGGAGTGCGCCCGGTCACGGACGCGCGCCGGGTGACCAGTCGGCTCCCCTCGTTCCAGGACCCGCGACTGTCCAGGGAGCTCACGCCCGTGCTCAACGACAAGCCGCTCAGAGTATTCCGGGTCGGTACGACGGCATGGGCAGGCGGGCGACCGGCCAACCATGTGCCCGTGCACCTGTACTGGCGTCCCGTCGCCCCCCGAAACACCGCACCCCACCTCCATGTGGAGGCCTCGTCTGAGATCCGTCCCGCTGGTGAAGAGCACGGCACCGTCGAGGCACCGGAGGGCACCGCCCACTTGGAGCCGGCGCGAGTGGCAGCGCCGCTCCGACGCTGGGGTCTTGAGCGGGGCACCCGGTCCAAGGGTGCGACGCCCAGCCGGTTCTCCCACCTTTTTCGGCGGCGCAGGCCGAGCACGCCCCCCGCGTCGACCAGTTCACCGGCCGCGTATACGCAGGCCACCCCTGAGAGCTTGGGCTTGCCGCACGAGCAGGGATCCGCTGTCACCACACCGGTTCCGCAGGAACGCAGCTGTGAGACGACTGCGGCAACTCTGGACGACGCAGGGCGGGCATCCGCAGCCTCTTCGGTATCAACGCCAGCAGGACCGCGCGGTGGGACACCTTTGCCGACCGGTGGTAGGACGCAGATCGAGGCTGAATCGGAGTCTGGAAACAAAGCCGACACCAGGGCATGGGTTGACACAGAAGTCGACACAGAAACCGAAGGGAAGTCCACGCCGGAAGCATGCGCCAAGCCTGGGCCGCCCTCGTCGGACGCCGAGGCGCGGACTGGGGCCGATCCAGTCGCGGTGAGGCTCTCGCATCCGCGCGTCGGACCTGGCTCCACGCCGGAGCTCGCCAAGCCCGTTGCCACAGGCCGCTTGGCGCGGTGGACTGCGGCTTTGAGGACCACGGTCCAACGCCGTTCGGCGAGCGCTCCACACGTCGATGAAGACCAGAACGCTTCCAGCTCCAACAACGAACGGAATCCTGCAGCTTCCGCACCGTCCGGTGCACGCATAGCGAGCAACGCTGGCCAGAGCACCAGGCCGGGCGACCCTATTTCTGAGGCAGCAGACCAAGTACCACCGCACCCGGCCCCCGAACCGGATTCGACGGCGGTAGTACGTACGGATCCGATGACGGCGGTACGGACAGGGCTCGCGCCGACGACTGTCACTACCGCGCTGCTCGTGGACGAGGCCACTCACCTCACGACGCACCCTGCGCGCAACTTCCCGAGCCCCATATCCGCATCGCGCGAGGCTGCCTCGGTCGAAGACGCCGACGGTGTCGAGGCCACACCTGCCCTGAGGACGGATGTCCCAGCTGTCTCAGGTCAGACCTCGGCCAGTGCCACGCCGCCTTCCACGGCGCCCCAGCATGAAGGACCTCGTCAGGCGGAACATGCCACCAGCCACAGCGCGGGAACACCTCAGGAGGGGACCCGGCACGACCGTCGCGCCGCTGAGAAGGACTGCAGCGCGGTTACAGGACAAGGACAGGAATCCGTCACACACCAGCCCCCGCCGAACCCCAACGCTGACTCTTCCTCCAGGGCGGCAAACACGTCCGACTCTGGAACCCCGGCCGACAGTACGTCGGCGTTGCCGTTCGCTACCCCGGAGCACGGCATCTCTTCCGCCCGGCCGAGCAACGCCCGGAATGATGGCGTCCTCCCTGGTGGGGTAGCTGATCAAGGCGCCGGAGCCCATAGGCCGAGTGAGACGGCTCCGGTGGACCAGGCGTTCAGCTCGCCTCAGCAACACGCCTCGTGGAAGGCCGCCGCTGCGGAGATCGACAGGCGACTCGCACCGGAACGAGTAACGCCTGATCTCCCACACCGCGGCACGGGACACGCCCCACAGAACCTGACGGGCCACCTCGCCGAGTCCGCCTGCGGCGCAGCGGATTCCCCGGCGGACCATCCCGTCCAGGACCTGGGCTCAGGCGTAACCGGCTCCCCCCAGGCACAGGCGCAGCCTGACGAGACCATGCACAGCAAGGGCGACGCTGTCGGCCCCCGTGTCGAGCAGATGTCGGAGATGGAGGCTCCGGTCGTTCAGAAGACGGCATCGGACAGGTACCCGTCCTCCGACCAACTGGTGCCCTCGGTGACTCCTCCAACTCCGCACGCTCACAACCCTGTTCGCGATGACGTATCGGCAGGCAGCGCCGAGTCCGCGCCGAAGTCCCCGCTTGAGAGCTTCAAGCCCCGTCGACTCCAGCCGGACGCCACTCGTCCGACCGTCTCTCCCGTAGCCCTGCCCCGGCTCGGCAAGCCCACGCCTCCGGCCCCCCGGGCCACGCCTCGTATGAATCAAGGTGACCGCCCCAGCGAGCAGGAGCGGCACCCGAGCCCCCAGCCCCAGAGCATTTCCGCGCCTACGGCCCAAGGCTCAACGCCGGAGTTGGAGAATGCGGTGGCTTCGGTGACGCCCCAGCATGTCCAGAAACGGGGCACGATCACCCAGCCCGCACCGTCAGCGACGCGGACGGCCCCCGAGTTCCAGCATCGGCCCGGCGCCAACACATCCGGTTCTCCCGCTGGGGGCGCTGCCGGATCCGAACACGTCGTGCCCTCGGACGAGTTGGGCGGTAGCGAGTCTCCCGGACAAGAGTCCGCCGGCGACGATGCCCGGGGCGTTACCGGCGCGCCGCATTCCCACCCCGACGCTCCGCAGAACCGGCCCGAGGAACACACCTCCCCGGAAGCCCCGGCCGGCCGTCCCCGCCTCCGTAGCTCCCGCCGCCCCGTGCAAGACGGCGCCCACCAGTCCGTACGCCAGACTCACGACCGTGCGGCGCCCTCAGCTCCCCAGCCCCAAGCGCAGCCCGACGAAGCGACCCAGCCCTCTCGCCACACGGACACAAGCACTCCCACGGGCAACCGGGCCCACGCACCCCGGGCAGAGACAGCCGACACGCAGCAACCTGTCACCGGACCCACGCCCGCGCCCGCATCCGCATCACCCCATCGCGCAGAGCCAGTTCGTGACGTCGCCCTGACGGCAGTCGCCCCGGCACACGAGCAGGCGCCCCGGACGCCTCAGAGCACGCCGAGCCACGAACAGTTCCAGGAGGGGCCCCACGCCGCCGGCCACGCCGCCTCCCTCCAACTCGGTGAGCCGGACCTCGTGTCCATGGCGCCCGCCCGCACAGCGCCGCGCCCCACTCGACGGCAGGAACAGCCGGGGGAGGGTGTCCCGCAAGGAGCGGGATCCCGTGCCACCACTTCCGCACAGCCCGATGGTGACGTCCGTGGGTCCACAGCTCGCGAGCACCACGTCCTGTCCGCAGGCCGAGTCCTCACCTCACGGCAGGCACGGGTCTCCAACTCCGCCAAGGACGACGACACCTCTGCGAAGTCCACCCAGCCGAACGTCGCTCCGTCCTCCGCACGGCATCAGACAAGCCGTACCGTCGATCTGCGTCCCACCTCTCCCGACGTCACCTCCTCTCATCCGGCCCTTCCCTCGACGGTCGCTGCTTCCACCGCACCGTCTCCCGAACGGACCGCATACCGGAGCGACGAACAAGCCGTACAAGGCACACAGGACAACGGCACCCGCCAGGTCGCTTCCCTGCGTCCCATCGGCAGGGCGGCGGACGAAACTCCCGTAGCAGGCCTCCCGCTCCGCCAGCAGAGGCGCCCCCACCTCGCTGCGGTCGAGGCAGCCTCCAACACCTTCCCTCGGCAAGCCCTGGACCAGCCCGTCACGACACGCGCGGGCCGGGCTGCCGCTCCCCCCGCCAAGGCCGCGGTGCATCAAGCTGATGATCTGGGCCACCCAGCCGCAGTACCAGCGACGGTTCTGCATGCGGTCGTTGAGCACCTCGCAGCCGGCGGATCCGGGGCGAGGCCGGGGTCTCCTCCTGGCCTGAGGGAATCCCAAGCGTGGGCAATCGAAGCGCCCCATGGCCGGCCCGGGGACCATTGGGTCCGATACGGAAGTGCCCCCGTCCCTCAGACCGAGTTCACAGCGCAGCACTCGGCCCCAGTCGGCGCCCGGCCCACCTGGGCCTCGGAGGTTGCCAGGAGCTCACAGCGAGTTGCTCCAGGCCCAACGCTCAGCACCTCATCGCCGCATGGGCGTGCCAAGGCGGCATCGGCTGTCGCGAGGCCCGCTGCGCTTCCCTGCTCCTGTTCCCTCACGCCGTTCGCCCCGGATGCCCACAGCATGGGGTACGGAGCGCCGGTTCCGGCCGCGTTCTCCAACGGGCATCCGGTTCTCTACCGGATCGCCATGCGGGAACCACAGGAACGGCTGCCCGACGCGGACGGCACGACACCCCGCGTGGCACGTCGAACCACGGACGAGAGCGGCCCAGCCCCAGAGTGGGGAATTCCCGTAGGAATTATTTCCTCTCAAACGAAGGAACAGCCTTGCCAGTAGATCATGGCCTGTTGGTCACGAATCGGTTCAGGATTTCCATCGACGGAGCGCCACGCGGACGATTCGCCCTGTGCAAGGGGCTCGCCATGTCGATGGGAGTCGAAGAGTTCATCGAGGGAGGGAATAATGATTCCCCCGTCTATCTCAACACCTTCATCAGATATTCCCCCTTGACTCTGACGCGGCTCGTCTCGGAGGGGTCGGTAGACAGATGCAAATGGGTCCAGGAGAGCTTGGCCAATCCCGACCCCAAGACGGGAGAGATCGCCCTGATGGACTCAAACCACAACGACGTCGCCACGTGGAAGCTCCTCGACCTGCGACCGATCGCCTGGCGAGGCCCGATCCTGGACGCGTCGACCGGCGACGCGGCCCTTGAGGAGATCGACTTCGCCCACAGCGGTTTCTACTTCGATAACTAACCCGACGCCAAGAGCCAGGAGAAAGGAGGCGAGGAGACAATGGAAAAAGTAGAGAAGGCGGTTCTTGAGATCTACAAGCCGCCGATCGGCGGCCAGAAGCCGCCCGGTGCGCTGGAGAAAGAGGTGCCGTTTCAGTTCAATCCGGCACAGCTCTCCCTGGTCAAGGAGACCTCATGGGCTCGGCACACCACGCGCCTTGCTCCGTACGCGGCCGTCCCCGAGTTCGTGGGAAGCCAGCCCACGATACTCACCATGACCATCGTTCTGGACGCGACCAAGCCGAATGACGAAACCGTCGACAATCGGGTGCGCACGCTTCTGGAATGCTGCCGGCCGGAGGACAAGAGCGTCACCAACAACCAGGCGTCCCCGCCCTGGGTCATGCTCCGCTGGGGGCACTGCAAGGCGGCCAACTTCCATTCGGTGGTGCGGCGGCTCTCCGTCCAGTTCACCCGCTTCTCCAGCAACGGCTATCCACTGCGCGCCGTGTGCGAGCTGACCCTGGAGGAGGTGGGCACATGAGCGCACAGAGCGCGGGACACGGGTCGGGATCACCTTCGTCGCGCCAGTTCAGCGTGGTGGTGCGAGGGGATTCCCTCCAGTCGATCGCGGTGCGCAGCACGGGCCGCGCGGCCGACTGGCGGCTGATCGCCGAGCTGAACGACATCGACGACCCGTCGAAGGTGCCGCCGGGCACCGTGCTGGTCCTGCCCAACGCCACGGACCGCTGACCCCCACCACCGCCAACCACCCACCCCACGCAAGGACAAGGACACCGACATGACAGGGCGTCATACCGCCGGGCTGATCGTCGTGGCCGGGGGCCATCGGATGCCCTCGGCCTGCAACACCGCCTTGGCATGGGCCACCGTGCAGGAGAACGGCCACACCTCGGCCACCGCAGAGGTCGGCATCCGGGACCCGCACAACGCGTCGCTGCTGGCCAAGTGGGGTGTCACTCTGGGCAGCGCGCTCAAGCTGGTCTCGGTCACCGCCGACGGCGAGTACCCCCTCTTCGAAGGCGAGGTCACCGACTGCGAGGCCAGGGCCAGTTCGGACGGCAGTGGCACGCACGGGTTCGGCGGTGTGCTCACCGTCATCCGCGCCCGGGACCGTTCCCACCGGCTGCGCCGGGGCCACCGGGTCGCGTCCTACCCGAAGATGACGGCCGGGGACATCGTTCGCAAGGTGGCCAATGAGGCCGGCGTGCAGACCGGAACCGTCGACGACGCCGCGTCGACGTACGACTTCCTCACTCAGCCCGCCATGTCGGACTGGGACTTCCTGAGCCACCTGGCCCGCGAGAACGGGCGTGACCTGTTCTTCCGTGACGGCAAACTGCACTTCTGCGAGCCCGCCCGGGCCTCCAGCGCCCCCGCGAAGGGCACGTCCGCCCAGGGCAGCCCGTTCGCCCTGCAGTTCGGCGCCAACCTGCTGAAGGTCGGCTCGGTGGCGTCCCTCGACGACCAGGTGACGGGCGTCGCCGTGCGAGGCTGGGACCCCGAGCGCAAGGAGCCGTTCGTCGCCACGGGCGATCCGGGCACGGCCCGGCACAGCACCGCGTGGACGGCGCCGTCGGGCACAGTGTCCGGGCCGCCGCTGCTGCTCGCCGGGCTGCCGCGCGGCACCCAGGGCGAGGCCGAGACGCTGGCGACGAGCATGGCCCAGGAGGTCGCGGCGGGCCTGCCGCGACTGCGTGCCGTCGTGCGCGGCGAGCCCCGACTGCGCCTGCGTTCGGGAGTGTCGCTGACCGGTCTGGGCAAACAGTTCGAGGGCCAGTACACGGTTACGTCCGTACGCCACGAATACCACCCGGACTCCGGCTATCTGACGGAGCTGACGGTCAACGAGGGGGCGGACCGGACGGCCGTCGGGCGGCCCGGGGACGGCGAGGAAGGGCTGCGGCGCTTCTACGGGCTGATGCCGGCCAAGGTCGTCAACATCAAGGACGACAAGAAGCAGGGCCGGGTCAAGGTCCAACTCCCCTGGCTCGACGCCAAGTACGAGAGCAACTGGGCCCGCACCGTGCAACTGGGCGGCAGCCGCGGGCACGGCGTGGCGGTGCCTGAGGTCGGTGACGAGGTCCTGGTCGGCTTCGAGCACGGCTGCCTCGACCGGCCCTACGTCCTGGGCGGGCTCTACAACGGCGTCGACAAGCTCGCCCCGCACGAGCTCGACCTGGTGGACGGCGGCAAGGGCAAGACCAACCGGCGTTCCTTCGCGTCGAAGGAGGGGCACCGCCTGGAACTGCTCGACGCCGGCAGTCCGGGCATGGGCGCCACGCTGATCACCGGTGACGGCAAGCTCCAGATCCAGCTGGATCAGCACAACACGCTCATCTCCGTGCAGAGCAACGGAACCGTCGAGATCACCGCCAAGCACGGCATCACCGTGGACGCGGGCAACGCGCCACTGGAGCTGAAGGGCCAGAGCATCGACATGAACGCCCAGCAGAGCCTCAAGATCTCCGGCACCCTGGTCGAAATGTCCGGCACCGAGGTCGACGTCAGCGCGGCCACCACGGCGAAGTTCTCCGGCGCCCTCGTGAAGATCAACTAGCCCACGCCCACCGCTCGTTCCGAAGCCCCTCCGGAAAGGAGACCCGACATGCCTCCCGCCGCACGCATCGGCGACCCCACCATCCACGGCGCCGCCGCCGGCGTGGTGACCGGCCCCCCGATGGCCGCCACCGTCCACATCGGCGGGCAGCCGGCCGCCGTCGCCGGGTCGCTCGCGACCTGTGTGGGCCCCCTGCACATCCCGCCGATCCTCCCAGTACCGGTGGTGGCCGTCCGCAAGGTGCTCATCAACGGCATGCCGGCGGCCGCGATGGGCGACACCATCGCCTGCGGCGGCGGCATGATCGCCATGGGCTGCCCGACCGTCATGATCGGGAGCTGAGCGCGATGTCCGGTCCGATCCCCTTCCCCTGCGCCACGAGCGTGAGCCGCGAGCTCCGCCCAACTCCCGTACTCGGGACGGGAGTTGAGCGTCATGTCTGACTTCTTCCTCGGCCGTGGCTGGTCCGCCCCCCTCGGCGTGAGCCCCTCCGGGGGCATCGCGATGACCGAGGGCGCCGCCGACGTCGAGCAGGCCATCCGGCTGGTGCTCGGCACCGAGCCCGGGGAGCGCCCGATGCGACCGGAGTTCGGGTGCGCGATCCGTGACCGGGTCTTCGGCTCGTTCGGCGCGGCGACCTGCGGCGCCATCGCCTACGAGGTGCGCCGGTCGCTCGAGCGGTGGGAGCCGCGGATCGTCGTGGACGACGTGACCGTGATCCAGGCCGCGGACCGCCAGGAAGTCCTCGACATCCAGATCGCCTACCAGCTCGCCGGCACCAACAGCCGCCGCAACCTTGTCTACCCGTTCTATGTGATACCCGCCCGCGACGGCGAGGGACCGCACCCCCAGCAGAGGAGGGACACCGATGTCGCTGCCTAGCCCCCATCTGGACGACCGCCGGTTCCAGGATCTCGTCGACGACGCGAAGCGGTTCATCCAGCGGCGCTGCCCGGAGTGGACCGACCACAATGTCTCCGACCCGGGTGTGGCGCTCATCGAGGCGTTCGCGCAGATGGTCGACCAGCTGTCCTACCGGGTCAACCGCATTCCGGAGAAGGTCCACCTGGAGTTCCTCGACCTCCTTGGCGTACAGCTCACCGCCCCGCAGGCCGCGCGTACGGAGCTGACGTTCCGCCTTTCGGCGCCGCAGGAGGCCGACGTGGCGGTGCCTGCCGGTACGGAGGTCGCCACCCCGCGCTCGGGCAGCGCGCCCGCGCGGATCTTCACGGTGAACCGTGAGCTGGCGATCGTGCCGACCACGCTGAGCCACATCGGCTCCGCCGCGGCCGGGCACGCGCCCGAACTCGTCACCGAGCGTTTCCTGTCCGGCGAGCCGGTGACCTGCTTCGCGAGCCAGCCCTCCCCCGGTGACGCCCTGTTCGTGGGCCTGTCGCAGGCCGCGCCCCGGTGCGCGGTGGCGCTGCGCGTGGAGTGCGCGATGGACGGCGTCGGCGTGGACCCCCGGCGCCCACCGCGGGTGTGGGAGGCCTGGTGCGGGGACGGCTGGGTGGAGTGCGAGGTCGAGAGCGACGCCACGGGCGGTCTGAACCGGCCCGGTGAGATCGTGCTGCACCTGCCCGACGGCCATGCCGCCTCGCTGATCGGGCGCCGCCGGGCGGGCTGGCTGCGCTGCCGCATCACCGGGGCGGGCCCGGGCCAGCCGCCGTACTCCTCATCGCCCAGGATCAGCGCCCTGGAGGCGTACACGGTGGGCGGGACGACGACCGCGCTTGAGGGCGAGACCATCCCGCACGACGAGATGGGCGTCTCGGACGGCACCCCCGGCCAGTCCTTCACCGTGCACCGCACACCCGTGGTCGCCGGGTCGCTGCGCGCGGTGGCGGTGGAGACCAAGGCGGGCCGGCAGGTATGGAAGGCAGTGCCCTCCTTCACCGAGTCCTCCCCCACCGACCGGCACATCACCGTGGACGAGGCCAGTGGCACCGTCCGGTTCGGCCCGTCGGTGCGCCAGCCGGACGGCGAGATGCGGCAGTACGGCGCGGTGCCCGAGATCGGCGCCAGGATCACGGCCGGTGCCTACCGGCGCGGCGGCGGACGCGAGGGCAATGTCGCCGCGAACACCCTGACCGTGCTGCGCAGCCCGCTCGCCCTGGTCTCGCGGGTCGACAACCGTACCCCCGCCACGGGCGGCGTGGACGCCGAGTCGGTGGACAGCATGCGCCGCCGCGCCGGGCACTGGCTGCGCACCCAGGGCCGCGCGGTGACCGCGAAGGACTACGAGTCTGTCGCCGCCGCGGCCTGCCGCGAAGCCGGTCGCATCGAGTGCGTGGCGGAGCCCGAGAACTCCGACCGAGCGGGTTTGGTAAGAGTTCTGATTGTCCCTCAGGTGCGGGATGTGCGCGAGGCTGACAGCTGGCGCGAGCTGGTGCCCTCGGAGGCCATGCTCGCCTCGACCGCCCGTGCGGTGGAGGCGGCCCGGCCCATGGGTGTCGTCGTGTCGGTCAGCGGGCCCGCCTACCAGGGCGTGACCGTGGTCGCCGAGATCGAGGCGGCCAGGGGCGCGGACCGCACCGAGGTCAAGGAGCGGGTGCTGCGGGCGCTGTACGAGTGCCTCAGCCCGCTGCCGTCCGGGGACGGCGAACACAACCGCTCGGGCTGGCCGCTGGGACGGGCGCTGCGCCTGAGCGACCTGTACGCGGTCGCCGCGCGCTGCGAGGACGTCGAGTCGGTGACCAAGCTGGAGATGTACCCCGCCGACATCGGCACCGGCGAGCGGCAGCCCGCGACCGACCGGATCGACGTCGGTCCCGCGACGCTGTTCCTCTCCTTCCGCCACCAGGTCGCCGTCAAGAGCGCGCGCTGAACGGGCCCTCGTGACGGACAGACGGATGGGACGAGAGATGGAATCACCGCCGCAGGCCGCCGCGGCACCCGCGCCGGCGCCCCCGCTGGTGCCAGGCAGCCGGTCGCTGCGCGCCATCCTGCCGGAGAGCTACCGGCAGGGGGACTTCGCGGACCGCTTCATCGCCGGGTTCGACGACGCCCTGGCGCCCCTGATCACCACGCTGGACTGCCTGGACGCGTACTTCAGCCCGCGCACGGCGCCCGAGCACTTCGTGACGTGGATGCTGAGCTGGTCCAACACGGCGCTGCCCGCGTGCGTGGGGGCGACCGGGCGGCGCAACGCACTGCTGCTCGGCCACCAGTTGCACGGCCTTCGCGGCACCGCCGCGGGCCTGGACCTGCTCGTGCGGTACGTGCTCGGCGGCCGCCTGGAGCTGACCGAGTCGGGCGGCACGCACTGCGCGGCCGGGCCCGACGACCCCGCCGTCCGGGGGCCGGGCCCGGCCGGACCGCGCGCCTGGGTGCGCGTAATCCTGCCGTACGGCACGGTCGCGAGCCGCCCGGGTGTCGTGGACGACCTGACGGAACTGGTCGGGGAGTGGATCCCGGCGCACGTCCGCGCCGAGGTGACGATCGAGGACGACGAGGACCCGCTGCTCGTGCGGGGCTCGGCGGGGGGTGCGTACTGATGGGAACGGCTTCGTCCGGTCACCAGGGTTGGCATGTGCCGAACGAGCAGGACATGTGCCACGGCTGCGGAGTGGTGGCCTACCCGGGTGAGATGTTCTGCGTCTCGTGCGGGGCGTATCTGGGGTGGGACCGGACCGGGAGTAATCCGGTCGTACCGTCGCAGCCCGGCCCGGCCGCCACGGCCGGCAGCGCGGACTCCGGCCGTTCCATGGCTCGCCCGGCGTACGGGGCCACGGACTCCAGCCATGCGGCGTCGGCCGGTGGTACCGGTTACGCCGGCGGAGCGTCGGCGACCGGCGGGTTCGGTTACTGTGCCACCGGCGCGGCGGGGGCGGCCGGGCCGGGGTACGGCACCGCTGGTGCCTCGGCGGCGCAGCAGCCCGGATTCGGTGACCCCGCGGGCACCGGCGCCTCGGGCGCGCGGGACTGGGACATCCGCGCCCTGTACCCGGAGACCCAGCAGGGCCCCTCCGCACCAACCGGATACGCGGGTACGGGTGCCGGTGGCGCGGTCCCCGGCCCCTTCTCCTCCAGTGCCCCGGCCCCGGGCACCTGGGGCTCGGCCGGAGTGGTTAGCTCCAACAGCGGCTATTCCAAAGGGGGTTGGGGAGGCAGCACCGGCATGCCGGAGGGGCTGCGCGCCGAGCCCGTGCGGCCGCAGGGCCTCTCCGCGTACCCCGGCCGCCCGGCGCCCGACCTCTACGCGGTGCCCCCGGCCGCCAAAACCCCGCCGCGGCAGCCGCAGTTCGCGACCCCGGGTGAGGCCGGTCTGTACGCCCCCGCCGACAGCCCGTACACCGCGGCCGCCCAGGCCGACCCGGCCGCCGCGCAGACCCAGGTGATCGACGGCGAAGTCGTCCTGTGGGCCACGCTCCCCGAGGAACCCACCGGCCCCGCGCACGCCAACGCACCGACCCCGTCGGAGGGCATGCCTCATCTGCTCCTGTGCCCGGAGTGCCAGGCCCCCAACGCCGAGAGCCGTACCTACTGCCACCCGTGCGGCGCCCTGCTGCGCCCGGAGCCCGAGCCGCCCGAGCTCACCCGCTGGGAGCAGTTCCGCAAGGACTACCTGGAGCGGCCCAGGGTGTGGCACTGGGACCACCGCTGGTCCATGGCGCTGGCCGCGCTGCCCGTTTGTCTGGCGGCCGGGATGTCGATGGGCGGCGTGGCGGCAGCCGCCGAGCGCGCCGTTCCGCTGGTCAAGGACCGCTTCGCGACCCAGTACGTGGAATCCCCCACGTCCGTGTCGGCGACCAGTTCGGCCAAGGGCTTCGACGCCCAGTTCGCGCACGACGGCGTCGACAACAAGGCCTGGGCTCCGCAGGGCACGGGAGACGCTGCGGTGGGCCAGGCCTGGACGGCCACGTTCCAGACCCCGTTCCGGTTGACCGCCCTGTCCCTTATCAACGGCGCAGCCAAGACACCCGCGCAGTTCTTCGAGAGCAGCCGGCCCACGAAGATCACAGTGACGGCGAACACGACCGATAAGGGGCCGGTCCAGAAGCAGATCACCCTGGGCGGCCAGCCCGGCCCGCAGCGCTTCGACCTGGGCATCGACAACGTGGTCTCGGTGCAGGTCAGGATCGACGCGGTGGCCCCCGGCCTGAAGCCGGACACGCCCGTGGCGATGGCCGAGATCCAGTTCTTCAGCCGGCAGACGTCATGACCGTACGCGCTGAACTGACCGTGCCCGACGAGGTGATCACTCCGGGCGACTCGCTCACCGCGCACCTGCGGGTGTGGAACGAGAGCCGGATCGTCGACGCCTACCGGCTCACGCTGATCGGGCCGCCCGCCGAGTGGCCGAACACCGAGGCCGACCTCGGCCAGCTGCCCGTCTACCCGGGCAACCACGAGAAGATCAACATTCCGCTCACGCTGCCCCGCCACAGCGACCTGCCGCCGGGCCCGCTGACGTTCGCGGTCCAGGTCGCGTCCGTCGAGGACCCCCTCGCGGTGGCGGTGCCCGAAGCGAAGCTGAGCGTGGGCGAGTTCCGCGACCTGGACGTGAAGCCGGTGCGCCCCCGGGTGGGCGGCGCCCTGTGGAGCACCAATCTGATCCTCCTGGAGAACACCGGCAACGCGACCACGACCTTTCGGCTGCACCTTGCACCAGAGGCGCCGGACGCCCCGCTGCGCACCAAGCTGCGCCGCACCCGGCTGGCGCTGGACGCCGGCGAGGAAGCGCGCGTCGGGCTCAGCATCCGCGTGACCAGTCCGGTGCCGGTCGGCACCGTGGCCGACTGGAAGCTCGGCGTCCGGGGCGGCTGGGGTGACGAGGAGGAACGGACGGCCGAGTTCGTCCACCGCCAGCGCCCGATCCTGCCCAAGCGGGCGCTGAAGGCCCTGATCGCGCTGACCGCGGTGGCGGTGGCGGCGGTGGCCCTGTGGCTGTCCCCGGTCGGCGGCAAGAAGCCGACGGTCAAGACGGAGTCGGCCAAAGGCCCCTCGCAGGTGGAGGCGGTGCAGCAGGAGGAGAAGAAGGCGGCCGACGCGAAGAAGAAACAGGAGGACGACCAGAAGAAGCAGGAGGAGCAGGCGAAGAAGGAGAAGGAGGACGCGGGTGCGCTGAAGAAGAAGCCGCTCGACGGAGTGTCGCTGGCCGCCGGCTCCAAAGCCAAGAAGCTCAAGGCCGAGTACAAGGTCCCGCCGGGTTACCGGCTCGTGCTGAAGGCACTCGGGATCACCGGGGCGGGCCCGGCGACCGGCAACCTGATCGTGACAGCCGACAACAAACGCCTGGTAACCCAGTCGGTGGCCGCGGCCAAGGACTTCCCGCTGACGACGCCCGTGTCCTTGCAGGAGGGCGAGAAGGTCGTGCTGCAGCTGGACTGCCCGGCACCGTCCGGCGTCGCTCCCACCCCCTCCGGTGCCCCCGCCGGGCCGACCGACTGTCTGGCGACCGTCGTGCTCACCGGCGACCTGATCCCCCTCAAGGGCCCGAACGCCGAACCGGAGACACCTCCTTCCGGCGGAGCCAATCCCAACCCCACCCCCTCGACCAGGAGCTGACCAGGTGAGCATCGTCCAGCGTGTCGACGACACCCTTGAGAAGGAGCTGCGCCAGGGTCCCCTGCGCGGCGTGAACGCCCAGGTCGTCTTCGAGACGCCGAACTCGGACTGGGCCGCCCGGCGTTCGGGGCTGTGCGTCAACCTGTTTCTGCACAGCGTCGAGGAGGACGCCGCGCAGCGGCAGTCCGGCGAGACCAGCATCATCGATGAGAATGGCCTCGTGGTGGGCTACACCCCGCCCGCCCGCCACTTCAAGCTCGGCTACGCCCTCACCGTCTGGGGCCACTCGCCGCGCGACGAACACCTCCTGTTCGGCTCGCTGTTGGAGTGGTGTGTCGCCACCGACCAGCTGACGCCTCAGTCGGGCACGCCGACCGGCCCACTGACCCTGAAACTGCGCGAGACGCCCGAGGGCACGGAGCCGATGGCCATGAAGCTCTGGTCGGGGCTCGGCACCCCGGCCCGGCCGGTGCTCGACCTGCTGGTGACGATCCCGGTCGCCAAACCGAGCACGAAGGTGGAGACGGAGCCCATCCGCAGCGTGACCCTGCGGGCTCGCACCATGGAGCCGCCCGCCCCGGAGGACAAGCCCTTCCGCCCGCCCCGCCCCCGCAGCACCGCCCGGCCCCGCCGCCGGGTGGAGGAGATCGCCTGACCTCCGGGCCGGGTGCGAGAAGTGAGAGTGACTGATGCTGACGTTCGACTACAAGGGCGCTCGTCTTCAATGGATTCATGGGCAGTTCTCGTACCCGGCGGCCGGTCCAAGCTGCGGGGTGGTAGCTGTGCTGGGTCAGGCTTCTGTCTCGATGGGTTGAGATTGACGGTGTAGCCGAGCTGGTTCACTGCCCGGCAGGTGGCCCGTGCGGGGGCTCGTCGGGTGAAGTAGCAACCGCCGAGCTCGTGGTAGGGGAGGCAGTCGGTGAGCAGGTGCCAGACCGCGGTGATGATGAAGTGCTCCACGGCAACCAGTGCCCCGAGCGGGCCGCGGCGTGCGGTCAGCCGTTTGTAACGGGCTAACAGAGAGTTGTTGTTGGTCTTTGCCGCGCTCAATGCGGCAATGCCCGGCGTGCCTTTGAGGTAGGGGTTGCCGGGCCTGACCTTGGTCTGTTTGGCGTGGCCGGCGGACTCGTGGTGTCCGAGGCGGACACCGGCCCCGGACGGAGTCTAGGACGAGGAAGGCGAGTGCTGGATCTCCGACGTTGAAATAGCTGAGACCGGCTACACCGCCATCACTTCCAGGCCGAAGAACAGCATGTCACTGCCCGCCTGATCATGCGACGCGTCAGACGCATGGGCACTGGCCCCCCGGACAGGGCACGCTGTTTGACGCCCGGCGTTACTCCGTCGCTTTCACCGACTCCCCGCTCTCCTTGAACGAGGCCGAGCGTGATTACCGACGGCACGCCGTCGTCGAGCAGGTGATCGCCGATGCCAAGAACAGTGCCCCCGCCCACGCGCCGTCCGGGCATTTAGAGTCCGATGCCGGGTGGCTCGCCCTGACAGTGCTGGCGCACAACCTGACCAGCGGCGTCGGCGCCCTGGCCGGAACGTCCATGCCGGAGCGACCACCGCCACCATCTGATCAACGTGCCCGCCTGGCGCACTCGGCCCGCTGCCTCACCCTGCTCCTAACCGAACACTGGCCCTGGAGCACGGACTTCACCCAGCTCTTCAGCATCGGGCACGCGCCACCGACTCTTTGAAACTCCCCGGAGGGGGCCGAGACCTGTGGAAAGACGGAAAGGCCGGGTGGATCAGCCCCCCGCCGCGCCCGAAACCGCACCTCAGCCCCGACAGGCCCTGTACGACCCGAAACGATCACACAACAATCAGGCCGGCAGATCCGGGCTCAGCCTGCCGGGATTTCCCTGTGACTCGCCATCAACTTTCGACTTTCGCCGTCCACCTTTTGCGGCATGATTCGCCGTGCCACCAACGGCACAATCAGGAGGGGTGGAAGAGGAACGCTGGACTGCCGAATATCTCCTCCTTCACCTCCGAACCAGAATCTTTGAGAAATTTGTAAGGGCCAAGGAGGTGTTTCCCTTGGCGGTGAAAGGAGACACGTATGCCCCCCGCCTTCAAGGCCAAGCATCAGACCCGGAGGGAGAGGATCGCAGAGCGGGACAGGAAGGAGGAGCAGGAAAGGGCAGAGCTCAACACGATCCAGGCGGGCGCGGGGGGCGGGAGCGACGTGTCGCAGCAGCCTTTCGTTCCGCGCGTCAAGTCGTTGAGGGATTGGTTGAACCTGGGGCTGTGGGCCTACGGAAGCCTGAATTCCGGCCAGCCCACGACCTACCGCGGCTCCCCTCTGGTCACGGATGAATCTGGCACAGGCACAGCAGTTTCCGCCGGATCCGCACAGGCCGACACCGGAGTTCGTTCTTTGACAACAGTGGGCAGCTCGCAGAGCTCAGGTGGTCCGAAAATCCTGAAGCGAGATAGAAGGGGTTTCAAGGAGACCTGGGACAGGGATACCCAAATATTCGACCACGACTTCCATTTCCGCGTCCAGGGTGTCCCCAATGACTGGAAGTCAAGAGTTCCGGACGACTACGAACTTGCCCGTGCGACCGCAGAACATCTCGCCGGAATTCTGGGGTCCGTATGGACCCCAGGCGAGGCCCCCCAAATCGTGAACGACCTGGTTTCACACACCGGGGCCGAGGGTGCTCTCCTCTTCGAGCAGAAGATTTCCACCCCTACGGACATGGCCAAGGTGACGCCGGACAAGCTGACATATCATTCGCTCACGGCGATCAAACAACTGGCGGCGCTGCACAAGAAGATCCATGAGCAGGGGCGCGAGTTCGAGGACACGGATTCCTACTCCGACCTGGTGTCCAAGGGCATCGTGGAGGACAGCGATCTGCGCTCCGACCTCAGGTTCCACCCGGCGTTCCGCTTCACTCCCGGCCTCCCCGCCCTGCACCGCAAGATCGTCACTACCTTCGGCGGTACCGCACGGGCACGCCAGGGCTGGATCACCGCAGTCAAGCTGACGTTCTCGGCTGGACCAGTCCACCGAGGTTACCTCGGTGTGGGGCTGGCTGCCCGAGTCGCCCATTGCGACCTCAAGATACTCAGGAAGAACTACCCCGCAGAGGCGACAGCCGTAGAGAAGGGGCTCAGCTATCTGCACTATGTCGAGGGCGACAGCTTCATTCAGGGTTGGCATAAGATCATTAGCGACCGGGATCCCACATATATTGGAAAAATTGGGGTAAATCCTCTGCTCTCCCTCGTGCAGATAGGCTACGACAACGTAAAAAGCGTCGTCCACGGCGACATTCACGCGGCGATCAGCAAGTTCGGTGAGCTCACCAACACCGATATCAACCTTCTGAAGAATGCGGTGCTCCACTGCTACCAAGTGGAAACCAAACTCAATGCGCCCAAGCCCACCCGCAGCCATGTGCAGCCCGACCCCAAGGGCAAGACGAAGGTCGGAATCAGAAATAACTCCGGACACGACATCAGGATTCTCCAGTTCAAGGACAGGCCCCATCTCGGCCAGACCGAGACCGTGCCGGACGGGCAGTTCGAAATAAGGGCAGGAATGTTCCCCGAACACACCTTCTCGGACTCCTTCTCTGTCATTCAGATAGATACCGGAGAGACTCTCGCAGACTTCAGCTACAACACGACGCATATGATCATCGAAATACCGAAGGATCTCACCAGGGGGATCAATGTGGGCGACGGAGTCGGCCTCGGGTCCCGCTCCGAAACATTCAGGAAGGCAGGCGTGCACGCATTTCAAAAGCCTACCGGTGGCCTCTTTGTCGCCATCAGTAATTAGCTTCGGTGAGTTGCCTCACTGAACCTCTTTCATCCTGAGTAGCTGCAGGTGAGGAGGGTGTGGACGGCGGCGACACATCTGCTGATGCGGTTGGTTGAGCAACGTGCCTTGCGGAAGAGGCGCCATGTCTTGAGTCGGGCGAAGGCGCGCTCGCCAGGTGCACGCAGACGGGCGTGGTCACGGTTGTATTGCTGGTAGTGCTCGGGTTGTTCGCGGTGGTGGTAGTACGGGGTGCGGACGGTCGCGCCGGCGCCCTGGTAGGCCCGGTCCGCGAGGATCAGGACCTCCCGGGTGAGGCAGGCCTGGACGATGCCGTGGGCGCGGGCGGCGGTCGGGTCGTGGGTCCGGCCCGGAAGAGCACGGGAGAGCCACAGGGGTGTGCCGTCCGGACGGGCGATGACCTGCACGTTCATACCGTGCTTCTTGTGCTTCTGCGAGTAGTACGGCTCATCTGCACGGATCCGGTCGGTGGGGATCAGGGTGCCGTCAACAATGACGAAGTCGCCTTCACCCAGGCCCGCGAGGGCCTCATGGAGTCCTGGTGTCCAGGAGGACAAGACGTCAAGTGTTTCGTCGACGTAGCGCCAGGCGGTTGCCTCCGAGACGCCGAACCCGGCTCCCACCTGGGCGAACGTCTCATTCTTCCGCAGATGCGCCAGCGTAAGCAGAGCTTGCTTGAAGCAACCCAACTTCCGCCACCGCGAGCCCAGTTCACGCCTCCGCGCGTACAGCAGCCATGAGACATGCTCAACAAGCTCGTACGGCACATCGAGCATGGCAGGATACGGAACCAACAGAGCCCCCCGGCCGCTGGTGTGTTGAGTGATGTCACCACCCCAACGACGAGGGGCTCTGCCATGTCACCCACCCCTCTGACCAGGCACTTTCACTCCTCAGGAGCAGGATGAAAGAGGTTCACTGTGACCGCGTCGGATGCGGTCGATCGTGGTCGGGGAGGGGAGCCCGAGGGGGGAGTTTGGCCGTAGCGCAGGTCGCAGGGGTGATTGGTAGTGGTCGGTAGCGCTGCGATGTCGGTCCAGCCGACCTGGCGGATGAGGTCGAGGCGCGGTTGCGGAAGGTGGCCATCGCGCGGGGAGCTGTGCCGGGCGGATGTGGAAGGTGCCCTCGGCAAAGGTCACCGTGTTCGTCCAGGAGGGCACCCGGCACAAGCACCGCGTCGACAAGGTTCTGCAGGATGCGCAGATCAAGCTGTCCGGAGCTGTCTCCGACCTGTTCGGCTAGTCCGGGCGGGCCATGATGGTCATGGTCGCCGGGGAACGCAATCCCCGTACCCTCGCCGAGCTCGCCCAGGGCAGTCTCGTCAAGAAGAAGGCGGCCCTGGCCGAGGCCTTGACGGGGTAGTTCGAGGACCACCACGCCCGCCTGCTCGGGGGGCTGCTGGCCACCATCGACCACCTGACCGCCCAGATCCACGAACTCGACCGGCTCATCGCCCAGACACTGGAGGAGATCATCGCCCCGCCAGACGACCCGGCCGACGCGGACGTGCCAGCCATCGTGGTGAGCGCGCGGGCCCTGGCTGAGCGTCTCGATGCCGTTACCGGCATCGGACCGACCGTAGCGCAGATCATCCTCGCCGAGATCGGCGCGGATATGAGCCCCCCTCCCGCGCGCCATCCGGTCCGGAGCGAAGAACACCGCGGGCCCAGCCGGGCAGGACAACCCTTGGCTCAAGGGGGCGCTGGGCGAGGCCGCAAACGCCACCGCCCACACCGACACCTTCCTCGGCGCCCATTACCGCTACATAGTCAAGCGCCGCGGTCATGCCAAAGCCCTGGGACGTCGCTCGCTCGATGCTCGTCATCGCCTGGCATCTGATCAACGACCCGGACGCCTCCTGTCAGGAACCCAGCGCCGACAGGCACAGCCGTCACCTCAATGCCGCCCGCAAGATCCGTGATCTCGTCCGCCAGCACCAAGCCCTCGGCCACCAAGTCACCCTCACACCCACGTCAGCCTGACCGCCCGTCTCACCGTCATCCAGTCCGCAAGCGGCCCGGATGCTGCGGCCTGCCCTCCCAAAGGCCGATCTTCCGTTCAGCTTCAGAGTCAGCTGATACTCCGTCAGAGAGTTATTATTCGGCTACCGCCGAGGCCGTGACCTGAGAGAACTCCGGTAAGGCGCCCCCTGGACCAGAGCATCATCACGGGTCACGGCGACGCCTGAGCCGGCGACGCCGAATTGAGAGACAAAGCCGCCCTGCCCGCAGGAAACCCGGCGACATCACGTTCCGCAGCATGTGAGGCTCTCGCGGCTCAATTGACCGGTGCGAAGAACCGTCCCAGCTTTCCGTACTCCGTCTCGATCCCCCGCAACAGGTCCGCGCGGCACACCGGGCGCTCGGCCGCCGCCGCGGCGAACGCGGCGCTCTCCACGCACGCGCGGATGCTGCCGCCCGCGAGGTCGTAGTGCTCGGCCAGGGTGTCCAGGCACGCGTCCTCGGGGGCCGCGGTGCCCAGCAGGGAGCGCCACAGCTGGGCGCGGACCTCCGGGCCGGGGCTCTCGAAGTGGACGACCTCGTCGAAGCGGCGGGTGAAAGCGGCGTCGATGTTGGAGCGGAGGTTGGTGGTCAGGATGGCCAGGCCGTTGAAGGCCTCCAGGCGTTGCAGCAGGTAGCCGCTCTGCATGTTGGCGTGGCGGTCGTTGGAGCTCTTGACCTCGCCGCGCTTGGAGAACATCGAGTCGGCTTCGTCGAACAGGACGACCGCGTCGAGCATCTCGGCGGCGGAGAAGACCCGTTCGAGGTTCTTCTCGGTCTCGCCGATGTACTTCGACACGATGGACGGCAGGCTGATGACGTAGAGGTCGAGGTCCAGTTCGCGGGCCACGGCCTCGGCCGCCATCGTCTTGCCGGTCCCGGACTCGCCGGCGAACAGCGCGGCGGTTCCCCTGCCTCGGCCGCCGCCCCTGCGCAGTCCCCAGCTGCCGAACACCGTCTCGCGGTGGCGGACCCGGGCCACCAGCATGTCCAGGCGGGTGCGGACCTCCGTCGGCAGCACCAGGTCCTGCCAGCCGACCTCGGGCACGATGTGCCGGGCCAGGCCGCCGAGTTCGCCGGCGGCGCGCTGCCGGGCCGCTTTCCGTACGGTCCGCATCTCGGCATTGGTCGCGTGCAGGGCCGAGGCGCGGTGGATGCCTTCCACGGAGACCGATGCGGCGGCGCTCAGCTGGTCGCCGGGGCGCCGGGCGCCGGCGGCGCGCAGGTCCGTCTCGACGGGCTGGGGCGTGTCCCATCCGTACGCTGCCCAGGCCTCGCTGCCGTAGAGGAGGAGGGGTACGGGTTCGTCGGCGAGCTGGGTCACCAGGCGCCGCACCAGGTCGGCCTGGTCGGGTTCGGTGGCGGCCGGGGCCGCGAGGGGCAGCAGGACGGCTGCGCCGAGCAGCCTCGCCTCCAACGTGGCCTCGGCGGCGAGCTGTTGAGGGGAGGCCCCGCCGCTGGTGAGGGCGTCGGGGTCCAGGAGGAGCGGGACGAGGCCGGTCGCCGCGAGCGCGGCGCGGCTCGCCGGGAGTGCCTCGCCGTGGATGCCCTGGCGCAGGTAGCGGGTCCGGTGCGGGTCGGCGCCGAGCGCGGTGTCCAGGCCCTTGGCGTGCTGGGGGTCGGTATCGTCGGGGTGCGGCGGCAGGAGGTGCAGTCGGCGGTTCGCGGCCTCGCACCGCTCGCGGCCGACCAGGAAGTCGAGGACGCGGTCGGTGACGTCAAGGACCCGTTCCGGGAACGATGCCTCCGGGTTCTGACAGGTCATCAGGCCAGTGTCGAAGAGCGCGGAGCCCCGGCGCAGCAGGCCGTCGGCGATGGCGTCCGGTACGGCGATGCCCTGCACGGAAAGGGCCACCGACACGGAGGGGCGGGAGGTGGGAAGGCCGCTCAGGAACTGGAACGCGGCACCACAGACCGGCTTGAGTTCGGGCAGCAGGCAGGTGATGAGCAGGTCGGTCTCCCGCTCCGAGAGACCGAACTCCCTGACCAGGTGCGCGAGCCGGTCGCCCTCGGCCTTGCGCAGCGCCAGCTGTGCGTCGCCGGGCCAGGCGTGGCTCTCGGCGGGCTGGGCCGCTGAGTCCTCCGACGGGCCGCCGTCCTCGCGTTCCATGTAGAGGCGGCGCAGCCGTTCTTCCGCCACTTCGAGTCGTTCCTCGAACAGGCTTCGGCTCATTGGTCTGAGAGATCCTTCGCGAGGCGGGTGGGGGGCACGTGGCGGCCGGTTCTTCCCCGCCGCCCACGGAAGGCCGACCCTAGGAGGCGGACCTGCCCAGGCGCTGCCCGCCAAGGTGGACTGGTACCGGTAAAGGTTGATCATTCGGGCGCCGACGGCGGCCGGAGCGCGCCCGACCGTCGCACGGCGGGCTGTGTCCGCCGTCTGTCAGCGGCGCGAGGAGCGGCGGCGGATCAACGCGTACCCCGTGCACGCGGCTCCGATGAGGAGCGTGGCGACGGCGCCCGTCGCGAACAGCGGGTCGACTCCGCCGCCCGTCATGGCGAGGCGACCGTGTCCGTCGGTGCCGGGGGTGGGCGTGGGGGAGGCGGACGGTGTGGGGGCCGGCGAGGACGACGCCGACGGCTTGTTGCCGCTCGTCCCGGAGGACTTCGGGGCGGCGAGCGGGGGCAGCGCGGTCCCGGTCGGTGCGGGGTGGGCGGCGGGCGGCAGCGGCTTCGACGGCGCTTGGCCGGCGGGAAGGCAGCCGGAGAAGGCCATCTGGTGCGTCTCCGCGCCCGGCACCGAGGTCAGCTTCTTGGCGATGACGGCGCCGTTGACGTGGCCGGGCCCCGTCTTGGTGCTGCCCAGCTGCACGGCCGCGTCGGGGGCCAGGATCGTGCCGGGCCACGAGGCGCTGTTCTTGACCAGCGAGATGGCATGCGGGAAGTTCCACAGCAGCTTGGACCGGAGGGTCTTGAACGCGGCCGATCCCGCGGCGTAGTCGTCGAGGACGAACGCCTTGCTCGCCGGGTCCCATATCTCGACGCCGCTCAGCGAGGCCGCCGCCATGTCGTACGAGGCGCCGAGCACGTTGACCAGGGTGGTGGATCCGGCGGGGACCTTGAGTGCGATGCGGTTGGCCTGCTGGAGGTCGGCGGCGTTGACGGTGAAGACGTTGCCCTCGGGGTCCGTGCCGGTCAGGAGCAGGGCCTCGCTGTTGGTGGGGCGGGCGACCGTGCCGTTGTCCTTGAGGGCGGCCCAGGCCGTGGAGTTGGCGCGCAGCGCGGCGAACTCGCGCTTGAAGTTCACGGGCGAGCTGCCCTGGGCGTGCGGGCCGTCGATGGCGAAGCTGCCGGGGCGGTTCGTCTCACGCAGCTCACCGTAGACACCCGAGCCCTTCCGCAGGACAACCTGGTTGGCGCTCAGAGTGCCGCCGACCACGAGGGAGTTGTGGCTGGGGAGTGCGCCGAGGTCGTCTCCGCTGAGCTTGGCTCCGACGGAGAAGCCCTGGCCCGTCCTGCCGTCGCCGAAGTGTGCGTCTCCTCCGACGGCCACGGCGCCCTCGGAGTCGGAGTACCGCGTGGCGTCGCTCTCGACGAACTCGGCGTACTTCCCGGCGATCCCGAGCGGGTTCGTCCCGCACTGCGGCGCCGCCGTTGCCGAGGGGGCGGGCGCCAGGACGAGGGAAGCCATGACACCGACGGTGGCGAGGGCTGCGGGCGTGCGCATGCGAGATCTCCTGGTGAAACAGGGTGAGTTGGGCGGCAGGGGTGACCGGGACCGACTCTCCACCCGGCATGACACAGCGTCAATTGCCAGCATTCGACATCAATACAGACATGTAGCCATTAACCTCCTTAAGCCCATCTAAAGCGTGAGACAGGTCACGTCGCGAGCCGCCCGCCGGAACAGCCGCCGCGTACGCCGATGTTGAGGACGGACCGGCCCTGACCGGGACCTCCTGGAGCGGAGATGGTTGCAACATGAGAGGGTTTACCCACTCATACGGCTGTTCGCCGGACCCGTCCGGGTACGGCAGGCGGTGCCGCCGACGTGCGTCTTCCCGGAAGGTGATGTCCATGCCCTGCCTCCTCGCCCGCGGTCCTGCGCCGACGAACCCGGCTCCGGTGTGCTGTCCCCGCCGACCAATAGGCCTGTTGAACCCATGAGCCGCGAAGAAGGAGCCACTGCCGCGGACACCGACGCCCGCGTCCTCGTCGTCGACGACCAGGCGATCGCGCGCTCCGGCCTCGTCTGCCTGGTCGACTCCGTGCCGGGGTTCACGGTCGCGGCCGTGGCCGAGAACGGCCCGGAGGCGGTGACGCAGGCACGCGAACACGGCGTGGACCTGGTCCTGATGGACCTCCGCATGCCGCACATCGACGGGGTCGAGACGACCCGGCGGCTGACGCGGCTGAGCCGACCGCCCCGCGTCATCGTGCTGACCGGGTTCACCATCGACGACCAGGCGCTGGCGGCCCTGGAAGCCGGAGCCAGCGGGTTCTTGACGAAGGACGTCAGGCCGGCGGGGCTGCAGAGCGCGATGGAGAGCGTCATGAACGGCGTCAGCCTGGTCGCGGCCGAGGTACTGGGCCTCATCGTGAAGAAGGCGTCGCGCGGCACGGCCCGCGGCCGCGTGCACCGCGCCAAGCTGCTCGGCCGGCTGACGGAAGAGGAGCGGTGCGTGCTCACGCTGATCGGCGCGGGACTGAGCAACGTACAGATCGCCGGGCGGATCTATCTGTCCGTCTCCGGCGTCAAAGCCCACGTCTCCCGCATCCTGCGCAAGCTGGACCTGCAGAACCGCACCCAGGCGGCGGTCCTCGCGTATGAACTCAACCTGACGGACAGGGAGTTCGGGATGCCGAGCCCGGAATTCGACAGGTGGCGGATTCGCTAACGCAGACGCTGCCAGAGGGCCTCGGACTCGATGTAACTCGGGTCGCCGTGTCCCACGTAGCTCTGCCTGCACCGGTAGACGGCGCCGTTGTACTTCACCTGGTCCCCCACCCTGTAGGAATCACTCGCCTCCCAGGCCGGCACCGCCGGCCCGTCCGAATGCGCAGGGGACGGCGAGGTCGGGTGGGAGGACCTGGACGCCGACTGCGAGACGGACGGGTCCGCACCCGTACCGGTGCTCGGGCCGTGCTGTCCGTCGGTCCCAGGATCGGACGGTGTGGAGCGGAACGTGCCGGAGGCACTCGGATGCCCCGGCGTAGTCGGGCCCTTCGCCGACGAGCCGTTGGGGGAAGCCTGCCCCGCGGCCCGGGCCTGCTCCTCGGCGGTGGACGGCGTGGTGGAGGGAACGGTGTCGGGGGCTCCGGCTCCGTGGCCGGACGATCCCATCAGAGCGGCGAGGCTATCGGGCCCGCCTCCCCCGAACACGAGGATGCCCGCGCCCGCGAGCGCCAGGGCCCCCGCGACACCCGCGGATATGCGCCAACGCGCGCCGCGCGGCCGGCGGCGCCTGCTGTGCAAGTGCGCCGGGTCGAAGACCATCGTGTCGTCGGCGCCGGGCGGTTGCTCGGTGTCGTACGCCGTCGCCCCACGGCTGTTGTGCGGCTGCACCGCCGCCAACTCCGCCGTGTCCTCGACGCCGTTCGTTCGCATCGCGCCCGAGTCCGGCGCCCGGTCGGCGCCGTGCGGCTGCTCCGCACCAATGACCGCCGTCTCGTCGGCGCCGTGCGGTCGGCCCGCCTCGTAGACCGTCGTCCCATCGCCGGAAGCCGTCTCACCGGGGGGGCGCTTCCGCTGCCCTCCGGCGGACGGCAACTGCTGCTCGGCCACCCTCGATCACCGCCTCAATGTCATGAAGTACTGGTATTTGCCCAGGTTATGCGGCGACGGCGACCTGCCGTGCGAGACCCGTCTCGTTGGCCACGAGCGCGGCCTGGGTGCGGTTTTCGAGGTGCAGCTTGCCGAGGAGCCGGGACACGTACGTCTTCACGCTCGCGCGGGAGAGGTGGAGTTCCTCGGCGATACGGGCGTTCTCGAAGCCGCAGCCGAGCAGTTGCAGGACGTGGCGCTCGCTGTCGTTGAGCAGGCTGACCCGGGGGTGGGCGCGTGTGAAGCGGGTGCGGGAGCCGGTGGGCCGGTCCATGAGGCCTTCGAAGAGCTCCGGCGCGATGGCGCAGCCGTCCGAGAGCACGTGGCCGAGGACGGAGTCGAGCAGGGTCGCGTCCAAGTCCTTGGTGATGAACCCGCGCGCCCCGGCGTCGAGCGCCTCCTCCAGCCCCTCGTTCCCGGCGTCGCCGGTCAGCAGGACCACCTTGGGGGGCCGGCGAAGCAGACCGCCGAGGCGGTCGGTGCGGAACCCGACGGACCGCGCCAACTGCAGGTCCATGACGAGGAGTTCCGGCTCGGTGCTCCGCAGGAGCTTCGTCACTTCCAGGGCGCTCGACGCCTCGGCCACGACGTCGTATCCCAGACCTTCCAGAAGACGGCACAGCCGGGTACGGAATGCCTGATCACCATCGGCGACGAGCACGGTGCGCCGAACCGGCTGCTGCATTTCGCCCGTCGGAGCGCTGTGAAGTTCCGCTGTCGAGTTCATGGGAACAAGTGTGGCGCACCCAGGCTTAGGCGTGGTCTAACGACTTCTTAAAAACTCTTAATGTGGCTTACCGGCAGGGAATCCCACACCCACCGTGCCCGCACGGTCACAGTTTCCTCGGCGCGGAATTCTGGTACGCGAAAGGCGGTATGGTTTCGCCAACTGTCAGAATCCCCAGACCGACAGAAGGCCGACGCCATGAACAATCTCGAAGGTCGCCCGGGCCGCTGGTGGCCTGCTCTCCATTCCACGCCGAGCGATACCCCGGTCTACGACGCTGTGGTGGCGGATCTCGGCTATCCGGAGATGGATGTCATCGTTCCCGGCCGTCTCGATGTGACGTGGGAACAGCATCTCGGATACCTGCCCGCTCAGGATTCCCTGGATCATTGATCTGCGCGCGGGACTTTGGCACCGAATTCCATAGGACTAATGGAAGTTCATAACCAGGACGTTCGTCCCGCGGCATACAGATCTCCTCGTGTTCTACTTCTGCGAATGTCTCGACACATCGAAACGACCTGGGCAACTCGGCGCCTGTGGACGGCCGCCGCCTGCGGCGCGGCCCTGTGGGCCGTCTGGGACTCGAAGGCGTACGCCTTCAACGGCCTGGTCCTTTCGGGCAGACCCGCGCCGGCCGGTGCCGTGGGCGCGGCCGCGGGCCTGGTCCTGCTGTGG
Source organism: Streptomyces sp. NPDC045846 (assembly GCF_056431605.1). Taxonomy (NCBI): domain Bacteria; kingdom Bacillati; phylum Actinomycetota; class Actinomycetes; order Kitasatosporales; family Streptomycetaceae; genus Streptomyces; species Streptomyces sp. NPDC045846. Next base: position 188,176 of record NZ_JBWKKJ010000013.1, on the reverse strand, counting down.
CACGCGCGCCGGCCCGTCCTCGTGGCCTCCCTCGCCGCGGTCGGCCACCTGCTGGCCTATGCGCCGGGCGCCCTGGGCCTGGCCATGTTCGCCACCGGTACGCGGGTGCCGGACCGGCGCGGTCTCGTAGTGCCGGTGGCCGCGGCGACGGCGCTGGCCCTGGTCGGCGTCCGGGGCAGCACTCCCAGTCCGGGGGTACGGGAGAACCTGATCGCCCTCGCCCTCGCCCTCGGCCCGTTGCTCGCCGGGTATGCGATCGGACGGCAGCACGAGCGGTCCGCCGCGGCCCGGCACCGGGTGGGCGAGTTGGAGCGCGAGCGGGCGCTGTGGGCGGAGCGGGCCATCGCCGACGAGCGCTCGCGGATCGCCCGGGACATGCACGACACCCTCGCCCACCGCGTGAGCGGCATCGTGCTGACCGCCAACGCCCTGCTGTCCTCCCCGGCCGCCCTGCCGGGCGCGTCGTCGCGGGCCGTCGAGCGGATCCGCAGCGACGGCCACCGGGCGCTGGAGGAACTCCGCGAGACGCTGGGCCTGTTGGAACCCGGTGACTGCGCGGCCGCTGCTCCCGTGGACCGCATCGCGGCCCTGGTCGAGGAGGTGCGCCACGACGGCACGCGGGCCGTGCTCCACGTCGACGGCCACCCCGAAGTGCTCCCCGAGCCGCTCCAGCTGACGGCCTACCGGGTCGTACAGGAGTCGCTGACGAACGCGGCCCGGTACGCGCCCGGCGCCGAGATTGCGGTGGCATTGCACTGCGGGCCCGAGGGGCTGCGCGTGGAGGTGACGGACACGGGCGCCCGACGCCCTGTCGAGGCCGTGCTGCCGTCGGGCGGAAGCGGGCTCGCCGGGCTCGCTCAGCGGGTCGCCCGGCTGGGCGGCGCCTTCAAGGCCGAGCGGAAGGGCGAGGGCTTCGCCGTACACGCACTGCTTCCTCACGGAGCCGCAACGGCGGTCGACCCGGGTTGATTCCGGGCTGGCCGCTCGTCCACGGCCGCGCGCCTTCCGGGCGACACCCCGGCGCCGGAAGGCAAGCCAGCATGGACGCACCATGGACGACCCCACCGGACACCGGCCCGCCCCCTACCCGGACTTCGAGGGCTATGTACGCGCCCGCCGCGAGGCGCTGCTGGCACGGGCGGAGCGTCTGGTGTCCAACCCGCAGGACGCCCAGGACCTGTTGCAGCTCGCCCTGCTGCGCGCGTTCCACCAATGGGACTACATCCGCAACAAGGCCAATCCGGACGCCTACGTCCAGCAGGTCCTCAACACCGTATGGATCGACTACGGGCGCGGCGGAGGGTTCGGGGACGTGCCGACCGGCGATCCTCTGGACGGCGCGGTACCCGACTTCGCGCCCGGCCACGCGGAGCACGAGTCGCTGCGCACCTTGGTGAGCGGGCTTCCGCAACGTCGCCGCCAGGTTGTGTTCATGCGCTACTGGCTCGGCATGAACGCGGCCCAGATCTCCGCCGTTCTGGGCATCGCGCCCGCAACCGTGCGCAGCACCCTCTTCCAGACGCTGCTGCGGCTGCGTGCCGAGCTGGAGCGTAGGGAGGGCGCCGGGTCTCAGTCGGCGAGCCCCACGCGGTTGACGAACCGGGCCAATTGAACGCGGTTCGCCAACTCCAGCTTGGTGAGGATGTGGGTGACGTGGTTCTTCACGGCGGCCTCGGACAGGCCCAGCTCACGGCCGGTGGCGGCGTTGGTCAAGCCGGTGGCCAGCAGCCGCAGCACGGCGCGCTCCCGGTCGGTCAGGGCGGCGAGGCGTTGGAGTTCCTGCGGCGAGGGCCGGTCGGCCCGGCGCAGCGAGGTGACCAGCCGGCCCGCGACCTCGGGGTGCAGTACCGCGTGTCCCGCGTGGGCCGCCCGCACGGCCTCCAACAGGTCCTCGACTGACAGGTCCTTGAGCAGGAAGCCCGACACTCCGCCGGTGAGGGCCTCGCGCACCAGGGCACCGTCGTGAAAGGCGGTCAGGATCAGCACCCGGGGCGGTTCGGGCAGGGCCAGCAGGCGGGTGGCGAGCGAGAGGCCGCTCTCGTCGGGCAGCCCGAGGTCCACCAGGGCGACGTCGGGTCGGGTGCGGAGCACCGCTTCTATCCCTGATGCCGCGTCAGGGGCGGTGGCGGTCACCTCGGTGTCGGCGCCGGAAGAGACGATCTGCTGGAGCCCGGTCCTGGCGATGACGTTGTCCTCGACAATCACTACCTTGATCATCAGCTGGGGGCTTCCCCTCACCGGTCGACATACCATCAACCTATGTCACCATCTGTTCCCATTCGTGCCGTTCCCTCGTATCCGGCACCCCCCATCGGAGCAAGGGGGATGATCACGGTTCTGCCGGTGAGCGGTGACCGGCACATGCGTCGGGTCCTGCGGCAGCACCTGCTGGGCGGCTGCGGAATCAACACCGTCGAGGAGGCCTGGGACGCCGCCACCGCGCGCGAGCGCGTCCGTGTCCTGCTTCCGGACGCGGTCGTCATCCACGCCGGACCGGGCGGCAACGGGCTGGCCATCGCCCGCGAGATCGGGCACGAAAAAAACTCCCCGCAGCTTCTGTTGGTCGGCTCACCGGAGGACCGCCTGGCGGAGGCAGCCATTTCCTCCGGCGTGTCGGGACTTCTGTCCGTGAATTCCCTGCACAAAGACCTGGTTCGCGCGGTTCGCGCGGTCACGGCGGGCCACGCATTCTTCTCCAGCGAACTGACTCGGGACATCGTCGAGCTCGCGTCGCGCCGGGTGTGGACCCAGCGTGTTCCGGCCCAGAGAACGGCGCTCGACACCTTGACGGACCGCCAGCACGAAGTGCTCGAACTCCTTGCCACCGGCATGTCCAATGCCGAGATCGCCGAATCTCTGGGGCTCCGCACCGCAACCGTCAAAACACATGTGAGCCAGGTGCTCACACGGCTCGGGGCGCAGAACCGCGTCGAGGCGGCCCGCATTGTCTTCGGACCCTGCACCGCCGCACCTTAAGGGGTGGCAGGGGACCATCGAATCAACTTTCGGCCGATGGGGGTAGCCCATTGGTCAAGCGAGTCGCCATCGGACCGTACATAGGCTGGGACGGCCCTATTCCACTTCCTCGGAAACAAGGTCTTCCCCGTGAACAATGGTGCTCCTGCGCCGGGCCCCCGGCACGAGCAGGTATCAGGAGCGGGTCGCACGTCCCTGCCCTGGCGCAGGCGCGTGCTCGCCGACCTCCGGGTGCCGACCCGCATGCTCATCGTCGTCCTCGTGCCGCTGCTCGCGGCCCTCGGCTTCGCCGGCATGCGGGTCAAGGACGCTCTGGACACCGCCGACCAGTACCGCGACACGGCGCGCATCGCCGAGACCAGCCGTACCGGGACGTCCCTCATCCGGGCACTGGCGCAGGAGCGCGACCTGGCTGTCGACCCGAAGGCCCACGACCGGCTCCACCCAAGCGACGGCACCGGCCGCTCCGAATCCGACGCGAAGGCCAAGCAGTTCCTGGACGAACTCAGGCAACTGCCCGCCAGCTCCGGGATGGAGCGCCAGCGCAAGGTCACCAGCACCGGGCTCGACGCCCTCAAGGAGGTCCGCAAGCTGGCGGATTCGCGCACCGCCCCCAGCGACGTCGAGAACCAGTACGGCGGCGTCATCGTGTCGATCGCCAGTCTGTACAACCAGGTCGGCGGGATCGGCGAACAGGCCCGGGGCGCGGGCTGGACCCTGTACACCCTGGCCCTGTACGACGTCATGGTCACGAGCCAGCGTTCGGTGCTGGCCTCCGCGCCCTCCGGCAACCTCACCGCGGGCGCCCAGGGCAACGTCCTCGCCTCCCAACTCGTACGCGGCATCACCGGCACGGAGTTCGGCCTGTACGCCAAGCCCGGCGAGGCCGCCACGTTCCAGCGGATCGTCGATGCCGCACCGTCGGCCGCCGTGACCGACGCGATCCAGAAGCTGGGCGCCTCCACCGGCCAGACCAACCTCACCAAGGTGCTGCCGAAGACCTGGTACGAGGACCTCACCCACATCAGCACCCAGCTGGACAAGCTCCAAGACACCGTGGAGGCCCGCGTTCTGGCTGGCGCCCTCGACCAGAAGGACCAGGCCCACCAGAAGGCCGTCATCTCCATCGCCCTGTCGATCCTGGCCCTGCTGATCGCCACGGCCCTGGTGATCGCGACCTCCCGGCACCTGGTGCGTGGCCTGGCCTGGCTGCGCCGCTCGGCGGTGAAGGTAGCCGACGTCCACCTTCCCGACGTGACCCACCACCTCTCCCAGAGCAGCGAGCTGCCGCGCGCCTTGGAGGGCAAGGTGCTCGCCCCGCGCAGCCGGGATGAGATCGGCGACGTGGCGCGCGCCTTCGACCGGGTCTACCTGGAGGCGGTACGCCTGGCCCGCCAGCAAGCCGGCACGCGCGAGGAGGTCAACCTCCTCTTCCAGAACCTCTCCCGGCGCAACCAGTCCCTCATCCAGCGGCAACTAGCGGTCATCACCGAACTCGAGAGCCGCGAGCTGGAACCCGACGCACTCGCGCACCTCTTCCACCTCGACCACCTCTCCACCCAGATCCGCCGCAACAGCGAGAACCTGCTGGTGCTCGCCGGAGCGGAGATCTCGGCCGAGCGGCGCGAGACCACGGACCTCCTCGCGCTCGTGCGAACGGCGGCCTCAGAGATCGAGGACTACCGGCGGGTCACCTACCACGCTCTGCCCCCGGTCGGTGTGGTCGGCTACGCCGCCGACGATCTCGTCCATCTGATCGCCGAACTCCTCGACAACGCGGCCTCGTTCTCCAGCCCGGACACCTGGGTCGTGGTGAGCGGCCGACGGATGCCCGACGGCCGCGCCCTCCTGGAGATCCGCGACGCAGGCATCGGGATGAGCCCCGAGCAGCTGGCCCAGGCCGAACAGGCCCTGCATCAGACCGCCGGATTCCGCTCCCACCTCAGCGAATCCATGGGCCTCTACGTCGTGGGGGCGCTCGCCCGCAAGCACCAGGTGGCCGTCCGCCTTTACGAGAACACGCCGACCGGCCTGGTGGCATCGGTGATCCTGCCGCAGTCCATGCTGGCCGAGCCGGCCCCGCATCCCGCGCAGTCGGCCGCGCTGTCGGCCCAGGCGGCCGGACAGCCCGTGGGGTACGGGCGGGCCCGCCGGGTGATGGGCGCCCGCGTGCAGGAGAGCGCGCCCGCGACCGCCCAGGACCCGGCGACCGTGTCGATGCAGGCCCTCGGCCCCGCCGGCGGCGAGTCCGTGGCACCGCACTCGGGTCCGGCCCAGGCGTCTACTCCTCAACCGGCCTCCGCGGCGCAGCAGTCCGTACCCCAACAGCAGGGCTCGACGCAGCAGCCCGCACGGCGACCGGGCGCCCCGGCGCAGGCGTCCACACCTCAACCGGGCGAACCGGAACCACGACCCGCGCCCCAGCAGGGCGCCCCCGCTCCGGTGTCCACGCAGGCGGGCCTTCCGGTACGGCAGCGACGCGCGCGCGTGGGCAGCATCGCCACGCCCGACCCGGCGACCGGCGGCTCCGCCGCCCTTCCCGATCCCGCCGAGATCCGGCGGCGCATGAGCGGCCTGACCGACGGGATCGCCCAGGCCCAGCCAGAGCCGCCACAGGAGCCCGCCCAGGAGGAGCCCCGTGTACGCGATTGAACCGTCCCCCGCGCCGCGATCCCTGCCCCAGGGCACCGACAAGGTGCGCGAGTTCCAGTGGGTACTGCAGAAGTTCCAGACCGACCTGCCGGGCGTCTTCGACGTCGCGCTGGTCTCGGCGGACGGCGTGCTGCTCGCCCGGGCCTCAGACATCAAGGCACCGGCGCCCGGACTCGTGTCGCCGATCACCAGCGGCCTCGCCGCGCTGGGGTACGCGGCGGCAGAGCTGAACCAGTCGGGTGCGGTGCACCGCACCGTCCTGGAAATGCAGCACTCCATCCTCGTCGTGGTGACCGTCTCCGACGGCTCACTGCTGGCCGTCGCCGCAGACACCGGCACCGACCGGGCCGTGCTCGGCTACCAGATGACCCGCCTTGTGCGGCGCGTGGGCCACGTCCTCACCCCCGAACTGCGGTCCACGCTGAGGGATCATGCCGCGGCAGCCCACTGAGCCGCCCAGACCCGGCCCCCCGCCACTGGCACCCCGCCCATACACCATCACGGCGGGCCGGACGGTGACCGGCCTGGAACTCCCCCTGGAGGCCTTGGTCGTGACCGAGCGGCGGGGTCCGGCCGGCGCCCAGCCCGAACACGAGCTGATCCTGGCCCTGTGCACCGAGGCCGCCTCGGTTGCCGAGGTGTCCGCGCACCTGGGAGTGCCCGTGGGCGTCGCCCGGATCCTCGTCGCGGACCTGTCCGCCGTGGGGTTCGTCTCGGTCATGGAGCCCGTCGGCGACCAGCCGACCACCGCACTGTTGGAAAGGGTCCTCAGTGGACTTCACAGCCTCTAAGCAGCCGCCCTCCGCCGCGGCAATGTCCTCAGCCAAGATCGTCGTGGCCGGGGGTTTCGGCGTCGGCAAGACCACGCTGATCGGCAGCATCTCCGAGATCCTGCCACTGCGGACCGAGGCGGTCATGACCGTCGCGTCCGAGGGCATCGACAACCTCAGCCACGTGCCGTCCAAGCGCACCACCACGGTGGCGATGGACTTCGGCCGCGTGACCCTGGAGGAATCCCTCGTCCTGTACCTGTTCGGCACGCCCGGCCAGGACCGGTTCTGGTTCATGTGGGACGACGTGGTGTGCGGGTCGATCGGCGCCATCGTCCTCGCGGACAGCAGACGCCTGGCCGACTCCTTTCCCGCGGTCGACTACTTCGAGGAGTGCGGCCTGCCGTTCGTCGTCGCGCTCAACGGCTTCGACGGCCGCCAGCCGTTCGCGCCTGACGAGGTCCGCAAAGCCCTCCAACTCGCCGACGACGTACCCGTGGTGCAGACCGACGCACGACAGCGCTCCGCCGTCCAGGACGTCCTGATCCGGGTGGTCGAGCACGCGCTGGAGCGGCGCCTGGCGCCGGCAGCCGGCCCGCGCGCCGCCGCAGCGGTCCTTTGAGAACGGAGAGAGAAATGCAGTCTGCCGGGAACCAGGCCCTGGACATCCAGAACGTCATCCACGACTCGTGGGAGACGACGCCCGGCATCAGGCGCGCCGTCCTGTTGTCGGCCGGCGGCCTCGTCCTGTGCGCGGACCCGTCCACCGACACCGCCGATGCCGAACGGCTCGCCGCCCTGTCCTCCAGCCTGGTCTCCCTCACCAGAGCGGCGGCCCAGGCGTACTGCAGCGGCTGGGTCGGGGCCGTCATGATCAACATGCAGCGGCACCACCTGTGTATGGCGCCCGTCGACGCGCAGACGAGCCTGGTCATGGTGTCCGACGCCGACACCGACACCAGTCAGGTCATGTACGCCGCCTCGCTCCTGGCTGCGGAGGTCGCGATGCTCCTCGACACCGCCACCCGGGAGCACCTCGGCCGGTTCTTTCTCCAGCCCGGTTAGACAGACGCCGGCCCACCGAGCACGACGGGGGATCAGATGAGTAGACACTGGCTGCGCCATCGACGGCTGGGCATGCAGGTGGCGGCGGTGCTCGCCCTGCCCGTCTCTCTGGCCATCGTGCTGGCCGCCCTCCAGATCCGGGACGCGGCCGACGCCCTGGACCGACGGGTCACCGCCGAGCGGCAGGGGCTGCTGTCGGTGGCAGCCGCCTCTCTCGCCCGCGACCTACAGAATGAACGGGACGCCCTGTCGGTAGCGTCGGGCCGGCCCGACGGCGACGTCACCGAGCGCCGCCGGCTCACCGACACCACGCTGGCCAACTTCCGCAGGGCGGCCGGGCACAGCCAGGGCGAACCGAGGATCAAGGGTCGCCTCGCCCAGGCCCAGGACGCGCTGGAGCACCTGCCCGAGGCCCGCGCCGGCGACATGGCCCGGCGGACCGCACTACTGCCCGCGATCACGGCGTACACCAGCATCGTGACCGCCCTCGACGCCCTGGTGCCGCCCGGCGGCCCCGGCGCACACGCCACAGACGCCTCCGAGGCCCCGTACTCCCTCGCCACCAGCACCGCCGCCCTCTCCGGACAGCGCGCGCTCATCAACTCCCCCGTCGCCAAGGGCAGGTTCACGAGAGACGAAGTGTCCTTCCTCGCCCAGCAGGAGGGTCTGCGCCAGTTCACGTCGCGCGAGTACGAGGCCATCCGGCGATCCGCCGGCTCCGTGACCAAGGACAACATCGACACCTCCTGCCTGGCCGAGCCACTCGACAAGGCCCTCGCCGGCGATCGCCCCCTTCCCGCGCCGTGGGTGGCGTGCAGCTCGCGCGTCCTGGACCAGATGCACGCCGCCGAGGACGCACTCCTCAAAAAGGCCCTGCAATCAGCCGCGACGGCACGCGCCGGGGCCCGTCAGGCGCTGATCTGGCATACCGTCGCGATCGCCGCCGTGCTCCTCGCATCCGCCGCCGTCGCCGCCCTGACCGCCCGCCGCCTCATCCGCCGACTGCACAGGCTGCGCCGGGCGGCACTCAAGGCCCAGAACGAACTGCCGTCCTTCGTCCACCGAATGGCCCGCGCCCAGCACCCGCAGCACCTCTCCTTCGACGTGACACCCGTCGACCTCGGCCACCGCGACGAAATCGGCGACCTGACCCGTGCGTTCGACGCGGTCGTCAAGGAGGCCGTCGACCAGACAGCGCAACAGGCGGTGCTGCGCGCCGCCATGCGCGCCAAGCTCGCCGCCATGTCCCGGCGCAGCCACCTGCTCGTGCACCAACAGCTCGACCTGCTCTCCCAGCTCCAGATGACTGAGCAGGACCCGCACACCCTCGGCACCCTGTTCCAGCTGGACCACCTCGCCACCCGAATGCGCCGCCACGGCGAGACCACCCTCGTCCTCGCCGGTGAGGACCCCGGACGCCGCCACCGCGAGGACGCGCCGCTCATCGACGTCCTGCGGGCCGCGGCGGCGGAGGTCGAGCACTACACCCGCGCCGTCGTACGCCCCGACGTGCCCGCCGTACACCTCAGGGCCGGGGCCGTCCACGGCATCACGCACATGATGGCCGAACTCATCGAGAACGCCACGAAGTTCTCCCCCGCCGACCGACCCGTGCGCCTGACGGCCAAGGCGACCGACGCCGAAGGCGTGGTCGTGCGCGTCAGCGACGACGGCAGCGGAATCGCCCCCGAGCAGCTCGACGCGCTCAATGTGCGCCTGCAGAGCGAACTGCCCATGGACTGGGTGCAGTCCGAGAGCACCGGCCTGTACGCGGTCAACTGCCTGGCCTCGCTGCACGGCGCGAGCGTGTACATCGACTCGACCGAGCAAGGCACCACCGTCGCCGTCGCCCTCCCCGCCGACCTCCTGGTGCCCGCGCCGACCCACCCCCGCGCGGAGTGAACTGTGCTGGCCCACGTCTGCACCCTCATCCGACGGCGACTGCGCCCCCTGCTGCGCTGCCACAACCCCTCGCCCCGGCGGCTGCGCCTTCTGGACTCCGCTCTCGCGCTGCTCGTCGGCGCCGCCAGCTGCCTCGCCCTGGCGACGGTGCACCGCACGGGACTCGTCCACAGCTATCCGGTCAGCTGCCTGTGCGCGCTGGTCGCGGCCGCGAGCCTGATGTGGCGGCGCACCCGCCCGGGGCTGTGCGTCCTCGCCGCATTCGCCGCGACCCTGTGCTCGGACGAGGGAACGGCGCTGACCGCCGCGACGTACGCGGTGGGCCGCTACGGCAGGCGCCGCCGAGCCACCATCGTGGTCGGCGCCGCGCTGGCCTGGCTGAGCACCCGGTGGCTGACCGGCGAACTGATCGACAGCGCCCCGTGGCGGATCTACTTCACTGGTCTCGCCTACGTCCTGCCCGCCGCCTGCGGCCACCTCGTGCGACGCCGTCACGCGTACGAGGACCGGCTGAGCGCACGGCTCGCCCGCGCGGAGGCCGCCACCGAGCACGCGGTGCGCCTCGCCCTGACCGAGAAGGGAAACCTGCTCGCCCACGAGATCCACGACAACGTCGGCCACCACACCACGTACCTGGTGCTGCGCGCCGGGGCCGCGGGGCGGCGTGCCGGCCTGCCCACCGAAGTGGCCAAGGATTTCGAGGAACTCCAAGAAGGTGCGCTCACCGTCATGCGCGGGCTGCGCGACGTCATCGACGTCCTGCGGGCCCCCGGCGACGCGGACCACCGCCTGCGCCACCCCGACTGCCAGGACTTCCTGGCCGATCTGACCCAGAACATGCGAGCGATCGGCATGGACGCCACGTACTCCGTCACCGGCACCCCCCGGACCTGCGGGACGCCCGGAGACGACCTGCTGTACCGGACGTGCCGCGAGGCCCTCACCAACGCAGCGAAGTACGCGCCCGGCGCGCCCGTCCATATCGGCCTGGCCTTCACGCCCGACACCGTAACCCTCACCGTCCGCAACGGCCCCGCCTCGCACCAGCCCGTAGCCCTCGACTCCGGAGGGCTCGGCCTGGTCGGGCTGCGCGGGGCCGTCACCGCCGCCGGCGGCCGCTTCTGCGCCGGGCGGCTGCCGGGCGGCGGCTTCAGCGTCCGGGCCGACCTGCCGCTCCCCCACTCCGAGGAAAAGGAACCCGCACCGTGACCATTCGAGTGATCATCGTCGACGACCAGGCCATCATCCGTTCGGGCCTGCGGATGATGCTGGAGGCCTCCGAGGAGTTCACGGTGGTGGGCGAGGCCGCCGACGGCGCGGACGCCATCATCCAGGCGAAGCTGCATCAGCCCGATATCGCGCTGATGGACCTGCGCATGCCGAACATGGACGGCGTGTGCGCGACCCGCAAGCTGGTCCAACTCCCCCACCCGCCCCACGTCCTGGTCCTCAGCACCTACAGCAGCGACAACCACGTCCTGGAAGCCCTTGACGCCGGAGCCAGCGGTTTCCTCCTCAAGGACCTGCGCTGCGAGGAACTGCTGTCCGCGATGCGCGTCATCGCCTCCGGCGGCCGCGTCTTCGCCCCGGAGCTCCTGCGTAACCTGGTCCGCCAGGCGACCCTGCGCACCCCCGTCCATGTCAATGGCATTGACGCCCGGGTGGCCGCGCTCAGCGACAGCGAGCGCAAGGTACTGCGCCTGATCGGCATGGGCATGTCCAACGGCCAGATAGCCAAGGAACTGCACCTGGCCAGCGCGAGCGTGAAGACATACGTGTCACGGACACTGGCGAAGCTGGGCCTCAACAACCGCACCCAGGCCGCGGTGGTCGCCTACACGATCGGGCTGGTGAACAGCCCGACCGAGGTATCGGGCGGCGGAACGGAAAGCGGGCGCTAACGCGCCGCGCGGCGCTTGTGACGACGGTCGGCACGGGTCCGGCCGCCGCGGGCGAAGCGGCCCGGACCGCGCGGAACCCCCCGCCCCGCGCGCGGCCGGCCCTCCCCATGAGGGATCGCGCGCCCGATCCTGAGGCCGATCTCAGCGCCTCCGAGCACCGACCGACCGACCGTCACATCCCCTCCAGTCGACCGGGCCAGGCGGCGCACGATGTCGAGCCCGAGCCCGGTGGAGCCCTGGCGCGTACCGTCGTTGCCCCGGCGCAGCGCCGCCTCCGGGTCGGCGATGCCCTCGCCCGCGTCCGAGACCAGGATGATGACCGCGTCATCGCTCTGGTGCACGTCCACCGCGAAGGCCGTGCCCAGGGCTGTGTGCCGGAAGATGTTGCCTAGCATCACATCGAGAGCTGCGGTCAACTCGGCGCGCGGCACCGGGATGCGTACCGGCTTCTCAACTCCCGCCAGCCGCGTCTCGCGGCCCTCGTCCTCGGCCAGAGCCGACCAGAACACCATGCGTTCGCGCAAGACTTCTGCCGCGTCGCAGCCGCCGCTCCCGCCAGCCGCATCGGGAGTACTGGGGCGCTGTTCGCGGGCGGTACGGATGATGGTGTCCACTTCACGTTCCAGCTGCTCCACCGCGCCGCGGGTCTGCTCCACCGCCGTACGCGCCTCGGCACTGCGCCCCGCCTCCAGGGACGCGGCGTTGAGGCGCAGTACCGTCAGCGGGGTCCGGAGCCGGTGCGAAAGGTCGGCCGCCAACTCCCGCTCGGCGGCCAGCAGATGGGCCACTTGGTCGGCCATTGCGTTGAACGCCCCTGCCACCGCCCGGAGTTCGGCCGGTCCGGCCTTTGCGACCCTGGTGTCCAAACGGCCCTCGCCCAGCTCGTGGGCGGCGCGTGCGAGGTGCTCGGCGGGCCGCACCATGCGCACGCCCAGCCGGTCGGCGACCGCCACCGAACCGATCACCAGAGCGGTGGCGACACCGGCCAGGACCAGCCAGGCCGTTCCCACGCCCCGTTTGGCCTCGGCCGTCGGCACGAACACCTCCACCACCGCCATCTGGCCGGTGCTGAGCGCCGTGGGCTGAAGCACGACCCACCCGCCGGGCACCGTGACCCGGGCGAGCTTGCCGCCGGCTGCGGCGGCCGTGATCTCCTCGGTGCGGGCCCGGCCGGTCCCCGAGTCCCAGCCCCCTTCCCCCGGACCGCGGGGCACGTGCACGGCCAGCCGTTGTCGGGCCCCCGGCTCGGTGGAGTAAAGGGCCTTCTCCAACTGCCGGCGGTCCGCGGTGATGGACAGCGCCGGGCCGATGGTGGCGGCCTGGCGCTCGGCGTTGGTGAAGGCGCGGTCACGGGCCATCTGCTGGACGACGGAGCCCAGCGGCACGGCGAACGCCGCGACCACCATCACCGTGACCGCCAGGCAGACGCGTACCAAAGCCCATCTCATGTGCTGCGGGCGGCCATGGCAGCGGGCCCGGCCGGGGCCGGTGGCTCCAGCTTGATGCCCACGCCCCGGACGGTGTGCAGATAGCGGGGCCGGGCCGCCGTCTCACCGAGTTTGCGGCGCAGCCACGACAGATGGACGTCGATCGTCTGGTCGTCGCCGTAGGACTGCTGCCACACCTCGGCGAGCAGGTCACGGCGGGAGACGACGAGACCGGGCCGTTGGGCGAGGAAGGTCAGCAGATCGAATTCGCGACGGCTGAGCTCCAGCGGCCGGCTGCCCAAGGCCGCCTTGCGGCGCAACGGGTCGATGCACAGCTCGTGTACGCGGATCAGTCCGGTGTGCTCGTGTTCGCCGCCGATGGCGCCCCGGCCCGTTCTGCGGAGCACCGCGGCCAGCCGGGCGGAGAGCTGCTCCACCGAGAACGGCTTGGTGAGGTAGTCGTCGGCGCCGCTGTTGAGGAGTCGGATGATCTCGGCCTCGTCGTCGCGGGCGGTCGCGATGATCACGGGTATGTCGGTGATGCCGCGCATCATCTTCAGGACCTCTGATCCGTCGAGATCGGGCAGCCCCAGATCGAGGATGACGACATCCAGATATTGCGCGGAGACTTCTCTCAGGGCTTCCAGTGCGGTTCCGACACTGCGTACAGTGTATTGCGCGTCGGTCAGATGTCGAATGAGCGCCGAGCGTACCGAGGGGTCGTCTTCGACCACGAGCACATTCGCCATGCCAAGGAGTGTAGGCCATGGCTTTCGGCTGCCCTTGTCCAGAAGATGAAGGGGGAACGGGGCCACACTTTCGCCCCTTTCCCAATCACCTTTCGGCCCCTGATTTTTGCTGCCTTCAAGTGCCCTGGATATCCTGGGGAAATGCAACGAGGGTTGGTCCATGGATCGGTCTGGCTGGCAGCCATGGGGGCCGTGGTGGCCACGTCGTGGTGGGGCGTACGCAGTGTGATGTCTTTGGCGGTTGACCCTCCCAAGGCTCTTCTCCTGACTGCGGAACAGCCCACAGCGGCGGCCCCTCTCCCGCCGACCGCGGCTCCTTCCACCGCAGCGGGCTCGCCCTCGTCCGCGCCCCGTGCGAGCCGGCCGTCCGCATCGGTCGGCCGTCCCTCCGCGCACTCCGGGCAGAGCGGGCCGTCGAGCGCTGTGTCCCAGCCCTCCACCGGAGGTACGCGCTCCACCGGCACCCGCCCGGCCGCCCCGGATCCGCGGCACGGAAACGTCCAGACGTACGAGGTGTCTGGAGGACGCGTTGCCTTCGACATGGGCGACACGTCGGCCGCACTGGCCTCCGCCGAGCCCGCGCGTGGCTGGGGGAAGCAGGTGTGGACCCAGGACTTCTGGATTCGGGTGACCTTCACCAACCACACCACCAATGAATCGAGTTCGGTTATCTGCAGCTGGCACGACCACCCGCCGATCGTGGAGAAGTCGTAGGCCGCAGGCGGACCGGTCCGGCCCTCCGGACTGCTACCTGGCGCGTACGCAGGCTCGGAGCGCGGCCAGCGCCCGGCGGTAGCCCGCCGACGGCTCTGCCCGGCCGGGACCGCCGCTCGTATCGTCCGCCCCACCGGACACGGCCGGGGCGTCGGAGCCCGGGGCCAGGATCCGTATCGACTCGACGACCGACCTGCCCAGCTCCTCGTTGATCCTGCGGATCAACGGGTTGAGGGTGAGCCGGAGCTGCACCGCGTAGGCCGGCGAGTCCGGCAGCAGTTCGAGCCGGCCCTCGGCCGTGGCGAACCGTACGGCCCTGACGTGCCTGGCCAGTTCGCCGGCCGCGCGCGGCCACTGGTCCAGCACTCCCTGCTCGGACGCCGTGCCGCCAGGGGCCTGCTCGGCGATCACGGCGCGCACGACCGCGCCCAGGGTGCGCGGTTCACGCCCGTCCTCGTCCGGCGCCCGGGGCTTGCGCAGGGCCCGGCCGCCCTCCTCCCAGCCACGGGCCGCCTCGCAGGCGGCCTCCAGGGCGATCCGCGCCAGGTCTCGGCCGCTCCGGCGGGACGGTTCGTCCCTCTGCTCGCCCGCGCCGTTCACCGCGCCGCAGCCCCTCGGCGGCCCAGCAGTGTCATGTGGGCGGTGCCGGCCGAGAGCCGCAGCGCCCGGCGCACCAGTGCGGTGCCGTACACCTCTTCCGCCGCCTCGTGTCCCAGGGTTTCGACGGCAGAGCGGATCAGCGTGGTCTCTCCCCGCATGAACTCGCCACGGGCGGCCTGGCGCAGCGTCTCGACGTCGGCGGCCGACAGCTCTGTCCCCGCCGGCTCCTCCAGCGGCCGTGACGGCAGGCTGGGCTGCGACCGGGTCAGGGCCTCCGCGACCTGCCGCCGAACGGTCGGGCTGCGCGGGCCGTTCGGGGCGGCGCTCCACTGCCGGTGGCGGTGGTGGGCGGCGCGCTGCGAGTCACGCCACTGCTCAACCGCGGCACGGCGCTTGGCTTCGGTGTCCAGGACCCCTTCCGCTCCGGCGAGCAGGACCCCCAGGAGTCCCGATGGCCGCCGTACATCGTTCACGCCGCCGCGCAGGTGCAGCCAGGCTCGTACCTCCACGGCGCTCCAGCCCGCGTCGGCCACATGCCGCACCATCCAGGCGATCCGGGGCACATGGCACCGGCCTAGCCAGTCCACTTCGCGGATCAGTTCCCCCGCCAGTTGATGGCGGCGGCCCACGCTGTTGAGCCGCCGGGGGGCGCCACGGCTCGGCCGGGCGGACGAGGAGGTTTTCGGCCCGCCGTCGAGCTTGCTCTCAGAGGGCGGGAAAGAACTATCCGCACCAGGAAGACTGCAGGTACTAACCCCCATTGGGGTGCAACGAGGGGGGCGCGGCCGGCTCGTTGCATGCCGGGAAGTGCGGGCCCCGACGACCCGGCGGCGGCCCCCTGCGGCGGCCAGGCGGGCGAGGGCGGCGATCCGCGCACGGCCGTGCGCGGTGATGCCCACGGGTCGGCGCGTGGCACCCTCGCCCCGCGTCCGGATACCGAGCGCCAGATCGAAGCCGTGCGGGATCACTGGGGCGAACTCACTGGCCACCGCGCCTTCACTACGAACCCTGGTACCCCGCCGCACGTAGACCAGGAGCCCCGCCTGCCGGAGCATCTGCAGGTGGTACTGGACGGTCCGTTCGCTCACGCCCAGGCGCCGTTGCAGATGGGAGACGCCGGGGCGGCAGGGCGAGAGCGTGACGAGTTCGCGCGCGACCCGGAGGGTGGTGGCACCGAACGACGGGCCATGCGAGCGACGGGGCCGGTATTCCCCTTCCTCGGCGACCCAGTGGACGGCCTGCATCCATGAGTAGCCGTCCGGGGCGATGCGGCCCGTGGTCGTGGAGAGCCATTGCCCTTCTTCGGGCACCCACAGGGTCCTCGGTGTGCTCACCAGCCTGCTCCGGCCCGGAAGAGCGCGGCATCTGCTAGATCGAACTGGAAAAAGGCATGACTGTGGTGCAAGATAACGAAAGCCTTCTGCGATATCGAGGGCACGGCAAAGCCCTCATGGATGCTCCACGAGTTCTTCGCCAGAAATCGGATACCGAACCGTCCGACACCGGCACGACCGGTCGGACGAATCCTTCAGAGGGGCTGCGAAACCCTCCGGAGTCAACGGGACCGCCCGGAGTGACTGCGAATCACCCTGGGCGGACCCCCTGGCGGTCCAGCCGCCCTGTGGCCTATGTCATTTCACGCCTCTTTCCGAAGGGGCAGTTGATCGGCATAGGCCATTTGTCTGCCCTCTCGTTCCCACGCGCCACCGTTCACCTCTTGGTCCTGCTGGGAGTGCCGCTGCGCCGTCGGGCGGCCATAGCCTCGGGCAGTTCCGAGATCCAAAGGCCGACCGGAATACGGAAGGCGGACCGCCCACCGAGGAACTTGAGGTCGAAGGCCGCCCGTTCGTCGGGCGTCGTGATGAGGCGTACTGAGTCCTCCAGAACCCACAGCGCGGTCTCCAAAGTCGTGGACGGATCGGACACCGCGAGCCGCGCGGCTTCGACCGCCGACTGCTGCCACAATTCGAGGTCCTGGCGCGCGCTGCGCGGTCGACGCACCCCGGGCCAGACGATCTGTGACACGAAGGCATAGACGCGCAGGGCCACGACGTCCTCGGCGAAGTGGGGTTCGTTCAGCACCCCTTGCCCCCTGGCCTTCCAGACCCACGACTCGCTGAGTCCGGCCGCGAGGGCGACAGCACTGGCGCTGAGCGTCTCACTGGACATGGACAACGGGGATCTCCCACACCCTTCTAGACCTTAGCGGGCAAAGTACATTTCCCCGACAAGTAATCAAATTCTGGCGTCACTAGGGCCTAACTCACGCATCCGCCGATCCCCGCCAGGCAACTCCTTGAATTTACGAAAGAAAACCTGACCCAAGGCAACCGGCTCCCTAGTGTCACAGTCATGAATAGGCGACCATGCCCAGTGCATGATGGCCGACAGTTCCTTGGTGCGCTGCAGCGGAATACGGTTGCGATATCCACCGTTGCAGCCCCTCGAAACTTGAGATAGAAGCTGACGGGACGTCACCGAGGGGGATACGGCCGACCGGGCGAGGGGGCCACGTGTCTCCAGCGCGTCGAGGAGATCCTGGACCCCGGCGGAAACCATCTGGGTGCCATGCCGCCCGTAGTCAGCCTCGTGAAGCATCACCTTCAGCCCGGAGCCCGGCGCGTAGGCCAACTCCCCCACCCGGTAGGTCGAGGACTGGGTACTCTCGTCCTCCCACAGCTCTCGTGCGCTGAAGTCCTCGGCCAAGGCTCCGAGTTCGGGCACCCGCCGCGGCGTGTGGAAGGGGGCCGCGCCCACGTAACGAGCGATCGCCAGGTTCGCGTTGCTGGTATGGCGCCGATCCGCGTTCACCCGGTACTTGAGGCGGGCCTGCACTTCGGGGGCTGTCCGGAACCCGTGCGCCTTCCACCGCGTGGACGACACCTTGACGTCGGCGAACCTCTCGTGCACCGCCTCGTGCGACCACGCCACTGCCGGGCGGGTGCCAACCAGGCCAAGCGCGCTCACTGCCTCGCCTACGCCAGGCTGTTCAGGGTTCGAGGCGGCATCCCGGGGACCCGCCCCGTACGCGGCCGGGCCTCTTTCCCGATTGCACGGCCCGAGAAGTGAGCGGCCGACCGCCTCGTCGCCACCGGCCAGCGGTTCCGGGACCGGTGTGGCACGGGTCAATTGGAAAGGGGACGGCCTGCGGCGCTTGGCACGCTGGGAGTTCGGCGCGCGCTGTTCCTCAAACACCCAGCATCTCCGTCTCGATCCGCCCAGGCATCTGCCAGTCTTCGTGGGGTTGTCGCATACGGGTCAGGACCTGCTCGCTCAACGCGCCATACATTCGGCCGGGGGCGTGGCCGGCGAAGCGGACAACGGCCGGGATGCCGAAGGCGAACGAGTCGCCGATGCGGGGGTCCCTACGTATGTCGGCCGGGAAGGGGGCGAGGCCAGCGTCGAGCACCCTGTTGCGGATGTCCACCTCGTACGCCTCCCACTGGGAGGGAGGAGACGTCCGGTTGAGGATGGCGCCGAGGTAGCGGGGATCGCACTCCCCACCCGTGCGGGCCCTGACGTGCCGCACCGCGTCGCGGGTGGCGACCGCCTCCCTCAGGGAGTGGCAATCGGGCGTGCACACGGTCACTACGTGATCGGCGGCCGCCAGCGCGGTCGCAGACAAGGAGGACACCGCGGGCGGCGTATCGACGAGCACGAAGTCGAACTCCGACGCACTCTCCAGCAACGTTCGCCGCAGCACCGTGGTGGCCTGATAGCCCATCCTGTGGATCAGGTCCTGGGCCGCGGTCATCGTGGATTCCTCGCACGCCAGCAGATGGAGGCCCCCCGCGCCTTCGAACTCGGCAATCAGTTCGCCGCGGTCGAACCAGACGGACGCCACATCCACATCCGTCCCCTGAAGCCGGTCTTGGACGACCCGGCCCACGGAGCGCGCCAGTCGGTCCCGCCCGGAGAGGTTGAGCCCGAGGGCGGCGCCCGCCTGGGCCTGCGGATCGAGATCCACGACGAGCACGCGCTGTCCGGCCAGAGCCAGCGCCGTACCGAGGTTGGTGGTGGAGCTGGTCTTGCCGACGCCCCCCTTCTGCGTCGCAACAGCAATGATCTTCACATGCACCCTCAAGTGTGTGATGCCCCCCACGCGCTCCTGTCACGAGGGCGCATCCGGAGCAACGCTTGCCGGGCCGCACCAGGAACCACGGGGGTTCGGCGGCAGCGGTGGCACCGAGCCCCCGCTGTTCCCGAGTGATGCGGGAACGTCAGGCAGGACAGTAACAACAGGCCACCGGGCACATCACGGCCGTCCACATCGCACCGATCACACAAAGCAGCAGGTCAGGTGGGTAAATGGGAGATGAGTTGGGCCGAACGACGACAGCCGGCACACCGATCGCACACGAATATCGGCCATAGGTCGGACAAGGCGGCCGCGGAGCGGGGACCTTCGGTCCTTGCGGCCGCGCCCCTGGGACTTGCGGCACCCCGTTCAGCGGTCCCAAGACCTGCCACCCCAGGCCCAATGGCGAGTGCGTACTCCCGCTCCCCCAACAACACTGGTCCGCATCCGATTCACGCTCTCGCACGCGCCCGGAGGACGGACCGTGTCTACACGCCGCACCGCGCCACCGGCCGCACCACACCGGAAGGCCGGCGACGACGTCCCTCGGTATCGGAGCATCGCCGCAGCCATCCAGCGGCTGCGCGGCCCGGTGCCACCCGCCGTCGAAGTCGCCCGCAAGTACGGCGTCCCCCTTCCCACCGCCCAGTTCGCCCTGCGCGCCCTGCACACCCGCCGGTGCGCCGCGTCACGCCGGGCAGCGGGGAGGGACACGCTCACGGGCGCCGCCCGCACGACGGACCCGACCCCCCCGACCTGGCGACGGATCGCCGACGATTTGGGCCATCGCATCGGCTACGACCTGCCGCACGATCACCTGCCCACCGGCACACAGCTCGCCGCCGAGTACGACGTGAGCCCCAGCACCATCCACAAGGCCGTCCACTTCCTGGTGAGGCAGGGGGTGCTCTCACCGACCCCGTCCGCACAGACGCCACCAGAACATTGACGCCTCGTCAGATGGCGTCAGAGTCGTACAGGCCCGCTCTCTCGGCTTGTCTGCGCGGCAGAAGGTCACACCCGAACGGGACCAACGCCCTGTTTTCCCTACGGGCGCGGTGATCGACTTGTGTCCCGCTCCAGGCCAGTTAATGATCATTTTGCGGCCGCCGTTGCATCAGGTCCCCCGCCTTCTCCAGCGGCGGCCGCTCCGCCCTCACCCATTGTTCTGGCTGGCGGCCCACACCGTGAGGGTGAGCAGCACCAGGAGCACTGTCATCTGCCGGGCATAGCTGGGCCGTCGATGGCAACGCCGGGTGCGCTGCCGAGGCGGTGCGCGATGGCGGGTACGACGGCGTGCGTGATGGGCCATGACTCCTTCTGCGCGGATTTCCGCGCGGGTTCGCTGCGTCGGCCGACGGTCAGCACGGCCGGGGGTCGCCCCTGGGCTTCGCCGTAGCAGCGGTCACCGAAGCGGAATGCGGTGACTCTCGTCGCCCACCAGCCACGAGATCACGCGGCGTTCCGGCACGGCCATCGCCCGGGCGGTGTCAGGAATCGAGGCACCCGACAGGAGCAGGCCCCTGGCCTGCTGGGCCCTTCGCACCTCGACGGCGCTGAGGGCCGGATGCCTGGCTTCAGCATCGAAGGAGTCCGGAGCGGCGTCCTCGTCTCCGCGGTACAGCCACCGCCGCACGACATGCTCGTCGCACCCCACGATCAGCGCGGCCACCTTGATGCCACACCCCGCCGCGATGAGTTGAAGGACGCGCGCCCTGGCCTTGGGCGAGATGTTGACGAGGACGAGTTCCACGCGACGTTCTCCTCCGGCTGCGCCGTCTTTCCCCATCGCGCCCACGCTTTCCGCCACCCCTTCAGGACCGTGGAACGCGAGCGGGACTCAATGAAGTTCTGCATCACGGATACCCTATTGCCGCCATCGGCGGAACCAAATCAACCACAGACGACAACGGCCGTCCGAACGGTGACTCCAGCCGCGGGACATGGCCATTGAGCCGATCCGCACGAGGCGGGCAAAGGACACGGAATCCCGTCGCCCTCTCCGCGAGGAGGACACGGGAAAACTCCGCGGCCCCCAATTCAGGCCACCGACCAAACTGAGCCACGATATCGCCTACGGGACTTTGGGCCCTGCCCTGACGTTCTCCCGTCCTCCTAGGCTCAGTCGAGCACGGTCTTACACATTGCTTACAGGCCCGGATCGAGGAGCACTTTCATGCACATAACCAACAACCCGCGCGTCCCCGCCGCACGTGGAATCGCACTGGGAATGGCCACTGCTTTCGCCGTGGCGTCGCCTGCGGTGGCCGACAGCGGTTCGGTCTCGTTAGCCGGTGGCACCACCATCTCCCCCGCCGGACACCGCTTCTCCGCCGCCGCCCAGGATGACGTCATCTTCGACGCCGGCCCGGTGACGGTGACCTGTGCCCGTTCCACGACGCTGCCGTCAGCCGGGAAAATGAACCAGATCCCCAGCAAACCCGGCAACTCGAACCCCGACGGGCCCGTGCTCCTGGACATCAGCGCCCCGGTATTCGAGTCGTGCACGACCAACGCACCGGGCCTCACGGCCGAGATCAAGACGAACTCGGCCCACGGCACCTGGCAGCTCGCCCTGCAGAACGGGGCGCCGGCCCGGCTGATCATCCCGGCCAAGGGCTTCGTCCTCACCACGAGCGGGCTGCTCACCTGCACCGTCACCGCGGCGCCCGGGGCGGCGGCGCGTGCGGGGGCGACCTGGACCAACGGCTCGTCCCCGTCGCTGAGTTTCACCGGCGCGGCCATCCCCGTGAAGATCGAGGGCGGCCTCTTCTGCCCCACCTCGATCACCTCCGCAACGATCACCGCCACGTACAAGGTTGCCAACGTGACGGAACCGGCACGCCCCATCACGGTCTCCGGCCCCCAACAGCACTGACGGGCCGCGTCCCTCCCACGGGGGCACTTTGGTGCCCCCATGCTCGGCCGCCGGATGGGTCGGCGGTCCATCACCCCCGTTTCACCGCATCCTTTTCCGGATCACGGCGGGCTCAGCGGCCGTGCACTCGGCCCTTTATCCGCACTTTTTCGCACGTCGCGCAGAAGGAGCCGGTCCGGCGATCGGTACGGTAAAGCAAAAAGGCCCCCGCACCGTGAC
Organism: Streptomyces sp. NPDC045846; assembly: GCF_056431605.1. NCBI lineage: Bacteria > Bacillati > Actinomycetota > Actinomycetes > Kitasatosporales > Streptomycetaceae > Streptomyces > Streptomyces sp. NPDC045846. Next base: position 166,245 of record NZ_JBWKKJ010000013.1, on the reverse strand, counting down.
CAGGTGCGGGGGCCTCACGACGCGAGGGCGTGTCGTCTCAAGGACGCCCCCGCGTTGTGAAGGGTGCGGCTCCGGTGAGGGCCTTTTCCGCTGAGGGATTCGTCAGAACAACCTCATGAGCTGAGCATACCCATCTGCGCGCACCCAGAAGACTGGCCATTGGCCCTACTTGTAGTGACCGATGGCCTTCGGCCGGACCTCTGTCTTGTCCATTCGGCGCCACGGGTATTTCGTCCGGGACGGAGGTCACTGATATCGGCACGGAACGCGGTGTTTGCCTTCCCTTTCCCCGGGTGGCCGATCCAGGTATAGCAAGTCAGCTTAGCCTTGCCTCAATTCAATGACGATGGGGTTGAGGAGACTGCTGATGACCTTGCGTGCGTACGGGCCGGGAGCCCGCCTGATGGTGGAACGCGTGGGAGCCGCGCCCCGGGACCGGCTGCGGCTGGCCGAACTCGGCTTCATCCACGGCACGGAGATACGGATCATCGGCCGCGGGGCGACCGGCGGACTGCTGGTCGCGCTGGGGGACGCGCGTGTCGCCCTCGACAGCGCCACTGCGGGCGCCGTGTCCGTGACCCCCTTGGCGGCCGCCGGTGCCTGAGCTCCTGGCCAAGTCCTCCTGCCACGTCGCCTATTCGCGCGGGCCTTCCACCGACGGGCCGGTGATCGCTCTCGTGGGCAACCCGAACGTCGGAAAGTCAACTCTCTTCAACGCCCTCACCGGAGCGCGTCAGCGGGTCGGCAACTGGCCTGGCAAGACGGTCGAGGTCACCCGAGGGAGCTGGCAGTCCCGGCGTGGCGGCGCGGACTGGGAACTGGTGGATCTGCCGGGCACCTACAGCCTGGTGCCCTGCTCCCCGGATGAGGAACTCACCCGCGATCTGCTGGCGGGCGGCGAACACCGCCTGGACCTCGTGGTCATCACGGCCGACGCCGCCAACCTCGCGCGCAATCTGTACCTGATCGCCGAACTGCTCGAAACCCGAACCCGCTGCGTCGTCGCCCTCACGATGACCGACATCGCGGCTGCACGCGGCATCACCATCGACACGGAGGCACTCGCCGAGCGCCTCGGCGCACCCGTCGTGCCGGTGGCGCCGCGCAAGGGGCGCGGCCTCGACCAGTTGGCCGCCGCGGTCGAGCGGCAGCTCGGCGCGCCGACATCAGTGCCTCCGCAGATCCTCCCGGCGCCTGAAACCGACGCCGACGAGGACGCGGAGCTGCTCGCGGTCGAGGCGCGCTATGCGTGGGCGCACGACGTCCTGGCCGAGGTCCGGACTTCCACCGGCCCAGGCGGCGGTAGCCATCCGACCCTCTCCGACCGCATCGACCGCGTCCTGACCTCCCGATGGCTGGGCGTCCCGGTTTTCCTCGGGGCGATGTGGCTCGTGTTCACCGCGACCACCACGCTGGCCAAACCGCTGCAGGACGGGCTCGGCGACTTCTTCGCCGGTCCGGTCACCAACGCCGCGAACGATCTGCTGAGCGGTGCGCCGCATTGGCTTCAGGGCCTGCTGGTGGGCGGGCTCATAGGCGGCGTGGGCCAGTTGCTGACGTTCGTGCCGCTGATGGTCATCATGTTCGTCCTTCTGGCGCTGCTCGAAGACTCCGGATACATGGCCCGCGCGGCCTTTGTCGTGGACCGGCTGATGCGGCTGCTCGGGCTGCCTGGACGGGCCTTCCTGCCCATCATCGTCGGCTTCGGCTGCAACGTCCCGGCGCTGGCGGGGCTGCGCATTCTGGCCAACCGGCGGCAGCGGCTACTGCTCGGGATGCTGATCCCCTATGTGTCGTGCAGCGCGCGCCTGACGGTCTACGTCCTGCTGTCCTCGGTCTTCTTCGGGACGTCGGCGGGCACCGTGGTTTTCGCGCTGTACGTCATGTCCGTCCTGCTGGTCGTCGGCGTCGGCCTACTGCTGCGCAAGACCCTCTTTCGCAACCTGAGCGCGGAGGCGCTCGTACTCGAACTCCCCCCGTACCGCATGCCGACGCTCCGGGTGGTGTCCGCCCAGGCCTGGCAGAAGCTCTCGGCGTTCCTGAAGGGCGCCGCCGGCGTCATCGTCGCGACGGTCACCGCCGTCTGGCTGCTGTCCGCGATCCCGCTGGCAGCCGGGCCCGGCAGTGCGTTCGGCGAGGTGCCAATCGAGCACAGCGTGTTCGGCACCGTGTCCCGCGCGGCCGCGCCCGCCTTCGCTCCGGCCGGCTTCGACGACTGGCACGCCGCGGCGGCCTTGGCCACCGGATTCGTCGCCAAGGAAGCCGTGGTCGCCACCATCGCCCAGACCTACAGCACCGACGAACCCGATGACCCCGACGACCCCCGGCAGACGGGTGCGCTGGCCACCCAGCTACGGGACACCTTCGAACGGTCCTCCGGCGGCCATCCGCTGGCCGCGGCCCTGGCCTTCATGGTCTTCCTGCTCGCCTACACCCCCTGCATGGCGACCGTTGCCGTCCAATGGCAAGAAATCGGCCGCCGGTTGACCCTGGTGTCCACCGGCCTTCAGCTGGCGGTCGCCTGGCTGCTGGCCGTCGCCGTCTTCCAGGCCGGGAGCCTGCTGTGGTGAGCGGTGGGCGCCGCGATCCCGCACCCGTCCACGGGAAGGCCGATCCTGCCCCCCACCAAGCGGGGACGGCCCGTACGCCGCCCGCCCGCGAACCGGTTCAAGCAGTGAGCCCGCTGCGCCGCCTCCTGGTCGAGATCCGTGCCAACCGCGACGGCATACGTCTCGGCGACCTCGCCGAACGGATCGGCGTCGCGCCGGACGAGGCAGCCGCCATGACGGAGTACTGGATACGGCGCGGTCTGCTCACTCGCGAGGAGGTCAACGGCGGCTGCCCGCAGGCTGGCTGCGGCGGGTGCACGGTCCGGGGTTCGTGCGCCGCCCCGCGCCCCGGCAGACCACTCCTCCTCACCATCCGGCTCACCCCTCCGGACGGCTGAGCCGACCCGGCGCACACCTCCTCGCCCACGGCCTTCCAGCCAAAGAATTCCCTCAGCAACCGAGGATCACCAAGAAGACGGCCGGCAATGGGAGCCGAGCCGAAGCCGTCTCCGCTGTCTGCCCCATGGATCAACGGAGCCAGGCACGTGGCGTGAAGTGTCCTCGGCGCCTGGGCATCCGTCGTCTTCATTGCTACAGATGGGCGACCACATCGCAGAACCTGGAAGGACTTCTCCTATGACCTCGACCGAGCTCACCGCACGCGGCCTCCCGCCTCCCGCCTGGGACATCGAGGAGCTGCCGGGCACACGCTGGCAGGACTTCTACACGGCTGTACTCGCCGCGTTCCACGAGAACGAACCGGAACAGGCCACGGCGCTGTGGCGGAGTGTGGCCGAGCCCCACCGGTGCCTGGTCGTGCATGACCGGGGAGCCATCGTGGGTACGGCGGGTTCCTTCTCCTTCCGGATGACCGTGCCCGGGGGCCGGCTGGTGGACACCGCCGGGGTGAGCATGGTCAGCGTGCAGCCCACACACCGGCGTCGCGGCGTGCTCTCCGCCCTGATGCGCCATCAGCTCGACGAGCTCCAGCGCCTGGGCGAGCCACTGGCCATCCTGACCGCCTCCGAGGCGCCCATCTACGGCCGCTTCGGATATGGGGTCGCTGCCCGGCAATTGTCCCTGGACATCCAGGCGCGCCGCATCACGCTGACCGCGCCTGCTCCCGATGGGGTGAGCCTCACCGTCGAGGCCCCCCACAAGGCGCTGGCCGCGTGCGAGGAGTTCTACGCCCGCCACGTGCTGCGTCGGCCGGGGATGCTGGCACGTGGGCCGGGCTGGGAGCTGTTCCCCGTGCTCGACCCACCGGCGGCGGGGTCGACCGCGTACCCCCTCGAATGCGTCGTGGCACGCGTGGACGGCGAGATCGCCGGGTACGCCCGCTACTCCGTCACCGTCGACTGGTCACGGCAGAACACCGCTCAGGGCAGTGTGCGGGTGCGGGACATCGAGGCTGCCGAGCCGCACGTTTACGCAGCGCTGTGGCGCTTCCTCCTGGAAACTGACCTGACGTCCCGCGTCATCGCCCCCAACCGCCCCGTGGACGACGCCCTCCTCCACATGGTCTCGGACGTACGCCACTGCGCGCCCATGGTGCTGGACAGCCTGTACGTGCGCGTCGTTGATGTGCCCGTCGCCCTGGGTGCGCGCTGCTATGCCGCACCGATCGACCTGGTGTTGGAGGTCGAGGACCATCAGGCGTCGTGGAATCGTGGCCGCTGGCAGCTGAGAGGCGGCCAGGACGGGGCCGTGTGCACCCGGACGGATGCCGCGCCAGACCTGTCCCTGGACGTCGCGGCCCTCGGCTCGGCCTACCTCGGCGGCACCACGCTGGCGGAACTGGCCGCGGCCGGACGAGTCGTCGCGCATCGACCGGAGGCGCTCGCCACCGCCACGGCCGCGTTCACCTCGCCGGTGGCTCCATGGCTCCCCCACAGTTTCTGCCGGTCCCTGCTGCCACGTTTGTAAGCGGCCAGCCGAGGGCCCGGTGCACATGGGCTGCTAAGTGCCCGACGTCCTGCGTTAGCGGGCGGACACGGCCTCTGGTTCGGCGCCGGCGCCATGGGGGCTGCTCAGCATCCAGTCGACGACCCGGGCGGCCGCGTACGGCTCGCCGTCCGGGCTGATGTCTTTCAGGAAGTCGAGGTCTTGCCCGAGCGTGACGATGGGCGGCTCGACGGTCCCGCTGGGTGTGCGCTGGCCGAGACCCACGGTCGCGAGCAGCCCGTTGCACAGGCACTGGCGTCCGGCGGTGTCCACGGCGTTGCCGCCCTTGCGCACGTATGCGGTGATCGGCTCGGCCGCGCAGCGGTAGACGAGTGCGCCGCTCGCGGCGCGGGCCGGGGTGCGCAGGTAGCCGAGGTCGCACACGGGCCGCCGGGCCGCCCGCACCGCGCCGTCGGAGAGGGTGCCGGGCAGTTCGGCGACCTTGAACGGGAAGCCGGTGGGCGAGGCCTGCGGATCGTTGCGGATCCGCAGCGTCCCGGCCCGGGCCCGTGTCCTCAGCTCCGTGCGCAGATCGGCCCGCAGCCCGGACTCCTCGCACAGCGCGAACGCGCTGCCGATCTGGACCCCGGCCGCGCCGAGCCGCCGCGCCTCGGCGAGCCGCTCGGGGTGTGCGGCGCCGCCGGCCAGCCAGAACGGGATGCCGAGCGCGGCCACCTTGGCAAGGTCGGGCCGGTCCCGCGTCCCATACACGGGCTGTCCCATGTCGTCGAGGACCAGTTTGCCGCGCGGCGGGGCGCTGTGGCCGCCGGCCCGGTGTGTCTCGATGACGAACCCGTCGGGCCGGGTGGATACATCGCGTACGAGGTAGGCCGCGAGGACGGGCAGTGAGACGATGGCGAGGACGTCGGGCCTCTTCAAGGAGCCCATGCTGGTGGGTAGGTGGGCGAGGTGTCCGGCTCGGGGGTCGAAGGTATGGGCGAGGGGTTCTTCGTCGCCTTCGATGGTGATGCGGGTGGTGGCGGGTTCCACGCGGGCGAGTGTCGATGCGAGGGTGGGGATCTGCCCGGGGATGCCAGCACCGACCAGGACGTAGTCGACTCCCGCGAGGATGGCTCCGAACATGGCGGGCGCGGTGGCCAGTTGGATCTTTTCGAGGTAGTTGATGCCGACGGGCCCGTCGTGCCCCTCCTTGGCGAGCCACACCTCGGTGAAGTTGGCGAGCACGGTGAGGAGTTCGGCGTCCTTGCCGGTGTCGGCCCGCAGGCGTGCGGTGGCGCGCAGGCGCTGCGTGCGGGTAACGCCGCCTTCGACGAAGTACCGGTCGAGCGCGTGGGCGGCTGCCTGCGGTACGGGGAAGGCGGCGAGGGCGCGACGTAGGTGCCCACCGGGGTCGCCGAGCTGGAGGCGGCGGGCAAGGACGGCGTCCAGCGCGGTCCCGGACACCACACCCATCTGCCCCCGGCTCGCCACCGCCCGGGCGAGGCGCCAGCCGGACACGGCGACGCCCATGCCGCCTTGGATGATCTGAGGGCGTGGTCGGGGCGCGGGCATGACGGGTCCGTTCTGGGGGTGGCATCGCTCGAGACGGCCCGTAACCTACGGAGCCGTAACCTCACTCGTCTTGAGTGTCGGGCACCCTCCTCCTACGGGGAGGGGTCGAAGGTCCCCACTCGCCGTGCCGTCGGCCCCGCTTGCCCATGCCGCCGCGATGGCGCTCGCGGACCGGAAGTCCTTCGGCGGCTACGGTCACTCGGCCAGGCGCCGGCCGTACCAGGCGGCTGCCTGTACGCGGTTGTTCACGCCGAGCTTGCGCAGGATCGTGCTGACGTGGCTCTTCACGGTGGTGGGGCTCAGGTAGAGCGCTGCCGCGATCTCCTGGTTGGTGCGGCCCTCCGCTAGCAGCGGCATCACGTCGCGCTCGCGCGGCGACAGGGGCGGTGGGCAAGCGTGGGCCTCGATCGCTGCAACGATGGCTGGTGCCTGGACGTCGCCGCCGGCCGCCACTAGCCGTACGGCGCAGACGAGTTGGACGGCGGGCATGTTCTTGGCGAGGATGCCCCGGACCCCGGCTTCGCGGGCGGCGACAAGGGCATTGCGGTCGGCGGCGTCGACGAGGACGGCGAGCGGGACGGCCTTCGCCAGCGGCTCCAGCGTGTCCCACCGTTCGTCGGCCGCGTCCAGCATGATCATGTCCGGCTGATGGTCCCGCGGCAGTTCATGCGCGGAGTTGAGATCGGCGACGATCGTGGTGGTGATGCCCCCGGCCTGGGTCAGCTGGTTCTGGACGGTTCTGCGCAGGACTTCGTCACGGATCAGGATCATGGCGGTAATCACGGTTCCCCCGCTGCTGAGTTGCTCGGTCGCTCAAGCGGCACAGCGCTCGAGTCGGTCGAGAGACTTCTGGCGCAGCGCCCCCCGTTAACTACTGAGAGTTAACCAATGGCAAAGACCGTATCAAGCCCATGACGGGGCGTCATGGGACTTCAGTCCCTAGTTCCTAACGGCCGACACCCTTCAAGCCATGGATCCTGCCGTTCGGCTGAAAGCGTTCCCTTCGGATGCCAGGCAGTGCCCGCCCTCCGTCCGGAGGGGGTCAGTTGGCGGATGCCGACCACATAAGGGTCACGTCAAGATCATGACCAGTCCCCGGGCATCGCCGCTCCCGTGCTGCGAAACCGCAGTGCGAAGCAGCCCAACGACCTCGTCCCGACGCTACCGGGACGAAGCTCCGCGCGCCCGATGGACCTCCGGGGAGCGGGCCCTCGTGCGGGGCCGGTCCCACCACACCGATCACGAGAGTGAGATCAACACCATGAGTTCCTTCACCACCAAGAAGGCCGCCGGGACGGCTCTGGCCGCCGGCCTCATCAGCGCGGTCGGCCTGGCCTTCGCCGGTATCAGCGTCATGTACATCGCGGGCATGTTCGGCCTGTCCAGTGCGGTGGCCTCGCAGATCGTCAACGCTGTCGAGGTCGGCGGCTGGGTCCTGGCCGCCGCCATGGCGCTGGTCTCCGGCGGCATCGGCGGCACCGTGGTGGCCACCGCCAAGTGGGCCATCAGCCAGTGGGGCAAGAAGGTCGCCATCTCCTAACGGCCCGTACCCGAGCATGGGGGACAGCGCCATTTCATCGGCAACCCGCACTGCCGCCGGGGACGTCAGTTCGCGCGTGCTCGCGATCGCGTTCTCGGTGTCCCTGGCGGCACTGTGCGCAGGAATCGTTCTGGGTTACGCGAGCATGGCATCCACCGGACCGGCCACTGCGCCGGATGACGCGTCGGCCGCATCCGACACGTCGTTCACCGCCATCCTGGTCCGCAACGCCGGAGCGGCGATGCTGCTGTTCTCCGGAGTGGCCACGGCGGGGTTCTCCACGGTGATCGCCCTGGGGCTCATGGCCGCCTACATCGGGGCCACGTTCGGCGCCGCGTCCTCGGTCGTGGGCGTCCAGGACGCGCTGGCGTCCATCGCGCTGTACGCGCCGCTGGAGTTCCTGGGCCTGCTCCTCGCGGCCACCGCGGGCACGCTTCCCGTGGTGGCCGGGGTGGCGAGCGCGCTGCGCGGCAGCTGGGGCGCGCCTTCGCCGCTGCGGTCGTACGCCAGCGCGGTCGGGCTCTCGCTCAAGACGTTCGGGCTGGCCGTGGCAGTGGTCGTGGTCGCGGCCGCGGTGGAAACCGCCGTCATCACCTCGCGCTAGACGGGGGATGTCCCCGGCCATACGAGAGGCAGTCGTCACAACCTCGCGCCAGTCGAGGGGAATTGGGGAAGATCGTATGTCGGTCAACGCACCGGCTCCGGAGCCCATCGACACATTGCGCCGCGACCGGGCGCAGGCAGGAGGGAACAAGAAGCGGAAGCCGGGCCCGACCGACCGGCTGTTGTGGCTGGCCGCGTACGCACTGACGGTGGCAGCGGTGGTGCTGCGCACGCCGGTCCTGCACGACACCGTGCGGCAGCGGCTCCAGGCCAGCGACATGGCCGGCCTGGTCGAGGACGAGAACATGGAGACGCTGGCCGTGAACGTCGGCCTGCTGCTCGCCGTGCTGCTCTCCATGCTGCTGCTCGGGATTTTCTACTCCCTCGCGGCGACGGTGGAGAAGCACATCTTCACGGCGCGCCGCACCGTCGGCAGGCGTGGGTTCGGGTTGTTCTTCGTGGTCGCGCTGGCGTGCACACTGCCGGTGCACGCCCTCAGCGCCGCCCTGGGCCTCTCCTCCCCCAAGGGCTCGGGCCTCTACTACCTGTATGTCCTGGTGGCGGGGCTGGCCGCGCCGTTCTGGTTCCGCGCAGGCTGGACGGGGCGCGGGCGGCGGAAGGTCATCACTGTCTTCGCCTTCTCCCTGGGAGTCGGGGGGCTCTCGCTCCTCGTCTGACCGGCCTTGCTCCCGGTGTGATCGCTCTCACGCCTGATCCGGGCGGTCTTGCTCTGCTGCAACAGGCGGCTCCCCGTACATCACTAGCGAAGGAAGTCATGCGCATCAGCGTCAAACGCCCGGTCGTTCTGCGGGGCTCCGCCGTCGTCGTCGCCCTGGCCGGGCTGGCAGCGACAGCGGTCCTGGTGGTGCAGGACCCCCCCGTCAAGAGCGCGTCGCCGGTACCCGTCTGGCTGTTGGGCGTGTTTGCGGGGGTCGGGGCCGTCGTGCCGCTCCTGGGCGTGCTCGTGTTCGGCAGGCTCTCGCACCGGGCGGCGCTCTGGCTGTTCCCCGCTGCGGCCGCCTGCCACGCCGCGGCGCTGGGCGGGCTGGCCCGTGAGGTGACGAGCCGGCTTCTGCTCGTCTGCCTGCTGGTGCTGTCCGTCGTGGTGTCCGTACTGGTGAGCAGTTACGTGACGCTGCTGCGCGCTGAGGAGTCACAGAGCCGCCCCAGGAACCGGTTCTGAGGTGCGTGCGAAACCAGTAGGGCCGCCTGGGCTGCGCAGCGTCGTCGACTTCTGGCTCTTCGAGCGGCTGAACACGCTGGGCTGGAGCATGAGCTTGGTGGTGTTCCGGGCGCTGTGCATTGCCTTGGCGGCCCTGCTGCTCCCGATGGTCGCGGCGTGCGCGCTGTTCGGGTTCGCGCTGCTGCGTGCGGTGACTCAACCGCCGTCCGCGTTCCTCGCTTTGGGGTTCTTGCTCACGCATCTCTATGCGGGTGGCGCCTACTTGGTGCGCGAGGCCTTCTCCCGACGCCGCCACAGCGTCAGCGGCAGCCCGAACGAAGGCTTCTACCGTGCGCTGGATCTCCGGGCGCGCGATGTGTTCCTCGTGTACTGCGCGCTCCGTATTGGGGGTTTCTATCTGACACTGTTGCTCGTCGACGCGGCGTTCGTGCACGTATTCCGCGGCGCACTGGGAGCCCTGGGGGCGGTGGGTCTGGTTGTACCGGTGGGGCTGTGTGTACTCACGCTGGGCGTGTCCGCCCGGCTTGCCGCGGATGCGGGAGCCAAGGCGCCGTCCGGGGTGAAGGCATTGGTCCCGATCGGCCTGACCGTCGCCGTGACAGGGCTGGCCACCGGGTACACCCTGGGCCGGGCCGACGCCACCGCGGCAGCGTCCCACGCTGCCCGTGCTCAAGACGGCCTCGGCCTTAACGGCGGCGCCTTGTTCCTCTCGGCGGTGCTGGCCGGGATCACGGCACTGGCGGTGGGCACGGTGCTGCTGTGGCACGCATGGCGCCAACTAGGGCAGAGCTCGTTCGCCATTCGCCCCGCGCCGGCGTCCAGTGCCACGCCCCGCCCTGTCGCAGGGCTGCGCCGCTGGCCCCTTCTCGCGGTGACGCACCGGCAGTTCGTGTCCGGCCGCACCTATCCCCTGGTGCGGCGCACGTACGTGGGGGTGTCGATGGCGCTGCTCCTGCTGCTGGGCGTACGCACACCGGTTTCCAGCCCGCTACCGCTTTCCGCCCTCTCCTGGCCCCTCGAACGCTCCACTACCGCGATCGTCTTCCTCGTCTCGCTGGGCTGCGTCGAACTGATCCTGGCCACCTGCGGCCCCACCGCGCTCGGCCCCCAGTTCCGTTTCGCCTGGGAGAACCTGCTTCCGCGCCCCCACATCGCCGTGTGTGCCGCGCTGTACTACGCGGCCCACACCCTCGCCCTGGCAGGCGGCATAGCAGCGGCCGGATGGATCACGACCGGCCGGCTGCCCTGGCACCTGCCGTTCCTGGGGCTCGCCGTGCTCTCCGCCTCGTTGATCGCCGAGTCTCTCACCACCGCACCCAAACGCCTGGTGGACGGCACGAGCGCTCCCGGGGTCTTCGTCGCCTGCGTGTCCGTCGCCCTGTCCCTGCCCGCGCTCGTCGGCTGCCTCCAGCAGCCGGCCCTCTGGCGGCTACTTGCCGTCGTCTACAGCCTCACCCTCTTTACAGGAGCCATCACGTGTATTGGCCGACGAGTCCAGACCCTGCCCTCGAATTCACCGGCGTGACGGCGGGCTACACCGAGGGCCGTCCCGTGTTCGCTCAGCTCTCGGCCTCCTTCGAGGCACCGGGCCTGATACACGTCCAGGGCGGCAACGGCACCGGCAAGTCGACTCTGGTGGAACTCTGCTCGGGATACCTGCCGCCCTGGCAGGGCACCGTCCGCCTCGACGGCCTGGACGCCAACAGCCCCAGGGCCCGCGCCACTCGCCGTATCTGCCGCACCCAGCCCGCCCTCTACCCGGACATGACCGCAGGCGACCACCTGGCCTTCACCGCCCGGTGCAACGGAACCGACCTGGACACCGAGCTCAAGCGCTCCGTACACCTCGGCCTCGAACCCTGGCTCGACCAGGCCGCCGGAACCCTGTCCACGGGCAACACCCGCAAACTCTGGTACGTCATGTGCACCACCGGCGTCTTCGGCTGCGCCGTCCTGGACGAGCCCTTCAACGGCCTGGACCGCGAGTCCACACACAAGATCGCCGCGGAGATCTCCCGCTGGAGCAGTGACCGGCTAGTCCTCCTCATCAGCCACACCCTGCCGCCGGGGCTCGCGGTGAGCGACACGTTCGTACTGGACAAAACGTCGGCGGCAGGGCGATGAGCGAAACGGATGTCCCCCACGCCAATCGAACGGCCAGGGAATTGAACGTCGGGTCCATGTCCGTTGCCGACCGGAACTGCACGGCGATGAGGGACACATACGTCGAGGAAGGGACCGGAATGACATGGCGGTGATCAAGGCGATCGGCCTCACCAAACGGTTCGACGACAAGACGGTGGTCGACGACCTCTCCTTCACCGTGCGGCCGGGCCTGGTGACAGGATTCCTGGGCCCGAATGGGGCGGGCAAGTCCACCACCATGCGTTTGATGCTGGGCCTTGACCACGGGCAGGGGCAGACCCTCTTCGACGACGTCCCCTACCGCGAACTTCCCTCCCCCGCCCAGCGCGTGGGGGCCATGCTGGACGCCAAACCGTTCCACCCCGGCCGCTCGGCCCGCAACCACCTCAGGATGGTCGCGAAGGGGGCGGGCCTGCCTTCCGACCGGGCCGACCACGTCCTGGAGCTGGTCGGCCTCGCGTCGGTCGCCGGCGTACGCCCGCGCGGCTTCTCTCTGGGCATGAACCAGCGCCTCGGCCTCGCAGCGGCTTTGCTCGGCGAGCCAGACACCCTCGTTCTGGACGAGCCCGCCAACGGCCTGGACCCGCAGGGCATCCACTGGCTGCGCGCCTTCCTTACGCAATACGCCGCCGAGGGACGCTCGGTACTCATCTCCTCCCATCTGCTGGCCGAAGTCGAAGCCGTCGCCGACCACCTCGTCGTGATCGGCCGCGGGCGCCTCCTCGCCGACACCCCGCTCGACGACTTCGTCCGCGCCTTCGACCTCGCCTCGGTCCACGTCAGAACCACCGGAGCGGAATCCCTTGCCCGCGCCGTGACCGCCGAGGGCGCCACCGTCGTCGAACATCACCGAGAATGCCTGATCGTCAGGGGCATGACCCAGCGGCGCATCGCGGAACTCGCCAGCAACCACGGTCTGTTCATCTACGAACTACACACCCAGACCGCGACGCTGGAGTCCGCCTTCCTGCGGGCCTCCGAATCCCAGACCGACTACGACGCCCTGACCCCCCGTATCACAAAAGAGGCGACGGCCCCATGAAGACCGCCCCTCTGAAGACCGCCCTCGCCTACGAATGGTGGCGGCTGCGCACCCTACGCAGCACCTGGTGGCTGGCCGCCGCCAGCCTGCTCGCCTCCGCACTGCTCGCCTGGGCCTTCGGTGCGCTGCTGACCCATATGTCGGCCACGTCGGGGCCCGAGGTGCCCAGGTACGAGGCACTCGTCGCCATGCTCACGAAGTCGCCCCTCACCCCCGCCGTCGCCGGGATACTCGGAGTATTCGCCATGGGGCACGAGTACCGGTACGGAACCATCCGCACCACCCTGGTGGTCACCCCCCGACGTCTGACCGCCCTGGGCGCCAAAAGCATCTCGATCGGCGTGTTCAGTGTGCTGCTCGCTGTGGGGAACCTGGCTGTGGCCTGGCTGGTCGTGTTCGCCATCGGAACGGGTGAGTTGGCAGGTCCTGTGCCGTCCTGGCCCCTGCTGCGGGTCCATCTCGGGCAGGTGCTCCTCGTCCTCGGCTGGGGACTGACCGGGGTCTTCCTGGGCGCCCTCGTGCGCTCCCAGACTGCCGCGCTGTTCACCTTGCTGGCCGTGCCATTCGTGGCGGAGCCCATGCTCCGCGCCGTTCTGAAGTCCTCCGGGCAACCGCTCCTGGAACACGCCTCCGCGGTGCTGCCGTTCACGGCGGCTAGCGCCATGACGGGCGCGGCCGAGGAAGGGGCGTCCGTACTGGACAGCACTGCCCAACTCGGCCCGCTGGCAGGCGGCCTGGTCTTCTTCACGCTGATCGCGCTCCAGGGCGTGGGCGCCGGCGCGCTCGTAGCGAGGAGGGATGCCTGAGCCCTGTGCTCCTTGAAGGCGCCGAGTTCCATGGAGCAACGTGGTCTCGTCCCGACGCTACCGGGACGAGACCAACGGCCCAACTGTAGTTCGATACGGGAAGGCGGATGGTTCGCCCGGCCGCCGTCGCGCTGACGCACCGGCTCGCCACCGGTCTGTCGACGGCCTCGACGACCAAGGACCCACCGATCTTCGAACGCTGTCCAGTCCGTGCGTGACGTGCTCGTCTTTCGTGGTGTCCTGCTGTCCGGCGGCAAATCTCGCACGGAATCTACGAGGTTGAGCTTCCTTACGCTTTTCGGCGCCGGGAGGGGGATGGTGCCAGGGTGGTGGGAGATGGCGTCGGCGGCGGTGTCGTGGTCGTCGATACCGCCCCAGGCCTGGGAGACGAGGCCGAGGCACGGGCGGGACCAGGCGGTGAAGCCAGAGTCGTGCTGGGCCTTGATGAACGCGCCTCCGTCCTCCGGTGTGCCGGCTGGTGTGCCGTCTTCAAGCGCCGACGCATCGTCCTCATTGTCGGACGGGATGTCGGTGGCCGGAGTCCGCCACGGCGGTGGGGAGCGTGGAGTGGTGTGGGCGCCGTGCGGGGGCCAGGTCCACCGTTGCGCTGGCGGCGGCCCATGCGGCCGCTGTCCGGAGGCGCTGCGTGCGGTAGCGGAGGCACAGCGGTGCCGGGTGGCCGAAGGAGGGTGGTAATGCGCACGAACGACCTTCAAGTGGGATGTGCGGCTCGGAGTTCCGCAGGGTCAGCGATCGAGGTGGCACCGCCCCGGTTGACGGGGATGGCGCCTGTTCAGTGGCATGCGCTCACGCAATGTCCGCGTGCGGGCTGCTGGGAAGCGGCCCGGTGGGTCGGCGTGCGGGGCGCGGAACGGTGTCGGGCCTGGGGGGCGTGCCCGGCCGTGAGGGTTGACTCTTCCCGCATCGCTGGAGCCCGTGCGGGCAGATCGGTCCGTTAGCGCCGCAGGACGGGATGGGATGGCCGGAAGGCTCCGCCTCGCATTCGCCGACCTGGCCCGTCGAGGTATGGGCCCTGGGGAGGCCGATATCCACGCCGGTACCTGGACCTGGTGACCGTGGGTGGTGCCGGGCTCTCCCGGCGGTTTCCGTGCCTCTCCCAAAAGGCAGAGCCTCATCTCGCCCATCAGGTCCACGCCTCGCAGCCCGCCGGGGCCGATACTGAAGGGCGTGCCCCTCATCAGCCGCTTTCGTTTTTTCGTCCGCCTCGTGGCGGACGCTTCGGCGCGTCGGAGGTGGGTCGGGCGGGGTCTCGCGGAGACGGCCGGGGTGGCGGTCGCCGCCCTGTGTCTGGCCGGGGTCGCCCAGGGGCTGTGGCACTACTTGCCGCATGCCGGTTTCCAGCTGTGCGTGCTCCCGGTCGCCCTCGCGTTGTTCGCACTGAGGCGGCGCTGGCCCGCGGCCACACTCTTCGTCCTTGCCGTCCTCGCCGGGGCCGCGCCGATCGTTGGACCGGTGCTGGCGGCTGCCACGTATACGGTGGCGCTCCACACCGCTCGGCCTCGCCACCGCGTCCGGCTTCTCGGCGGCGCGAGCCTGCTGATCATGGTCTCTGCGGCTGCGGGCGGTCCATGGCTCGGCACCGGATCGACTGCCTACGGCCTGGCGCTCGGTGTGGTTCTGGGGGCGACTGCGGTGGCCATTCCCGGGCTGGTCGGGACGGTGTACGGGCAGCAGCTGCGCCTGGTGCGGGCGTTGCGGGAGCGGGGTGACGCGGCGGAGCGGGCCCGCCGGGCCGCTGACAGTGAGTCCCGTGCCCAGGAGCGGGCCCGGATCGCCGCCGAGATGCACGATCTGGTGGGTCACCGGCTCAGTCTCATCTCGCTGCACGCCGGCGGCCTTGAACTGGCCCTCGGCCGGTCCGCGCCGGAGCTGCGCGAGGAGGCCGCTCTCGTCCGGCGCACGACGCGGGACGCGATGCGCGAACTGCGCCGGGCGCTCGGGGTCCTTGGCCCCCTCGGCCGGGACACCGGCCCGGACGCGCTCACCGACGCCACTGGTACCCGCAGTGACGTGGAGGGGCTGGTTGCGGAGTCCCGCGACGGCGGAATCAGCGTACGGCTGGAGTGGAGCGGCTCGGACCTCGACGCCCGCCCGGCACGGGTACGGCGTGCGGTGCACCGGGTGGTGCGCGAGGCCCTGACGAACGTCCACCGATACGCGACGGCTGCCCATGTCACCGTACGGGTCGAGCACGACGACCGCAGCGTCCGGGTCGCGGTGCGCAACAGCCCGCCACCGGCTCCGGCCGCCAGTCCGGTCGAGTCCGGGACCGGGACCGGGACCGGCCTGCCAAGCCTGCGCGAGCGGGTCGAGTTGCTCGGCGGCACCTTCGAAGCGGGCCCGCTGCCGCACGGTGGTTTCCTGGTCAGTGCGACCGTACCGGCCGAGCCGGACGACACCGTCAGGCGGAAACCCTCGAAGAACCTGTCCGAAGCACTCGTGAGCAACGGCTCAACATCATCCCCGGACGGGCCTCAGGCCACCGTCCCGGCGACCCCATCGCGTGCCCACCGCGCCGCTGGTGCACTGACGGCCGTGCTGGGCGTCGCGGCACTGTGGATGCTGATGGCACTCGCGATCGGCCTGGTGTACGGCAGCCAGCCGCACCACGAGCGCGGCCTTCGTCTCTCGGAACCCCGGATCGGCATGAGCTACCAGGAGTTGGGGGGAGTCTTCGACAGCCCTGCCGCGCGCGCCGCGGCCACCGGCCACGACCCGCCGCGGCCCTTGGGCACGGCCGGCTGTGTCTACCCGTCGGCCGGCATCGAGCCCCGCCCGGGCGCCGGCGCTCTCGCTCTCACCCGCTACTGCTTCGACGCTTCAGAACGCCTCATCTCCATCGACCGATTCACCGTCCCGTCGGTACGGGACACCGCGCCCTGGGAGCACCAATGACCGAGCCCACCCGCCCGATCCGTGTCCTGCTCGCCGACGACGAGGAGATGATCCGGCACGGGGTGCGGCTGATCCTTCGGTACGCCGACGGCATCGACGTGGTGGCTGAGGCCGCCGACGGGCGCCGAGCAGTCGAGGAGGCCGCCGCGCACCACCCTGACGTGGCGCTGGTGGATATCCGGATGCCGGTGTGTGACGGGCTGGCCGCGATCGCCCCGCTGCTCGCCCTGGACCCCGCGCCACGCGTGGTGATGCTGACGACGTTCGGCGACGACGACAACGTCTTCCGGGCGTTGCGGCAGGGCGCCGCCGGATTTCTGCTGAAGGACGACGGCCCGCAGGAACTCATTCACGCCGTGCGGGCGGCAGCGGCAGGTGACGCTGTGCTCTCTCCCGGCGTCACCAGCACCGTGATCGCCGGCATGTTGCGTCATACCCCGTCGGACTGCGGCGGCTTGGCCTCACGGGACGAGCGGATCGCCCGGCTCACCGGGCGCGAGCGCGAGGTCTTGGCGATGCTGGGGGAGGGCCTGTCGAACCATGACGTCGCGGAGCGCCTGGGTATCGGCATCGGGACGGTGAAGACACATGTGGGTGCGATCCTGGAGAAGACCGGCTCGACGAGCCGAGTGCAGGCGGCCCTCCTGGCACACCGCGCCGGCCTGTGTCCCTGACGCTCTCATCCCTGGCCATCGGGTACCCCTGGGCTCCGCAGGGAGTCCGCGAGGCTCTGTCGAAAGACGGAGACCAACCGCCCGTCTCTACCTTTCGGCACACCTCACCTCCGCCCTCCAGGGCGATGTATACGCAGCTGAGCGCCCCGAGGATGGGAACGTCCCCCCAGCCCGCGCACCACCGCGGGCCGTCGTCCCCCAGGCGGAGTTCCCATGCCCCAGACGCCCCTGTCCACGCCCCCTTCCTTCAGTGCATCCCTCACCGGGCCTGCCGCCCGTGCCACGGACCTGACCAAGGTGTACGGGAGGGGCGAGACGCGGGTCACGGCGCTGGACTCTGTGTCCGTGGAGTTCGCGCGGGGCCGGTTCACCGCAGTCATGGGCCCTTCCGGCTCCGGCAAGTCGACGCTGATGCACTGCATGGCGGGACTTGACCCGGTGACCTCGGGTTCGGCCCGGATCGGCGATGTTGAGCTGGCCCGTCTGAAGGACCGTCAACTCACCCAGCTGCGCCGGGAAAAGATCGGCTTCATCTTCCAGGGCTTCAACTTGCTGCCCACCTTGACCGCGCTGGAGAACATCACACTGCCGCTGCGGCTCGCCGGCCGGCAGCCCGGGACCGGGTGGCTGGACACCGTCGTCGACACCATGGGGCTCGCCGGGCGCCTCGCTCACCGTCCTGCCCAGCTCTCCGGCGGCCAGCAGCAGCGCGTCGCCGTGGCCCGCGCCCTGGCATCCCGGCCGGAGATCGTCTTCGCCGACGAGCCCACCGGCAACCTCGACTCCCGCTCCGGCGCGGAGCTCCTGGGCTTCCTGCGCAACTCCGTACGGGAGTTGGGGCAGACCGTGGTGATGGTGACGCACGACCCCGTGGCGGCCGCCCATGCCGATCGCGTGGTGTTCCTCGCCGACGGCCGCCTCGTGGACGAACTGCACGACCCGACCGCCGACGCCGTGCTGGAGCGGATGCTTGCGTTCGAGGCCCAGGGCCGCCAGCCCCGCTGACCCGCCGCCCCCTGACTCTTCCGAAAGTTCACCATGCTGCGAACCACCCTGCGCAACGTCCTTGCGCACAAGGCCCGTCTGAGCATGACCATGCTCGCGGTCTGTCTCGGTGTCGCCTTCGTCTCCGGCTCCCTGATCTTCGCCGACACCACCACGGCCGCCCACCGCGCCTCACTGTCCGAGCGCTACGCCGACGTCTCGATCAGCGCGAAGTCCCCTCCCGGCTCCACCGCCAAGGAGCAGTACGGCGCCCTGGACGACGCCCTGGTGCGCAAGCTGTCCGGCATCCCCGGAGTCGCCTCCGTCCGCCCGACGGCAAACGGTTCGGTCACCCTAGCCGCCAAGGACGGCACGCCGATGCGAGCTGGCAGCATGGGAGGCAAGCTCGGTGCTGCCTACCTTCCGGGCCCCGACGGCAAGGACAACCGCTACCCGCTCACGGCGGGCCGCGCCCCTCGCGACAGCGGTGAGGTCGCCCTGGACCACCGAACCGCGGCGGCCGGCGGCTACAGCCTCGGCGACACCGTCACCCTCGCCCAGGCCGGCCCCGTCCTCAAAATGCGCCTGGTGGGCCTTGTGTCCACCACCGACAGCCGGGTGAACGCGGGCGGCACGCTCGCCGTGTTCGACAAGGCCACCGCCCAGAAGCTCTTCGCCACTCCGGGGCACTACGGAGGCATCGACCTGACCGCAGCCCCGGGCACCAGCCAGTCCGAACTCGCCCAACGGGTCACCGCCGTGCTGCCGGCCGATCGCACCAAGACCACCACTGCGGCCGCCCGCGCACAACAGCAGTCGGTGTACATCAGTGCCCGCGTCCACAGCTACGAGCGGATGCCCCTGCTCTTCGCCGTGGTGTCGCTGTTCATCGGCACGTTCCTCATCATCAACACCTTCACCATGCTCATCTCCCGCCGCAGCCGCGAGATCGCCCTGCTGCGCGCAATCGGTGCCACCCGTCACCAGGTCGTCCGGTCGGTCCTCGCAGAGGCGGCCGTGATCGGCCTGGCCGCATCCGTCCTCGGCTTCGTACTGGGTCTGGGCGTGGCCACCGTGCTGCCAAACGTCCTGGACACCTCCGGCGACCTGATGCCAAGCGGACCACTGGTGATCGGCCCCACCGCGGTCATCGCATCACTCGCGGTGGGCGTCGGCGTCACCATGCTCGCCGCGTGGATTCCCTCGCGCCGCGCCGCGCGGATCGCTCCCGTCGAAGCCCTGCGCACAGCCGAGCTGCCGCCGTCTGCCGTGGTGTCCCGAGTCCGCGGTGCGGTCGGCCTGATCCTGGCCGCCCTGGGCGCGGGCCTGCTGTTCTCGCTGAGCGGCGCAACGAGCGCCACCGACGAGAACCTCAACACCGCGATGTACGGCTACGGCATCCTGGTGATCGGTCTGATCGTGCTGGCCCCGCTGCTCGCAGGACCCGTGATCCGGCTCTTCGGCCGGCTCACCACCCACTTCGGCGTCACCGGTGACCTCGCCCGCGAGAACACCCTGCGCGACCCGCGCCGTACCGCCGCCACCGCCGTCGCCCTGATGATCAGCACCATGCTGGTCTCCGGGCTCGCCGCCTTCGACCACTCCTCCAGCAAAGCACTGGATGCCCAGTTCGCCGCCGGGCTGAGCGCCGACTACGTCATCAGCACCCACGACACCATGACCGCCGTCGACGCGACCGCCATCCCCCGACTCGCCGACGTCCCCGGTGTACGAATGGCCTCCGCCGTGGCGGACTCCACCATCTCCGCCGGCCGCCTCGCCAAGGACGTCTCCGGCGTCGACCCGAAGAGCGTGAACGACGTGATGAAGCTCCGCTTCCTCAGCGGCTCCGCCACCGACATCGGCCCCGGAAAGATCGCCGTCTCCAGCAGCTTCGCCCGCGACCACCACGTCCGCACCGGCGAACAGATCAAGGCGAGCATCGGACCCGGGACCGGCGACCGCGACGAGCCCTACACCGTCGTCGGCATCTACCAGGACAACCCCACCGCAAGGGACGTCCTCGCCTATCGCGCCGACGTCCAAAAGCACAGCTACCTGCGCGACTCCATCCAGCGCATCCTCGTCCGCACCGACAACCATGCGGTCTCCCAGGACCTGGACAAGCACCTGCGCGCCGCCCTGAGCGACAGCCCCCTGCTCAAGGTCCAAAGCCGCACCCAGCTCGTCCGAGCGGGGGCCGGCACGGCCGGCGAGATGATGACCATGATCTTCGAGCTGCTCGCGATCGGCGTGCTCATCTCCGCGGTCGGCATGGTCAACACTCTCGCGATGTCGGTCTCCGAGCGCACCCGCGAGATCGGTGTCCTGCGCGCCATCGGCATGGACCGCACCGGCATCCGCGCCATGATCCGCCTGGAGGCCGTCTGCATCGCTGCCTTCGGCACCCTGCTCGGCCTCGCCTGCGGGCTCTTCGGCGCGTGGAAAGTCAGCGGACTCGCCAACGGAGCCATCCCCCAGTACTCCTTCACCCTCCCCTGGAGCACCCTCGCTCTTGTCGTCGCCCTCTCCCTCGCCGTCGGCACGGCCGCGGCTGCGCTGCCCGCCCGCCGTGCCGCCGCCCTCAGCCCGCTGCGCGCCGTGGCCGACGCCTAAAGGCCCGTATCGATCGTGACCATCTGCGGAATCGGCCTGCGGGCAGCGGCCGTCCCGCCGCCCGGAGCCGACCGCGCAGGTCGGAGATCACCTGAACCGTGTTGCCAGGTGCGGTGATGCTTGGCGGAGAACAACTGCTCAGCAGCTTTCCAGTCCCAGCACAAAACGAGGAACCCGCCCTGTCTCGCGCCACCGCACGCAGCACGGCCGCGTACCGGGAGACCGTCGACTGCGATGCACCGAACAGCTCACCAGCCATCTCCTGCACCACGTCATGCCGCGGAGGAGACACAGCAGGATGACCGATCTCCACACGGGCAGCGCCCCTGGCCGTCCCAGATACGAGTCCCAGTCTGGGGGCTGGCGCTCCACTCGCCCGATGAGCAGGTCCCGCTGATGCGGACTCAGACCGGTAGTACTCGTGTCAGGGCCAGATGAGCCAGTACGCCGACGAGCGAGCGTGGGAGAACGCGGTGATGCCTCTATCGCGAGGCTTCCCAGCGGCATCCCTTTCGACGTTCCTGCGATCGGAGGTTCACGTCGTCCTGCGGATCGACTGGCCACTGATAGGGCCGTATGTCCCGGGTGGCCGTGCAAACCCGAGCGGCGCGCCTCGGGCCCCGTCAGCCGGGGGGATGGGCTTACGGGGCCGAGGTGTCCCGGGCGGGGGGAGGCCGACCCGGAAGGGGGTGTTGGCCTGCTGCCCAGGTATGCGGGAGTGACGCATGTGATCTGGGGCACGTCCTGGCCGGTGAGTTGGACGCGGGGACACCGGGGCTCACCACCCTGGGCCGTGCGACTCCAGCGCGACGTACGGGAGACCGTTTGTCCCGGGTCACATGACAGCGTGGGTTTCCAACGGGCCTGCAGTGATGCGCAGTTCGCGGATGCGGGGCGGGTTTTCGTCGGCCAGGTAAAAGATATGGGTGAACGGGGCGTGGACGACGCGTCCGGGTTCGCTCTTCTTGGACATGGTGGCCTCGCCGCGTAGGAGTCGGACGCCGTTGGGTGCGGTCCAGAACTCCAGTACCTCGTGGGTGATGTGCAGCGGTTCGTCGATCTTGACGAAGAACGCTTTGATGGCCTCGACGCCGTGGAGGTGTGTAGTGCCGAAGTACATCTCAGTATCGTCGGTGAGGGGCGCGAACCCCTCGTCGAACGACAGGGTGTCGATGGCGTCCATGAACTTCAGGATCCATGGCGGGATGTTCGCCGGATGCGCCGTGTTCGTCGTCATGGGAGAGCCCCCTTGGTCGTGGTCAGCCGGCGATGGGTAGGGCCTTGAGGAAGGCGTCGATCTCCGCGTTGACCTCGGCGGGGTTCTCGCGTGCTGCCAGATGGGCGGTGTGTTGGAGGATGCGAAACGTGCTGCCGGGGATGGCGTCGGCCATCTTTCGCACCACGTGCACCGGGAACTGGCTGTCCTCTTCGCCGGCGATGACGAGGACGGGTACGTCCCTGATGGTGTTCAGACGACGATGCTCGTCCTTGCGGCCGATCAGGATGCTGCGCAGTGCCCATGCCACGGATTTCGGGTCGTTACAAAGTACGGTCTTCGTGTACTCGACGAACTCGGGGTTCGAGGCTTCCGCGCTCGGTCCGGCGAAGGCGCGGCGCGCGGCCTTGGCGGCCAGCGCGGGCATCGTCGAGTTCAGTGACAGGTACGTGGCCAGCGCCGTGGCCCAGATACTCTCGAACGTCGTGGGCAGTGAGGCGGTGCAGTTGATGCCGATCGCGGCCGCGGTCCGATCCGGATGGTAGGCCGGAAAGACGCCGGCGAGCATTCCGCCCCAACTGTTCCCGACCAGTACGCACTTGTCGATGTCGAGGGCGTCGAGGATCTCGACGAGGGCGGTGGAGCAGTCCTCCAGGTCGATGGTCTTGCGCAGGGCGTCGGACCTGCCGTGTCCGGGGCTGTCGATGAGTACGACGCGGTGCGTGGGTGCGAAGTGCTCGTACTGGAATGCCCACATGGTGCCGTCCATCATCAAGCTCGGCCAGAACACCATGGGCCGGCCGTCGTGGCGGCCACCGATGTGCACGTTGATCAGGCCCAACGATGTGGGAATCAGTTTTTCGGTGGTGTCTTCGAGCCCGTTCGTGGTGGTCGACATGATCGTCCTCCCGGGAGTCGGAGCGCGGTGGAATCCCACTGCTCACCAGTAGCGTACTCGTACTAGTTCCTGTTTGCTACTAGTGCTCCCGTGGCTCGGATCACCCTTGTTCCGTTCCAGTCAGCCGGCGGCCTCCGTGCCGGTGCCGTCCTGCTCGGCGGGCAGGGGGCGCAGGGTCGATGCCTCGACCGGCTGGTGGCAGTTGCTGCACGCGAGGTAGGGGACGGTCGGGCTGTCGCACTCCGTGTGCAGGAACCGGTGGCGCGCACCGTCGCTCGCATGCTCCTCGGCCCAGCGGGTGATGGCCGCGATGGCAGGGACGACGAGTTCCTGGGCACTGTGCGTGAGCCGGTACTCGTACCACGGCTTGTCCTGGCGGTACGCGTGCTTGGTGAGCAGCCCCAGGTCGACCAGGCCGTTGAGCCGGGCCGTCAGGATGTTCGCGGAGATGCCCAGCGCCCGCTTGAGCTCACCGAATCGACCGACACCGAAGAAGACTTCGCGCAGGATCTGGTAGTTCCAGCGCTCCGCGATGGCGGCCATGAACTCCTGCCCGCCATCGAAGGTCACGTGCTTCTCGCCGCCGGTGCCGGTCACGACGCTCCCCGAGATAGGTGTAAATCGATACTAGTTTCCCTCTCATACTAGTTCGACGAGAGCGGGACCTGGCTAGCAGTGCTCCGTCAGGCCTTTCTCCCGGTCCTGTTCGGGAGCCTGTCGGAGGTGTGGACGCATAGGAAGTGAACCCGGCTCGGGCGAAGTTGGTGTTGTTGGTGGCTGACGTGTTCGCGTCGGTGCCGCGCAAGGATCAGCGGGCCAAGGGTGACTGTTATCTGCGGGGGCTGACGCTGTACGGGCGGCGAAAGTCGATCCAGCCGATGGCGGAGCGGCTGCCGGACGGCGATGAGCAGAACCTGCAGCAGTTCGTGAACCGGTCGACCTCGGTTCCGGTGCCGGTGCGGCGGCGCATTGCTGAGCGGGTGATGTCGCAGGTCGCCCCCGGATGCCTGCAGTCGACGACGTCTCGTTCCCCAAGGACGGCCGGATGTCGATGGAAGTCGCGCCCCAGCACTGCGGGGCTTTGGGCAAGCAGGCCAACTGCCAGGTCGCGGTGAGCATCCACGCGGTCTCCGACACCGCGTCCTGCCCGTTGCAGTGACGGTTGATGGCGCCTCAGGAGTGGGCAGCCAATGCCGTCCATCGCCCGCACCTCGACCAGTCGGTCCGGGTGCCCAAACCTGGCTGGCCCGACTCCGGACGCCCATCCTGCGAAGGCCTGACGCGTTCCCGAACCCCCCGGTGCACGGTTCCTGGTGCGCTTTGGTGCGCTCCTCAGCCCGCCGTTCCCCCATCCCGCCGGGGACCTCGCGCATCGTTCCCAACCGGGGGGATGGGCTCCACTGTCCTGCCAGTCCTGCTGACCGTACGCGTCGGCACCGCCGCGGGACTTCAGCGTTCTTCTGCGCGATCAGGAGAGCGCGTCGAGCGATGATCCAGCCCCGGCCCTGCTCCGGTATTCGGCGTTCATGCGCTGGGCTTCCTCGAGCTGGTCCTCAAGGATGATGATGCGGCAGGCGGCCTCTATGGGGGTGCCCTGGTCGACGAGTTCGCGGGCGCGCGCGGCGATCCGCAGCTGGTAGCGGGAGTAGCGGCGGTGGCCGCCCGCAGAACGCAGCGGTGTGATGAGGCGGTGTTCGCCGAGGGCGCGCAGGAAGCCGGGGGTGGCGCCGAGTATGTCGGCGGCGCGGCCCATGGTGTAGGCGGGGTAGTCGTCGTCGTCGAGACGGCTGAAGGAATCGTCTGCTGTCATTGCACCTCTCTGTGGAACGCGTTGAGGGGCCCGGGTGCCGTACTACTGGCACCCGGGCCCCGAAGGAACTGCTACACCATCTGTCGGCCCTTGTCCTGCGCCGACCTTCTGTTTCCGCCCGCCCGACCTGAACCGCGTCGGGGGCGCGTGGATCGCGGATGCGTGACCGGAGACCACCTCACTATCGATGTCCTGCGGTACCCGGACTCGCGTGGCGTCCGGGCGATCCTGATGGCGTCGGCTCCTCCGTTCTTTCCCTCTGGGATTACTTACCTGAGAACTGAACTGCGTACTGCTGATACTGCGAACTGCGTGTACTGCTGGTGTTGCGTACTGCTGGTGGCCTCTTCCAGCGCCACCGCCGACAGCTGCCCCGTCGCCGTCCTACGTCTGCTCTGGCTTGGAACCCCGCTGCCGAACCTCCCGGTGCGCGCGCCCGCAGCCGACGCCTTCACCGAGGTACTACTCCGCTTCACTGCTGGGTACTGCGAACTGCATTCACTACGGGTACTGCACTTGCGTGTACTGCCACTGCGTACTGCTCATGGCAGCCCCTGATCACTGCGGGCCGCCCGGCCCGGTCGTCAGTCCCGTCACCGTCCTGCAACCGCCTTGGCTTCGGAACTCCACCACCGGACCGTCCTGCAACTGCACTTGCGGGTACTGCTGCCCGGCAGTTCGTCTCTGCCGGGCCTTTCGACCTCTCTGAGCTACGAGAGAAACCATAACCAGATCACCACCCGGATGTCTACTCTGACAAAGATAGATTTCCCTGCGCGTGACCGCGTGATAATCACCTTCGGGCAGAGACTCGGGCCCACGCGGCGCGGGCCTTCGGGAGAGGGCGGGGCACGGACGCTCTCCCGGAAGGCCGGACTCGTCTGGGCGCAGACCACAGGAACGGGACGGGACGGACACGATGCGAGGCGACTTCGCGCCCGCGCCTCCACCCGGTTTCCATCGCGGAAGTCCGCGAGCGTCGCCGGGCCCCGGCGCTTGCCTCAGCTCAGGCAGTGACCCAGGGGTCGGCGAGCGGGGTCCTACGGCCTCGCCGGGCGTCTCGCGAACGTGACGCCGGCTCTGCTCGGCCAGGAGCCCGTGCCCATCGGGGTCAAGGAACCGCAGCGGAAGGATAAGCATCGGCTAAAGCGATCTTGTGTGGCCGACCTGGGGCTGGAACTCTGCCGGGGACTGATCACCCGATGGCTCTTGGGGGGCTCCCTTGAAGGTTCGCCACGCCCGTACCCGCACGTTCCTGGCCGCGGCCGCGGTTCTCGTTTCGTCCCTGGCTTTCGTCACCGTTGGCCCGGCCGGCAGTGCGAGCGCCCAGGCGCGTCCCTGCCCGCAGGACGACGGTCAGCGCATGGTCCTCGGCACCCCCGTCAACATCTGGGACAGGCAGGTGAACGGAGCCCCCTGGAACAACACCGACACGTCGATCGGCGTCCTGTACGTGGCCTACATCCCCAAGTGCCGCCAGGTGTACGCGGAAGCGCACCTGAACGCGACGGGCTCGGCCATCATCGACCGGGCCGACGTGTATGTCGCGGACGAGCGCAACAACTCCGAGGGCCATGTCACGTTCACCAACATGGGCAACGGCTTCCTCACGTCCGGGTTCGTGTCGATCGACGTGCCCGAGTACGACGCGGGCTCCGTGTACGCCGCACCGAAGTGGTTCAGGGCCGCGCTGAACTACCACGAGCGTCTGGGCTGCTCCGCCACCGTCACCTCCGGGCGGCACCAGTTCTCCGACGGCGGGAACTCCAACGACGGCAACGGCGCCACCTGCTCGCACGGCTGACCCGACCCACCGCGTGAGACGGGAGCCGTCCATCCGGTCGCGGGAATTCCTCACCCGGTTTCGGCACGGTGAGCTGTCCCTTGTGCGTAACAGCTTCGCTGAGAGGCACGGTTCATCGCGTCGGCCGCACGTGCTCACTCACTTTCGCGGTTCTGAGGAGGCGAACGGCGGTCGTTGGGACGTGGGCACGACGTACTTGCTCGGTTTGTGCTGCCCCGAGCACCTCGACGCGATACGACCGCGTTGCCTACGGCCTCACCCTGCTGGGCCGTGCCTGACCGCTTGAGTCCGAGCGACCCGTTGCCCACGACCGGCTGCACGGCCCGGTCACCGCTGTCAGTGGGTCGGGATAGCGTCGTGGCATGAGTCGGATCATCTCGTACAACACAGCAGACAAGTCTCACATCATCGGGTTCCTGGGAGCGGCGGAGCGCTTCACGCAAGAGCAGCAGCGTCTTGCGGGCATCATGCGCAAGAGCGCGCAGACCGCCCAGGCTGAGGTGGACCGCCAGGACCTGGGCTGGGGCCTGACGGTGCCCGAGGCACTGGAGCACCTCCTGGCAGGCCATGCCTCCTCCTCCGCGCCTGCCGCCGGCAACGCCTACGCGGCCGCGATGCAGATCATCATCGACTGCAACGCGAGCGACGTCATGGACTGGGCCGTGTACTCCAGGCCGGCCACCTTCTTCAGTGCGCTGGACAGCGAACTGCTCCGCGTGGGAGTCAGTGCCGACCTGCTGCCCGGATCCTTCATCATGGGCGGGCTGCCCGCCGAGTTCCCTTTCCACCTGCCGCTGCCCGAGCACGCCATGGAGAACTTCGGTTTCTGGCCGCTGGAGAAGACGCGGCCTGCCGCCGATGCCTACCAGACGGTCCTGGACCGCGTCGACACGGACTTCACCGACG
Organism: Streptomyces sp. NPDC045846; assembly: GCF_056431605.1. Classification (NCBI taxonomy): domain Bacteria; kingdom Bacillati; phylum Actinomycetota; class Actinomycetes; order Kitasatosporales; family Streptomycetaceae; genus Streptomyces; species Streptomyces sp. NPDC045846. The sequence continues at coordinate 139,097 of NZ_JBWKKJ010000013.1, read as the reverse complement.
AGGTCAAGCAGCTCATCGAGAAGCTCGAGGAAGAGCACGAGAACTGGGTGGAGAGCCAGGACATCGACTGGTACACCCAGGACACGATCTTCTTCTCCATCACTGGATGAGCGAAATGCCGCGTGAGTTGGGCGGTCTGGTCGGAGGTGTTGTACGTGTGAACTGCGAGCCCTTCTCAAAGCGATGCGCGTCGCGGTATGCGCCCCTCGTCCACCACCTCGCGCACCCCTCCTCTACGCCGCTTCCGGGTCCGCGACGCCCGCCTGGAACGCAATGATGACGGCCTGGGTGCGGTTGTCCGCGCCGAGTTTGGCGAGGATGTTGCCGACGTGGGTCTTCACGGTCTCCTGGCTGACGACGAGTTCCGCCGAGATCGCCTGGTTGGACAGGCCGCGCGCCATCAGCCGGAGGATCTCGGTCTCCCGCTGGGTGAGGGCTGCGGTGCGTGCGGCGGCCTCCGGGCGTACGGGCCGGGCCGTGGCCAGGCGGCGTACGGCATCGGGGAAGAGGATCGAGTTGCCCTCCGCGACCAGGCGGACGGCTTGGGCGATCTGCCGGGCGGGAGCCCGTTTGCGGAGGAAGCCGCCCGCGCCGGCGCGCAACGCGTCGTAGACGTGCTCGTCGTTCTCGAATGTGGTGAGGACCAGGACCTTCGGCGGGTCGGCCAGTTCCGCCCTCAGCCGCCGCGTCGCCTCGATGCCGTCGACCGTGGGCATACGGACATCCATCAGCACGACGTCCGGCCGCAACCGCTTCACGAGCGGCAGCACCTGGGAGCCGTCGTCGGCCTCGCCCACCACCTGGATGTCGGGCTGGGCGGCGAGCAGCGTGTGCAGTCCGGTCCGGGTCAACTCCTCGTCGTCGACGACGAGTACGGTCACGGGTCGCTCGGCAGGGGCTCTCATGCCGGGGAGCGTAGCGGGAGCCGGGCGGTGAGCCGCCAGCGTTCGCGGCCGTCCTCGGCGTCGTACGACGGGCCCGCGGAGGTCTCGCCGCGCAGGGTGCGCACGCGCTCGCGGATGCCGTCGAGGCCCTGACCGGACGGTCGGCGGCGCAACGCGCGTGCTCCTGCTGGCAGGTTGAGCAGTTCCACGTCCAGCCAGTCCTCCCCCGCCGTCACCCGCAGGGTGATCGACGACGGGTCGCCGTGGCGCAGCGCGTTGGTCAGCCCCTCCTGGACGATCCGGTACGCCTCGCGGGACACAGTGGCCGGGACTCGGGTGAGGTCGCCGCGGGTCTCGACGCGCAGCTGGGCACCGGCCTGCCGGACCCCGTCGGTGAGCGGGCCGAGGTCGGCGAGGGTGCGCGGGGGCGCGGTGGGGGTGACCCCGGCACGCAGGAGGCCGAGGACGTGGTCGAGGTCGTCCATCGCGGTGCGCGTGGTCTCCTCGATGCTGCTGAGGGCGCGTCGCGCCGCCTGCGGGTCCCGGTCCAGCAGTTCGCTCGCGACGGCGGCCTGGATGGTGGAGGCGGTCAGGGTGTGTCCGATCGAGTCGTGCAACTCGCGTGCCAGGCGCTGCTGTCCGGCGAGCCGGTTCAGCTCCTCCTCGGCGGCGGCGAGCCGTTCGGCGGGCCGGTGGTCGAGGAGGATCTCGGCGAGCGGGCGCAGCACGGCGGCGCCGCTTAGAGCGACGTACGCCGCGGCGGTGAGGGTCGCCACGGACACCAGCGGGGTCCACGCGCCCCGCCATCCGGCCCCCACCGGCACGGTCGTGCCGAACGTCGACACATGGCCGCCGCCGGTCAGCCACACCGCGGGGAAGACCGCTGCGGGCAGCAGCAGGAGGAAGGTCACCGTGGTCACCGCGACGCCCACGACTATGTGCGGCACCAGCCACGCCGTTGTCCGCAGCCGGTGCTCGCGGCTCATCCCGGCGGCGGGCGCGGGCAGTTCGGTACAGAGCAGTGCGTTCGCCAGGCGTACGCAGCCGGTGCGGGCGGCGCGCGGGAAGCCCATGACCGCGAGGACGGCGAGCAGAGCCACCGCGCTCGCGGCGACCCGCAGCGGCAGCGGCCGACCGGGTGGGCCCGCCAACACGGCGGCCAGCGCGGGCGGAAGGCTCAGCAGGGCGCCGACGGCGGCGTGGAGCCACGACCGCGGGCTCCGGATCAACACGGTGCGCATAACTGGACCGTACTGCCCGGACAGCGCCCGCCACTTCCCCCGAAAGAGCCAGGTGGGGGCCTCTTCCGGGGGATCCGGAGTTGGCTCCGGGAGGCGATGGGGAGGCGGGGTCGTGGGTGGGAGCTTTCTCCGTGTCGTTGTCCGGAGAAAGGGAGAAAGCACACATGGCACAGGAAGCGGACCTCGAAGAGGTCGGGGCAGCGAGCGTGGGGGCGCCCGGCACACGCGCCATCGAGGAGGGGGGGCACAGGGCGTGGGGGTGTCCGGGGCACGAGGCATGGAGGAGCCCGGGCCAACGCTCGCGGGGAACAAGGGAGTTGTCGTGTTCCTGGCCCTGTCCTTCGGCCTGCCGTGGCTGTGGCTGCTGTTCGCCCGGCAGGGGCTCGGGCTGACGGCGCTGAATCCGCTGCTGCAACTCCCCTACGCCCTGGGCCCCGGGATCGTGGCGGTCGTCGTGCGCCGCTGGGTCACGCGGGAGGGGTTCGCGGACGCGGGGCTGAGGCTGCGACTGCGAAAGGCCTGGCCGTACTGGATCATCGCCTGGCTCGGCCCGCTGGGCATCGCCGCCGCATCGGTCGCCCTGGCGGCGGCGCTAGGCCTGTGGGAGCCGGACCTCGCGCCGCTCAGCGAGGTGATGTCGGGGCTGCCCGGCTGGGCAGTAGTAGCAGCGCTGATGCTGGTCGTGCCGGTCCTCACCCCGCTGTACTGCGGCGAGGAGTTCGGCTGGACCAGCTATCTGCGGCCCCGGCTCTTCGGGGGCCGGACCGTTCCTTCGGTGCTGGCGACCGGACTGATCTGGGCGCTCTGGCACTTCCCGCTGGCGTTCATCGGCTACATCGAGTTCCGTGACCGGGTCGTCGGACTCGCCGCGTGGACGGTGTCGTTCCTGGTCCAGGAGGTCCTGCTGTGGTGGCTCTACCGGCGCAGCGGAAGCGTGTGGGTGGCGAGCCTGGCGCACAGCGGCAACAACATGGTGCTGTCCCTGCTGGTCGGCCAGCTGCTCGCCAGCCCCCGGGCGGGCCTGGGCGCCCTGGCCACAACGGTGCTCCCGACGCTGGCGATGGCCCCGCTCGCCGTCCTGTGCCTACTGGACCGGTCCCTGCGCACCCCCGCCTCGTGAGGCTCCCGCCGCCGACGGTCGGCGCTCTGCGCGGTGGCCGCAGGCGGGCCCCGCGCAGGTGGTGAAGCCACTCACTGAATCTCCGGAGGTACGTGTGTTCTCTCGCAGTGGGTCAAGGAACGTCCTGGCCACCGTTGCGCTGATCTCGTTGGTGGTGGTCACGGGGTGCGCCGACGCTGGTGATGCGACGCCCGAGACGAAGTCCTTCCCGTTCGGCGGGAAGACGCTCGATGTGCGGTCCCACGGCGTCCCCACGGACTTGGTCCCGAGCGACCGCGAGGACGTCGAAGTCACCCGGTGGTTCGATGTGCGGGCCGGGGCGAAGCCGCACTCCAGTTGGACGCTCACGGACGGCACGCTGGACCTGGAGGCGGGTTGCGAGCGGCTTGCCAACTGCGACGTGCGCTTCCGCGTCAAGGTGCCGAAGTCGGTGAGAGTCCTGCGCGACGGGCACGCTACGAAGCTGACGGGAAGCCACACGGGCGCCTCGGCGGAATGCTGGTCAGGGCGCACCCTGCTGGACCCACCGCCTTCGTGGTCGTGATGTCCTCCAGGCGAGTCCGGTTGGGGAGACTCGGGGCCCGGAAGCCAGTACTGACCTGCGCGGAGGGTCGGCGGAGGGCAGCCGTCCCTCGGATCACGCCGAGTGGATCCCCCCCGCCCCGCCCCGTACACAACAGCATTTCTCGGGCCCGGACCGGACCAAATCAGCTTCCCGAAGGACGGCAACCTTTTCGGCGTCGGCGGCAACTGGGTGGTGCAAGGACGACTTGGTCTATCGAACGGACAAGCATGAGCACAACGAAGCACGGCGGTTCGCGGCCGCGGCGCGGCCGGGGGCACAGACGGGCCGTCCGCATTTCGCTGATGCTGACCGCACTGGGGGTGCTGGCCTGCTTGGCCGTCGCACTGCTGCCCAGCGGCGGTGCCGACACCGGCCGGGTCACCGGCGCGGCCGTGGCGGCGGCCCCCACGGGCTCCGGCTCCGTGGACCCCGAGATCGGTGCTCCGACCGCCGCGGCGCAGTCACCCGTCACCAGCCCGCCGCCCTCCCACCCCGCCGCCGCGACACCCTCGGCGGCGGGCAGCCCGCGCTCAGCATCCGCAGCTCCCCTGGCGGCGTCCGCGGCAGGACGCATCCGACCCGGCGTCGGCCGCCAGGGGGTGGCGACCGCCTACGAGGCGGGTGACGGCAACGGCGCCTGCCTGTACGGTCCGTCCGCCGACATGATGATCGCCGCGATGAACCACACCGACTACGAATCGTCCCGGGCGTGCGGTGCGCATGTGCAGGTGCGGGCGGCCAACGGAGCCTCGATCACCGTGCGGATCGTCAACGAGTGCCCGCTGCCCTGCGCGCCCGGTCAACTCGACCTCAGTCAGCAGGCGTTCGCCAAGCTGGCCGACCTGCGGGTGGGCCGGCTCCCGATCACTTGGACGCTGCTGAGCCCCGTCGCGCCCAATCCGCTCTCCCTCAGGTACAAGACCGGCTCCAGCCGCTACTGGTGCGCCCTCCAGGTCATCGGGCACCGCAATCCGGTCGCCGCCCTGGAGGTACGGACCGATGGAGGCTGGCGGCAGCTGCCGCGTACCGACTACAACTACTTCCTCGCCGCCGACGGCAACGGCTGCGGCGAGACCGTCAGGATCACCGACATCTACGGAGAACGGCTCACCGTGGCCGGGATCGCCGTGAAACCGGACGTCATACAGCCCACCCGGGTCCAGTTCGCCAGGCACTGACCGTGGATTCCGTCCACCGTCACGGCAGCGCTCCCGGCGGCGGCCAACGTCCGGGCGCCGCGACGGGCGCTGTTACGCTCGGGCCGATCATTGACGTGCACATAGCAGAAAGGGAGCGGCCGAGGGAGATGCTGCTCGAGGACGCGTCCGTGGAGTTCCACGATTTCTTCGAACGCCACTACGCCGAGCTGGCCCGCCTTGCCCACCTCCTGACCGGCGAAACGGACGCCGCCGACGACCTCGCCGCGGACGCCTTGGTGGCGCTGTGGCAGAACTGGGACCGCTTCCGCGCGGCCCGCCACCCGCTCGCGTACGCCCGCGGTGTGGTCGCCAACCTGGCTCGGGAACGGATTCGCAGCACGGTGCGCGAGCGGCGCCGGATCGCACTGTTCTGGTCCCGTGCCCCCGAGGTGGTGGCCGCGCCGGACGTGGCGGGCATGCTGGACATCCGCGCGGCGCTCGCCCGGCTGCCCTTCCGCAAGCGGGCGTGCGTCGTGCTGCGCCACGCCTTCGACCTGTCGGAGAAGGACACCGCTCTGGCCCTTGGCATTTCGGTCGGTACGGTGAAGAGCCAGACCTCGAAGGCCATGGCGGAGCTGACACGGCTGCTCGGCGTACCGGCGATCGGCGAGACGGAAAGGAGGATGCGGTGAACGAGGAGATCAGCCGACAGCTGCGCGAGGCGGCCGAGGACCACCGTCCCGACCGCGCCAGGATCGTGGCACGGCTGGAGCAGCGGACGGTCGCTCCCGCCGTCGGGCACCGCAGGCCGTTCATCGCCCTGCCCGGGCGCCGGGCCGCACTCGCCGCTTTCGCCACCGCGGGCATCCTGGCGACCGGCGGCCTCGCCGTCGCCAACATCGTCGCGGGCCCGGCACCGCCGCCCCGCCCCACCGCGCCGGTCGTCCCGCCGCCGGCCGCCAGCCCGACCACTTCGCCCGGAAGCCACCCGAGCGGCACGGCACCGAGCACCGCCAGTCCGGCCCCCTCGCTCGGGAGCAGCGCCACCAGCACGGCGCCGAGCGCCTCCGCGAGCAGCAGCCGCCCGACACCGCAGGCCGGCGGCAGGGTCCGCAACGGCCCGCTGTGGTCCGAGGGTGCGCTGGACGGGCACAGCTCCATCTACTGGGCCCAGAGCAATCTCGTTCTCGGGGTCGCCCAACCGCTCACCTCCCTCACCGTGGAGATGCGCGTGGCCCAGACCGGCGCTGTGCGCAACACCGGCAACTGGCGGACGCTGCCTGCCGACGACTTCGACGTCACGGTCCAGGAGTCGGGAGGCTTCCTGGTCTACCGCTGGGTCCTCAAGCCCGGGCGCACGGTGCCCCCGGGGCAGCACGAGTTCGCCAGCCAGTACAACCACGCCACCGGCGTACGCGTGACGACCGGCGACACCTACCGCGTCGACGCGCAGGCCTCCGGCGGCGCCTTCGCCCTCAAGGGAACCTTCGCCCCGGCCCGGTAGAGGTGGAGCCGGGCCCGGCGGGTCGCCCCCGGTCGACCCGGCTGATCCGGGCGCGTCGGTCGCGTCGGTCGCGTCGGCGATACGCGAGTGATCGCGGCACGCCTCGACGAGGTCGACCGCTGCGATCACCGAACGGGTCGTACGGGGCCGCGCGTTGACGGCCCGGCCGGGGCGCCTTGTGCGCCGCCCCCGGGGCCGCCTGGTGCCCGCAACGGGTGACCCGGAGCGGTTGCGGCCACCGGTGAGAGGAGCCGGCCCGGCCGGAACTGGACGAGCGGCCCGTCAACTGCCGTGGGGCCGCAGGCCGTTGTGCGCCTGCGGCCCCACGGGGGTTCCGGGATCAGGGATCAGGACGGGTCGCCGTACTGGAGGCCGCGCCCGTTCGTACCGACGTAGACGCGGCCGAAGGTGTCGGGGTCACCGGTGATGACGCCGACGCTGCCGATGGCTCCCCACTGGTGGGCGTCGTCGTTGACGCGGAGCCAGGTGGCGCCCCGGTCGGTGGAGCGGAAGACTCCGGTGACGTTCTGCACGGTGCCGATCAGGTAGAGGGCCTGGTAGGAGGCGCCGGGCGCGGCCTTCCCGAAGCCGAGGGCGGAGGCGGACTGCACCGCCGTGAGCGTGCTGAAGGTGCGGCCGCCGTCGGTGGAGTGCAGCAGTCCCCTGGCACCGCCCGCGATCCACAGGTCTCCGGCGATGCCGGGCACGGCCGTGAGTCGGCCGGCGGGCAGGCTCGTGGCGCGGGCGGTGAAGGTCGCTCCGCCGTCGGTGCTGGCGTAGAGGGTGCCGCCGGACAGCGAGTAGAAAGTGCCGGGTGTGGAGCGGTCGGCGACAACCTGGGCGTCGGTGCCCAGGCCGCTGACCTTCGACCAGCTCGCGCCCCGGTCGGTCGAGCGGTACGGGACCTGCCCGGCCTCGGTCCAGACAAGGGTGGAACCGTCGGCGGCGAGCGCGACATGGCCGCCGTCGGCGCTGCCCACCGGCTCTGCCTTGAAGCCGTTCCAGGTGATGCCACCGTCGGTGGAGTAGGCGCCGTCCTGCGCGCCGCCCCGGCCGACCCGGACCATCATCGAGGGCTTGGACTGGGCGAAATCGAGGTCGGTGCTGCTGCTCATCAGCGGGTTCGTCAGGCGACCTGCGGGCACCGTGGTCAGGGAGTCGTAGCGGAAACCGCCCTGGTCGCCCATGGACGTGAGGAGGGTGGCACCGCCGGGCGGGGCGATCGCGTCCGCCAGCGCGGTCTCCTCCAGCCCCCTGGCCCCCACCGCCCAGTGGCTGATGCCACCTCGGTCGGCGGCGGTGGCGTCCTTGCTGTTCCAGATTCCGTTGCCGGTGCCGTAGAGCACGTGCCCGGAGTCGAAGGGATCGATGGCAAGGGCGGTCATCCAGTGCCCGATGCCGGTGCCGACGTAGGGAGCGGCGGAGGCGTCCCGCACCGACTTCTCGGCCAGCGCCTTCCACGTCGTACCGCCGTCGGTGGTGCGGTAGAGCTCGTCCTGGGGCCACCAGCGGTCAAGGGTGGTGACCATCACCGTGGACGGCTTCTGCGGGTCGACGGCCAGACCGGAGAACCCGTAGCCGCCCTTGGACGGGGAGACGTCCTTCCACGCCCCGCCGGTCGGCGTGTACTTCCACACCGAACCCGCGGTCACGCCGTTGGGCCCGAGGGAGTTGGTGTACGTCAGGTACAGCGAGCCGTCGCCGGAGACCACACCGTGCTGCGGAAGCTGGCCGGTGGGCTGACGGGAGACGGCCTGCCAGGTGCTGCCGCCGTCGGTGGAGCGGTACAGGGAGGTGGACCTGTCGGCGATGCCGACGTAGACCGTCTTGCTGCCGGCCGGGCCGTACGTCACGAAGGAGATGCCTGCGCCGCTGCTCGCTCCGTCCTTGACGGGGAACGAGGAGACCTGTCGCCATGTCACGCCATGATCGGTGCTGCGCCACAGGCCGTTCTTGCGGGTGCCCAGGAGCAGGGTCTCGTGGTTCGCCGGATCGATCACCAGGCGCTCGCCCGCCCCGCGGCCGTCCTCGTTGCCGCCCAGTTTGAACGGCAGCTCGGTGCGCTGGAAGGTGCGCCCCCGGTCGGTGGAGCGCAGGATCGCGCCGTTGCCGGCCCACTCGTTGGTGTAGGTGCCCGCCGCGAGGTAGAGCCGGTCGGGGTCGACGGGATCGGTGGCCAGCGAGTCGATGCCCAGCAGGTTCCAGTCCTTCTCGCCCAACCCGTCGGTCAGCGGGATCCACTGTTCGGCGCCGGTGTCCCAGCGGTAGGCGCCGCCCATGTCGGTACGCGCGTACAGCAGACCCTTCTCCCGCTGGTTGAAGACCAGCCCGGTGACGTAACCACCGCCCACCACCTGGGCGTTGCGCCACACATACGGTCCGGCGGCCGCCTGCCCGCCACCGGTCCCGGACGCCTGGGTCTCGGCCGTCTTCACCAGCTTCCACTGCTGGTTGGTGGTGCCCCGGTCGGGATACTGGATGACTGCCGCGCCCTGGGCCGTGGAGCCTCCGGAGACGTCCAGGACCTGGCCGCTTTTGCGGGAAGTGAAGGTGACGGCGCCGGAACCGCTCACCTCGCTGATGCGCCACTCCTGGGCGGGGGATGAGGTGGCGGTCTGCTGCTCGGCAGCGGCCGACTGGGCGGTCGAGCCGCCCGTTATGCCCAGCACCTTGCCGCTGTTTCGGTTCACGAGCGCGTAGTAGCCGTTCCCGGTGGGCTTCAGCTTCCACTGCTGGTTTGCGGTGTTCTGATCGGTCCACTGCTGGATGCGGGTGCCGTCGGCGGTGGAGAAGGCGTTGACGTCCATCGCCTTGCCGCTGCGCACGGAGACCAGCCTGTAGTAGGCGCTGTCGTCGACCGTCGCGGCCTGGGAGTCCTCCTGCGAGAACAGGAGATACGGCACGCCGGCCAGGGGCACACCGAGCAGCAAGGCGGTGGCGCTCAAGCGACGTCGGTGACGCCCGCGGCGTCCGCCGATCGGGGAGTTGCTCATGGGTAGACGTTCTCCTTGCGAACCGTGCCTGGGGAAAGGCGGATCCGGATACCGGAACCGGCCGGATCTACTTCCTTGTGGTCACCGGCTGCGCAAAGGGTTGCCGTCCACGGGCGACTTTCTCGGGCCACCTTCGCGGCGGGCCAACCACCTCACGGCAAAAAAGCTCCTGTCCGATCACGGCAACTCTCGTGGGCGCGGCGGCAACTGACGGGTGACCGGGGCCGAGATCAGGGGCCCGCCGCACCTAGAAAGGCATGCCGTTGCCAGATCCCAACCGCTCTCATCGCCGCCGTCCGGCGACCCGCCGCCTGATCGCCGCAGCCGTGGTGCTCGCCGCCTCGGGTGCTGCCGTACCGCTGGTCGCCCAGGCCGCGCTCACTCCGCATGCCGGCACGCCGACCAACCTCGGCGACGCAGCGGCCGGCAGCGGCCGCTACTTCGGCACGGCCGTGGCCTCGGGCAGGCTCGGGGACTCCACGTACTCCACCCTTCTCGACCGGGAATTCAAGGTGATCACCCCGGAGAACGAGATGAAGTGGGACACCGTCGAACCCTCCCGGGGGTCGTTCCGCTTCGGTCCCGCCGACTCGATCGTCGCCCACGCGCTCGCGCACAACCAGAAGATGCGCGGCCACACCCTGGTCTGGCACTCCCAACTGCCCACCTGGGTCTCCTCCATCACCGACGCCAACACGCTGCGCGGCGTGATGGACAACCACATCACGCAGGAGATGACCCACTACAAGGGCAAGATCTATGCCTGGGACGTGGTCAACGAGGCGTTCGCCGACGGCGGCAGCGGCCGGCACCGCGACTCGGTGTTCCAGAAGGTGCTGGGCAACGGCTTCATTGAGGAGGCCTTCCGCACGGCACGCAACGCCGACCCCTCGGCCAAGCTCTGCTACAACGACTACAACATCGAGAACTGGTCCGACGCCAAGACCCAGGGCGTCTACGCCATGGTGCGCGACTTCAAGTCCCGCGGCGTGCCCATCGACTGCGTCGGCCTCCAGTCCCACTTCGGCGCCGGGGGGCCGCCCGTCAACTTCCAGACCACGTTGTCGAACTTCGCCGCGCTCGGCGTCGACGTGCAGATCACCGAGCTGGACGTCGCGCAGGCCTCACCGACGGTCTACGCGAACACCGTCAGGGCGTGCCTGAACGTGGCACGCTGCACCGGCATCACGGTGTGGGGCATCCGCGACAGCGACTCCTGGCGCGCCGGGGAGAACCCGCTGCTGTTCGACGGCAACGGCAGCAAGAAGGCCGCCTACAACGCGGTACTCACCACCCTGGGCGGCACCAGCGGCAGCACGCCGGACGGCGGCCTCACTTCCGGCGCCGTCTACACGCTCTCCGACGCGGCCGCCGGTCGCGCTCTCGACGAGCCCGCCGGACAGAACGCCAACGGCACCCCGCTCCAGGTCTGGGACGCCAGCGGTGCCACCAACCAGCAGTGGCAGGCCACCAAGAACAGCGACGGCTCCTACACCCTGACCAACATCGCCAGCGGCCGGGTCCTGGACGAGCCGGGCGGCCGGACCGGCAACGGCACCAGAATGCAGGTCTGGGACTCCAACGGCGGCGCCAACCAGCGCTGGAAGGCGGCCCGGAACAGCGACGGCTCCTACACGCTCACCAACGTCGCCAGCGGTCGGGCCCTGGAGACTCCCGGAAACCAGACAGCCAACGGCACCGCCGTGCAGATCTGGGACTCCTGGGGCGCGGTCCACCAGCACTGGAACCTCACCGCCTCCGGATCGTCCACCCCGACGCCGCCTCCGACGGGCACCAGCACGTGCGCCCTCCCCTCGACCTACCGGTGGTCCTCGACGGGGGCGCTGGCACAACCGGCGAACGGCTGGGCGTCAGTGAAGGACTTCACCAGCGTGGTGTACAACGGCAAGCACCTGGTCTACGCATCGGACGTGTCCGGTTCGTCGTACGGCTCGATGGCGTTCAGTCCGTTCACCAACTGGTCGGACATGGCCTCGGCCCGCCAGACCGGCATGAACCAGGCCGCGGTCGCGCCCACGCTGTTCTATTTCGCGCCCAAGAACATCTGGGTGCTCGCCTACCAGTGGGGTGCGTGGCCCTTCGTCTACCGCACCTCCAGCGACCCCACCAACCCCAACGGCTGGTCCGCGCCGCATCCGTTGTTCACCGGCAGCATCCCGGGTGCCGCCCCCATCGACCAGACCCTGATCGCCGACGGCCAGAACATGTACCTGTTCTTCGCCGGTGACAACGGCAGCATCTACCGGGCGAGCATGCCGATCGGGAACTTCCCCGGCAGCTTCGGCTCCTCGTACGCGACGGTCATGAGCGACTCGGTGAAGAATCTGTTCGAAGCGCCGCAGGTCTACAAGGTCAAGGACCAGAACCAGTACCTCATGATCGTCGAGGCTCGGGGCGCGAACGAGCAGCGCTACTTCCGCTCGTTCACGGCCACCAGCCTCAGCGGCTCATGGACCCCGCAAGCCGCCAGCGAGAACAACCCCTTCGCGGGCAAGGCCAACAGCGGCGCCACCTGGACCAACGACATCAGCCACGGCGACCTGGTCCGCAACAACCCCGACCAGACCATGACCATCGACCCCTGCAACCTGCAGTTCCTCTACCAGGGCAAGTCCCCCACCGCCGGCGGACCCTACGACCGCCTGCCCTGGCGCCCAGGTGTCCTCACCCTTGAGCACTGACCCGCCAGTTCCCGGGTGACCGAGGTCGCGGCGGCCCGTCGGGCTCGGAGACAACCCGTCAACGGCACCGCGCACTGAACCTTTTCCCACGCTCACCGCATTGACGAGCCCCAGCCGCATGTCGGCTGGGGCTCCTCGCTGTACCTGCACCCGGCGCTCGTGCTTGTGGGGTGGTAAGGGGAGGACGCAGGCGAGTCGCCGCGGCTCGGACAACTCCCCGCAAGTTCACGGCGATGCCCTGCGGACGAGTCGATGAGGTCGACCTTCAGCCGGGTCGGCCCCATCGACATACTCCGCCCCTTCCACTGACCGGTTGCGCCCAGGGTCAGACCTCCCCTGGACACGGTTCATGCGCTCAACCAGCCCTGAATCAGCTGCAGTTGGTCCATCCGTTGGACTTTATGTAGTGGGACGCGCCGTCGGATGCCACCTTCCAGCCCCTCGGGATGATCCCGCTGGAGCCGCCGTGGTTCTTCTCCGAGTACCAGACGAAGTCACACGAGCTTCCGTGGTTGTACCACGACCTGAAGTTCTGGAAGACCGAGTACTGGGTCAGGTCATTGTTGGTCCCCGCGACCTGCTGTCGGTGGCCGGTGTAGTTCGCCCCCGCCCAGACGCAGAAGTAGCCCGCCGGGCAGTCCGCCGCGGCCTGCGGACCGGCCTGTGCCGCACTCGCGGCACCCGCACCTCCGGCCAACAGCCCACCGGTCAGGGCGATTCCGCCTGCCATGGCTGCGACCTTCTGGGTCATACGCATGTGCTGTCTCCCTTGGTACATGGGTGGGCCAGGCTGGGCCGACCCCTGGGGGCAGCCGAGCGCACTCGCGCCCTGCCGCACATGAGCCCTGTCGGCCTTGGCCTGCTGACCTCAATGACGGTAGGAGAATCGATCGGACCAGCGCATCCAACGAGAGGGTGGCGAGGGCTACCGCGACCGGCGTAGGGCCGCACCGGCATGCAGCCAAAGGTCTACGGCGCTGGTTTACCGCTGGACGCCCTCCGAGTCAGCACCGCCTTGTTCCGCTCGGCGACGCGGAGAGACCCCGCATCCCGGCCCCGCATCCCGTCAAAAGGCGCCTTCAGTGAGGTCGAAAGGCTTGTACGGCTCCCTGACGGCCCCTCACCCGCCCAAAGGTCCGATCACACCGGGCACCTCGCGCTAGGCGCTCCACGCCCCCGTTCTGGAGGTCGATTTTTGGGCGCCTTGTCGGAATTCCTCGGATGTGGGGCCCGACGGCCCTCCTGAAGACCGTCTTCAGGTAGAGCGACCGGGACCGCAACCTTCCTCGGCGGCGGCGGGGTGGGTCTGTCCGGCGGGAGGGGTCAGCGCCAGCGGTTGTTGCTGGTGTGGTCGCCGGCGAGCCAGCGGGCGAGGTCGGCGTGTGCCGTGGCGCGTCGCTCGGCGTCGATCTTCTCCACGTCGGGGTGGTCGACGGCGAATTCCAGGATGAGCCCGTTGGGGTCTGTGACGTACAGCGAGACGCAGAAGCCGTGGTCTAGTACGTGGGCGTTCGCATCGGCGTACCCGGCCGCGTTGACGCGCTTGAGTATGGCTTCCTGGGTCTCCACCTCGACCTTGAAGGCGATGTGGCGCAGGGGGGTGGTGTTGAGGTCCGTCTTGAACTCCTCCTGGTCCTTGGGGTCGGCGAACTGGAAGAAGGCGAGCGCGCTGCCGTCGGCCATTCCGTAGAGGGCGTGGCTGTAGGCGCGTTCGGCCCCGGAGAGCACCTCGCGTTCGGTCCATGTGGCCACCAGGGGCAGGCCGATGACGTCCTCGTAGAAGTGCCGGTTGGCCTCCTGGTCGTCGGTGATCCATGCGTGGTGGTGAAGGCGGAGCGGCAGGGCCTGGCTCATGTGGGGTCATCTCCGTTGCTCGACTGGGTTGTTGAACCGGAGACCGGGGTGGTGGTCTCTGTTGTTCCAATCAGCATGCCCTCTACACAGGTTGAATGTTAAATCAAAATGAGCCATGGTTCACGCGCCGGAGCGCCAGCCTCCGCTCAGCCAATCCGGATGCGGGATTGCCGTAGCGGCTGGCCAGGCGGCATCCCGGGGTCCGGCGGCACCAAAGTGCCCTCCGTGCGGCCCGATCGGGCGATGTGGAGGGTGGAGGCTTCAACCTGGGGTGATGGCGGCTCCGCCCTACTTAGATCCTGCGGCTCCGCTGCGAGCGTGGCTGGTGCCGGATCGCCGTGCGGATGGCGGCTGAAAATGGTTGAAGATTAATCAATGAGTGTCGTCCGGGCCTCGGTTGCATGCATGGAATGTCCTGGGTTGCGTCCACGGGAGTGGTGTACGAGATAGAACCGTGGCCGGGGCGGCCCGTTGGCTCGGAGGCATCCCGTCAACAGCACCACCATCTGGACCTGTTGCCCGGCGGTCAGCGCATTGACGAGCCCCAGCCGGCATCGGCTGGGGCTCCTCGCCGTACTCGGTACCCGGCTCGATCACCGCACCAGATGCCGTCACCGCTGCGGCATGGGGACGCCCGCCGCACGGAGCTTGGCCTCGGTGAGTGCGGTCAGCCGGGCCGCTACCGGGGCCTGGTCCTCGCGATGGTTGTTGATCAACTTGTACTGGGCTGACGCCTGGGCCCAGGCCCGCAGGCTGGCGGCGTCGCCGCGCAGGGCGGGGTTGGCGAGGTAGCGGTCGGCCATGGCACTCGCGAGTTCTTCGATCCTCGGGTCGTCCAGTTCCCAACTCTCCGCCTCCCGGCCACGCTTGGCCAGCTCCACGTACTCCGGGTCGTCGAGACCATGCTCAAGCTGGGCCAGGAAGCCGTCGAACCCCTGAGGTACGAGCGCTCGGGCCAGCACCAGCGCCTCGCGTTGCGCCGCCACGTGATCAGGGCTGAATCCGAGTCGGGTCATGCGGAGCAGGATCACGCAGGCACGGTCGGGCAGCAGGGCCCGGTCGCCGTCGGCGAGCCGGTGCAGCGTGTCGCGGCGGGTGACGAGTTCCTCGATGCGTTCGGTGAGCTGCCGCTCGACGTCCGACAGCGCGGCGCCGAACTGTGCGGCGTCGGCGTTGAGCATGGGGCCGATCTCGGACAGCGGCACGCCCGCCACGGCCAGCGTCCGTACCTGCACCAGTTGCAGCAGCTCGTCCGACCCGTATCGCCGATAACCGGAGCTGTCGCGTTCCGGCTCCACGACCAGGCCGAGCTTGTGGTAGTGCCGCACCGTCTTCACGGTGACGCCGACGAACGCCGCGGCCTGCCCGATCGTGACTCCGTTCCCCATCAGGTCAGCCTGCCGCAGAACACCGCGTCGACCAAGCGCTGTTGGGCGGCCTGGAATGCGGAGGCGATCGACAGGTCGGCGTCGTCCACCCAGGTCAGTCCCGCGGTCAGGGTCCGGGTGCCGTCGGCTGTGCCGTACATCAGCGCCGCTGAGCCCATGGTGGCGCCGTTGTGGTGAAAGACGGTGCCGTTGTCCGTTTCCTGCGCGAACACGCCCAGGCCGTAGCCAACCGTCGCCTCCGGGGTACGCATCTCCTTCAGCAGCTCGGCGGGCAAGAGCTTGCCGCCCATCAGCGCGGAGAAGTACGTGTGCAGGTCCTGGGTGGTCGAGATCATGTCGCCGCCGGCTCCGACCCAGGACGGGTTCTGCCGAGTGATGTCGATCGTCCGCTCCTGCCTTGCATCTTCGTAGCGGTAATAGCCGTGATGGTGCGGTTCGGGGATTTCAGGCGAAGGGCCCGGCGCCACGGTTCCGGTCAGCCCCAGGGGCCCGACGATCAGCCGCTGCAGCTCCTCGGCGAACGTCCGGCCGGTCACCTTCCCGATGATCATCCGGACCAACACGTAATTGGTGTTGGCGTAGCTCCATCCCTTGCCCGGTGCGAACCGCACGGGCCTGGACAACGACAGCTGGACCAGCTCTTCGGGCAGGTAGGTCTTGAACCGGTTCTCCACCCACTCCTTGCCTTGCCAGGGGACCCCTCGCACGATCGTCCCGTCCTCATAGAGCTCACCAGTGTGGTTGAAGATGCCGCTGGTGTGCTGGAGCAGCATGCGCACCGTGATCTGGCGGTCCAGACCGAACCCTGGAAGGTAGTCGTCGGCTGACGCGTCGAGGCGGAGCCTGCCCTCGGCCACCAGCATGAGCGCGGAGGTCGCGACGAAGTTCTTCGTGGTGCTGCCGATACGGAAGTGTCCGTTGGTCAGCGGTTGGGCACTGTGGCCCAGCTCGCGCACACCGGCGCTGCCGACCCACTCGCCCTGCTCGTCGTTCACCCGGAGCTGGGCGCTGAGGAAGCCGGATGCGAGGAGCTCCTCGATTTGCTCCTGCAGCTGGGGACGATTCTGCGCCTGGCTGGACAATGCGCTGGACATGATGGTGGCTCCTTCTCATCGCGGTGCCTCACTCGGCGTGCTGCCGATGCGATGAGCCTCCACCCTGACCCAAGGTCAACCTCAAGCGTGACCTGAACCACAGCGGTCGTCCGGGCTGCACAATTGGCGGGGACCGGGAGGCCCCTTGGTGCTCGGCCCCGCCCTGCCGTGGCGTCAGCAGTCCAGGGGCTTGATACGTCTCTCCGTTAAATGCCCTCACCTGCCCGTTTGCGATCGGAAGGCCATATCCCGCTAAGCCTGAAGCGCTGTACGCCTCCCTGACGGCCTCAACCCCTCGAATGTCCGCTCACACTGATGTCATCGAGTTCGACGGTCTACGCCCCCATTCTGGAGGCCACTTTTCTGCCGTCTTCCGAGAAATCTTCGGATGTGGGCTGCTGACGGCTCGCGGGAGGGCCGCGCGAGGGAGGCAGTGAGCGGCGCGCGTGGGCCGTGCCCCGGAGCATGGTCCACGTGCGTCGCAGGCACACACGACAGCGGCCCCGCCTTCCTGCCGCCAGTGTGGCGGCAGGAAGGCGGGGCCTTGGGGCAGCACCTCAGGATGTGGGGCGCTTCATGTTCCCCTGCTGCTCCCGCTCTTCGTGAGCGGCCAGCAGCTCGCACAGTCGACTGCGGTCGGCGGAGGTCATCTTGGCGATGACGATCTGGGCCACCGCTACCGGATCCGCCCACGGCATCTTCACCGGCGGCTTCTTCGTCAGCGCGGCAGGTCCGGAAGTCTCACCCTCGCCTCGAGGCTCAGGTAGCACACCCGGGGAACCTTCCGGTCCCGGCCGTACGGCGACTGGCTCCGGGTATACCGCGGTATACCCGACGGCCGTCGGTCCGCCGTCGCCTGGCGCGCCCTCCAGCTTTCCTTCGGTAGAGCCGCGTTCCTGCTTCCTCGTCGTAGGCGCTGCGGGAGACGCGGGCTCCGGAATCGCAGGCGGGTATACCGCGGTATACCCGTTGGCCGCTCCCCCGGCGGCTGTCCCGGACTCGTGACCCTGCTGTTCAGTCGTCGACACCTCAACTGCAGGGTTCGACTTCGGCTCGTTCTTCTTGCGCTGGTCGGCCTCCCAGGCTGCAAGCTGCTGGTCAGCGGGTAGGGCCGAGTAGCGCCGCATGTCGCGGAACGCCGTGAGCTTGCCCGACGTGACGAGCTCCCTCATCGGCTCGGTGAGGCGCAGCAGGCCGATGCGCTGGTTGAACCACTGCTTGGACTTGCCGAGCGCGGCAGCCGCTTCCACTTGCTGGTTGAACGTCAGCTCCAGCATGCGCTGAAGGCCGACGGCTTCTTCGATGTAGTTGAAGTTGGAGCGCTCGACGTTCTCCGCCAATACCGCGGCGAGGAATCGGACCCGAGATTCGGCGATGTCCTCGCGGAGGTGAACGTCGAGGGTGGGCAGCCCTGCCTGCTGGGCCGCGCGCCAGCGGCGTTCGCCGGCGGCCATGACGACGCGACACTGCGGAAGCTGCTCGGCATGTTCGGGGAACAGCTTCACGTAGGCAGCGCGGGTGACGCCGACACAGGGCTGGAGCTGGCCCTGGCGCATGCTCTCGCCGAGCTCGCGCAGGCTCTCCTCGCTGAAGTCCTGGCGCGGATTGAGCGGAGTGGCGACGACTTGGTCCGGCGGGAGGTGGACCAGCGTTGGCCGACTGCGGCCGGGGACGGATTCGACGGTCTCGGTGGCCAGTCCTGCGAGGCTGACTCGCTGGCCGGCCATCAGCGACGGCCCCCGTATCCGAGCTCCAGGGCGAGGCGGAAGTAGTCCTCGCGGGCGCGCAGGGTGGTGCCGTTGTCGGCGTACTGCGTGACGACCTTGCCTTCGGCAGCCGCTCGGGTGTGGATCTTGTAGCGGCGGATCACGGTGTTCGCGCGCGGCCAGCCCTTGGCCTCGATGTACCCGATGGTGTCGTCCCGGTCGGCCTTGCCGTCGCGGGGATCCCACGCGTTGATGACGACCTTGTACGGCAGACCGCGCGGCTCGATCACCTTGCTGATGGTGCGGGCCGTCGGGTCGAAGGCGAGCGGCTCGGGCGGAAGCGGGACCAGGACGTCGTCGGCGATGTCCAGGGCCGCCGCCAGGATGTGCTCGTTCTCCAGGCTGCCCGGGGTGTCGATGAAGACGTGCATCCGCTGCTCGGTGTCGCCCAGGACGTCATGGGCTACGGCCGCCAGGTTGACGGTGGTGGTGGTCTTGCCCACCCCGCCCTTCTGGTTCGCGATGACGTGGATCTGGGCGCCCAGGTCCTTCAGCGCGGCGAGGCTGGCGGGGTCCTCGTGAGCCGTCGCGAAGTCGAAGGGGAGATTGTCGATCCGGTCGGCCCACCAGACGGTTGACCCTTGCGGGTCGGTGGATACGACGAGGATGGAGGAAGCCATGATGCTCCGTTTCCGTGTGCTTCCCGAGAGATTCTCGGTACTCGGACCGGGACAGCATGCCAGATCAGTAAACGGACATTTGCATCGGGTTGGTCGGGTACTGGGCAGCCGAGCGGGGCGAGCGCCCTGGCGAGGCTGATGCCGAGTGGGTGTCAGCTGGTGGATCGCGGGGGCCAGTTATTGGCGAGCTGGAGGGCCGACGGGTATACCGCGGTATACCGCTGGGCCCCCGTCAGACGCACAAGGGAGCGGTATGCGTCAGCGGCTGATGGGGCGGCGGTTGACCTGTCGTCCGATCCTGCCTTCTCCCTCCCCCCGTCACAGCCGCCGCGAGAGGTCCCCGCCGGGGTGGGTAGACCTCCCAACCTTCGGGATGGATGGGGCCGACCGGCCGTCGGGCGGAGAGCGCCGGGTATACCGCGGTATACCGATCGGCCCCCGTCAAGTCCCGCAGGGGAACGGTGTGCGGCAGCGGTCGAGAGAGTGGACCTGAGCTGTCGTCCGATCCCGCCTCCCCCTCCCCGTCACGATCACTGCGGAACGCTCCCATCGAGCTGGGTGCCCGTCACGACTTCCGAGGTGAATGGCCGTCCGGCGGCCGGGCGGAGGGCGCCGGGTATACCGCGGTATACCGATCGGCTCCCGTCAGCTCGCGAGGGAACGATCTGTGGCAGCACGGCGGAGAGGCGATGGATCACCGATGCGTGGCCCCACCCCGCCGACCGCGAGCTGGTCGAGTTCGCGGTCGCCTTGGCGGCCCGGGCCGGGCAAGCCTCGCCGTCGAGGAACTGGTCCGGGTCGAGCTGACCCATCGCATGCCGGGAGAGTGCCGGGAGACGGCGTTTACGGCACAGAGATGCGTTCGACTGCCGGGGGCGGGGAGACGCGGGGTCATCGACCCCACCAACCCATCAACGGCACCACGTCATTCACCCGTCGATGGCCATCGTTCTCAAAGGACATCGCGTATGAGGACGAGCACGGCCCCGCCGTCGGGGTGATCAATGTGCCCATGAGTCGGCAGATGGTCGTAGCCGGGCGGGGCCTGGACCGCTGGATGCTGACGGGGGAAACCCCGGATCTGAGGTCCGGTCACCGCGCCCGGGTCACCAAGCGGGCCAGCACCCGCGGAGCAAGGCCCCAGGCACTCAACCCGGCCGGCTGGCCAGAGGAACTCCTCACTGCTCTCCCCCGTGGAGGTCTTCGTGATGGCATCGATGGGCTGCGTCGTGTGGATCTCGTCACGGGTCGCGCGGATGCCGTGATGATCGCCGGTCCTTCGATGGGCTATGAGGACGTGGCTCCCCTGCCGGTCATCGTGTCGGAGGCCGGTCGCCGGGTGAGCGACCTGAACCACGCACCCGTACTGACGGGTGACATGCCCGTGCTGGCCACCAACGGCCTGCTGCACGAAGCGATCTTGAAACTGGTTGAAGGCCTGCCGCGCAGCCGCGACTTGTACGCCCTCGACGACGACCTGTTAGCACGGCAGGAGGCCCGCCCTTAATCTTCGTTCCGACCCGACCAGCGGGGCTCGTATGGGGACCCCTTGCCTGCCAAAGCCTCTCGTATGACGACGGAGAAACGGCTGCCTTCTGCTGTGCCAGACCCGACTCGGAGGTCGTTCAGGTGCTCCGCAGTGTCCTCAAGGAGGGGCCTGTGAGCGGATGATGGGCGCCCAATGACGGCTGCACTCGGGCACCCGTATGGTGCCCCAGCCCCTCCCCCCACCGTCTGATTCGGCCTCCGTTCCTTGCCGGATGCGTGCGCAGAACAGGCCCCGACACCCCCGCCGGATGCGACACCGAAGCCTGCGCGCCGGTGTTCTGTCGGCGCAGCGGGCGCTGTAGCGGAGGCGTTCGGCCGTCGCCTGAGGGACAGAACTCCGCTGTGCGAGAGGCGTTGGCAGGGCTGGCAGAGGTCGCTGAGTTGCTGGCGGTGGTGGACTGCTCCTGTTCTTCTCTCGCGAACGGATGGTTGTCGGCGAGAGATTCCGGCCTCGCTTCCCGATTGGGCGGGCGCTCCTGCGCCCTGTTCTAAGTTGTTCGCGTGATGGCGAGCTGTCGAATCGGCCGCTGCGCGACGTCGTTGGTTACTGCCGCAGGCCCTCTAGAGGTGAGAAGCATGCGAATCCGGGCGCATGGCGACGAGCCCCGCACGCCGTCGGTAGGGCTCAGGCTCGTGTGTTCTTCTGTCGTCATCGACAGATCCGAGCTAGAGATCGGGCCCCAGCCAGCCGTCATGAGGGCCACCAGTGGTCTTCGAAATGCCTCGCTGACCTGCAAATATAACGATAGATGTATCCATACCAACAACGTTCGAAGATGCTATGCATGCGACGAACCATGCAACGGCGAGTAGCACGTGCAGTGTCATGTTGGATATAACGATGCATGTTGCGAGATAAACACCGTTCTCTGTCACCATCACTGTTGGTTAGCTTGTTCTTAGTGTTGTTGCTCTATAACTAACCGCGCAACGTTCCCTATTGCTTGCCATCTAACTGACGTACTAGCTTGCTTGCTAACGTGCTGCCTTGCTTGCCTACTGACGAACGGACACGCCCTCGTTCTGTCCTGCGAACGAACTAGCCAGCTGACGAGCTGACCGCCTTGCTGCCCAGCTTGCTGCTTAGGTTGCGTACGTTCTGACGGACCAGCGTGCGATCGCGCTAACGCGCTTACGTACTGTCGGGCGTACTTACTGACGGTCGGACGCACAGACACGCTGACTGCCGTACCAGCTTGCTTACTTGCCTACTCGCTCGCTCACTTGCTTACCTGCTTGCTGTCTGACAGCCTGTCTTGCTCACTGATTCACCTGCGAGCCGACGAGGGGTCTCGCGTTCCGTCTGGCTGACTCGCGGGCAAGGAGACGTGCTTACGGTCATGAGCGCTGACGTACCGGCGGACTGCCGTCCGTGCGATCCGCCCGACGCACGCATCGTCGAACAAACTGTCGTACGGCGGTGGAACTGCCCCATGCCCAACCGGACGAGCGCGCATCGGCCCTGCAGGGGCGTGCGGGGGGGCACGGGGGAGAGCGCCGCAGCATTGGAGCCCGGCCCGCATGCCCTGGCGCGGCCGTTGACAGGCCCGCGCCCTGCCCTGACGTGGCGTCAGTGGCCCTGCGTGGCAGGCGGTTCAGCGCGTCGCCTTACGGACGGCAGAGAGATCCTGTTATCGTCAGCCCCAATGATCCCGTGACACTAGATCACTGACCAGATTCTGATAGCGGGCAGAGGGGAACCAAAGGGGCATACGCAGCCCCTCTTCCCTCTGCCGCTTATCAACCCTGGTTCTCTGACCTGGTGTCACAGGCGCAAATAGACCTGTCATGAGCAGCCGTGAGGCAGAGAGGCGGTAGTCGCGATGAAGGTCATCGCCGTCGCAACCCAGAAGGGAGGGGTCGGCAAGACCAGCACTACCGTGAACTTGGGCGCCAGCCTGGCCCTGGCCGGCGCGCGCGTCCTGGTCGTGGACCTGGACCCGCAGGCTCAGGCCGGTACCGCTCTGGGTGTCAACCTTTCCGACGGGGAGCAGCTGGCCCGTTCCCTCGGCTGGGTGCTGCAAGGCCGCCTGCAGGGCATGCCGCTCGATCTGGCGGCTGCCTGGTACGACCGCAGTGAACTCCTGTCCGAGTGGGAGGACGCGGGTACTCTGCATCTCCTGGCGAGCGAGGAATCGACCATGACGTCGGTTCAGGACATCATTCATCGCAAGGGCTACCACGCCACGCCGATCGTCCGGCGCATGCTGCTAGAGGTCGCCGACCAGTTCGACTTCGTCGTCATCGACACCCCGCCCGCGGTCTCGTCGCTGTCGGCCACCGCGCTGGCCGCCGCCGACTACGTGGTGACCGTGTGCGTTCCCGAGTACCCCGCCCTCAAGGGCGCGGCCGCCACACGCGGCACGGTGGCGTACGTGAAGGACCGTACGGGTGGGGAGTGCGACCCGCAGTATCTGGGCGCGGTGCTCAACCGTTCGAACCCGCCGTCGAAGTGGAAGGCCCAAGAGGTCAACATCCGCAACGGCATGCTGGAGGCCGAGCTCCAGCCGTTCATGACGGACATCCGCAGCGACAACCGGATCTCTGATTCCTTCGCCTACGGCGTCCCCGCGGCGATCCGCTTTGCCAGTCACGCGCCCGGCAAGCTCTACGGGCAGCTGATGACCCAGATCCTCGAACGCATGCAGCAGCCGGCTCAGAAGTGGGAGACCCCGGGCCTCATCGAGCTGGAGGCCCCCGTTGACTAGCGTCAACGACGGAGCGTCGTCGGCGCCGCGCAAATCGGCGCCCAAGCCCAAGAAGAAGGCGCCCAACCACTTCAAGGCCGGTGGCAACTCGTTGGTGGCGGGCCTGCTCGCCGGGGCCGATCAGGTCGCCGAGCGGTCCTTCCTCGGGGGAGCGAACCGGGATTCGGAAGCTCCGGCCCGGCCCCGGCCGACGCCCGCTCCGTCGTTTCCGGCCACGCCTCCCTCGCCGACCAAGTCGTCCGAGGCGTTCGAGAGGACCGGAACGGCCGGGGCAGTGCCCTCGCAGGGCAGCGAGGCGCCCGCCCCTGCTCCCACGCCCCCAGCGGTCGCCGACCGCGGCACTGAGACCCGTACCGAGACAGGTCCGGCTGCCTCCGCCATCGCCGCTGCGGGGGACCCCCCTGCCGCTCGCAAGCCCGCGGTACCGGCCCCCATCGCGGCAGCCACACTCGCCGAGCCCGTGGCCGCCCCCAAGGCTCCTCGGCGTACGCCTGCTCCCGAACCCCAGCCGCAGACCGAACCGGAGCCCCAGCCCGAACCTGTATCGGCGGCCGAGCCCGTCCGGCAGGAAGCACCCGCTGCGGGGGACGAGTCGTCCACACAGCGCCGCCGTCCGCGCACAGGCAAGTCCTGGGCTCATGCAGCGGTCCACGAGAGTTTCGCCAACGCCAAGATCCGATCCGAGACATGGACGAGCTACGGGTTCCGGCTCGACCCGGAGGTACTGGCGGACCTCAAGGAACGGCTCAAGGCGGACCGGCGTACATCGGGGAACACGATGCTGGGGCAAGGGCACTACGTGGACGCCGCGCTGCGGCACATCCCGGAGGACGTCGAAGCCCAGATCGAGATGGCGCAGGCCTTCCTCGACGACCGCATGGGCGTAGTGGGTGCAGGCAGGCAGTCGACGTTCCGCGTGGGGCCTGCTGCCTATGCCTTGATCTCGACGCTCAACCAAGGACTACAAGAACGGGACTACGGCCGACGCGGGCTTTACGTGGTCTCGGCGGCGCTCGAAAACTTCCTCCAAGCACTGCATGCCGAGGGGGAGTTGCAGCGTCCTGAGCGGCGGGCCCGGGCGCAGCGTCCGATGCCGTAGAGCTGACAGCCGCCCTGGTGCGGCATCGCAGATGTGGGTGTGGCCAGCGCTTTTGCGCTGGCCACACCCACATCTGCATCTATGGATATACCGATCACTGTTGCGATGAGTATCCCGCTATCTGTTGCCCTGTAACTGACTTGCTGACGTGCTGTCTGACGGACGATCCCTGCCGCTGTCGGTCTAACAATCCAGCTGACACGAGAGTAAACAAGCGAACTAACGTTTCCGTGAAGTGCTGAATCCCAGTCAAATAGGGGGCAGTGCTCAGTTTCTGACTCGGCAGCAACACGCGGGGGGTCTAGTGACAGCAGTAGATATCCGAGAATTCAGGTAACGTGGTCATCACGATCCACCCTTGTATTCCTGGAGTGATGGCCATGTCGGTGACAAACAACCAGCTCAGCGCCAGTGCGGTCGCATCAGCTGCCGGTCTCAGCGAATCCTGGGCGTGGAAGGCACGCGACCAAGGCATCCTGTACGAGCCTCACTTCGACGACTCCGTCGTCGCCCTGCGCGTGTACGCGTTCGTCTGCCAGATCGTGTGGCCCGGCAGCCGACGGCCTCGCAGCGCCCGCCAGGACCTCGAGCTGTGGCAGTCCAGCGCGGTGGAGGCGGCCCGCCAGGCCGTCGACGATCCGCTCACCACGCGCGACACCGCGCTGTGGGTCCTCGAAGACTCCGTCCACCTGGTCACCACGCCTGCCGAACGCGCGGCGTTCGACCTCAAGCACCTGGACGGACGCGCCGCCTTCCGCATCCCCATCGGCCTGTGGATCTGCGAGCTCCCCGACGCCATAAAGGACCTGCCTCGCCGGCGACGGCGCCACCCGCAGGCCAAGGCCTCCGCCTGAACGTCCAGGCCGCCCGCAGCGGACGTCGGTGACAGCCGCTCCCGATCGCCCGACGACGCCGCCCCCAGCCGTCCATCCCCCGAGCCCATGAGGTGAGCCCCACCCCTCTCTCCTAACTCCATCCCGCCGCACGTTCGCCAGCACTCGCTGACGAACGGCGATGTCGTTTTGCCTTCTTCCTTCTTGCCAGGAGCACATCATCGCTACCAGCACGAGGGCTGGTTCAGTGTTGCCTCAAACTGGTCCAGCCTCGCCCCATTCCCCTGCGCCGGCCCGTCCCCGCATGGAAGAAACCGTGGCCCGCCACACCGGGGCCACTCCCGTCGGCTCTCCAGAAGCCAAGCCGGAACGGCGCCAGCGCGTGCGGGTGCCGTGGGTGCTCGTCGAGTCCGCCTTCTACGCCGACGTCGCCCTGGCCGTCTACGTGAAGGTGAAGGCGCTCGGGCAGCGGCCGGAGGGCTGCACCGCCGGGGCCGCCACGCTCGCGTCATACATCGGCATGTCAACGTCATCCGTCGAACGTGGTCTCGCACAACTGCGCAGCCTCGGCCCCGACGGGCAGTCAGAAATCTCCGAGAACACCCGCCGTTCCCTGCCCGGCGGTACGGGCACCACGGCTCGCCGCCGGGTCCGGTCCATGGCTCCGACCGAGCGATTCGTCTGGCTCCCGGTGGCGGCCTGCGAGGACCTCACGCCGCGTCAGTTGCGCGCGTTCGCCGTGCTGGTGTTCACGCAGGCCCAACGGATCCCGCTGACCCTCGGCGAGCTCGCCGGGTTCCTGCGCCACCACTCCGGCAAGCGCGCCGGGCAGCCCATCAGCGCGACGGCCGCCGCCGCCATCGCCGACAGCCTGGAGGCATCGGGCTGGGTCAGCGTGGAGCGACGGGCCGGGGGACAGGGCCGCAACCAGTACATCGCCCATGACATCCCCCTCTCGTCCTCGCCGTCCTCGCCGTCATCTCCATCTTCCTCGTACGACGACGGAGAGCCCGCCACGACCACCCCGGACGCCTCGGCCCAGACCCTTTTCACGCACTCCGATGTACGGCCGTGTCCTCAACTTGGTGACGGATCGGGTTCCCCGGTTGATGCGGGATCGCTCGCGTCTAAGGAAGACCCAAAGATTGCCCGACCCGAGAACGAGCCCCGTCTTTCCTCACCCGCCGTAGGCGAGCCTCGGGTAGTTGACGGCCCGTCAGTCGGCAAAGATCGCGATTCGCTGCGGAACTCGAACCCGTCGCGAGTTCTCGCGCTGCGCGCGGATGCCCACAGACCCCCCTCGCCATCGCTTCGTACGCCAGAGCCCGCTCGCGGGGAAGCCCCAACGACACGCTCCCGGCCGGAACTTACCCTCAGCCCGCAGATCTACGCGGTGCTCGAACCCGTCCACTGGCTGCTCCAGCGGATCGACAACGCGTACGTGCTCCGCCGGATCGGCCGGGAAGTGGGCCGACAGCTCCGCGACGGCATGGAACCCGAGCGCCTGCGCCACCGGCTCACCGTCCGCTTCGCAGGCACCCTCCCCGCCGACATCCGCGACCCAGGCCGCTGGCTGCTCGGGGTGGCACTGCCGCGCTGGGGCTGCGGCCACCTCGACTGCGAGGCCGGGGTGATGTGGTCCACCGGCTCCGCGTGCGCCGTCTGTGCGGAAGTCGTCGCGGACCGACGCGCGGCCCGACGACGCCACCCGGATCAACTCCACCAGCTCGCCCCGCATCCCAGCGATGCGGGGTCTCACAACCGCCCTGTTGCGGATGGCCATGCGGTTACGGCTCCGGGCGAACTCGCTCCCCAGGGCCCCGCCCGGGCGAACTGCACGGAGTGCGGGTGCCGCACCTTCCTGACCGGCCAGGCTCTCACCGACGGCCTGTGCAAGACCTGCCGTGAGGAGCAGCGGGGGTACAAGGGAGCGTGCGAGGTCGGTCTCGAAAGACCGTCGGCGGCCACCTGTAAGGGATGGGAGGGAACGCCCTGCGACCGCGCTGCTCTGCCGACCCGGGCTGTGTGTGCGCGGCACAGGGCACTCCAGGTAGCGGGGGAGAAGCAGGCCTCTTGATGTCCGCCGTCCCGGGGCCGGCGTCGGCGAGGTGACGGCCGCGTCGGCCAGCACGATCCGGGGCCAGGCTGGGTTCTGTAGCAGTCGATGGCCCGCTGGTGCTGTGTGGGGGCGGCGTCCACGGCGTCGACCAGCGCCCCGCGCCGGGGCGAGCTGGGCGGCGTGCAGGCCGAGCCCAGAGCCAGGACCGCTGGCCCCGAAGGTTGGCGAGGGCCTCGACACCGGGGCCTGTCCCGGCATTGCCCCAGTGCCACTGGGCGGGGTCGGAAATGTCGGGACAGCGCTGGAGTTGGTGGCGGCCGTAGGCGTGCCAGGTCGCGGTGCTGGCCTGCTCGGCGCCTCGGGTGGTGAGGCGGCCACTCACAGGGAATCTCCAGTGGGCTCATCGGCGGGCAGGTGGGCGGCTTGGGCGGGGAGGGTGTGCTGGTAGGCGCTGGACTGCAACAGGTAGGCGTCGCGGAAGGCGCCGGTGCCGATGACGGGGTCCATGAGATCGTTGAACGTGCCGTGCTCGACGATGCGCCCGTGGTCCAGGACCACGATGATGTCGGCGTACCGGACGCTGTGGAGACGGTGGGTCACCAGCACCACGGTCTGGCCCTGGTCGGCCAGAGCGCGGATCTGGTCGAAGGTCTTCTGCTCAGCCTTGGGATCGAGAGCGCTGGTCGGCTCATCGGCCACAAGGACCTGACCCCGGCGGAAGTGAGTACGAGAAAAGCCCAGCTTCTGCCACTGTCCGCCCGAGATCTGCTGCCCACCCTTGTAGCCGCGCGACAGCAGCGTGCCGAGTCCCCGAGGCAGCTCCGCGATCACGTCGTCGGCGCCCGCGAAACGGGCCGCCTCCATGAGCTCCTCGTCGTCGAATGGGTCGACCGGACGGCCGATGCCGATGTTGACCCGGGCGGTGAAGGGCCAGCGGTAGAAATCTTGGGCGAGGGTGGCGACGCGATCGTAGATCTGCGCCCGGCAGGCGGCCGCGGAGTCCACCTCGTCCCACAGAATCCGGCCCGCATCCGGCGAATACAGTCCGCACAGCAGCTTGACCAGCGTGGTCTTGCCCGAGCCGTTGCTGCCCACCAACGCGATCGTCTTCCCTGCGGGCAGCACCAGGTCAATGTCGCTGAGCGCGGGAGTGTCCTTGCCGGGATAGGTGAACGACACCTTCTCGAACCGGATCTCGGCGTGATCTGGCAGGTCGAGGCCGTCGGTGGGAATGGCACACCGCTCCGCCTCGGTGCACAGCCGCTCGTAGTCGCCCACGAACAGGCTCTCCTGGTGCATCTCGGAGATCTCCAGGACGCACCGGCGCAGGGAGGCAGAGCCGGAGCGGATGGCCAGGACCGCGGTGCCGCCGACGGACAGGGCCATCGCTCCGGTCCACAGAAGCAGCCCGAGCACTCCGAAGGTCGCCGCTGTCGCGGCGCCGGTTGCGGTGGCGGCGAGTAGTCCGGTGCGCGCGTCCTGGCGGGCGAGCCGGTCCTGCTCGCGCTCGGTGGTGTCGGCCATGCCCCGGAAGTGCCGCAGCAGCCATGGCCCGATTCCGTGCAGGCGCAGCTCGGCGGCTGCGCTCTGCTCGATCATCAGCCGGGTGAGCAGTTGGGCGGCCCGCGCGTGCTGTACGAACTTGTGGAAGGAGATGTAGCGGCGCCGCGCCTTGGCCATTGCGCCCCAGGCGCTGGGCACGGTCATCAAGAGCAGCAGGGGCAACAAGGCGGGGTGTAGCACGGTCAGGACGCCGGCGGCCGCGATCAGCGAGATGAGGCTGTTGACGACGTTGGTGGTGTACTTCACCATCCGCCGCGCCGAGTCCGCCCCCCAGGACGCGGAGTCCAGCAGGCGGTGGAACTCATCGTCTTCGATGGCCTTGAGCTCGACCGCGGCCACTAGCGTCAAGTACCGCTCGGTGGCGACGCGTTGGACCCTTGGTTCCAGCGCACCGGTTGCCGCAGTCGACGCGGCGGTGCACAGCGCGCCCACCATTCCGGTCCCCGCGACTGCGAGCAGCGCGGGCAGGGCACGGGTGATCCGCTCAGGGACAGTGCCCGCCGCCAGGAGGTGTGCGAGCACCGTGTTGACCGCCACGAGGGAGATGGCCTGGGTGATCCCCGAGGCGATCTCGGCCAACGCGACGGTGCGCAAGGCCCGGCGGTCCGCCAAAGCTGCCAGGCGCACGGACGTCGCTACGAGCCGGGGCAGGTTCCGCGCCATCGACCACAGCGACAGCCCGAGCCACACGCCATGGTGCGCGTTCCAGCCCATGTCGTATTCCAACTGCCCACCGAACAGCAGCTCTTCGGACGCCGAGACCTCCTCGGTTGCGGCTGCGTCGGGCAGCGATTGGTCCTTCTTCATGCCGACCCCCGCCCGCTGTGGGCCGGCACGCGCAGGCACGCCTGGAGGGTGCCGGTGACGAACAGGTCCAGGAGGACGCCCGTGGCCGGGTGGCAGTCGGCGGGCGGCTCGCCCGGCTCCGCCCAGACCAGGTCCACCTCCCCCTGGCCACCCGCGTTGCGCGGCTCGCCCCTCCAGCGCTGTGCGGTGAACAGCATCACCAGGTACCGCTCGTCGTCGCCGACCTGGAGCTGCGCGGTGCAGCAGTACTCCACATCGGAAGCATCAACCTGGACGCCCACAGCCGCGCCGACCGCGCGGCGCGCGCTGTCGTCCGCCCACTCGCCGCGCGCCAACGGGCCGCCAACCAGGACGAGGCGGCGGTCGGCCGTGGGCGCGGTCCGGCGCAGGAGAAGGACCCGGCCGTCCGGCCGGTGCAGGACCGTGGCCGTGTCCACCGCCGTGCGGTAGCGGGCAGGTGTTCCGCCCAATTCAGGGACGGCGCCCTGGGCGGGGGGATGAGGTTGATGGGGGAGGCAGGCGGCGGGCTGTTCGACGCACCCGGGGTGCTGTGCGAACTTGGCCTGGTCGCCGGTGCTGTGCATGCGGTGTGGCATGGACGCCTCCTTGTTGACGTGACGCTCGGACAGGTGCTCGGACTAACGGCCCCCGATGGCGCACGTTCGGGTGGCGAGGGGGCGAACTCTTCGTGCTGATGTGCGGTTTCGCGCCCAGGGCCTTGCAGAGCCTGAGCCGGGTCCGGTTCGACCACGCAGATGGGTGTGCGAGTCCGCATCGCACCCGATCCGGGGATTGCGCGGCCCCATGTACGGCAAGGACTGGAGGCGATGGGTTTAGGGGCCGTGCTGCGTCTAGCGCCGCAGCAGCGTGGCGAGGCGGTGCCACAAGCGCACCGGCAGGGAGGTCGAGCTGCCGCCGAGCGTGAGCGCGTGGAGGGGCTCGGGCTTGTCCTTGGCGGTCTTGTCCCTCGTTGCGCGCAACGCTCCCGACTGGCCGCCGATGCGCAATCTGCCGCAATCCCCGCGTCTTGACCCGCTCCGAAGCCGAGAGGCTGCGCCTGCCGGACGTCGACCTGGGGCTGTTCGACTCCCGCATCCTGATCCGCCTCGACATCGACGGCACCGAACCACCCTCGGCGTGGAGGTCACCGAAGACCCCGTCCAGGTGCTGGAGGCGTGCCGGGCGAGGGATGCGGCCTGGCGTTGTGCTGTGCCTACTGCCGAAGTCCGGGCGCAGGTACGTTCGTCCGTGCGAGCACGGACTTTCAGAGCGCCAGAGTCGCCCTCGGTGCGCGCTTGCGCGAGCTGCGCACCGAGGCCAGCCTCAACGGCAAGGACATGGCCGCGCGGCTCGGCTGGGCCCGCTCGAAGGTGTCCCGTCTGGAGACCGGCAAGCAGACCGCAACCGCCGACGAGCTCGACGCCTGGCAGCCGCAGCGAACGCGCCGACGCAGGCCGACGACCTCAAGAGCCGACTGCGGGGGCTCGAACCCCAGCAACGGCCTGGCGCCGCCAGCTGGCGGCTGGGCACCGTCCCGTACAGGACCGGTACGTCGTCGAGTACCACCAGACCACCACCGCGCGGGGATACGAAGCCACCGTCGTCCCCGGCCTGTTCCAGACGCCCACCTACGCACGCCATCTGCTCGCCGGGAACGCCGCCTTGATGCAGTCGCCTCGCGACACAGAGGCGGCTGTGCAGGCCCGCATGAAGCGGCAGGAAGTCCTCTACGAGGCAGGCAAGTTGTACCGGGGCCTGATCTGGGAGGGCGCCCTTCATGCACTGGTCTCCCCCGAGAGGCGATGGCCGGCCAGCTGGATCGGCTGGTTGGCCTGATCGGCATGAGCACGGTGGAGCTCGGCATCGTTCCCTTCGGAGCAACGCACAGAGTGAGCCCGAAGCATGGCTTCTGGATCTTCGATGAGGGGCGGGTGGTCGTGGAGACCACCAACACCGAGTTGCAGTTCGAGTCCGCCGATGACGTGGCGCTGTACGGCCGGGTCTGGGACGGGCTCCATGAAGCGGCGGCTTACGGCCTGCAGGCGCATCGCCTCATCGCGCGCGCCAGGGCACAGATGACCCCCATGTAAGCAATCCGCAGTAACGGCCTCACGAGCACGCGCAATCCAGCGCAATCGCCCTGCCGACCTTTCTCCCGTCCAGGTCACAGGCAGCCGACGGCGGAGACATCCATGAACGCATTTGCACACCTCGTCACCGCGTCCGAGCAGGACGCGATCACAGAGTGGCTCGCTGGCATCCTCAACAAGCCCCAGCAGGCTCGGGATCAGTGGCAGGAAGGACCGTTCGCGACACTGGCCCTGGGACGCCGGTTCTCCGCCATCCACCTCACGGAACCGCTCGTGTACGCGGGCACCGCCAGCAAGGAGCCGGCCACCATCACCCGCGTGCTGTCCACCGCGGGCCACGGCCGGATCATCCATGACCCGCAAGGGCGGCGGTTCTACGCCCTCACGGCACCGAGCGAACCGACGTGGGGCCTCGGCCGGTACGCGGGGTTCCCGGGATGTAGCCACACCGTGTCGACGAGGACCTTTGCTTCGACGATCGCTGACAGTCCCCAAGGTCAGCACCCCCGTAGGCACTCCCATGGGTTCGAGCGTGGTCGTGTCGGCAGAGGACCCGAATTCTCTCATCGCGTGTCCTCTGACAGGTGATCTTGACCGGTTGCCAAGCGGCTCTGACCCGCTCCGGATTCCAGAAGACGGGCTGGTGTGCCTGCCGGGTGAAGGGGCGGGGACTTATGCCGGGACCGAGCAGGTTGCCTGTCAGGGGCGTGAGCGCCATGCTCGCGAGATGGCTGAGGAGACGACGGTTGAGAAGACCTGGCGGCTGATGCTGGCGGGCGACCCCACGGTGCGACGGGGGGATCCGGCGGTGATGGAAGCTGCCTACGCTGAACCGCGCTTGCGGGTCCTGTTCCCGTTCCCGAGCCACGGGTGCCTCACCTTCCACCGGAACTCGCAGTTCCCGTGGAGCAACGATCTACCGTTCATCGCGGGCAGCGCGCCGTGCTCGGTGTACGGGCCGCTCTACTCGTCGGTCCTGGGCGAGGGGCTTACGCCGCAGGAGGCAGCCGCGTTGGTGGTGGCCAACCTGCCCGCCGACTGCGGGCCGGCCCTCGAGGGCCCCTGGCCCCCGCCGGAAAGCCAGACTGGCTGAGCCCCCATGCCATCCTCTGGGAACCGGAGCCGGTCAAGGCCACTTGGCAATCGGTAAAGATCACCTGTCAAAGGTCATCGCGATGGGGCAGGCCTGTGTCCGGGCTCTCCAGGTCCCCATCCGTAGTCGTGGGGCTGCCCCCCCGCCATTCGATCATCGGGGAGTCGCTGTCCACCAACGCCTCTGCCAGGTACAAGCCTGTCCGGCGGAGCAGCTCAATGAGTTCGCGGTCGTCATAGGCGATACCGACGATCTGGTTCCGCACTACGACTCGCCGCCCGCCCGTATCAAGCGGAGGGTGCACCACGATTGGGGGAGCCCTTGTATCCAGGATGCGGCGGTACCACGGCCGCTGCATGCCGAGACCTTCCAGAGGAATGCCGAGCGGTTCACGACAGCTGTGCACGGGCCGGCACCTGGTGCCACCGGACGGTGTCCCTCTACGACCTGATGGGTCAGGCACCGTAGCCATACCCACCATGGCACCGTGCGTCGGTCACGTGTCGTACTCACCGACCCATGTGCGCTCCAAGAGGTGCTTGGGCAGGTAATCGGACTCGACTTCGACTGGGATGTCGGCGTCGAAGGCCATGCAGGCGATAGCCAGAGGGCCGAGGGCTACCAGTCCCTCACCGCTCTTGGACCGCGCCTCATTCCCAGTCCAGTACTCGCGGTGCCAAGTGACGGCTTCTGCTAGGGCGTCGTTGAACCGACCCGCCTCTTGCCGCTGGTATCGATGAAATACTTCCAGCGGCGGATAGAGGATCTTCAGCATGAGCTCAGCACTTGCAATATGGGGAGCTCCGGGATCTGTCCCGTTGATAGCGGTAACCAGCGTGTCCCAGGTCTCCTGGCGACCGAACCACGCATTCTGCAGGGTCTCTACCCATGCATAGATATAGTCGTCAAACTCCGCACCGGACGCGCGAAGAAAGGAGACTGGCACCCGGGCCAGTTGATCAAGACGCTCGTTCTCTCGGCAAATCACTGCCAGGTAGTAGGACGTGAGCCAGTTACCGGCATTCAGGTACTCTTGCGGTCCAGTCGCGGGCAGATTCTTGATCTCGCCCTGGCTCCCGATACGGCACGGCACAGTTCCTTCCGAAGACACCCCCGAGATAAACAGACCTGAGCCGACCTGCATCGCAGTGACCCATGCCTCCCAGGTCGAGAACTCTTTTGCCGCCGGATCCGTCAGGCAATTCCACTTGGCAACGGTGAGTGCATAGTCCAGAGCGTCATAGCGGTCGAACTCGGAGGTCTCAAGTTCAGACAGCGCCTCCTCCGTGCTCTCAATGATCGGCGCCATGACCTCAGCCGCGTTGTCCACGCGAAAGTCATGACGGGGGATTCGGATGACCATGCGGCCCACCTTCTGAGTAGATTTTCATGTGTTCCAGCACGGCTCCAGCATAGCGGTTACCCTCGGGCTCCATTACCTTAACCAGGACATACTTCAGCTTTCCCGCTTTCAATGCATTCCGGAACTCTCGGGCAAGCTCAGCATCACGACCGCCGCGCCTTGTCATCTCGGCGAAAATCGTGCGCAGGTATAGCAGCGTTCCCTGCTTCACCCTCATGCCCGCAGCTCCGCCATCATCGCCAAGGTGCGGGTTTCGGGGGTCCTCAGGGTCGGCGCGCCCCTGGCGCCAGTCGAGATCGTTCCCCGGCGCCTTGTCCTCGGCGATCAGGATTTCATCATTATTGATTCTGTAGGCCGCGTCGAACGTGTGGGCGCCATTGGGCGTCTTCGGGAGGTCAATTGCCTCACGAATGGTGAACTCATGGGGAATGGCGTGCAGTTGGGATGCAAGCTCTCCCAGTTTCTCGGAAATCTTACTGTTGGGTGGAACGTCAGCAAGTTGCTTGGTATAAGCCTTTTGAGCGACGTCGAGGGCCTCTTGATGAGGAACTGAGGGTGTCTTGTCGAATGCCATCTGGGCGTTCAGGAGCTCTCGATAGGCTTGACGATCCGCGGTCGACCTGTCGAGCGTTGGCAGTACGTGATCCGGTGCGGTCTCTCGTCCAAGCGGCTTCGCGCCGAATCGGGTTTCAGATGGGCCGCTCGGCATGTCGTGCTTGGCTATCCAGTGGCCCTGAGCATCCTGCGCGAGCTGGGGGAGCTCAACTCCGTCCACCTTCCCGATATTTTTCTTCCGCCGACCGATGCTGTCGTAGTGCTTCTTGAACCAGGAAGGATCTTCGTTAGCCTTACGAACATGCTCGTCCTGAATCGCCTTGCGCTCGGCGGTACTCAACTCCCGTTCGCCGCCACCGTCGTGCCCCGTGTGGCCGCTTCCACGACTGCCGCTGCCTGAGCCATGGCTGCTGGGCATGTGTCCTCTGCCGGCCCCGGAGCTGGATCTCATTCCGTCGGCATTGGCGGAATGGCGCACAGGGGAGGAGTGGCTGGCAGTGCCGTCGTGGGCAGAGAGGGTGCCATGACTGCTGC
Source organism: Streptomyces sp. NPDC045846 (assembly GCF_056431605.1). Lineage (NCBI taxonomy): Bacteria > Bacillati > Actinomycetota > Actinomycetes > Kitasatosporales > Streptomycetaceae > Streptomyces > Streptomyces sp. NPDC045846. The sequence continues at coordinate 103,975 of NZ_JBWKKJ010000013.1, read as the reverse complement.
TCGCGGGCGGCGGCTCATGCGCTGCGGTTGGGCGTGCGATCGAGTCGCGCCCAGTGTTGTCGAGTGTTCCATGCCCAGCCCGTTCACCGGCGGTGACGAGCACGGGCGATTTAACCCCGGGCAGAGAGGCCCCCGCCACGTGCGGCACGGAGCTTTTCAGCTGCGCCAATTGGGCCTGAGACAGTTCCGCGTGCGCCGGAACCTCTATCCCATCCGGCCCGTAGACCTTGCTGGTGCGAGTGTCGAGGCGGCTGCCGTTCGGCCACTCGATGACGTCGCCCTTGACCACGGGCACCCCGTCGCCGAATTTGACATAGGTACCGTCAGGCTGCAGGTGGCCGATGCCGGACAGGATGTCGTTGTAGGCGCCGGAGTTGATGGTCTTGAGGGATGCGAACAGGTCGCCGACCTTGCCGACACCGAGCTGGCCTGCCTTGAAGACGTACGTCATCGGGTCGACGGCGCGTCCTGCCTTGCCCAGGACGGAGACGGTCTTGGCGACCGCACCCGACTTGGCGGCCGTGCCGGCACCATCGGTGAAGACGGTCGTCAGAATGTTGAAGGTGACCCCGCCCGCCGCGCGGGCCGGGTTCTTGCCCCACTCGTCGTAGGCGACCATGGCCTTGCCGGTCTGCTTGAGCGCCGTGCGCGACTCGCGGAGCCACTTCGGCATCATGCTGTCGGGGGCGCTCAGGAAGAGTTCACGGGCGACCGGAGTCATGACGAAGGCCAGGCCGGTGGCGACCTTGGCCAGTCCCTTCCAGGCCTCGCCGGCCGCGTCCCAGCCGTCGGTACCGATCAGAGTGCCAAGCCCCTTGACCGTGCCCACCACTCCGTCCATGACGAAGCCGTCCCACACAAAGCTCTTGCCCTGGTGCCACAGCCAGCTGAACCCCGTGTACTCGGGCTCCGCATAGTTGCCCCAGGGAGCCTTGTCCAGGTGACCGAGGTCATCGGCACTGGCCCCATAGGCGCTGGTGCCCTTGGGCAGCACCTGACCGCCGCCGAGCTTCCCCAGCACCAGGGTGCTCCCGCCGACCAGCGCGGTGATCTTGTTGTGGCAGGCGATCTCGGCCTCGTAGAACGCCTGCAACGTCGCCTGGACCTCGTCCTTCAGGCCGTCATTGCGATCCCGCTTCTTCCCGTCGCGCCGCCAGTGGTCATCACCCGCGATACTCGCGGTGAACGCGAACGCCTGACACTGCAGATCCTCGAGCTTCTTCGCCAAAGGCCGCACCTCCTGGCTGTAGGCACTCAACGCACCGGCCACCTTCTCCAGCTGCCCCGCGAACGTTGCCGTCTTCGCGGCCACCGGCGCGGTCGTGGCGAACAACTGGTCCGCCTCCGGCGCCTTGTAGAACGCCGCAGTGCTCTGGAAGTGGGAGTGAATGCCCGCACCAGCATCGCGAAATGCCCCGGCCTCCGTGGTCAGGAGTGCCGTGTCATGGTCGAGGCTGTCCAGGTCGCCGGTGAACTGCGGGATACCCGAGGGCACGATCGCTTCGGGCTCACTCACCGCCGGGCCGCCTGCCCGAGAACCCCGGCGGAGCAGGCACCGGCTCCTGTATCGCCGCGTGCTGGGCCTGCTCAGCCATCCTCAGATCACCCTTGACGTACTCGTTGGTCGCCTCCACCGCCCCGGTCAACGACTTACCCGTACGCTCCACCACGTACTGAAGATCCCTCTGCCAGTGCTGCATGAACTCACCCAGCGCCGCAGCCACCGGCCCCGTCGCCAGCGCCGGCCCCGTATACCCGAACGCAACCGTCCCCGCAGCCGTCGCCGTACGCGGCAACGTGTCACTCAGATTCGACCCCGCCGTCGACAGATCCTCAGCCGAAACTGCCGTCTTCTTGAGCGCACCCTGCACCCCAGACGGACTCACATCCCACCCCGACACCGCAAACTCCCCGCTCCCCGCGCCCCCCCACCGGGCGTCAGCCGGTGGGGTTCCCGCAACCCAAGCCTTCGTGGGCAAGGTTCAAGTTCTATCCAATGAGTCGTTGCACCCGCAACGCGGTTCCGGGCCGAAGAGGCACAGATCTAGCCACTTGTCTGCCGACGAACTCGAGCACGACATGCCTTTTACCTGCGCACGAGTTCAAGGCTCGTTGGCGGAAACAGGGGGCGTAAGCGCCGATTGAGCAGGTTTGCCAGCAACGCCCAACACCACTGTGGCCGAGTGCGAGGGGCGGTCACGGTCTGGCCCCGGGACTGGCGCCCGGACCCGTTGGCCGGGCGCCTCCTGCGTAGCTCCATCCGCGCTGGTCCGCCGGTACAGGGATGCGGCCTCTGCGCTGAAACCGTGCCGCGAGTCTGTCCGCGGCATGGTTTTGCGCTCTTTCGTGCGGACGTCGGCCGACGAAGCGGGCGAGGCGTCGAGCCGCGTGGCCTGGTGCAGCCCGGTTGCTGTGACAGGGCTGCCCACAGCCGGGCCGGTGACTGATGCAGGCCCAGCCTTCCAGAACCAGGCCAGGCTGCCGCGCGCAGGGGCCGAGGCCCGACTGCCCCACGACCAGGCTCGGTTGCGCGGGGCCGGGCCCAGCTGAAGCCGCCTGAAACCAGGTCGATGCCCCACTGAAACCGCGCCCGCGCACTCTCTACTCGAACACGGCAACCACCCAGCCGAAGCCACACGGCATCAGGCACCCGTTCACCAGGAGAGCGTCATGCAGAAGTTCGTCACCACCGCCCCCATCACCACCGTCCTGAACATCCCGGCCGGACGTGTCCACATCACCGCCGCCGACCAGACCGAGACCACCCTCGACATCCAGCCCACCAACCCGGCCAAGAGCCGCGACACCAAGGCCGTCGAACAGTGCACGGCCGACTACAGCGACGGCGTCCTGACCATCGAGACCCCGGTCAAGAACCAGTACCTCGGAGCAACCGGGTCCCTCGACATCACCCTCACCGTTCCCGCCCACTCCCACATCCAGGCCAAGTCCGGCGCCGCCGAACTCCGCACCAAGGGCCCCCTCGGCAACCTCGCCTTCGACGGCGCCCACGGCACCGTCATCATCGACGAAGCCGACAGCCTCCACCTGACCGTCCACGCCAGCGACGTCACCGTCAACCGCCTCACCAACGACAGCGACATCCGCGTCGCCAAGGGCGACATCACCATCGACGAAGCCACCCACGGCACCCTCACTCTGCGCACCGAAGCCGGCACCATCGCCGTCGGCACCGCCCCCACCACCTCCGCCACGCTCGACGCCGGCACCACCTACGGCCGCATCAACAACAGCCTCACCAACGCCCAGGGCGCCGCCCCCGACGTCCACATCCGAGCCACCACCAACTACGGCGACATCAACGCCCACACCAACTGAGAAGGTCATCGGCGTTGCCTCGCCACAGCGGGACGGATTCGAGTACGGCTATCGGCCTCTCGCGGGCATACCTGGAGTTGCTCCGCGAAGGCCGGCCGTCTTCTTCCTGCTACGCCCTACGTTCTGAACGCCGTACCGCAACCGGCGCCGTGTCTGTGAGGGCGCGGAAGCGAAGGCCGAGCTCAGCTCACAGCACAGGTCGTGGCCAGGTGCGGGCCCCGAGCTCCGCCCAGGAGATCGAGAGCGGTGACGAGGACCACGAAACGAGTGGTGCATTCCAACGTGGGCGCGTACCGCGCCGCCAAGGACGCCGAGAACATCAGGAACGCCCTGCCCCGGACCCGCTTGGCCAGAAAGCACCGTGACGTTGGAGGACCGGTCCAGCTTCCCTCAAGAACCGCTTGAGCACTGGGCTCGCGACAGGGCACGGGATGAATGCTGTTGGGGGGTTTCACGCCCCAACGGGGAACCACTCAGGCCTCGTGCACCGTTCTGGGCTCGCGCAGTCCCTTCCAGGAAGCGGATCGGGTGACGCGGCAGGCCCGGCTGAAGCCGGCCGACCACGCAGCCGACCTGCCGACAACCGACTGCTCGCACTCCCGCACCGGCGCGGCTACCAGCCGCAGCAGAGGCCACCAGTAACGAGCTCAGGGAGCGCACGATGCAGAAGTTCGAGACCTCCGCCCCGGTCCGCGCCATTCTGGACGTCCCCGCGGGACGCGTTCAGGTCGTCGCCGCCGACCGGGCCGACACCACCGTCGACGTCCTGCCCGCGGACGCCTCAAAGAGCCGCGACGTGAAGACCGCGGAGCAGACCACGGCTGTCTACAGTGACGGCGTTCTGCGGGTCGAGGCCCCGGTCAAGAACTCGTACCTCGACCGCTGCGGCGCTCTCGACGTGACCGTCCACCTCCCTGCGGGCTCGCGCGTCGAGGCCAAGGCGGGCAGTGTCGAGTTCCAGACCGCGGGCCCCCTTGGGCACGTCTCCTTCCACGTCGCCCACACCACCACGAAGATCGACCGAGCCGACAGCCTGGACTTCACGGCCGAAGCCGGCGACCTGTCCGTCGGGCACCTGGGCGGCGACAGCGAGATCAGCGTCACCCAGGGCGACATCACCATCGGCGAAGCCGTCCAGGGCAAGCTCACCCTGCGCACCGTCTCCGGCAACGTGAACGTCGTCGCCCCGCGCACCACCTCCGCCACCCTGGACGCGACCACCACCCACGGCCGGATCCACAACAGCCTCGTCCACACCCAGGGCCCCCACCCCGAGCTCACCATCCACGCCACCACCGCCAGTGGCGACATCACCGCCCAGACTCGCTGACCCACGCGACTACGGGTTACGCGCCCCAGGCAGAGCCCAGGCCGACAACTGCGGAGGTGCCACACCCGGGCGACCCCGTGCGGCAGCAGTACGACCGCTGGCTCCAGCGGCGGCCGTCACCCCGGGGGAGGTGAGGTCGGCTCTGGCAGCCGCCGTGGATGCAACTGGCCGTTACCGGTGGTGAGTTGGGCATCCAGCAGGTTCGGGCCTACGCGTCGATCCGTCGATCGGGCCCGCTCGCCTGCAGGCGAGCGGGCCCGGTGCAGGCTGTCCTGGCCCAGCCTTCCCGAGCAACGGCCGACCGGCACGTCCGGCCCGGCCGGGGTCAAGGTCTTGGCCCCGGCCGTAGGGCCCTGACCACCGTCCTCGACGCACCCCTGGGAGACCACCATGACCAGCCCCAGCGCGCCGCCCGACCTGTTACCCGCGCCGCCCCGGGCCGCCGTCGCCGTCGCCCGGCGCGGCGTCGCGTGGTCCATCGACTTCGCCCTGATCCTTCTCGCGGCGTACGCCATCGGCGTGCACACCGTCCACCGGATCACCGACGCCTGGGCCGACGCCCCTGGCCTCGACCTGTCCAGCTGGCAGATCATCACCGGCGACGGCAGCGCCATCGACAAGGCGGGAGAGGTCGCCACGTCGCTGTGGCAGCAGGTGGTCGGCGCGGTGATCCAGGGCTTCCTCATCCTGGCCTGCACCACCTTCCTCTACCACTGGTCCACCCTCGCCCTCGCGGGCCGCACCCTCGGCAAGGCGGTCGTGGGACTGCGGATCACCCCGCGCACCCCCGCACGTGCCGCCGCGCGCGCCCTGGTCACCACCCTCGCCGACGTGGGCTGCTACTCCTTCGCCTGCTGCCTGCTCGTCTCCGGGCACCCGGTCCTGTCGGTGTTCGCCTGGCTGGGAGCGGTGGCTTTCTTCTGGTTCAACGCCCTGGCGGCCTACACGGGCCGTACGGTGGCCGACCGGGTGGCGGGCACGACGGTCGTCCCCGCCCAGACCGGGGCGGACAGCGTGTCCGGCCCGGCGGCCCAGTCCGCGCGGTTCACTCCGGCCGCGCCTCCCATGCCTCAGTACGAGCCCGAATCAAGCTGGACTCCGTGAAGCCGGACCCGGCAGCCCTCGCCCGGCGTGCGCTTCATGTGCGTTTGGGTGTGCGATTCACATAGGGTGCGCTGCTGGAGGTGGTACGTGTGTCCCCTGAGCAGGAGGAGTTGTTCGCGTCCGTCGACGCTCTGCTGGAGCAGGTGACCGCGGACGACGGCCTGCCGGAACCGGCCGAGCGCAGGCGCCTGCGGAAGGCGGCGGGTCTCAGCCAGGAACAGGTCGCCCGCGCGCTGGACGTGCGGCGGGAGTCCGTGACGTCCTGGGAGGCCGGACGTTCCGAGCCGCGCCCGCCCAAGCGTGCCGCCTATCTCCGCCTCCTGGAGGGCCTCGCCGCCCGCCATCCCCGGCCCGCGGCCGAGCCGGAGTCGTCCGCGGGGCCGCCCGCCCCGTCGGGACCAGCTGTCGCGGTGCCGCGCTCTGCCACGCCGCCCGCTGCCGGGGCGTCTGCCGCTGCGCCGCCTGTCATCACGCAGCCTGTTGCCGGGGCACCCGCTGTAACGACGCCCGCCCGTGGGGCCGCGGCTACCGAGACATCCGCCGCCGCGCAGCCCACTGTTACGCCGCCCGCCACAGAGGCGCCCGTCGCCGAGGCGCCTGCTGAGACAGCGCCCGCTGTCGAGACACCCGCCGCCACGGAACCCGCCCCCTCGCAGCCTGCCTTCGCCCAACCCATTGCCGAAGCGCCCACCCCTGCGCCAGCCACCTCTGCCCCCCGCAAGGCTCCGACGCGCCCGGCCTCGACGGCACGCCGCCCCGCCCCGCAGAAGTCAGCGACCCCCCAGACAGCCACCCCGAAGAAGGCAGCCGCCCGGCAGACGGCCCCCGCCGCGCACGACCCGCGCTTCGCGCACGGTCCGCTCGCCGTCCTGGACGGGGACGCGAACGCGTACTGCGTCGGCGGCCTGGTCCTCGACTGCCCAGCCAAGGACATCGTCTCGCTGGTCGAATGGGCCCTGAACGAGGCCGAGTTGGGCGCCGCGCGCCTGCACCGCTCCGGCAAGGACGCCGACCCGCTGGTCGTCCTCACGGCGGCGGCCGCCGAACGCCTCGGGCTCCCCGCCGTCCTGGAGGACCGGCGCGGCCTGCGCCTGGCGGAGGACCACCCCGTCGTCCGGCAGATCACCCGGGCCAAGTGGAAACTGACCCGGCGCGGCTTCGGACCCTGGGCCCGCGTGTACCGTCCCGCGCAGTCCGGGCAGCGCCGGTGCGTGCAGTTCGCCGTCCTGCCGTGGGGTGCGCTCGACGCCCGCGCCTGGGGGAGTGCCGGGCAGCTCCCACCCGCCGAACTCGCCCGCGTGCTCGGCGCGTACGCAACCCGTGTCATCACCCCGCGCGGCTCGACCGCCGTCTCGGGCCTGGAGCTGATGACAGCGCTGCGGCCGCCGACGCGGGCGGTCAAGGACCCGCACTCCGAAGCCTGGGTGTCCGGCGCGATGCCCGGCTCCCTCACCGAACCGGTCGACCCGGCGCCGCCCGAGGCCCCGGACGAGCACCCCGTCGTCGCGGCCCTCTACCCGCGCGGCCACCAGCGCACCCCGGCCGAGGTCCTCGACGAGGAGGCCTTCGACTGGATCCGGGACCCGGAACTGCTGACCGACGCCGAGTGCGCGCGGCGGTTCGCGGTCGGCATCGATGTGAACACCGCGTTCCTCGCGGCCGCGAACCGGCTCGCCGTCGGCCTCGGGGCGCCGATCCGCGTCGCCGCCCCCGCCTTCGACAAGACGGTGCCGGGCTCCTGGCTGATCGACCTGTCCGGCATCGAGATGGACCCGCGCCTGCCGAACCCATTCACCCCGGACGGCACCCGGCCCGAAGGACCGGCCTGGTACGCGACGCCCACCGTGGCCTACGCCCACGAACTCGTCGCCGCCCACCAGCTCCCCGTCGCCCTCACCCCGCTCGAAGGATGGCTGCGGCCCGACAGCGGGTCCTACCTCGACCCCTGGTACAAGCGGTTGAGCGAGGCGTACAAGACGACGATGGCCGACCTCGGCATCGAACCCGCCATGGACGAGCGGGAGTTCCTCGCCGCCATGGACACGTACAAGGAGACCGATCCGGGGCTGGCCGCCCTGCTGTCCGCGATCAAGTCGACGGTCAAGGGCGGCATCGGCAAGCTGCGCGAGCGGCCGCAGGGCGCGGGCTACCGGCCGGGTGAGCGCTGGCCCGCCCTGGAGCGTCCCACCTGGCGGCCCGACATCCGCGCCGCCGTCATCTCCACCGCCCGCGTCAACATGCACCGCAAGCTCGTCAAGACCGCCCTCGCCACCCAGCAGGCCCCAGCCCCTTCGGGGCACCTGCGCTTCGCGGAGGAGGCGCTGCTGCCGGTCGCCCTGCTGTCCGACTGCGCGGTGTACTTCTCCGACGGGCCCGGCCCGCTGGACTTCCTGCCCCTTACCGCGGAGGGGAAGCCGGCGCCGGGTACGTTCCGGGTGGGGGTCAGCCCCGGCATGGTCAAGCACGAAGGCACCCAGGAACTGCTGTGGGCGGTGAGGATGCTCGACGAGGGCCACAACCCGGCCCGGCACATCAAGGGCACCGACGCCGCGATCGACGGAGAGTAGAGCACCTCGATGGGCATTATCGGCGACAGCCTCGACCGGGCCGCGGCGAACACGTTCACCCGGCCCGTCCCCAAGTCCGCCCAGGCGCAGATGAAGTTCCTGGTGAAGCAGGAGAAGGGCTCCACCCAGGCGGTGGCCCGGCTGCTCGGCGTCTCCCAGCGCACCGTGGAGCGCTACCTCAAGGGCCAGCTGAAGCAGCCCCGCAAGGACCTCGCCGCCCGGCTGGTGGGCGAGGTGCGCAAGCGCTGGCAGCCCAAGGTCCGCGCGCGGGCGCGCCGGCAGGCCGCGACCACGGGCGGCATCGTGATCGAGACCCGCGCCCGGTTCGGCTACACGGCGGCCCCCGGCACCTCCGACGACGGCCGCCTGCGCCTCATCACCCAGTCCCTGCCCCCCGCGTACGCGGCCCGCCTCTTCGACGCCCAGTCCGCGGGCGCCACGGAACAGCAGCTGCGGGACATCGCAGCGGAAGGCCTCCAGGAGATCTACTTCAAGGACCGCGGCCGCCGCGCCCACGACCTGATGGTGGAGTTCACGGACATCGATTACGTGGAGCTCGATTACTGAGCCGGGCCCGCTCGCGCGGCGCGGGACGTATGTGCGCCTGCGCCTTTTCTGATGGTGAGTGAGCACCGAGCCCAGCCAATCCGGCGGGGGCGGCTGACGGTGCGCGCCGTGTCGACGGGCGGCGAGGCCGCGGGGCTGCGCGGTGGGGCTCGCTCCAGCTGATGGAGCCAAGAGTGGCCGCGAAGCCATCGTGCCCCTTCTCTTCGGGCAGGACCAGCCCCGTACGCGCCTCTGGTACGGCACCTGAAGGAGCGTCATGCCCGCCTGCATGCGACACCACCGACTGGGAGCTCGCTTGTTCGCGCGGATACCTCGGCGGAGCACGGGCAGACGTACCAGCACCCAGCGACCAAGCCCCCAGCGACTGGCGCCTCCTCGGTCGCTCGGTCGGTCTCGTCGGAAAGCCGCAGGTCAACGGCCCGTCCAGGACGAAACAGCGACCGAAGCGACTGACGCCTCCTATCTATGACGCGCACACGCGCACGCGCACGCACGCGGGAATGTCTTCATAAAGGGGAACTTGGGTCGCTTCAGTCGCTGGGACGCTGAAGCGACCCCGCCTGACCTGGGGTTTTGTGGGAAACCGGCATGAGTCGCTTCAGTCGCTCGAGCGACTGGGCACTTCGGTCGCTGGGTCAGGACTTGGGCAGGGTGATGCCGAGTTCACGCATCGCCTCGGACTCCGGGCCGCCCTCCGAGCGCTGGGTCTTGTAGCCCTTGATCCGGGGGGAGATGGTGCGGGGATCGACGGCCTCCGAGGGCGCGCCGGACGCGTAGAGCCCGCCGGGCTGGCCGTCGCGGTCGTGGGGGGCGAGCCAGAACACGCGGCGCAGGAAGGTGCCCGAGGCCCGTGAGGAGCGCGCCTCGGGGCCGAGGACCGCGTAGCCGACCATGCGGCCGCCGCGGTGGAAGGCGGGCTTTCCCCGGCGCGTGGGCAGCCGGTCGAGGCTCTGGCGTACGTAGTCCAGGCCGGTGATGTCCTCCAGCCACACGAGGCCGCTCTCGTGGGCGAGCTGCGCGGGCTCGATCAGGGCGCTCATGAGGTCGCTCCCACTTCAGCGTTGAGTCCGATACCGGGGTAGAACTTCCGCTGGTTCGACAGGATCATTTCCTTGGGGGTGGCGATGCCGACGGTCTCCCGTACCCGGGCGGCGAAGGACCGGGAGGAGACGGGGTTGGCCCCTTCCAACTGGCACCAGCTCTTGTAGCTGTTGTACAGCTGGGCCTGCTCCGCACGCAGGGCGGGCCCCAGCGTGCAGCACTCGCTCAGGAAGCGCCCGGTGTGGTCCTCGGTCTCGGCGTACGCGGTGGTGGCCACGCGGACCTGCTGGGGGCCGGTGAGGTCGCGAGGCCCGTTGAGGTAGCGACCGGCCCCGGTGACCAGCCAGTTGAGGATGCCGGGACCTTCCTCGGTGACCAGGACGTCGGCGAGGTTGTCCACTTTGCGGTCGTCGGCGACCACGCGCTCGAAGGGGATGAGCTTCATGCGGCGCCAGAACGCGTAGCCCCCGGTGCCCACTTCGGGCCGGTGGTTGCCGAGCAGCCACAGCTTGTGCGTCGGGTTGAAGCCGAAGAAGTCCTGGCGCATCCGGCGCGCTTTGATGCGGTCACCGCCGGTGAGGAGCTTGACGCGGGCCTCGTCGAACCGGTCGCCGGGCTTGAGTTCCGAACAGACGATGATGCGCCGCCCGTGCAGCTCGGCCAGGTCGGTGGGGTGCCCCTCGAAGGGGCGGGCCATCAGGAACCCGGGCGGGGCGGCGTCGGCGTAGTCGCCGAGCAGCTTGACCATGACGTCCAGCAGGACGCTCTTGCCGTTCTTGCCCTGTCCGTAGAGGAACGGCATGATCTGCGCGCCGACGTCGCCGGTGATGGAGTAGCCGAGCAGCTCGTGCAGGAAGTCGATCATCTGCCGTCCGTCGGCGTCGTCGCCGAAGGTGTCGGTCAGGAACCGGTGCCAGCGCGGGGTGGCCATGGCCCGCGCGGCCACGCTCGTGGCGCGCGAGTGGTAGTGCTTCTCGGGATCGGGCGGGGTGAGGGCGCCGGTGGAGAGGTCGATGACGCCGTCGGGGGTGCACAGGGCGTACGGATCGGCGTCCAGGAGCGAGGCGTTGAGGACCATGCCCGGTGCCGCCTTCGCCTGCATCAGCATCGCCTTCATGCCCGACGTGGACAGGGCCCGGCGGCGGTGGCGGCGCAGCGCGGAGTCGCTGTGGCGCGAGCGGGCGTCGGTCTCCGCGAGCGACTCGGCCATCTCGCCGGCCGCCCACAGCACGTTGTCGTCCTCGTCGATCTCCCAGCGGTAGCCGGACCACCGGTACCAGCCGAGCCCCGGCACGTGGCGGAAGTCGCGCCCGTACAGGGACACGAACAGCTTGGCGTTGCCCCGGTCGCTGAGGCTGTCGGGCAGCAGCCCGTACTCGGTGGCCTGCTCCGGCGCCCGCTCGGGCGCGGCCTGGGCGGGTATCTGCTCGGCGGGGGAGCCCAGCATGATCTGACGGGCGACTTCGACCGGGTCGAACAGCCCTTCTTTGGCGGACGGTGTGCCGTTCATGTGCGAACCCCCGGATCGAGCGGCCGTCGGCTGCCCGCGCTCATCCCACTGCGGATGATCTGCAGACTGCGACGTTCCTGGCCGGGGCGCGCCTGCGCGGCGGCGGTCACCAGCGCGGCTTCCGCGTCGGCGAGCTTCATGCGCCCGGCTCCCACCAGGCCGCCCGCGGTGAAGGCGGCGCGGTTGAGCTTCTCGCTGAACCCGGCGCCCTCGGACAGCGCCGCGCATTCGGCGACGGCCCTCAGCACGGTGGCCAGGGTCCGCTCCGCCGCGTCGCGGCCGCCGCGCGCCGCCATCACGGCCGCACGGGCCCGCGAGGGGACGGGAGTTGGCGGTGCGGAAGCGTGTGAAGCGGGGCGGTGGCCCGTGCGTTCGAGTTCGGCCGCGAGCCAGCCCGGCAGCGGCGCGGGGCGCCGGACCGTGCCGCAGGCGGTGTAGGTGCCGAGCGCCGTCGTGGTGCCGGGAGCGATGATGTAGCCGCCGTGCGCCCGCACGTCGACCTGCCAGGCCAGGGCCCGCTTGGCGCTCGAACCGGTCGAGCACCGCCACAGGTGCCCGGGCCGCGCGGCGTACCAGAGATGCAGGCCACCGGACGGCGTGCGCACCCGCAGGGTGGTGGCGTCCTGGCTGGGATCCTGCTGGCCGCGCAGCGCCGCGAGGAGGGCCAGGCTGTGGAAGCCGTGCCGCAGTCCGCCCAGCGACACCGAGGCCGGGATGTGGATGCCCGGCAGGAGCCGGTCGGGATCCGGCAGCGGCGCCGGGTGCGCGTCGACGTCGATCACGACGAGGTTCGCCGGGCCGCACGCCACGCCCACCCCGAAGCGGGGCTGCTCGGCCCACCAGGCCTGGATGCGCTGCGGGTCGGTCGTGGCGGCATGGAAACCGTGGCACCAGCGACCGGCGGGGATGCACGGGCAGCCCTCGGCGCTGTGCGGTTGGTCGCGACAGCGACCGCAGTTGGCGGCCGGCGTCTTGCGTCCCGGGGCCAACGGATGGACGGGCCAGCCCTGTTCGGCGCACCACAAGGCGGTGGCCACCGCCGTTGCGCCGCCGCGCGCCTCGGACGCGACCGGGGCGCGCAGGGTTGAGTCGCTGTCGGATATCCCCAGGTCAAGGGACATTAATGGATCCTTTCGGCGACTGAAGCGACTCAAGTTCGAAACATGCTCCGCGCAGGCTAGCGGAACGCACTCGATCAGTCCCGCAGTCGGAGAACTCAGTTGGGGGTGCGCGGTTCGGCGTCGCGCGCGCTGTGTCAGCGACCGAAGCGACCGAACCTCTACCTTGACCTCGTCAAAGTCGATGGAGGCCGACGCGCGTTCCGGCGCCGCCTTTCCGATGGCCCGCGCGACCGGTGCCGGGCCCGTGGGCGCGGCACGCCGACGTGCACGCCGATACGAGGAGAACCGCCGGGCGATGACGAAGACGGGAGCCCGATGAGGACGGCGGAGCCCGTTCGGCTTCGCTCGTCGCCCGCTCAGGGAAGCGTGTGCGGGCAGTGGCCTGGGCGCGTCCTGTGGGGGGCCGTTGTGGGCGGCGAACCCTGCGGTGACGCGTGTGGGCGTCGTCCCTCGGTGCTGTGCATGCCTTTTCCCCCGGGGCGTGCGAAGTGTTCTCCGCGGCCTGCCGGCACGCAGAGGCTGGCTGTGCGGCGTCGGGCACCCGCTCCCTCGTGGCCGCCGATCACCCGTGGCACACCGTCCCGAGTAAAATAAAGGGTGACCGGTCTGTTTGTCGAGTGACGGGGGCGTTCTCCTGGGACATATCAGGGAGAGATCACCCACCGACGGCCGACGAGTGCCGCGAACGGACCCGCCCCTCGGGGATGAACAGGCGCTTACGTCATGACGAACCCTCACCAACCGCTTCCGACAAGGGGGTTGAGGCAGAGGATTCGTCGGTGCCGGGAAGGCGGCCGGGCTCTTCCGGGATGCCCACGCCCGACAGGGCGAGACGCCAGACGCTTTCGAGCTGGGCGACCCCGCTCCCCGCGGCCACCGCGGCGTCCGGGCGGCCGCGCAGGAAAGCCTCGGCCCCCGCGGTCAGGTACTCCACCAGCGTCATGACCTCCGCGGGCCTCGCCCCGCCCCGCAACTGCCCGTTGCTGTACGCCTGGTCGAGCAGCTGCTTGACGACCGGGAGCCAGATGTCCGACCAGCCACCGGTGCCCGGCCGCTCCCTCGTCAGCCGCACCGCGCAGCGCACCGGAGTCTGCTCCTCCAGGAGGCGGGTCAGTTCCAGCGTCAGCTCCACGACCTTCCCGAGCGCGGACCCGGGCCGGGCCGAGACCTCCAGGAGCGCCGCCTGTGTCAGCGCGCGGCCCTCCTCCATCACGGCGTCGGCCAGCTCCCCCTTGGTCGGGAAGTGGAAGGTGAGGGCGCCGAGCGAAATGCCCGCGGTCCTGCAGACCTTGGCGAGCGAGGTCCCCTCGTACCCCTCCAGGTCGAAGTGCGCGGCCGCGGCCTCCACGAGGACGGCCCGCGTCCGCGCCGCCCGGCCCTGCTGCTTGGTCATGCTCACTCCGAGGTGGGTTCGCTGGTGGTGGGGACGGTCGCGCGAGCCGGCGCGACGCGCGAGTTCCGTCCTGCGGTACCCGCCCAGTATCGACGCGACACCGCCCGGTTCGCGCGCAGTTGGCACATGCCGCTGGCCACAGGCCGGACATGCGGCCGCCCGGGCGGGCGACCGGCTGCCCGGGCAGCCGGTCGCCCGTCGGCGACGGCGAGAGGGTGCGTACGTGCTCGCCCGCCCGCGCCCGGTACGGAGGCCGTACGTCCGGGCAACAGGGCTGCTACCAGCGCCGCTTGACGTGGTCGTCGGTTTCGTGGGCGCTCAGGGCAGTGTTACGGGACCGCGTACCCGTACGCCGGATAAACCGTCGAGACGGTTCGAAGTGGGGAGGGGAGCGATCAGACGGGGAGCGGGGCCGCAGCGGCGGGCTCCGTGTCGAGGCACTGGTCGATGTAACCGCCGCTGGCGATGGGCACGGAGGCCAGCATCTCGGCCGGAACGTCGAAGGCGTCGACCAGGGTCATCATGTGCGGGGCGAGCTCGGCGATGACGGCGTTGACGGTCCGGGGCAGCTCACGCACCTGGTCGCACGTCATGTGGCCGTCGGCGAGCAGGTCGCCGGTGTACTCACTGATCTGCCCGAGGAGGAAGAGCCGGCACAGGCTCTCCAGCAGGTCTCGGACCGAGGGGTCCGTGGCCTGGGCGGCGGCCGCGATGAAGGCGTCGGCGGCCTGGAGCCGGGCGTGGACGGAGACCATCTCCAGGGCGGCGGGGGAGGTCTCGTTCCACCGGGCCAGCGGGTCGCCGGAGGGGCCCTCCCGCAGCGCGACGCGCGCCCGGTCCTGCCACACGGCCTCCATCTCGGCGAGCAGACCGCGCAGGAAGTGCAGGTCCGTCACATCCTGTTCGGCAGCCGGGAGACGCCCGGCGCTGCGGCGGTCGACCTCGTGGCCGAGCACCATCTCGGCGGCCGCCTTGACCCAGATGACGAGGTTGTCGCCCTCGGCCGTGATCCCGCCCTCGATGTTCAGGGGCAGGTCGGCCAGGCCGTTGGCGGGGAAGAGCCCCTGGGCGCCGCACCGCTCCCGGCACTCGGTCGTGATGCCCCGGGCCTGCCAGGTGATCCAGCCCTTGGCGATGGCCACCAGACGCTCGACCTCGGTCCGGTCCTCGTCGGTGTGCTCGGCCCAGCGGGCCACCGTGGTGCGGTGCAGGAAGGTCATGGCGTACGCAAGCGCCAGCTTGTTCAGCAGGCGGCCGTGGTGGCTGCGGTGGGCGGCCAGCGCCACCCGCTCGCCGGGCCTGGTCCCGGCGATGAACCGGTTGTGGGCGTAGCGCACCGCGATGGCGAGCGCGGTGCGGGACATCCCCAGTGTGCCGGCGCTCATGCAGAGCTTGCCCATGGTGACGCGGCTGATGGAACGGAGCAGGCGTCTGCGGCGGTTGCCCAGGTTGCTGCTCAACTCCCCGCCGGCGTCCAGCCGTCCGTGCTCGGCCTCCAGGAGGGCCTCGCGCGGCAGCCAGACGTGGTCGAACGCGGTGAGGCTGTGGTCGACGGGGGTGCCGGTCCGCTGCGGCAGCGGCTGCACCTGCACTCCGGGCAGGTGCCCGTTCTCGTCGCTCAGCGGGGTCAGGAAGAGGAAGACTCCGTGGTCGCGGCCGTCGATCATCAACCGGGCCGCCACCACGGCGCTCTTGGGGCCGCCGATGGTGCTCGTGTTCGGCATGAACTTGCGCGCGCCCGGCGTGGGCGTGTCCAGGACGAAGCCGTTGGTCGTGCGGTCGAGCACCGCCGTCGTCTCCATCGAGGCCACGTCGTTGCCGTGTTCGAGCTCCGTGCACAGGAAGGTGCCGGTGCGCTGCATCGAGGTGAAGGCGGAGAGGTCGCGGCCTTCGACGTCGTGGTCGAGGAGGCTGCCGAGGAAGAGGTTGTAGTGGATGCTGGCCACCGTGCACAGACCCCCGTCCACCGGGCCGGTCCACTCGTGCAGACTGGCCAGCCGGTAGGGGTCGTTGGCCAGTTCCGCGGCGTCGCCCACGGCCTCGTTCACCAGCCGCAGCCGCTCGTAGGAGAGTGCCGCCCGCTCGTCGGGCGTCAGCCCGGGCCGGTAGGTAAAGTTTCGGCCACTGATGAGGGTGCGCCAGTTCTCGTGGATACGGTCCCGCTCCTGCCTGTCGAAAAGCAGGTGCGCGAGTTCACCGGCGGCCATGGCCGACGGTCCGAACGCGAAACGGCTGCGCGGACCGTTGCTACCAACGGTCCCCTCCATCTCTGCTTCGATGAAGGTGTCCTTCTGGAACGTCAGCAAGGTCATGGACCTCTCCCCGTTGATGAGGGACCCGGTAGGTGGGAATCTCAGCCATGAAGATACGTACCAACCGGTTTTGTTTACAAGCCCTTTCGGGGAAAGGTCGGGTGGTGCTCGAGTGCTTCAGGAGCGACAGAGAACCATACCGGAGTGACGCATTCCGGGCATGAGGGGCCGATGTCGGGCAACCGCAGGCGTCAAACCCCGTCATGGGATGCCCGACGCCATGGCTTGAAAAACCAGCAACCTGGTTTTATTCTTTGAGGCGTCCCCCGAAGCGCGGGCGAAAACAGGACTCTGGAGCCGGTATGGGATCGTTCGATACCTACTCGTCGTACAGAGCCGTCGGTGCTAGAATACGAACCCTTTGGTTTATTTCTTGTCCGTCGGGGGCTGGCATGGAGGTGGGTTGTGGCGCAGCAGGAACGAGCCATCCGTACGCGGAAGAAGATTCTCGTAGCGGCAGCAGAGGTGTTCGACGAGGTCGGGTTTGAAGCGGCCACCATCGCCGACATCCTGAAGAAGTCCGGCATGACCAAGGGAGCGCTCTACTTCCACTTCACCTCGAAGGACGAGCTGGCCCAGGCGGTCCTGGCGGAGCAGGTCATCGCCCTGCCGGTGGTCCCGGAACGGGAGTTGAAGCTCCAGCAGTCCCTCGACGAGGCGCTGCTCCTCACGCACCTGCTCGCGCGGGACTCCGGCGATCCGATCATCCAGGGCAGCATCCGCCTCACCGTGGACCAGGGATCGCCCAAGGACGGCCTGGACCGGCGGGTGCCGATGGCGGCGTGGATCGACCACAACACCGAGCTCTTCCAGGCGGCCAAGGAGAACGGCGAGATCATCCCGGACACGGACGTGCCCCGGGTGGCGAAGTTCATGGTCGGTTCCTTCACCGGCATCCAGGTGCTGTCGAGGATCATGACCGACCGCACGGACATGGCACAGCGGGTCGTCGACCTCTACCGCCTCGTGATGCCGTCCATCGCGGTGCCCGCCGTCCTCGTCCGCCTCGACTTCTCCGCGAGCCGGGGACAAGAGATCTACGAGACGGCGCTGAGGGAACGGCACGACGCGGAGCTGGAGTTGGCCGGCTGAGCCGGTCGTCCCAGCAGTACGCCGGGGGGCGGTGCTCTCTGCGCGCAGGTTTTTGGGAACGCGAAAGCGTGAAAACGCGGCACTCACCGAGCGGAGACACGAATGAAGCAAGCCGTCTGCCCCTACGCGCTGGACGTGACGGGAAGCGACCTCGCCGGTGAGGCCGCGACACTGCGCGGACAGGGGCCGGCCGTCGAGGTGCTGCTCCCCGGCGGGGTGACGGCCTGGGCCGTCACCCGGCACCGCTATGCCAAGCAACTCCTGCTCGATGCGCGGGTGTCCAAGGACGCCCGCCGTCACTGGCCCGCCTTCATCGAGGGGCACATCACGCAGGAGTGGCCGCTCTACCCGTGGGTCGCGAACGAGAACATGCTGTTCGCCTACGGAGAGAGCCACGCGCGGCTGCGCCGGCTGGTGTCCGGGGCCTTCACCATGCGCCGCACCGAGGCGCTCCGCGGCCGGGTCGAGGAGGCCACGGCCCGCCTTCTCGACGCCCTGGAGGACGTGCCGGCCGGGGAGACCATCGACCTGCGCGAAGCGTTCGCCAAGCTCCTTCCGATGCAGGTCATCTGCGAGCTCTTCGGCGTCGCCGAGGAGCTCAGGCAACCCCTGTGCTCCACCCTCGAAGTGGTCTTCGACACCGTGGTGTCGGCCGAGGAGATGGCTGCCGCGCAGGTGCGGGCCTTCTCCATGCTGGGCGAGCTGGTGGCGGAGAAGCGGGTCCGGCCGGGCGACGACCTCACCTCCGCGCTGATCGAGGCCCGGGACAACGGCGACGCGCTCACCGAGGACGAACTCCTGGGCACCCTCTACCTGATGATCGCCGCCGGCCAGGAGACGACCTCCGCCGTCATCACCAACGCCGTCGGCGCGCTGTGTGTCCGTCCCGAGCAGCTGGAGCACGTACGGGCGGGCCTCGCGGACTGGTCGGACGTCATGAACGAGACCCTGCGCACGCACAGCCCCACGGCGTTCTCGCCGCTCAGGTTCGCGGTGGACGACATCGACCTGGACGGCGTCACCATCAAGAAGGGGGACGCGATCGTCATCTCCTTCTCGGCCGCCGTCGAGGACCCCGAGCAGCACGGCGAGGACCTCAAGGAGTTCGACGTGCTGCGCCACCGCGGTGAGGACCTCGCCTTCGGGCACGGCGTACACCGCTGCCTCGGCGCCCCGATGGCCCGCCTGGAGACCACCGTCGCGCTGCAGGGCCTCTTCGAGCGCTACCCGGACCTCGCCCTGGCCGTGCCGCTGGAGAGCATCGCCCCGATGCCGTCCTTCATAGTCAACGGCTACGGATCCCTGCCCGTGATTCTCCGGCCCGCCGACTGACCCTTCCACCACCGCGCGGCCCGGCATCCGGCCGCAGAGAGCTCCGCAGCCCTCCGGGCGGCGGAGCTCTCTGCGTTGGGCCACCCCGGGCTTGAGCGGCGCTGGAGGCTTCTTGAGCTCAGCGCTGGAAACCGCCGTCGCGGTTTGTTATTGTGGGGCTTACATGGGGCGTCCGATGACACGGTCAGGGAAGCCGCCGTGTGTGCTCAAATGATGACAAAGACATCCCCAACGAGAGAGCGCGCTCAGACGGTTTCACCGGCGAAGTTCACACCCGATGCCCGTCCCTCTGCACCACCGGAGCCCTCTGATGGCCAAACAGGATCGCGCGGTACGCACGCGCACCGCCCTGATCGAATCCGCTGCCGCGCTGTTCGACCGTGAAGGCTACGAAGTGGCCTCGCTGTCCACCATCAGCGCCCGGGCGGGGGTGAGCAGCGGCGCACTGCACTTCCACTTCACCAGCAAGGCGGCCCTGGCCGACGCGGTCGGCCAGGCCGCGGCGCAGCGGCTGGAGAGCATCACCGGGCAACGGGCCGACAGCGCGTTGCAGACGCTGATCGACGTCACCCACGTCCTCGTCCAGGCCCTCGACCACGATGTCGTCCTGCGGGCCGGGTTCGGCCTCAACGACAGCCTGGAGCACGTACGTGCGGGCGCGGGCCTGCGCGGCAAGTGGCAGGCGTGGGTGGAGGATTCTCTGGCGCTGGCCGCCCGGGAGGGCGCCCTCGCGCCGGAGAACACCGCGCAGGACGCCGCCACGGCCGTGGTGGCGGTCACCGCGGGCCTGGAGACCCTCGGCCGGCAGGACGAGTGGTGGCTCTCGCACGCCCCGCTCACCCGCTTCTGGCAGCTGATCCTGCCGCGGCTCGCGGAGCCTTCCCGCCTCGCATCCCTGGTGGCCTCCGGATCCGGGGCCAGAACACCCTGAATCCGGGGGAGTCCCACCGGGAACGTCGGACCTCCTTGGCCGGCCCCTTCGACACCACCCAGCAAGCCCACCGGTCCGGTACCTCGCGACCGGTGCACCGAGTGCCCCGCCGGACCAGATCCGGCGGGGCACTCGGTGTTTCGGCCGCCCGTCGGACACCTCAGGGCGGCGGCGAGCGCCACAAACAGACTGGTCAAGCTGTTTCGCATGGGCTTACTGGTTCGCTCGCCCGCTTGAAGGTCTGTTGGGCGGCGGTCGCGGCCCCGCGCAACAACCCCCGCGATATCGGGTGCAGGCCCTGCGGGGCCCGCACTCCTGGCGCCTCCGGCTCAAGTCTCCTTGACTGACCCGCACGAGGTGAACTTCAGAAACAGCGGACGTGGTCTGGTATTGACAAACCGGACTGCTGGTTTTTTACTGGGTGAGCGCTCGAAACTGGCCACACACGATGAGGGGGAAGCGGCGTGGATATCGATGTTCTGGGTCCGTTGGGTGTGAGGGTGAATGGTGTTGCGGTGATGCCTTCGGCGCCGAAGCCTCGGAAGGTTTTGGCGTTGTTGGCGTTGCATGTGGATCGGGTGGTGCCGGTTGGTTTGTTGGTGGAGGAGTTGTGGGGTGAGCGTCCGCCGCGGTCGGCTCGGACGACGTTGCAGACGTATGTGTTGCAGTTGCGTGAGCTGATTGGTGCGGCTCTGGAGTCCGGCACGGATTCGGGTTCCGATGCTGGTGTGGTGTCGGCGAAGGATGTGCTGGTGACTGCTCCGGGTGGGTATGTGCTGCGGGGTGGTGGTGGTTCGAGTGATGTGCGTGAGTTTGATCGGCTTGCGGGCATGGGGTATCGGGCCATGGATGCGGAGGATTTCGCGGGGGCTGCGCGGTGGTTGCGTGAGGCGCTGGCGTTGTGGAGTGGTTCGGCGCTGGCGGATGTGCGGGTGGGGGCGCAGTTGGAGGTGGAGGTGTGCCGGCTGGAGGAGTCGCGGTTGTGTGCGCTGTATCAGCGGATCGAGGCTGATCTGCGGCTGGGGCGTCACCGTGAGCTGCTGGGTGAGCTGACGGTGCTGGTGAGCCGGTATCGCACGCATGAGGCCCTGCACGGCCAGTTCATGCTGGCCCTGTACCGGTCGGGACGCCGTACCGAGGCGCTCGCGGTGTATCAGCGCCTGCGCCAGGCCCTCGTACGCGATCTGGGACTTGAGCCCTCGGCCGGACTGCGCCGGCTCCAGCAGACCATGCTCCAGGCCAGCGAACCCACCCCCCACACCACGCGGTCCGAAACCGTCAGTGGCGGGTCACGGGATCGACTCGTCCGAGTCGCCTGACGGCCGCGTCCGCGGCCGAGGTACACCTACCGTCTGCGCCCCTCCCACATCCGAAGCCGAGGCCGGCTTCGGGCGGGGCGGGGCGTTTTGGCGTGTGTGAGTCACCGCGCACCGGAACGACGGCACGCACGCGGTGGGTCGGCACACCGGCATGTGAACCCGGGCCCGCTCTGAACCGTCCGCCGGGCAGAACCGGCATCACCGGCCCTCGTGCTCCTCCTGGATGCGGCGCAGCAAGTCCTCCTGGTCCCAGACCAGTTGCTCGATGCGGGCCTGGAGCTGCTCGATCTCCGTCGTCAGATCCAGTGGGCGCGGACGCGACGCGGCCAGCGTGGGGGAGTGGTTGAGGATCGCCTCCATGCGCGAACGCAGGGCGGGCCCCGGCTCGATGCCGAGCGTGGTGACCAGATGGCGGCGCGCACGCTCGTAGACGCCGAGCGCCTCCGCCTGCCGTCCGCCCCGGTACAGGGCGACCATCAGCAGATCGTAGAACCGCTCGCGCAGCGGATGGTCGGCGGTGAGCCGCTCCAGGTCACAGACGATCTCGGCGTCCTTGCCGCAGCTCAGACTCGCCTCGTACAGGGCCTCCAGCGTGGTCAGACGCTGCTCCTCGAGCCGGTCCGCCTCCGCCGCGCAGACGGGACCCTGGCGGCTGTCCTGCAGAGCCGGGCCCTGCCACAGGGCCAGGGCGTCGCCCAGGAGACGCATCGCGTACCGGGGGTCCTCCGGCACAGCGGCCCTGCCCCGCCCGGACAGCAGCGCGAAGCGGGCCACGTCGGTCGAGGCGTGGCCAAGAGTCAGCAGGTAGCCCGTGGGCAGCGTGCTGATCCAGCTGTGCCCCGGCGAGGGCAGCAGCCGGCGCAGCCGGGCGACGTGGGCCTGCAGCGCGTTCGCCGCGTTGGACGGGGGCCGGTCGCCCCACAGCTCTTCCACCAGGCGGTCCACCGACAGGAGTTCCCCGGCGTGCAGCACCAGCATGGCCAGCAGCGCCCGCTGCTTGGGCCCGGAGGGCGCGATGCCCGCCCCGGTCGTGCCGTCGTGCACGAACACCGGGCCGAGCAGCCGGAACTCGGTGACCTCGCCGCGTACGGGGGCCGGCGCGGCGAGGTCGAGCACGGTCACCGCGCCACCGCGGACGGCTCCCGGGCCAGCACCAGGGCGCGGCGCACATCGGACTGGATGCGCGCGGTGACCTCGGCAAGCCGGTCCTGGAAGTAGAAGTGACCGCCCTCGTAGAGGTGCAGACCCAGGAAGTGCTCGGACGCGTCCGCCCAGCCGTCCAGGCGGTGCGGCGGCGACACGTGGTCCTGAGTGCCGCCGAACGCCGAAAGGGGCACCGGCAGCGGCTCGGTGAGAGGCTCGGTGCGCCAGGTCTCGCTGATGCGCAGGTCCCCGCGGATGGCCGGCGCGAACAGCTCCCACAGCTCCTGGTGGTCGAGGACCGAGGACGCCGTGCCGCCCATGGCGACCAGCTCCCTTCGCAGCTCCGGGTCCGACAGCAGGTGACGGCGGGTGCCGTCCCCGCCGGGGAGCAGGGTGCCGCGGGCCGAGACACCGAGCCACACCGGCGGCGTACGGCCCGCTTCGAGGAGCCGGCGGGTCAGTTCGTAGGCGACGGCCCCGCCCAGGCTGTGCCCGAAGAAGGCGAAGCGGCCGGTCAGCTCGTCGTCCAGCTCGTTCAGGAAGTACTCGATCAGCGCGCCCATGTCCTGCATCGGGGGGCGGCGGTCGCGCGGGCCGCGGCCCGGCGCGTCCGGCACCCGCACGTCCCAGTCGGCCGGGAAGAAGGACGGCCAGTCGCGGTACATGAGATGCGAACCACCGGAGTGGTGGAACACGAACAGGCGCAGCTCCAGCTCTTCGGCCTTCTGCATGGAGACTCCATCGACGAGACACTCTCGCGTCCGGCCCGGTGACCAGAGGTCCCCGGAACGGGCGCAGGGAGTTGGCACCCTAACCGGGGCCCGGATGGGTCAGGTGATTTCCCGAGCGGGCCTCGAACCGCTCTGCACGCATCCTCAAGCAGAGCCGCAGAAGCGCCAACCGCCGCTCATACAGGGCCACTTGAGGACGGATCCAGCAACGGGGGCGGTGGCCGGGAACAGGTCTAGCGTGCCGAAGACCAAGGCCGCCACTCGATGGGTCAACAGGCACGGCCGCCACTCGATGGGGTACGAGAGGAAACCGTGGAGATTCAGGTTCTGGGGCCGTTGAGCGCCTCCGTCAACGGAGTCTCGATCGTGCCCACCGCGAGCAAGCCGCGTCAGCTCCTTGCCCTGTTCGCGTTCTATCCGGGACGCATCGTGCCGGTGGCCACGCTCATGGAAGAGCTGTGGGGCGCCGACATGCCGCAGAGCGCCCTGACCACGCTGCAGACGTACGTCCTCCAGCTGCGCCGCCACCTCGGCACCGCCATGGGCCCCGACGGCCCGGCCAACGCCAAGGAGATCCTGGCCACCCGGCACGGCGCGTACGTTCTGCAGATCCCGGCCGAATCCGTCGACCTGCACCGCTACGAGCAGCTCGTCGCGGGCGGGCAGCGGGCCTTCGAGGAGGGGGAGGACGGCCAGGCCGCCGCGCTCCTCAGAGGCGCCCTCGACATGTGGAACGGGCCGCCCCTGGTCGACGTACGGGCCGGGTCGATCCTCTCGATCGAGATCATGCGGCTGAAGGAGTCGCGCCTGGGCACCGTCGAGCGGCGCATCGACGCCGATCTGCGCCTGGGCCGCCATGCCGAACTCATAGCGGAGCTCACGGATCTGATCGCCCGTCATCCCCAGCACGAGGGCCTGCACTCCCAGGCGATGCTCGCCCTCTACCGCTCCGGACGGCAGGCGACCGCGCTCGACGTGTACCGCAGACTGCGCAAGCGGCTCATCGACGAGCTCGGCGTGGAGCCCTCGCCGCAGCTCCAGCGGCTGCACCAGATGATGCTCACCGTCGACCCCGCGCTCGACGTGATGTCCGGTGATCGGCGCGCCTCGACCTTCGACCTGTACGCCGCCTGACCTCCACACCCGTACCCGGCCACCTGCCCGGCGGCCTCGCGCCTACGGCAGCGTTCCCCCGGCGAGCGCGAGCCGCCGCGGCAGGGCCCGCACCGCCGACTCCGCGTGCCGCTTGGCCAGTTCGAGCGTCGCCAGCGACATCCGCCCGATGTCCTCCCGCAGGGCGAGCCGGGCCTCCTCGATGCCGGACGGCAGTCCGTCCACCGCGTCCTCGTCCAGCAGCACCACGTGCTGGGCGACCACGCGCACCCCGTGCTCGTCCGGCAGCACCGACCATTCACCGATGTGCGCGGCCACTGCCGGCGCCACCGGCGTCGTCTGCTTGTGGACGATGCGCCCGGCGTGCGGGAAGCACAGCCGGACCGACTGCCCCCTGCTCACCGAACCGTCGGCCGACCGCAGGTCGTAGTCCAGGACCTGCACCCCGGGCGAGGACTCGGTCAGGTCGAGGCGCGGTACGTGCGGCAGGAGACCGGGCCAGTCCGCGGCCCGGTACAGGAAGTCGTGGACCAGCTCGCCCGGCCCGTCCACCCGCACCGCGTCCTCGAACGACAGCACCAGCTCGTCGAGTCCGGTCCGGCTCTCGGCGATGCGGCGCAGACTCTCCAGCTCGGCGCGGGCGTTGTCTTCGATGACGTGGCCGACCCGGGCCACGTCGTCCGGATGGTCACCCACGACCGTGAACTCGTGCCGCACGGTCACCACGCTGCGCCCGCCCTCGGCTTCCTCGACGGTCCACTCCCCGCCCATCGTCTCGACCGGTGACTCCTGCCGGAGCTGGAAGAACTCGATGCGCCGCTCGTGCGCGTGCCGCACCCGCGCCGTGAACGAGGACCGGATGTCACCCGCGGCGCTCTCCCACGAGCGCAGCCGCTCCCGGGGCCCCTCGAAGTCGAGACGCTCGACGTGCAGCACGGACGGGCAGTACAGCGGCCTGCGTTCGGCGTCCGCGAGCAGGGCGTAGACCGCTCCGGCCGGCGCGGCCACCTCGACCGACTGCCGCGTACGGTGCACACGCTCACCAAACATCACAGACTCCCTGGCTGGTCGGGGACGAATCGGCTTGCCGACGGCAAGAGGCGGCCCGCCGCGGCGGGCCGTCGACGGGAGGGTCCGGGTACGGAGCATCCATCACCGCTGAGCACACCTCCTGGTCGTCGGGCCGGGGGACGTCGTGACCCCACGCCCTCCACCTTCGTCGCAGGCGCTTGAGGGGTATTTGAAGGAAGCTCGATCCGCACCCGAGAGACTGCCTGTACCGAGTTCGGATCCCCGGAGCGCGCCAGGGGCCCCTCGGCGTCCCTCACCACCCCATAGGCACGGACGGAAGCGGAGACCGAGATCATGACCGTCGAGTTGGTGGACACCCCCGAACGCACCCTTGAGAGCCAGAAGTTCGCCGCTCTGTACGCCGAGGTGCAGCAGTTCTACGCGCACCAGATGCAGATCCTGGACGCGCACGACTCCGAGCGCTGGGCCGGAACCTTCACCGAGGACGCCGTCCTCGAACTGCCCTCGCTGCCCGAGCCGGTGCGTGCCCGCGTCGGCCTGGCCCGCTACGTACGGTCCGGCGCCGCACGCCAGCGCCGGGCCGGCAACCGCCTCAACCACTGGGTCGGCATGCTCGACGTCCAGCCCCAGGCGGACGGCTCGCTGCGCACCCGCTGCTCGGCCCTGGTGTACTGCACGCCGAGCGGCGGCAGTTCCAAGGTCCTGTACGTGTGCGTCATGGAGGACACCCTGGTCCGCACGCGCGGCAAGTGGCGCACCGCCCACCGCCGGGTGACCCGCGACGACCTGGCGTGACGGCGGGGAGGCCGCGACGGTCCGGGCGGCCACGCGGCCGCTGCGCCGACGGACCGGCGCGCGAGACCTCCGCAACCGCAGTGCTCGGCCCGGCCGCGCCGGTCGGTCGAGTCAAATGTCAGGGCATTGTCAGGGCTTTGTCGAGAGCCTTCTGCATGATTGAACAGCGCTTCTTCAGGAAGGGGAGGGGGCTTCGTCGGCGCGTGCCCCGGACTGCCGATGACCACTAGCCGCTTCGCACGTCTGCCGCAGGACGAGCCGCTCACCGTCGTCGTGGAACTCGGCCGCAGCGCGCCGCCCGTACTGGAGCTGCGCGGTCCGATCGAGACCACCCGCGTCGAGGCCGCGCTCGACACGCTCGCCGCGCGCCACCCCGGCGCGCCCGCGTGGACGGCCGACCTCCAGCGGCGGGGGCGCGGCCGCCACACCGTGCGCTTCAAAAACGGGGCGGACGGTGGGCCGACCGCATTCCCCCTCGGCGCCCTCGCGGACCTGCTCACCCACGGCGGCCGCGGCTCCTTCATGACCCGCCATGTGGCCGCGACGCCACGCCAGCGCGAACTGCTGGCCGACGCGGACGCCCACCCCGGCCTCGGCCGCCAGGTCGAACAGGCCGCCTGGGACTGGCACGGTCCCCTCGACGTGGCCCGGTTCACCGCGGCCTGGCACTCGGTGTGCGCCCACGAGTCCGTGCTGCGCACCGCCTTCGACGACCAGGCGGAGCCGGGCCTGGTGGTGCACGACCAGGCCGAGCCGGAAGTCGTGCTGCTGACGCGCGGCAGCGTGGAGTGGCCCTCCCTCGTCGCGGCCGACCGGCGTCGCGGCATCGACCCGCGCCGCCCGGCCCCGCTGCGCATCACCCTGCTCGGCGGCGGTCCGGCGAGCAGGTCCGGAGCGCCCGCCCGGGTGCTGCTCACCTACCACCACGCCCTGCTCGACAGCTGGTCCGTACGGCTCCTGCTCCGTGAGTTCTACCGCGCCTACCTGGCTGACGGGCACCTGCCCGGCGGGGCGCGGCGGCCCGACATGACCGACTACGTGGCCTGGCTCGCCACCCAGGACACCGCGGCCGCCCGGGACTTCTTCACCAGCACCGACACCGGCGACTTCGAGCCCGTGCCCCCGCTCTTCACCGAGACGGGCAGCCATGCCGAGGGCCGCTCCAGGCTCCGGCTGACCGAGGCGGAGACCGCGCGGCTCACCGACTGGGCCGCCGTCTGGGGCAGCAGCGAATCCACCGCCCTGCAAGCCGTGTGGGCCCTGCTGCTGTACCGCGCCGGCCGGGCCGAAGGACCGTCCCAGGTGCGCTTCGCGACCACGGCCGCGAGCCGGGGCATCCTCTTCGAAGGGGTGGAGCGCACCCCCGGCGCCCTGGCCGGCCCGCTGCCGCAGTCCGTCCTCGTCGACCCGGACGCCACCGTGCCCCAGCTGCTGGCCGCCCTGCGCGACCGCTCCCTGGACCAGGCCGCCTACGAGTGGGTGTCGGCCGGGCAGGTCACGTCCTGGACGCGCCCGCCGAGCCCGCCCGCCGACACCCTGCTCACCTTCGAGGCGCAGCCCCACGGCCTGGCCGAGCTGGAGGCCGAACTCGCCACGTACGGCATCGAGGTGGAACCGCCCCAGACCCTGGGGGCCCGCACCGCCTTCCCCGTCACGCTGAGCGCCCACCACGACGGCGTCGGCCGCCTGGTCCTCACCGCCTCGTACAACCAGATGCGGCTGCCGGAGATCACCGACCTCCTCGCCCATGCCGCGCTGCTCCTGCGTGAACTCCCGCGCGAGGCCGGGCAGTTCACGACCGTCGGCGAGGTCCTCACGCTGCTGACCCACATGGGCGAGGGAGCCGCCGTCCTTCCGGAGCGGACCGAGCCCGACGAGAGCCGTGTCCCGCCGGTCGTGCTGCGCCGCCCGGCCCACCCGGACGCCGGAACCGTCGGCCTGCTCCAGGCGCCCGGCATCTCACGGGCCTCCTACGACCAGCTCGCCGACGCCTACCCGGGCCCCGAGGAACTCCTCCTGCTCGGTCCCGTACCGGTGGGCGGACCCCAGGCCGCGGTCGGCGCGCGCGCCGCGTACGACGCGCTCGGCTCCCGGGTCCGCACCGGCGGCGCACTGGCACTCGCCGGGTTCTCGGGCGACGGCGTCGCCGTCTGCGCCATCGCCCACCTCGCCGCCGAGGACGGTCACCGGCCGCTCGCCGTCGTCCTCGACGCGACCGGCGCCGGACCGGACGACCTGGCCCGCACGCTCGCGTCGGCCGTCGGTGGCCGGCGCCGTCCCGCCCGGCGCACGCCCCACGCACGGTCCGACACCAGGGAAGCACCTGTCCGAGAGCAGTGAGATGCCGAGGAGGCAGCCATGCAGAACCCCGAACCGAACGCGGTAACGCCCCTGCGCAAGGACGAGATAGTCTCGCGCGCCTGGTCCGAAGCGCTGGCGATGGCCTGCGGCGACGCGGACCACGCCCACCGCCCGCCGGGCGAGTTGGTGGCCGCCGCGCTGAAGGCGCACCACACGCTGTCGCGGGGGCTCGGACCGAGCGGGCCGGTCGCCACCGTCGGATCGGACGGCGGGGTGCGCTGGCTCGCCGCCTTCGTCGCGGAGTACGCCGCCCACCAGACCCAGCGGGACGACCGCCACCAGGGGGAGGCCGCGTGAGGCGGTGGCAGACCGCCCCGGCTGACCTCTGAGTTCGATCCGGCAAGGGGTGCGCCAAGCCGCCCTTGCCCCGAGTGCGCCGCACACATCCTTCTCTCTGTCCGCGCCCGCCCGCCGTCACCCCCGACGCGTGCGGGCGCGTTGACGTACCGGGACCTTCGCCACGACCCTCGGCCGGTGTTCACCCTCCCGGCCTGAGCGGGTGGCCGTCCCTCGCCCCCGCGTTGCCCAACACCGCCACGGGCACGCGTACTTGACCCGCCGGGCCTCGAACCGCTTCTCGCGCTGGGCATGGCGGCCCGCGCCGCCCACGCAGGGCCAAGACAGACCGCACTGCCGGTTTCTCGGCCCTTTCATCGGAGTTGCGGCCTCGCTGAAGCCGGTACGGATCAGTGAATGAGCCCTCCCTGGACGTAAACAGGGCGTCCGGTCTGTCGCTTCGGCGCCGAACTCTGCCCTATTTTCGCCGCATTGATGGCCATCTGCACCCCGGCATCCGCCACTTGAATCTCCCTAGGACCGCTTGAGGTTCGCATGGCATTCTTCTGAAACAGCGAGTATGGTTTGTTCTCGACGAACCGACCAACCTGTTTCAACTCGAAGCGTTCGTTGAGAACCCGATCTACCCGCAGCTCTCGGACCGACTCGTCGTTTCGGGCAGCACACACGATGAGGGGATACGGCGTGGATATCGATGTTCTGGGTCCGTTGGGTGTGAGGGTGAATGGTGTTGCGGTGATGCCTTCGGCGCCGAAGCCTCGGAAGGTTTTGGCGTTGTTGGCGTTGCATGTGGATCGGGTGGTGCCGGTTGGTTTGTTGGTGGAGGAGTTGTGGGGTGAGCGTCCGCCGCGGTCGGCTCGGACGACGTTGCAGACGTATGTGTTGCAGTTGCGTGAGCTGATCGGTGCGGCTCTGGAGTCCGGCACGGAA
Source organism: Streptomyces sp. NPDC045846 (assembly GCF_056431605.1). Classification (NCBI taxonomy): domain Bacteria; kingdom Bacillati; phylum Actinomycetota; class Actinomycetes; order Kitasatosporales; family Streptomycetaceae; genus Streptomyces; species Streptomyces sp. NPDC045846. The sequence goes on along the minus strand of NZ_JBWKKJ010000013.1, from coordinate 74,615 downwards.
GCCAGCGCCGAGGCTGGTGTGGTGTCGGCGAAGGATGTGCTGGTGACTGCTCCGGGTGGGTATGTGCTGCGGGGTGGTGGTGGTTCGAGTGATGTGCGTGAGTTTGATCGGCTTGCGGGCATGGGGTATCGGGCCATGGATGCGGAGGATTTCGCGGGGGCTGCGCGGTGGTTGCGTGAGGCGCTGGCGTTGTGGAGTGGTTCGGCGCTGGCGGATGTGCGGGTGGGGGCGCAGTTGGAGGTGGAGGTGTGCCGGCTGGAGGAGTCGCGGTTGTGTGCGCTGTATCAGCGGATCGAGGCTGATCTGCGGCTGGGGCGTCACCGTGAGCTGCTGGGTGAGCTGACCGTGCTGGTGAGCCGGTATCGCACGCATGAGGCCCTGCACGGCCAGTTCATGCTGGCCCTGTACCGGTCGGGACGCCGTACCGAGGCGCTCGCGGTGTATCAGCGCCTGCGCCAGGCCCTCGTACGCGATCTGGGACTTGAGCCCTCGGCCGGACTGCGCCGACTGCAACAGACCATGCTCCAGGCCGGCGAACCCACCCCCCACACCGTCCCCAGTACCCGGGACCCGCGACTGCTCGCCGTCGGCTGACCGACATGACCAGGCGGCCGGACCCGTGACGAGCACCAGCACCACACCCACCCCCCAACAGGGCGGATCACACGGACAGTTCACTCAGTTCACACGGACCGGCGTGGCCGGGCGGACACCCGCGCGACGGGACGTACCGCCACCTCACCATCGGCCTGCGGAACGGAACCCTTGGAGTCGACTCATGCAAGAAGAAATGCTGTTCTCCCGCACACCGGCCCCCGCCGACCCCGCGCACGACCGGCTGCTGACCGGCCTCGTGGTGGTCCTCGCCGACGTGCTGCGCACCACGCCGGACCGGATCGACCCGGAGGAGACCTTCCGGCTGCTCGGTCTCGACTCCATGCTGTGCGTCCAGTTCGTCGCGGCACTGAACAGCCACTACGGCACCGACGTCCGGGCCGACGTCATGCTCGACCACCCCACCCCGACGGCGCTCGCGCGCCACCTGTCGCGCACGGTGATCCCGCACGGCGCGCCCGCCGCCGGACGCCCCGCCCGCACCCTGCCGCAGAACACTCCCGCGTCCCCGGTGAACGGCGCCGACATCGCGCCGGTGGCCGAGCTGCTGCGCGAGGAGCTCGCCCGCATCCTGGGCTGCGACCCCTGGGACATCCACACCGACACCCCCTTCACCCTGCTCGGCGTCGACTCCGTCATCGCCTCGGAGTTCGTGGCCGCCCTCAACCGCATCTACGGACTGCGCGAGCCCGCCGGAACGCTGTACGACCACCCCGACCTCACGGCGCTCGCGGCGCACGTCGTCGCGTCCGACCCGCCGCACCACGTCCCCGAGGTCATGCCCGCCGCGATGGGCGTGCGCGTGCCCGGCGCCGAGCCGCTCGGCATCGGCGCGCTGCTCGACGCGGTGCGCGCGGGATGGCTGTCCATCGACGACGCGCTCACCCTCCTGTCGCGCAGGGACTGAGCGGCGAAACCCATGGACATGCGATCGGATCTCATGGACGAGCGAGAAGTACTCACCCGTTTCAAGGCGGGAAGTCTCGAACGGGGCCAAGCCGTTCGGATCCTCACGACCCTGATGTCCACCGGTGTCGCCGACTCCGTACCGACCGCCCCCAAACGGACCGCGACCCCGACGGTGGTCACGGCACCCGAACCGGCGCGGACCGAACAGCCCCGCCCGACGCTGCGGCCCGCTCCCGAGCCGGTCGCGCCCGCCGTCACCGAACCGCACGAGGCGGACGGCGCCGACGCCGTGCCCGCCACGGAGCGGTACGCGATCGTGGGCATCGCCGGACGCTACCCCCTGGCACCCGATCTCTTCACCCACTGGAAGAACCTGCGCGACGGCCGCGACACCCGCAGCTCCGGACCCCAGGACCGGCCGAGCGGATCGCCGCTCGAACCCGGCCTGCGCGGACACTTCCTCGGCCAAGTGGCCGAGTTCGACGCGGAGTTCTTCGGGCTCACCCCCGCCGAAGCGGCCCTGATGGACCCCCAGGCCAGGCTGTTCCAGGAGATCGTCTGGGAGGCCCTGGAGGACGCGGGCTGCACCGGCCCCCGCCTCGACTCCCTCACCACGCCCGACGGCACACCGCGTGCGGTCGGCGTGTTCGCCGGAGTCGGCGCCGCCGACTACTCCCTTCTCGCCGCCGAGGGCTGGGCCCGCGGCCACCGCGAGATGCCCAACAGCGGCCACCGCGACCTCGCCGTCGGACTCGCCGCACGACTGCGCCTCAACGGCCCCGCCCAGGCCGTCGACAGCGCCGGTACCTCCGCCCTCGATGCCGTGCACCTCGCCCTCGGCGCCCTCGCGCGCGGGGAGTGTGCGGCCGCCGTGGCCGGAGGTGTCGAACTGCTGCTGCACCCCTCGCGCGGCCGCGACGAGGCCGGGGAAGGGGTCGGCGCCATCGTGCTCAAGCCGCTCGAACGCGCCCTGGCCGACGGCGACCAGGTGCACGCCGTCCTGCGCGCGACCGCCGTCGGCGGCCCCGCCCACCCCGCGCCCGTCGAGGCGGGCCGCGCCGCCGCCGTCCGCGAGACCCACGAGACGACCTCGCGGCGCATCGGCGACGCCGGGGCCGCCACCGGGATCGCGGCACTGACCTCCGCGGTGCTCCAGCTGCGCGCCGGAGTGCTCGCACCCACCGGATCCCGGCCCGCGCCCGTGGCCTGGCCGCGGCCGCGCGACGAGCAGGGCCGCGAACTGCCCCGTACCGCCGTCGTGGAACTGGCCGCGGCCCAAGGGCCCGGCATCACCGGCGTACTGGAGGAGTTCCTGCCTCCGGCGGAGAGCGCGAGCGCCGCACGCCCCGCACACGACCGCAAGGCCGCCGCGCGCGACGAGCTCGTGCTGCTGTCCGCGCCCACCTCGGCCCACCTGGCCGCCCTCGCCGCACGGCTCGGCGACTGGCTGGCCCCCGCCGCCTCCGGCGGACGCGGAGAGGGAGCCGCCGCGCTGCCCGCACTCGGCGAGCTGGCCCGTGCCCTGCGCGTGGGCCGCGCCGCACTGCCCTGCCGTCTGGCACTGATCGTCCGTGATCTGCCCCAACTCCGTTCAGCGCTGGGTGAGTTCGCCGCCGATCCGGGCGCGGCGCGAGGCGGCCGCGTCCGCAGCGCCGACCTGCGGTCCGGTGCCGCGGACCCCTACGCCCTCGCCGAGGTGCCCGAGACCCGGGACTACCTGGCCGCGCTGTGGCGCGGGAACCGCCTGGAGCAGCTGACCCGGCTGTGGCTGTCCGGGCTGCCCATCGACTGGGCCGCCCTCGAACAGCGCACCGGCGCCGGCGCCATGGTGGTTCCGCTGCCCCCGTCCGTATTCCTGCGCCGCCCGCTGTGGCTGGGCGGTGCACACGTCACCGGTGCCCCGAACGGGAGCACCGGGGAGGTCGGTGCGGCGATGGAGCCCACCGGATGAGCGGATGAGCGCGAACGTGCTGCTGAACGGGTCCGGACCGGCCGGACCCGGCGAGCCGGGCCGCCCCGCGCCGGTCAAGCTGTGGTTCTGCACCAACGAGGAACTGGCCGCCGAGTTCGCCAAGATCCTGGCCGGCGCCTGGCTTGACGCGCCCGAGCGCGAACTGGCCGAGCGGTTCCTGTTCGAGCAGGACCGCCACCAGTACGTCATCGCGCACGTCCTGGTGCGGCGCGTGCTGGCCCTGGAAACAGGCGTGCCCGAGTCGGAGGCCGTGATCTGGCGCTCCACCCGCGGCAGGCCGTTCTTCCGCAGGCCCCCCGAAGGGATGCTGCGCGGCGGCCACAAACTGGACTTCAACCTGTCCCACACCCACGGGCACAACCTGCTCGGCATGGTGCGCGACCACCGCATCGGCGTGGACGTGGAACGCCTGGACCGCGGCGCGCGCGGGCTCAACACCATCGTCGACACCTTCGCGCCGCAGGAACAGCACTGGGTGGCCCAGGCCCCGCCCGGCCGCCCCCGCGACCGGCGGGTGCTGCGCCTGTGGACGCTCAAGGAGGCGTACTCCAAGGCCCGCGGCCTCGGACTCGGCCTGCCCTTCGACTCGTTCGCCTTCGAACTCGCCGAGGACAGCGGAGTGCTCGGCTTCCAGCCGCCCGACAATGACACCGAGGGCGCCCAGCGGTGGCGGTTCCTGGAACTGGAACCCGCCCCCGACGTGCTGGCCGCCGTCGCGGTGATCGTCGACGCGGGGGCGCCCGCGGTGCTCCAGCTGCACCACGGCTTCCCCTGGAGCCGGGGCGTGCCCCAGCTCATCGCCCTGCCCGAACCGGCGCGGATCCTCGTGTGAGGACGGTCCGCGCCGCGCTGCCCGAACCGTACGACCGGTCCCGCGCGCCCGCCGACCCGGCGAGCGGCCCGACCGGGGCCTGACGACGGCCCGTTCGCGGGCCGGGCGGCCCGCGCCGCACACCCCGTGGCGCCGCGCCCGCATCCCTCTCCCACGAAGAACCCAAGGAGGAACCGCCATGGCGAACGGAACCGCACTCGACGCAGCCACCCCCCGGGCGGAGCGCACGGCGGTCGCGCACCGTCTGCTCATGTGCCGCCCGCAGTACTTCGACGTCACGTACAGCATCAACCCGTGGATGAACCCGGAGAAGCCGACGGATGCCGAGGCGGCGCTCCTCCAGTGGGAGCAGCTGCGCGAGCTGTACCTCTCGCTGGGGCACACCGTCGAAGTGGTCGAGCCGATCGAGGGGCTGCCCGACATGGTGTTCGCCGCCAACGGCGCCACCGTGGTCGGCGGCAAGGTGCTCGGCGCCCGGTTCCGTCACCGCGAGCGGACCGCGGAAGGGCCCGCCTACCTCGACTGGTTCGCCCGCAACGGCTTCCACGACCTGCTGTGGCCGGAGCACATCAACGAGGGCGAGGGCGACTACCTGCGGGTGGGCCGCCGCCTGCTGGCCGGCACCGGATTTCGCACCGACGCCCGCTCGCACGCCGAGGCCCAGGAGTTCTTCGGCCTGCCCGTCACCGGCCTGAGCCTGGTCGACCCGAACTACTACCACCTGGACACCGCGCTCGCGGTGCTCTCGCCCGACGAGGTCATGTACTACCCGGCGGCCTTCAGCCCCGGCAGCCAGGCCGTGCTGCGCGAGCTGTTCCCCGACGCGGTCATCGCCTCGGACCAGGACGCCGCCGTGTTCGGCCTCAACGCCTTCTCCGACGGCCTCAACGTGCTGCTGCCCCAGGCGGCCACCGGGCTCGCCGCACAGCTCAGGGAGCGGGGCTTCAACCCGGTCGGGGTGAGCCTGGGCGAGCTGCTCAAGGCGGGCGGCAGCGTCAAGTGCTGCACGCTCGTGCTGTCGTGACACCGCGTCGGGTGTAGGCCCGCTCGGTGACGCCGTTCACCGCGTGAGACGGGCGCGCGAACGCGCGCCGGAGCACGCGGAGGGCCCCGGTGCTGTCGCCACAGCATCGGGGCCCACCCCACGGTGTGCCGCTTCTCAGGCGGCCGCGGTCGCTTCCTCCACGGGACGGCCCAGCTCCCGTTCGGTGCGCCCCAGCACGATCGAGTCGGCGATCTCGCCACTGCGCACCGCGATGTTCGACAGCAGCGCCGACGACAGGCCGTGGCTGTGCTCGGTGCCGCCCTGGAGGTAGACCCCGCAGGTCAGCCCCGCCGCGGGAACGAGACGGTAGTCGCGCTCCACCCGGTGCCGGCCCGCCGCGTCGCGCTGGAAGTACCGGTCGAAGTCACCGAGCAGACGGGCGGGGTCCACGCCGTCGTAGCCGGTGGCGAAGACCAGCGCGTCGACGGCCAGTTCCTCCGTGTGGTCGTCGAGCAGCGAACGCAGGACCACCCGCTTGCCGCTGCCCGCGGACTTGACCTCGGTGACCCGGGTCAGGTTGCGGAAGTGCAGCCGACGGCTGTCGCGCACCTGCTCGTCGTACGAGCGCTGGTACAGGGAGCGGATCACGTCGGCGTCGACCACCGAGTAGTTGGTGTTGCGGTGGTAGCGCCAGAAGGCGTCCTGGGCCCGCTCGGTGCCGAAGAAGTACTCGTCGACCGCGCCCGGATCGAAGACCTGGTTGGCGAAGGGGGTGTCGTCGGCGACGGAGTAGCCGTACGACGGGATGATCGCGGAGACCTGGGCGTGCGGCAGCGAGTCGTAGAGGAACCGGGTGATCTCGGCCGCGCTCTGGCCGGCACCGACCACCGCCACGCTCTTGAGGTCCTGCGGGGACTGCGCGTTGAACCTGCCCAGGAACTCCGAGCTGTGCCAGACCCGTTCGTCGGCCGGCATGCCCTCCGGCAGCCGCGGTACGAGTCCGGTCGAGATGGCCACGTTGCGGGCCCTCACCACGACGATCGTGCCGTCGCTCTCGCGTACCTCGACCTCAAGAAGGTCGAGTTCCCCGGACCCGTGCTCGGCGACCGGCCGGATCGAGGTGACGTCGGCGCCGTAGGTGACCTGGTCGTCGAGGCCTGCGGCCGCCCACTCCAGGTACTGGTGGAATTCGTGCCGGCTCGGGAAGAAGTCCTGGTTGTTCACGAACTGCACGAGCCGGTTCGCGGCGTGCAGATACGAGATGAAGCTGAACCGGGACAGCGGATTCCTGAAGGTCACCAGGTCCTTGAGGAAGGAAATCTGCATGGTCGTCGACGGCAGCAGCATGTTCCGGTGCCAGCCGAATGTGGGCTGCCGTTCGAAGAAATGAGACCTGACTGGATGCTCCGGAGCGCTCGCCCCGTGCTCCTCCAAGGCGATCGCGAGCGACAGGTTGGACGGGCCGAACCCGATGCCGACCACGTCGTAGATCTCCTGATGGCGCCTGCCCGTTATGCCCATGAATAACTCTCCCGCTTGCGTCTGGAAAACTCGGCCGATGGCCCGAGAGACCGTTCTGCAGTGATGCTCTCCAGAGAGTGTCTCAAATGCACCTTGAAGACAGCATGAAGACCTTTCAAGGGATTCTCAAGGTGCCCGGTTATCGAAGGCGTTGTCCCGCCGGCGGGACGCCGGTAAGGTCGGCGGGGATTTTCGAAACGCATGACTTGAGCCATGGCCATGCCCTGGGCCAATTGCTGAGAAGGTGAATCCGGATGTTCGTTCCCAGCTTTTACCGCGAACCAGAAGATTCGTGGATGGTGGACCTGATCCGTGGTAATCCATTGGCGCTCGCGGTGGCCAATGGCAGTGCCGAGGACGGCCCCTTCGCCACGCATCTGCCGGTCATCTTCGACCCGGAGACGGCCGACGACTGGTCCGGCGAACTGCCTGGCGTCACGCTGCTCGGGCACATGAACCGGGAGAACCCGCACTGGGCGGCGCTGGAGACGGGCAGCGTCCTGCTGCTGACGTTCACCGGTCCGCACTCCTATGTGTCGCCCACGGTCTACGAGGTGACACCGGCCGCCCCGACGTGGAACTTCACCTCGGTGCACGTCCGGGGCGTGGTGGAGAAGATCGACTCCATCGAGGAGACGCTGGCCGTGGTGCAGTCCACCGTGCGCGCCTTCGAGGGGAAGTTCGGCGACGGCTGGGACATGACCGCCTCGCTCGACTACTTCCGCAAGATCGTGCCCGGCGTCGGAGCCTTCCGGTTCAAGGTCACCGGGGCCGAGGGCATGTTCAAGCTCAGCCAGGAGCAGCCCGGCGAGGTGCGCGCCCGCGTCCGCGAGGCGTTCGGGCAGAGCGCCTGCACGTACCAGCGCGAGACCGCGGGGCTGATGAGCCGGCTCCCGTCACCGTGACTCCCTGGTGAGCACGTAAAGCTCCCGCAGCCGCACCCACGTCCCCCGGGGTGCGGCTGCGGGCATGTCCGGGCCGGGGCGCCGCAGACCGTCGCTCCCAGGCGTCGAAAAAGAACCAGCAAGCAGGTATGTTTTAGGCGTGGGTTGATACGGCCGTAGAGGGGAGCCGTGTACATGCACGTCTTGATCAGCACTGTCGGCCCGTGCGAGCGCGGACCGGCGGCCGGCCCGGCCGGTGCGACAGCGCGGAGGAGGGTCCTGTGATGGGTCTTCAACTGGTTGCGGCCGACGGCACCCCGGCCCCGGTCGACGTGGTCGCCGACTTCGCCGCGGGGGAGCCGACCGGAAGGCTGCGGGCCACGGTGGCCGTGGACTCGCTGCTGGACGCCGACTCCCCGAGGATCGACGGCGAGAACAGCGCCCGCGTCCAGATGCTCGCCGAACTCGACGCGCCGCTCCCCCCGATCCTCGTGCACCGCGAGACCATGCGGGTCATCGACGGGATGCACCGTCTCAAGGCCGCCCGGCTGCGCGGCGACACCACCATCGACGTGGAGTTCTTCGAAGGCGAGGACGTCGAGGCCTTCGCCCTGGCGGTACGGCTCAACATCGCCCACGGACTCCCGCTGTCGCAGGCCGACCGCACGGCCGCGGCCCAGCGGATCCTGCGGGCCCGTCCCTACTGGTCGGACCGGCGCATCGCCTCCAACGCCGGGCTCGCGGCCACCACCGTGGCCTCCATCCGGCGTCGTTCGACCGGCCAGAGTGAGCAGTTGAACGCCCGGGTGGGCCGCGACGGTCGCGTCCGGCCGCTCCAGGCCACCGAAGGACGGCTGCGCGCCAGCCAGGTGATCGCCGCCAACCCCGGGGCCTCACTGCGGGCGATAGCCCAGCAGGCTGGCATCGCCACGGCCACCGCCAAGGACGTACGCGACCGCATGCGCCAGGGCCAGGACCCGCTCCCCGCCAAGGCGCAGCAGGCGAAGGCCGGTTCGGCAGCGCTCGAAGCGGTCCCGCAGCCGGCCGCAGGCCGCACGTCCACGCGGACCCCCGCGAGCGCCATCCGGCTGCTCCTGCCGAACATGGGCAAGGACCCCTCATTGCGCACCGAGGCCGGCCGGATGCTGCTGCAGATGCTCAGCGTCCACTCGATCGGCGACGAGGCGAAGTGGGTCCGGCTCGCGCGGAGCGTCCCCGGACACCGCGCGGACATCCTCGCGCAGGCCGCGCGCCGCTGCGCCGACCACTGGCTGCGCCTGGCCAACGAACTCGAGACCCGGCGGACCTGACCCGAACTCCCGCGCCGTGGCCGGTTGTCGAGCACCGGCCACGGCGCGGTCAACTCGCTCCCGGGCGGCGGGGCCGGGCTCGCGTCATGGGATCAGACCGCTGCCAGCGCCGCCTCGCGCACCTCGGACAGCGCCGCCGGGAAGCGGTCGAGCAAGGTGTCCACCTCGCCGTCCGACACGATCAGCGGCGGGGCGAGCCGGATCACGTCCGGGGCCACCGCGTTCACCAGCAGCCCCCGGTCCTGGGCCGCCCGCTGCACCCGCGCCGCGAAGCTCCCGTCGAGCACGACGCCCAACAGCAGCCCCGCGCCCCGGACTTCACGCACCAGCGGGTGGTCAAGGCGTTCCAGGCCGCGCCGCAGCCGGGCGCCCACCCGGGTCACGTGGTCCAGGAGACCCGCCCCCTCGATGGTGTCCAGGACGGCGAGGGCGCTCGCGCACACCACGGGGTTCCCGCTGAAGGTGGAGCCGTGCGCGCCCGGCGTGAGCAGGCCGGCGGCCGCGCCGAAGGCGAGCGTCGCGCCGATGGGAAGGCCGCCGCCCAGACCCTTGGCGAGGGTGACCACGTCCGCCTCGACGCCTTCGGCCTGGGCCGCGAACCAGTGGCCCGTGCGCCCGATGCCGGTCTGGATCTCGTCCAGGACCAGGAGGGTGCCGGTCGCGGCGGTGATCTCGCGGGCCGCCCGCAGGTAGCCGGGCGGCGGCACGACCACGCCGTTCTCGCCCTGCAGCGGCTCCAGCATCACCAGCGCGGTGCGCTCGGTGACGGCGGCGCGCAGGGCCTCGACGTCTCCGTACGGTACGTGGGTGACGTCGCCCGGCAGCGGCTGGAAGGGGCGCTGCTTGGCGGGCTGGCCGGTGAGGGCCAGAGCTCCCATGGTGCGGCCGTGGAAGCCGCCGGTCGCCGCCACCATGTGCGGGCGGCCGGTGAGCCGGCCCATCTTGAAGGCCGCCTCGTTGGCCTCGGCCCCGGAGTTGGAGAAGTACACCCGGCCCTCGCGCCCGGCGATCTTCAGCAGGCGCTCGGCGAGCCGCACGGTCGGTTCGGCGATGTACAGGTTGGAGACGTGGCCGAGCGAGGCGACCTGCTCGGACACGGCGCGCACGACGGCGGGGTGCGCGTGGCCGAGCGCGTTGACCGCGATGCCGCCGACGAAGTCGAGGTACTCGGTGCCCTCCGCGTCCCACACCCGGGCGCCCAGGCCCCGCACCAGCGGCAGCGGGGGAGTGCCGAAGTTGTCCATCATGACGTCCTGCCAGCGGCGGGTCAGGGCCGCGTTGCCCGCTCCGGAGAGGGAGACGCTCACGCTCATGCCGTCGCTCCCTGGACGCGGACGTCGTCGTCCGGCACGACCACCGTGCCGCCCTCGTCGGTGAAGATCTGCAGCAGGACCGAGTGCTTGAGCCGGCCGTCGATGACGCGGGCGCTGCGCACCCCGTTGTTCACGGCGTGCAGGCAGCCCTCCATCTTGGGGATCATCCCGGAGGACAGCCCCGGCAGCAGCTCGGCCAGTTCGCCGGCGCTGAGGCGGGAGATCACCTCGTCGCTGTGCGGCCAGTTCGCGTACAGGCCCTCGACGTCGGTGAGGATGAGCAGCGCCTCGGCGCCCAGCGCGGCGGCGAGGGCGGCGGCCGCGGTGTCGGCGTTCACGTTGTACACCCCGCCCCCGGCGGCGTCCTTGGCGTCCTCGGGCCGGGCGATGGAGGAGATGACGGGGATGCGGCCGTTGTCGATCAGGTCCTGCACCACCGTGGCGTCGACCCGGGCGACGTCGCCGACCCGGCCGATGTCCACGGCCTTGCCGTCGCTCTCCGCGTAGCGCTTGACGGCGGTCATCAGGCGGGCGTCCTCGCCCGTCATGCCCACCGCGTGCGGGCCGTGCTCGTTGAGCAGTCCGACCAGTTCGCGCTGCACCTGTCCGGCCAGCACCATGCGGACCACGTCCATGGTCTCGTCGGTGGTGACCCTCAGTCCGGCCTCGAACTGGGAGGCCAGGCCCAGGCGTTGGAGCTGTGCGCTGATCTGCGGGCCGCCGCCGTGCACCACGACCGGATTCAGGCCGGCGTGCCGCAGGAAGAGGATGTCCTGGGCGAAGGCCGTCTTCAGTTCGTCGTCGACCATGGCGTTGCCGCCGAACTTGATGACGACGGTCTTGCCGCGGTGGCGCGCCATCCACGGCAGCGCCTCGACGAGGGCATGGGCCTTGGGCAGCGCCGAGCGCTCACCGGAGCGGTCGCGGCCCGATCGTAGAAGGGGGAGTTGAGGAGAGGGAGAAGCACTCATGAGGCGTACTCGCTGTTCTCGTGGACGTAGTCGGCGGTGAGGTCGTTGGACCAGATGACGGCGCCGTGCGGGCCCGCATTGAGGTCCGCCGTGATGCTGACGGCGCGCCCGGTCATGTCCACCAGCGTCCGGTCCTCGCCCACCGCTCCGTTCTTGCAGACCCACACGTCGTTGATGGCGACGTTCAGCCGGTCGGGTTCGAAGGCGGCGGAGGTGGTGCCGATGGCGGACAGGACGCGGCCCCAGTTGGGGTCCTCGCCGTGGATGGCGCACTTGAGCAGGTTGTTCCGGGCGATGGACCGTCCGACCTCGACGGCATCGTCCTCGCTCGCCGCTCCCGTCACCTCGATGCGGATCTCCTTGGAGGCGCCCTCGGCGTCCCCGATGAGCTGGCGGGCCAGATCGTCGCACACGGTCCGTACGGCCTCGGCGAAGTCCCCGTATTCCGGGACGAGTTGAGAGGCGCCGGAGGCGAGGAGCAGCACGGTGTCGTTGGTGGACATGCAGCCGTCGGAGTCGACCCGGTCGAAGGTGAGACGGGTGGCGTCCCGCAGCGCCCGGTCCAGGTCCGCGCTGTCGACGACGGCGTCGGTGGTGAGCACGACGAGCATGGTGGCGAGCCCGGGGGCGAGCATCCCGGCGCCCTTGGCCATGCCGCCGACGGTCCACCCGCCGCGGCTGACGGCGGCCGTCTTGTGCACCGAGTCGGTGGTCATGACGGCGATCGCCGCGTTCTCGCCGCCCGTCCCGGACAGCTGGGCGGCGGCGCTCTCGACGCCCGCAAGGACGCGGTCCATGGGCAGTGGCACCCCGATGAGACCGGTGGAACACACCGCCACGTCGGCCGCGGCCAGGCCGAGCAGTTCGGCGGCGCGCTCGGCGGTGGCGTACGTGTCCTGCACGCCCTGTGGCCCCGTGCAGGCATTGGCGCCACCGGAGTTGAGCACGACCGCGCCGAGTTCGCCGTCCGCGAGGACCTGGCGGGACCACTGGACGGGGGCGGCCTGCACGCGGTTGGAGGTGAACACCCCCGCGGCGGCGCGCAGCGGCCCCTCGTTGACGACGAGCGCCAGGTCCCGCCTGCCGTTCTGCTTGATTCCCGCGGCGATGCCCGCCGCCTTGAAGCCTCGTGCTGAGGTGACGCTCACGGTGCGACTCCGATCGTGGATAGCCCCAGTCCTTCGGGCAGACCGAGGGCGGTGTTCATGCTCTGGACGGCCCCGCCCGCGGTGCCCTTGGTGAGGTTGTCGATGGCGCTGATCGCGATGATCCGGCCGACCGCGGGGTCGAAAGCGACCTGGATCTGCGCGGCGTTCGAGCCGTACACGGCCGCGGTGCTGGGCCACTGGCCCTCGGGCAGCAGCCGCACGAACGGCTCGTCGCCGAACGCCTTCTCGTACGCGGCCCGCACGTCCTCGGCGCCGACCCCGGGCCGCGCCGCGGCCGAACAGGTGGCGAGGATGCCGCGGGGCATGGGGGCCAGGGTCGGGGTGAAGGAGACGGCGATGCGTCGGCCCGCCACGGCGCTGAGGTGCTGCGCCATCTCGGGGGTGTGCCGGTGGCCGCCCCCGACCCCGTAGGGCCGCATGGACCCCATGACCTCGCTGCCGAGCAGGTCGGCCCGGGGCGTCTTGCCGGCGCCGGACGTGCCGGACGCCGCGACGACCACCGCCTCGGGCTCGGCCAGTCGCGCCGCGTACGCGGGGAAGAGGGCCAGCAGGACCGCGGTCGGGTAGCAGCCCGGCACCGCGATCCGGCGCGATCCCGCCAACGCGGCGCGGGCGCCCGGGAGTTCGGGCAGGCCGTAGGGCCACGTGCCCGCGTGCGGCGAGCCGTAGAACCTCTCCCAGTCGCTCGCGTCGGAGAGACGGAAGTCGGCCCCGCAGTCGATGACGAGGGTCTGCTCGCCCAGCTGCTCGGCGACGGCGGCCGACTGGCCGTGCGGCAGGGCGAGGAACACGACGTCGTGTCCCTTGAGGACCTCGGCGGTGGTGGGCTGGACCTCGCGCTCGGCCAGCGGTGTCAGGTGGGGTTGCAGCGTGCCCAGACGCCGGCCCGCGCTGGACTGACCGGTCAGCGCGCCGATCTCCACTTCGGGGTGGGTCAGAAGCAGGCGGAGGAGCTCGCCCCCCGCGTATCCACTCGCTCCCGCCACGGCTGCTCGTACTGTCATGAACCCTCCCAGTCGACAGACATGTCGTTCTAACGCGATCCGGGTCCCACCAACAACCACATGTGTTCTGTTCATGACAAACATGGGAGTGGGTGTGAAGTCATCGAGTCACCTCTCCGGGAGGCCGGGCCCGCACCACACCCACGGCTCGCCACCACCCGGATTCGGGCAGCCCGCATCGCGGGCTCGGCATTGTCCAGCAGGGGGTACGGGCCGGCGTCCTGGTGGCGCCGGAGGGGTCGGCCGCGTCGTGTGTGCGCGATGCGCCTCAGTGCGCGGCAGCAGGCGTGCCGCAGAACTCGGCGTTCAGGATGGGCAGCATGGACTCGGCGCCCCAGCTGGCGTTGAAGTTGAAGACGAACTGGTGACTGGCGTCCTCGGTGAACGCGGCCAGGGAGATCCACCCCACCGTGCCGCCGTCGCGGTACCACAGGGTGGTTCCGCAACTCAGCGTGAGCTTGCCGATGTTGAGCCCGTAGGTGGCGCCCGGGAAGGACGGGTCGTCGACGGTCGTCTTCATCTCCTTGAGCTGCTGAGGCGGCAGCAGCTTCCCGCGCATCAGGGCCGCGTAGAACCGGTTCAGGTCGTCCGCGCTGGAGATGATGTCGCCGTTGCCCCAGCTCTGCGAGCCGTTCACCTCGGTCACGTCGTCGATGCGGTCCGGCTGTGCGGCGAAGAGCTTGGCGTAGCCGCGGCCGCTCGGCTGGGGCAGGCGGCTGCCGGCGCCCTGGTTGGACGTCGCCTTCAGCCCAAGAGGCTCGATGATGCGCCGGCGCACCTCGTCCTCGTACGACCGGCCGCCGACCTTCTCCACGATCATCGCGGCCAGGACGTCATTGGTGTTGGAGAACCCGTGCTGGGCGCCCGGCTGGAACAGCGGGGCGTGCGCGAGGGCCACCTTCACCCGCTGCTCGGGGGTCACCGTGTCGTACCGGTGCCGCAGGAAGCCGTCGCCGTCCGAGTACGTCGCCGCGTACTGCGTGTCGGCGAGGAAGTCGAAGAGACCGCTGGTGTGGTTGAGGAGCTGGCGCACGGTGATCCGGGCGCCGTCGTTGCCGTTGCCCGTCACCAGACCCGGCAGCAGGTGCTCGACGGTGTCGTCGAGGCTGAGCTTCTTCTCCGCCTCCATCTGGAGGAGGACCGTCGCCACGAAGGTGTCGGTGATGTTGGTGGTGCGGAAGCGGTCGTTCTTGCCGCGCGGCGCGCCCGTCTTCAGATCGCCCACGCCCGACGCCGATTTCCAGACTCCGGCGGCGTCCCGTGCCTCGGCCACGATGCCGGGGACACCGGTCTTTATCGCGGCGTCGATCGCCTGCTGGGTCCCCTGGTGGCCGGTCGTCGTGGGTGCCGTGCCCTGCGAGGCCTGGGCCGGAGCCGTGAAGGCGGTCGCCGTCATCACGGCCGCCGCCAGCCCGACCACGCACGCCTGCGGTCTCTTCCGTCTCATTATGTCCCCGCTCCTGATGTTCGTCCGTACTTGGCTGAATCCGTACTCGTGCGGTCCGTCCGCGGAACAGTAGGTCACCGGTGTGGTGTGCGGGTAGCTTGTGCGGCAACCCCACGCACGACGCGAGAGCGGCCGGGCCGCGCACCCGGGAACACACCGGCGCCGCGCACCCGGCAAGAGGGCAGGTGGGCGCACGATGGGCCACCGGCGGTCCACACCCGCGCTCCGCGAGGCCGGGGCGCACCGTCACGCCGGAGCGGGCCGCTCCTTCAACTCCCTAAAGCAGCGCATGAGTTGGTCCTGCTCCCGCTGGAGGAGCTCGATGCGGCGGTGCAGCCGGGCCATCTCCTCGCCGAGGGGGAGCGACGTCGTCGCGGACGCCTCGGGCGTCCTGCGGGACGAGGGCGTGTCGGCCGGGTGGGGAGACGCGGTCGCTGCGAGGGCCGGGTCGTGACGCAGGATCCGCGCCATCAGGTCGCGCAGCGCGGGGCCCGGCTCCACGCCGAGCTCGCGCCTCAGACGGGTGCGGGCGCGCTCGTACACCGCGAGCGCCTCCGCCTGTCGGCCGCAGCGGTAGGAGGCGACCATCAGCAGGTCGTAGAACCGCTCCCGGGTGGGGTGTTGGTGGGTGAGCTCCGTCAGCTCACCGGTGATCTCGGCGTGCCGGCCGGTGCGCAGATGGGCGTCGTACCTCAACTCCTGGGCCACCAGGCGCAGTTCGTCGAGCCGGGCTGCCTCCTGGGCGCAGATGTCGCCGAGCACGCTCCCCTGCAGGGCCGGTCCGCGCCACAGCGACAGGGCCCGGTCCAGGAGTTCACCGGCCTGCCCCGGGTCGTGGAGCAGTGCCCTGCGGCCCTGGTCGGTCAGGCGCCGAAAGCGCGCCGCGTCCGTCTCGGCGGGACCGGGCCGCAGCGTGTAGCCGTGCGGGGTGGTCACGATCCACGGCGGCGTCGCAGGGCGCCCGGTGTCCGGGCCGGACAGCAGCCTTCGCAGCCGGGCCACCTGGAGCTGCAACGCGTTCGCCGCGTTGGCGGGCGGGCGCCCGCCCCACAGCTCGTCGATGAGCCGTCGCGCCGACACGTCGTGCCCGGCCTCCACCACCAGCGCCCCCAGCAACGCGCGCTGCTTGGCGCCCAGGGGAAGGATCCGCAGGCCGCGGCGCTCGTCCTGCACTTCCACGAGACCGAGAACGCAGAACCGCATGTCATCCCCTCACATGCCCGCGGGCCGCCGCTCGCGGGCGCCGGGCCGCCGGGCGGCGGTAACCGAAGGTTCAGGAGGACCGTGCCAAGCCCGCCGCGTCCAGCGCCGCGGTCGCGTCCCGCTCGATCTGCCGCAGCAGCGGGCCGGGATTGCTCTGGAAGGAGAAGTGGTTGTCGTCGAAGGCCCGCGGGCCCAGGAAGTGCTCGGTGTGCTCCCGCCACCCCGCCATCCGGGGTGACGCCGAGTGGTCCCCGACGCCCGCGGCGTCGAGCAGGCGCACGTCCCAGCTGTCCGGCAGCCCGGCAGGCCAGTGGCGGTACAGCACATGGGAGCCTCCCGCGTGGTGCAGGACGAACAGGCGCACGGCAGGTCGAGTGCTGTCCATCGCTTTTCCTCGGGTCGGTCCGGCCATCTTCGGACCATAGAACGGTGCACAGGTTCGCGGACGCCGCCACCAGAGGAGCTCCACCCCAGGTGTGGCCGTTCTCGAGCGATTCTCCGGCAGCGCCCCGTATGGCACCGTTCCGGTCGAGGCCCTTGCGCCGCCCCGGCCACGGCTTTCGCCCCTGCCCGCCGCCACCTGCCCCTTCAGCGCCGCTCGACCGCGCCTCGAACGGGCCGTGTATAGCGTGGAGGGTGAGTCGGCCACCGGCAACCCGGGCGGCCCCAGCCCGTACGACGACCGCGACCCCGCCCAGAAGGCGGGGTCCCGCACCCCGCTCGAACCGGAGCGGACCGCGGACGGGCCGATCGGCTGCCGTGCGTTCTCATCCGAGGAACGCCAGGCAGCCGATCTTGTTTGTGCACGTCCTTGTGTACGTCAAGGACCGGCCGCCCCGGCCCCGAGTCAGGTCGCACTGGAAGGGACCTCAAGCACCTCGCGATGCCGCGGGCGACCGGCAGATCTGCGCCCAGGGCGCGAATTCCGGCGAAGGGACGAACCGGTGAACGAGTACGCGCACGAGCTCAACCAGGTACTGCGCCAGGCCAGTTGCACGGGACTCACCGCAGGGGCCGACGCGCCGCCGCTGCGACTGGCCGGGGCCGACGACGAGGCGTCCGTGGCCGCCGAGCCGCACATCGTCAAAGGCATCGACTGAACCGCGCCCCCGGTCCCGCCCGCCCGTGGGCCGGGCTCTTCGACGGGCCACGGGGCGGCGCCGGGGCACCCGATACAGAACCGCTCGAACTCCGCACTATCCGCCTTGTTGGTCCGGCGCTCCCGTCCCTACGGTGACGTGGCAACGCCGGGGTCGCTACCGGCGCCGGGGGCCCCTCGACGGGGCGCCCGGACGGTGGTCGCAAGGACGACGCCGATGGGCGCACCCGCGCCCGGCGCCGCACCCGGCCTGACGATTTCCGATTCCCGTGTCACCCCATGACGGTTAAGGACGGTGCCAGTTGAGCACGAACCCCTTCGATGACGAGGACGGCCGCTTCTTCGTCGTGGTCAACGACGAGGAGCAGCACTCCCTGTGGCCGGCGTTCAGCGAGGTGCCCGCGGGCTGGCGGGTCGTCTTCGGTGAGGCGGCCAAGGCCGAGTGCCTGGAGTACGTCGAGCAGAACTGGACGGACCTGCGCCCCAAGACGCTGCGCGAGGCCATGGCGGCGGACTGAACGTCCCCCGCACACCCGCCCGTTCCACGCGGCGGAACCCGACGCCCCTGCGGGCCCGGCCGGTGCGAGCTGCCCGGTCGGGCACCCCGGATGAGGCGTCCGGCCCGTGATCTCGCGGGCCCGCACACCTGTGTATCGCCGGTGCTCGCGGCGTAATCGAGCGGAACCGGCGCACGTGGCACGCCAGTGACCGCCGCCCGGACGCTCGGTCCAGTGATCGGTCCGCGCCCAGGAAAACACACTGAGTTGGGGGAGATGAAGATGGTGAGCGGCGCTGTGAGGACCGCGAGCAGACACAAGGCGGGTCCGGCGGGCTCCACCGGCGAGGCGGCGCAGGGCGAGGCGGTCCTGTCCTTCGTCGGGTCGCCGGCCAAGGTCCAGAAGTCGGGCATGCTCCTGCCGCAGAACCTGCCGGAGCGCTCCTGGGAGCAGATCGGCACCAACCTGCGCGAGCTCGTGAACTCCTCCGCGTGGTGGCTCGCCGACTGGCTCATCTACGGCGAGGCCACCTATGGATGGCGGCGCTACAAGGAGGCCATCGAGCGCACCGGCCTCGACTACCAGACCCTGCGCAACTACGCGTGGGTGGCCCGGCGGTTCGAGCACCACCGCCGCCGCGACAACCTCAGCTTCGCCCACCACGCCGAGGTCACCCGGCTCTCCCCGCCGGAACAGGACTACTGGCTGCGCAAGGCCGAACAGCAGAAGTGGTCGCGCAACGAACTCCGCAGGGCCGTCCGCGCCAGCCTGGCCGTGCAGAGCGACACCGCCGACACCTCCCCGGACAGCGATGCCGAGCAGCCGGGCGTGCCCCAGCTGGCCAAGTCGGCCGCCGCCGAGCGGCGCCAGCAGAAGGTCGCCCGCCTCACCATCGAACTGTCCGCGGGCCAACTTGAGTACTACTCGAAGGCCGCCGCGGCACACGGTCTGCCCGTCGACAAGTGGGTGGCCCAGATGCTCGAAGCCGCCGACCAGCGAACCCCCGATCAGCGGACCGCCTAACAGCGCACCGCCCGAACGCCGTGCCGGCCGGACTCCCTTCTCGAGGCGGTGTGCCGACGGCCCGTCCGACCGGCCACCTCTCACATCGGAGCAGTTGATGATCCTTCAGGGAAAGCGGGTTGACCTGCCCCCGGCGCCCGTCGTGCACCACCAGGTCGAGGCGCACGCGCGCAACACGCCCGACGCCGTCGCCGTCTTCTACGCCGGGGAGCGGGTGACGTACGCGGAACTGAACGCCCGGGCCAACCGGTTCGCGCACTACCTCCTCGCGCGCGGGCACGGCCGGGGCGCGAAGGTCGGGGTGTGTCTCGACTACTCGGTCGACCTGCTCGTCGCCATCCTCGGCACGCTCAAGGCGGGCGCGGCCTACGTGCCCTTCGACCCGGCCTACCCCTCGGTGCGGCTCCAGCTGCTGCTGGGCCAGGTGCCCGACCTCGCCCTCATCGTCGCCTCCCCGGCCACGGCCGCCCTCGTGGAGTCGGCGTCCGTCGACGTCATCGACCTGGCGCCGCTGGCCGAGCGGCTCGCGAGCCTGCCGGACACCGACCCCGGCGTCCCGGTCACCGGCGACGACGTGTGCTACGCGGTGTTCACCTCCGGCTCGACCGGCACCCCGAAGCTCACCGCGGTGCGGCACGAGGGCTGGTTCAACCTGATGAACTGGCTGAAGCTCGAATACGGCCTGCACAGCGGGTCCAACAACCTGGTCGTCAGCGCGTTCGGCTTCGACCTGTCCCAGCGCGCTCTGATGACCCCGCTGTTCTGTGGTGCCACCCAGCACCTGATGGCCACCCGCAACTTCGACGCCATGATGGCGTACCGGATGATCGGCGAGCACGACATCCGCGTCGTGCACTGCGCCTCCAGCACGCTGTACCTGCTGGTCGACTGGGAGACCGCGCGGGGCGGAGACGCACTCACGCGGCTCGACTACGTGCTGTTCGGCGGCGAGGCGCTGAAGGTCGAGCGGCTCACCAACTGGGCGCGCCGCGAGGGCAACACCTGCACCCTGCTGCACCAGTACGGCGTCGCCGAGTGCACGGACGTGGCCACCTCCTACGACCTGGCCGGCTACCGGCCGGGCGAGCACGACATCGCCCCGGTGGGCAGGCCCGCCTACAACACCGACATCCACCTCCTCGACGAGGAGCTGAACGAGGTCGGCCCGGGCGAGCAGGGCGAGATCTGCATCTCCGGTGCCAGCGTGGGCGCGGGCTACCTCAACGGCTCCGGCCCCGAGAACGCCAAGTTCACCACGCTCGTGGTCGACGGCGCAGAACGCCGCCTGTACCGCACGGGCGACCGCGGCCAGGTGAACGAGGAGGGCGAACTCGTCGTCCTCGGCCGCATGGACGCGCAGGTGAAGGTGCGCGGCATGCGCATCGACCCCACCGACATCGAGCGCGCGCTCGGCCGCCTGGTCGGGGTCCGCGAGGCGGCCGTGGTGGTCACCTACACCGAGGCCGGCGACGCAGAGCTGACCGCGTTCGTCGTCCCCACCGGCGGCGACCTCTCCGAGGACGACCTGCGCACCCGCCTGCTGTGGACGCTGCCGCGCAACATGGTGCCGGCCCGGTTCGTGAACATCCTGCGCATCCCCCTGAGCCCGCACGGAAAGGTCGACCGCGCGGCCCTCGCCGACGCGTGCCGCAACCAGCTCGCCGGCGTCGGCGCCGCGGCGTAGTCGCCGGACTCCGATGACAACCGAGAGGACTGTGATGATCGCCGACAAGGTGCGGGCCATTTGGTGCCGGGAATTCAAGCGCGAGGACATATCCGACCACGACGACTTCTTCGCCCTGGGCGGCCAGTCCCTGATCATGGTCAAGATTCAGGGTGCGTTCTACGAGGAATTGGACGTCGAGGTCCCGATGGACCAGATGTTCCTCAACCCGACGGTGGCCTCGATCTCCGCCTACATCGAATCCCTGACCCCGGCGTCCCTGTAGCGTCAGGCGAGTTGGTGCCGTGGTGTGTCCCGCCGGCGAGACGCACCACCGCCCCGGCCGGGGCGGCCGCACCGAGTTCCGAACGTGTTTTTCCCGCCGGTTCGCGCGGCTAGCATCTTATTCGTGCTCCGCAGCGGCCCTTTCAATTGCTGCGTCGACAGCGCGCCCCATCGCAAGGGGAATTCCGGCTGCAGCCGCATTGGATCAAAAACTACCTGGTAAGAGAGGCGCGCCATGTACGACGTGATTGTCATAGGTGCCCGTTGTGCGGGTTCGCCGACGGCCATGCTCTTCGCGCAGCAGGGATATCGCGTCCTGCTCCTGGAGAAGGCACGATTCCCGCAGGACACCCTGTCCTCGCACTACCTCCACATGCAGGGCGTGGCACTGCTCAACCGGTGGGGGCTGCTCGACAAGATCCGTGAGTCGGGCGCCCAGCCCATCACCCACCAGGTCTACGAGGGACCGGGCGTCCGCATCGAGGGCTTCTCCCTGCCGATCGACGGGCTGCGGACCACGTACGCGCCGAGGCGGTTCGTGCTCGACCCGATCCTCGCGGACGGTGCCGTGGCGGCCGGCGTGGAGTTCCGGGAGGGCTGCGCGGTCAACGACCTGGTGTGGGAGGACGACCGGGTCGTCGGAGTGCGCTACACGACGCCCGGCGGCGTCGAGGCGACCGACCGGGCGCGCCTCGTCGTCGGCGCGGACGGCATGCGCTCGCTGGTGGCCCGCAAGGTCGGCGCGCAGAACGTCATCGAGCACCCGCGGATGACCTGCACCTACTACAGCTACTGGGCCGGCGTCCCCTCGGACTTCGAGCTGTACGAGCGGACGGGCCGCTGGATCGGTGTCCTTCCCACCAACAACGACCTCACGCTGCTCATGGCGTACTTCCCGCAGGAGGACTTCGCGCAGGTCCGCAAGGCCGTGGAACCCGCCTACCTCGACGCCTTCCGCACGACGGCGCCCGAGCTGTACGAGCGGATGCAGGCCGGCGAGCGCGTGGAGCAGATGTACGGCACGGGGCACCAGGACAACTACTTCCGCAAGGCCTACGGACCCGGCTGGGTGCTGGTGGGCGACGCGGTGAACCACAAGGACTCCATCACCGCCCGGGGCATCACCGAGGCCTTCGTCCAGGCCCAGACGCTGACCGACAACATCGGGGAGCGGCTGCACGACGACGACGCCCTCAATTCGGCTCTGCGGCGCTACGAGAACAACCTGAGCAACGAGGCCCTCAACCACTACCAGGGCGCGCTCAACGTGGCCGAGCTCAAGCCCGAGGGACGCACGGAGATGCTGCGGAAACTGGTTGGCCACCAGGACCACATCGACCGGTACTTCTCGACGCTGTCGGGGGCGTGCTCCATCGACGACTTCTACAACGACGAACTCTTGACCCTGCTCGACCAGAGCTGACGACTTGCTCCCTGGTTTCACCGATTTGGAGACACAATGATCCCGTTGTCGTTCGCCCAGCGTCGGCTGTGGTTCGTGGACCGTTTCGAAGGCCCTTCGCCGACCTACAACGGCGCTTTTGCCCTGCGACTGACCGGTGAACTGAACGTGGCCGCGCTGGAGTCGGCGCTCCGCGACGTCATCGAGCGGCACGAGGTCCTCCGCACGGTGATCGTCGAGAGCGACGACGGCGTCCCCCACCAGGTGGTGCTGCCGACCGGGGAGAAGCCGTTCGACCTGCCGGTCGTCGAGGCCGCGGGGGAGGACGAGCGGGCGGCGGCCGTCGACCAGGAGGCCGGGCAGACCTTCGACCTGGCCACCGACGCGCCGATCCGCGCCCGGCTGGTGCGGTCCGGGCCGCTCGACCACACCCTGGTCGTGGTCGCCCACCACATCGCCGTGGACGGAGAGTCCTTCGGACCGCTGTTCCGCGATCTCACCACGGCCTACGCGGTCCGCAGCGAGGGCGGGGCGCCGGAGTGGGAGCCGCTCCCGGTCCAGTACGCCGACTACACGCTGTGGCAGCGGGACCTGCTCGGCGACGAGACCGACCCGGAGAGCCTGTCGGCCAGGCAACTGGCGTACTGGCGCGAGACGTTGGCCGATCTGCCGCAGCCGCTGGCGATGCCGACGGACCGCCCGCGCCCGAGGGTGATGAGCCCCGACGGCGACCGGATCCCGTTCGCGATCGACCCCGAGCTGCTCGGCGCCGTGGAGAAGCTGGCCGCGGGAGCGGACACCACGGTGTCGATGGTCATGCACTCGGCGCTCGCCGTGCTCCTGCACCACCTCGGGTGCGGTGACGACGTGTCGATCGGCGCGCCCATCACCGACCGCACCGACGAGGAACTGCGCGACCTCATCGGGTTCTTCGTCAACACCTGGGTGCTGCGCGTCGACCTCTCCGGCAACCCGACCTTCCGCCAACTGCTCGGGCAGGTGCGGGACCGGTCCCTCGCCGCGTACGACAACCAGGACATGCCGTTCGAGCGGCTGGTGGAGCTGCTCAACCCGGACCGGTCCACCGCCTACAACCCGTTCTTCCAGGTCATGCTCTCCTGGCAGCCGCCCGTGCCGGATCTCGAACTGCCCGGCCTCGGCGTCCGCACGGAGCGGCTGGAGACCAGCACGGCCAAGTTCGATCTGTTCTTCGACCTGCTCCCGAACAACTCGGGCGGGGCGCAGTGCCGTCTGGAGTACGCCACCAGCCTGTTCGACCGGGGCACGGCCGAGGCCATCGCGCAGCGGTTCGTCCGCGTCCTGCGGGGGCTCGTGGCCGACCCGGAGCACGCGATCGGCACCCTCGACGTGCTCGACGCGGCCGAGCGCGACCGTCTGCTCACCGACTTCAACCACAACGCCGACGCCACGGCGCTGTCCGGGCTGACGATCCCGGAACTGTTCGAAGACCAGGTGGCCCGAACGCCCGACGCCCCCGCGCTCGTGTGCGACGAGCGGGTGCTGACCTACCGGGAGCTCGACGACCGGGCGAACGGCGTCGCCTGGGAACTGGTCCGGCGCGGTGCCGGGCCGGAGGACCTGGTGGTCCTCGCCCTGCCGCGCACCGAGGACCTCGTCGTCGGCCTGCTCGGCATCCTCAAGTCCGGCGCCGGATACGTGCCGATGGACCCGCAGTACCTCGCCGGCCGCGCGGAGACCGTGCTGTCCGAAGCACGCCCGCGCTTCGTGGTCACCGACACCGCGACGTCGCAGGACCTGCCGCGGCACGACATGGTGAGCGTCAACCTCGACCTCCGGGCCGAGTGGGCCGCGCCCGCGGGGGCGCCGGACAACGCCGACCGCGTCGCGCCGCTGGGCCCGGACAACCTCGCCTACGTGATGTACACCTCCGGCTCCACGGGCAAGCCGAAGGGCGCGGCGATCACCCACCGCGGCGTCGTCAACGGCGTGCGGGAGCTGGTGCGCGTCGTCGACGCGCGGCCCGGGCACAAGATGCTGGCCGGCACCTCGGTCAACTTCGACGTCTCCGTCTTCGAGCTGCTCACCGCCCTGTCCACCGGCGGCACCGCGGATCTGGTCCCCAACGCGCTGGCGCTCGGCGAGCGCGACAGCTGGGACGGCCACGTCATCAGCGGCGTCCCCTCGGTGCTCGGCGAACTGGTGGAGCACCTGGACAAGGCCCCCGACGTGCGCACGGTCGTGTTCGCGGGCGACGTGCTCCCGGCCCGACTGGTGCGGCAGGTGCGCGAAGCCCTGCCCGGCGCGCGGATCGTGAACTCCTACGGGCAGAGCGAGAGCTTCTACGCCACCACCTTCTCCCTCGCCGCGTCCCAGGAGTGGGCGGACGGCGATGTCGCGCCCATCGGCACCCCGCTGGGCAACATGCGGGCCTACGTGCTCGGCCCGGGCCTCGCCCCGGTTCCGCAGGGCGTGATCGGTGAGCTGTACGTGGTCGGTACCTGCCTGGGCCGCGGATACTACGGCCGCCCGGGCCTGACCGCCGAGCGCTACGTGGCGAGCCCGTTCGGCACCGGCGAGCGGATGTACCGCACGGGCGACCTCGCCCGCTGGAACGCGGACGGCAAGCTGGAGTGCGTCGGCCGCGGCGACGGCCAGGTCAAGGTGCGCGGTTTCCGCATCGAAACCGCCGAGGTCGAAGCGGCGTGCGTGGCCCACCCCGGCATCAGCCAGGCGGTGGTGATCAGCCGCGAGGTGCCCTCGGGCGGAAAGCGGCTCGTCGCGTACGTGGTGCACACCGGCGAGGGCGCCGTCGGCGACAACGGCGCCGGCGGCATCGGCGACGTGGACGTGCAGGCCGGTGCCTCGGCCGCCGAGCTGCGCAAGTTCGTCGCGGCCCGGCTGCCCGACTACATGGTGCCGTCGGCCTTCGTGGCCCTCGGCCGACTGCCGCTCGGACCGACCGGCAAGCTGGACCGCAAGGCACTGCCCGAACCGGAGTTCCTGGGTGAGGCCTACCGGGAGCCGCGTACCGAGGCCGAGAAGATCATCACCGCGGCGTACGCGGACGTGCTCGGCGTGGAACGGGTCGGTATCGACGACGACTTCTTCGCGGTGGGCGGGGACAGCCTGCGGTCCATCCAGGTGGTGGCCCGGGCCAGGGCCCGGGGCCTGGTCCTCAGCACGCGCGAGATCTTCGAGTGCCGCACGGCGGCCCGCCTCGCCGAGGTGGCCTCCGCCCGCCGGGACGAGGTTCCCGCGCTCGTGGAGTTCGAGGGCGGCGGCGTCGGCCCGATGGCGCTCCAGCCGGTGGCCCGGCACGTCTTCGAGCACGGCGGCGGGACCAACCGGTTCGCCATGTCGATGGTGCTCGAACTGCCCGCCGGCATCGACGCGGACGGCCTCGGCGCGACGCTGGACGCCGTGCTCGACCGGCACGACCTCCTGCGCGCCCAGCTCGTGCGGGGCGACGAGCTCTCCCTCGTCGTCCGTCCGCAGGGCGCCGTGCGAGCGGCGGACCTGATCCGCCGCGTCCCCTGTGACGGCCGGTGGGACGAGCCGTCCTCACTGGAGGCGGCGAAGGCGGAGCTCGACGACGCGGTCGGACGACTCGACCCGGAAGCCGGGACCATGGCGGACTTCGTCTGGTTCGCCGCGGAGTCGGGCGAGGGCCGGCTGCTCGTGGTGCTGCACCACCTGGTGGTGGACGGTGTCACCTGGCGCATCCTCATGTCGGACTTCGCCGAGGCATGGCAGCAGGTCCGATCCGGCAACGCGCCCGAGCTCCCCGCGGTCGGCACCTCGGCCCGCCGCTGGGCATCGGCCCTGGAGGACGAGGCACTCTCCCCGGAGCGGGAGGCGGAACTGGCGTACTGGCAGGACATGCTGGAGGCGCCGAACCCCCCGCTGGGCACGCGGATGTTCGACCCGGCGCTGGATGTGTGGTCCACCGTCGACACCGTGCGGGTGCAGCTGCCCGCCGAGGTCACCGAGGCGGTGCTGACCAAGCTCCCCGCCGCGTTCAAGGGCACCGGCACCGATGTGCTGCTCGCCGCACTCGCCCTGGCGGTGAACCGGTGGCGCGGTGCGGACCGTTCGACCCTGGTCCGCCTCGAAGGACACGGCCGCGAGGAGGACATCGTCCCCGGCGCCGACCTCTCCCGGACCGTCGGATGGTTCACCACCATGTACCCGGCCCGGGTCGACGTGCAGGGCGTGGACCTGGCCGACGTGCTGGCCGGCGGCCCCGCCGCCGGGAAGGCCATCAAGCTGGTCAAGGAGCAGCTGCGCGGGATACCGGACAAGGGCATGGGCTACGGCCTGCTGCGTTACCTGAACCCGGAGACCGCCGAGCTGCTCGCCGAATACCCCGTGCCGCAGATCGGCTTCAACTACCTCGGCCGGATCTCCGACACCGACGTGCCCGAGCACCTGCGTGCGGAGGGCTGGGGACCGGCGTCCTGGTCCGCCGAGCTGATCGCGGCGCCCGACCCGGACCTGCCCGCGCTGTCCGCGCTCGAGGTCAACTCGGTCGCCACGGACACCGTCGACGGCACCCGGCTGCAGGCCGCCTTCATGTTCCCCACCGGGGTGCTGTCCCGCGAGCGTGCCGCCGAACTGGCCGAGCTGTGGGTCGAGGTGCTGCACGGCATGGCCGCGCACGCCGCACGCCCGGGCATCGGCGGGCTCACGCCCTCGGACGCCCCGCTGGTCTCGGTGCGGCAGGACGAGATCGATACCTGGGAGGAGCGCTACGGCCGGCTGGTCGAGGTGTGGCCGCAGGCCCCGGGCCAGTCCGGCATCCAGTTCCAGGCGGCGCTCGCCGACGGCGTCTTCGACGTCTACCACATGCAGTTCGTGCTGCACCTGTCCGGGCACGTGGACCCGGCGCGCATGCGGTCGGCCGGGCAGGCGCTGCTCGACCGGTATCCGAACCTGCGCTCCGCGTTCCTCACCGGAGCCGACGGTGATCCGGTGCAGATCGTCGCGGAACACGTCGCTCTGCCCTGGCGGCACCTCGACCTGACCGGCCTGAGCGAAGCCGAGCAGGACGCCGCGCTCGACCAGGCCCTCGCCGACGACCGGGCCGACCAGCTCGACCCCACCCGGCCGCCGCTGATCCGCCTGGCCCTGCTCACCTGCGGGCCGCAGCAGGCCAAGCTCATCGTCACCGCGCACCACACCCTGTTCGACGGCTGGTCGTCGCCGATGGTGATCACCGATCTGATCCGGCTGTACTCCCCGACCAACGAGCTTGCTCCGGTCCGCAGCTACGGCGACTACCTGGCCTGGCTGTCCAAGCAGGACTGGGAGGCGTCGGCCGTCCGCTGGAAGGCCGAGTTCGACGGATTCGAGCAGCCGACCCTGGTCGCCCCGAACGCTGCCTTCCGGGAGGAGGCGGCGTCCGCCCTCGGACGGGTCGAGGTACCGCTGTCGATCGACAAGGGACGCGAACTCGCCCGGCGCGCCGCCGAGCTCGGCGTCACGCTGAACACGCTCCTGCAGGGCGCGTGGGCGATGCTGCTCTCGCAGCTGACCGGGCAGCAGGACGTGGTGTTCGGGGCCGCCGTCAACGGTCGCCCGGCGGACCTGCTCGGTTCCGACGAGATGGTCGGCCTGTTCATCAACACCCTGCCGACCAGGGTGTTCTGCCGACCTGACCGCAGCCTGGGCGACATCATCACCGAGCTGCAGGACCGGCAGACCGCTCTGCTCGACCACCACCACTACGGCCTGGCCGACATCCAGCGCGGTGTCGGACTGCCCGCGCTGTTCGACACGCTCATCGTGTTCGAGAACTACCCGATCGACCGCGAAGGCATGGTGGACGCCAACACCTCGGCGGGCTTCACGATCGACGGAATCCGCCCGTTCGCGGGCTCGCACTACCCGCTCACCCTCAACTCCGCCGACCCCTATCTGCGGCTCTCGCTCGACTACCAGAACAACCTCTACGACCGTGAAGCCGCCGAGGAGATCGCCGCCCGGCTCGTCCGGATCCTGGACCAGCTTCTCGCCGACCCGGGTACGCGTCTCGGAGACGTCGACGTGCTCGGCGCGGAGGAGCGCAACTGGCTCCTGCACGAGGTCAACGACACGGTCGAGCCGACCCTGGACCTGGGTCTCGTGGAGGCCGTGCGCCGCCAGGTGACGGCGGCGCCCGAGGCCCCCGCCGTCATCGGCGAGGACGAGTCCCTGACCTACGGGGAGCTGGAGGAGCGGACCAACCGGCTGGCGCACTGGCTGATGGACCGCGGTGTCCGGCCGGAGTCGCTGGTCGCCGTGTGCCTGCCCCGCTCCACGGACCTGGTGGTCGCGCTGCTGGCCGTGCTGAAGACCGGCGCGACGTACATCCCGATCGACCCGGAACACCCGCGATCCCGGATCGACTACATCCTGGAGGACTCCCGCCCGGCGCTCGTGCTCGATGCCGAGGTGCTGGCCGGTGCGGACTGCTCGGGATGCCCGGCATCGGCGCCGGAGGTGGTCGTCCGGCCCGAGAACGCCGCGTACGTGATCTACACCTCGGGTTCGACCGGCAAGCCGAAGGGCGTGTCCGTCCCGTACGGCGCGCTGGCGAACTTCCTGGCCACGATGGGGCGGCGGTTCCCGCTCACCCCGGCGGACCGGCTGCTCGCCGTGACCACGGTCGCGTTCGACATCGCGGGCCTGGAGCTCTACCTCCCCTTGATCTCCGGGGCGGCGGTGGTGCTGGCGGGGAAGAAGACCATCTCGCAGCCCTCGGCCCTGGTGGAGGTGATGCGCCGTCACGAGGTCACCATGGTCCAGGCGACCCCGGCGTTCTGGCAGATGCTGCTCATGGAGGAGCCGAACGGCGCGCAAGGTCTGCGGATCCTGGTCGGCGGCGAGGCCCTGCCGGTGCAACTGGCCGAGGCCCTCGCCGGGCAGGCCGTCGACGTGGCCAATGTGTACGGTCCGACCGAGACGACGATCTGGTCCACGACGGCGCCGGTCGAGTCCGGAGCCGGGCTCCCGGCGATCGGGAGGCCGATCGGGAACACCCAGGTGTACGTGCTCGACGGGCGGTTGCTGCCGGTCCCGCGCGGGGTGCAGGGCGAGCTGTACATCGCCGGCGACGGCCTGGCCCGCGGCTATCAGGGTCGGCCGGACCTGTCCGCGGGACGGTTCGTGGCCTGCCCGTTCGGCGAGCCCGGCTCGCGGATGTACCGCACCGGCGACCTGGTGCGGTGGGGCGACGACGGCCGGCTGGAGTACATCGGGCGCACCGACTTCCAGGTGAAGATCCGCGGCTTCCGCATCGAGCTCGGTGAGATCGAGCACGTGCTGGCCGAGCACCCCAGCGTGGCGCAATCGGTCGCCGTGGTCCGCGAGGACCGCGTCGGTGACCAGCGGCTGGTCGCGTACGTGGTGCCCGCCGGCAAGGCGGACCCCGCCGGGCTCGACCTCGACGTCCTGACGGACCTGCTCCGGGAGCGCGTGCCGGAGTACATGGTGCCGTCGGCGATCGTGCCGCTCGCCGCGTTCCCCACCTCCCCCAGCGGGAAGCTCGACCGCGGCGCGCTCCCCGCGCCCGACCACACCAAGGCCGTGACCGGCCGAGGGCCGCGCAACGCCACCGAGGAAGTCCTCTGCCGGCTGTTCGCCGACCTGCTCGGTGTGGACGAGGTCAGCATCGACGACGACTTCTTCGCATGCGGCGGCCACTCGCTCCTGGCCACCCGGCTGAGTGGCCGCATGCGCAACGAATTCGGCGTCGACTCGAAGGTCACGATGGTGTTCCGCAATCCGACCGTCGCCCAATTGGCCGTCCGGATCGAGGAACTGACCGCGTCGGACAGCCCTCAGCGGCGCAAGCCGAACCGTCCCCAGCTGCGCCAGATGACTGTGTAGGAGTAGCGTCGATGATCCCCCTGTCATTCGCCCAACGCCGACTGTGGTTCCTCCACCGTCTGGAGGGTCCGTCCGCGACCTACAACATCCCGTTCGTGCTGCGCCTGGACGGGCCACTGGACACGGCGGCCCTCGCCGCGGCGGTGACGGATGTCGCGACCCGGCACGAAACCCTGCGCACTCTGATCGTCGAGGACGCGGACGGCACGCCGGAGCAGCGGATCCTGCCCCCGCAGGAGGCGGTGCTCCCGTTCCGGGTGGTCGACGTGACGGCCGACGCGGTGGACGCCGCGCTGCGCGAGACCCTGTGCCAGGGGTTCGAGCTGGAAGCGGAACTCCCCTTGCGGACCACCGTCTTCCGCCTCTCGCCCCAGGAGCACGTCGTCGCGTTCGTGTTCCACCACATCGCGGTGGACGGTGCGTCGATGGCGCCGTTCCTCCAGGGGCTGGTGTCGGCGTACGCGGCCCGCCACCAGGGGAGTGCCCCGCAGTGGACGCCGCTTCCGGTGCAGTACAAGGACTACACGCTGTGGCAGCGGCAGCTGCTGGGCGACGAGGCCGATCCGGAGAGCATCGCCGCGGCGCAGATCGACTACTGGCGCCAGGAGCTGGACGGGGTTCCGCAGCCGGTGCAGCTGCCGCTGGACCGGCCCCGGCCGACGATGGCCAGTCACCGCGGCGGCCATGTCTCGTTCGAGCTGGAACCCGAGCTGCTCACCGGGCTCGGGAAGCTGGCCGCGGACCACGGTGCCACCCCGCCGATGGCGGCCCAGGCCGCCCTCGCGGTGCTCCTGTACAAGCTGGGGGGCGGGCAGGACGTGACGATCGGCAGCCCCATCGAGGGGCGCGCCGATGAGCAACTCGACGAGCTGATCGGGTTCTTCGTCAACACGTGGGTGCTGCGCGCCGACCTGTCGGGGAACCCGTCGTTCGGCGAGCTGCTGGACCAGGTGCGGGACAAGGCCCTCTCCGCGTACGACAACCAGGACATGCCGTTCGAGCGCCTGGTGGAGCTGCTGGGCCCGGACCGTGCCACCTCCTACCAGCCGCTGTTCCAGGTGATGCTGGCCTGGCAGTTCGTGTGGCCGCGGATCGAGATGCCGGGTCTGCGGGCCACCCCCGTCGCGGCGGACACCGAGACCGCGAAGTTCGACCTGTTCTTCAACATCGTTCCGACCGCGTCCGGCGGCGCGTACGGGCGGCTCGAATACGCGACGGAACTCTTCGACCACGCCACGGCCGTGAGCATGGTCGACCGCTACGTGCGCGTGCTGCGGCAGGTGGTCGCCGATCCCGCGCGGCGGCTCGGCGGGGTGGACGTGCTCACCGACGCCGAACGCGACTGGCTGGCGGGGGTGAACGAGACGACGGCAGCGGTGCGGGCCTCGACGCTGCCGGAGCTCATCGCCGAACAGGTGGCTCGGACACCCGACGCGACGGCGGTGGTGTCCGGACAGACCGCGCTGTCGTACCGGGAACTCGACGCGCGCGCCGGCCGGCTGGCCGCCGTACTGCGCGACCACGGCGTCGGACCGGATGTCCTGGTCGCCGTCGCGCTGCCCCGGTCCGCGGACCTGGTGGTCGCGCTGCTCGCCGTACTCAAGGCCGGCGGCTGCTACCTGCCGATCGACCCCAACTACCCGGCCGCACGCGTCGATCTGCTGCTCGACACCGCCGATCCGGCACTGGTGCTGACCCAGCACGAAGTGGCGGCGACCGTGGCCAAGGCCCGGCCGCCGGTGCTCCACCTCGACGAGCTGAACCTCGACGGCCCCGCTCCCGAGGTCCCGGAGGTACGCGTCGGGCCGGACCATCTGGCCTACGTGATGTTCACCTCGGGATCGACCGGGACTCCCAAGGGCGTCGCCATCACCCACGCCAGCGTGGTCAACGGTGTGCGGGACCTTCGCCAGACGGCGCGCGTCGGGGCGGGGTCCCGGATGCTCGCGGCGACCTCGGTGAACTTCGACGTCTCCGTGTTCGAGATATTCACGGCGCTCACCAGTGGGGCGAGCGTCGAGGTCGTCCGCGACGTACTCGAACTCGCCGAGCGCGACCGGTGGTCGGGAACCACCATCAGCGCCGTGCCCGCGGTGTTCTCCGCGCTGCTCGACCAGATCGGCGCCCCGGGCGGCCTCGAACTCGACGTGGAAACGGTCGTCTTCGCCGGTGAGGCGCTCTCGGCCGACCTGGTCCGCAAGGTCCACGACGCCCTGCCCGATGTTCGTGTCGTCAACGCCTACGGACAGACCGAGAGCTTCTACGCCACTACGTACACGCTCCCGAAGCAGTCCGCCGCGACCGGAGCGATACCGGTCGGGCAGCCGCTGGCCCACATGCGCGCCCACATTCTGGGCCCGGACCTCGCTCCGGTCCCGCCCGGTGTGGTCGGCGAACTGTATGTCGGCGGTCTGCTCGCCCGTGGCTACTACCAGAACGGCGCGACGACCGCCGAGCGCTTCGTGGCCAGCCCCTTCGGCCCCGCCGGCGCGCGCATGTACCGCACCGGCGACCTGGCCCAGTGGGACGGGGACGGGCAGCTCAAGTACGCGGGGCGAGCCGACACCCAGGTGAAGGTCAATGGCATCCGGGTCGAGCCGACCGAGATCGAGGCGGTCCTCGCCCAGCATCCCGCGATCGGCCAGGCCGTGGTCACCGTCCGCGAGGACCACACCGGCACCACACGGCTGGTCGGCTATGTGGCACCCGCGAGCACCGGGGACACGCACGCCGCTGTCTCGGTGGCGGAGCTGCGGCAGTTCGTGGCCAAGCGACTGCCGGACTACATGGTGCCCGCCCTGCTCGTGGTGCTCGACCGGCTGCCGTTGACCGCGAGCGGAAAGCTGGACCGGGCCGCGCTGCCCGAGCCGGAGTTCTCCGGCACCGCCTACCGGGCGCCGCGCAACGAGGCCGAGCGGGTCCTGGCCGAGGTGTACGCGGACGTACTGGACGCCCAGCAGGTGGGCATCGACGACGACTTCTTCACCAGCGGCGGGGACAGCATCCGTTCCATCCAGGTCGTCGCCCGGGCCAAGTCCCGCGGCGTGGTGGTCAGTACGCGGGAGATCTTCGAGCACCGCACGGTCGCCCGGCTCGCGGAACTGGTCGAAGGCCGTCAGGACGAGGAGCGGGTGACCCTGGCCGAGCTGCCGGGCGGCGGCGTGGGCTGGGCCCCGCTGCCGACGACGGCGGCGCACGTCCTCGCGCTCGGTGGTGGCATCGGCCGGTTCTGCATGTCCGCGATGCTGACCCTGCCCGAGGACATCGACCGGGCTGGACTCGTCGCCACGTTGCAGGCCGTCCTCGACCGGCACGACGTGCTGCGCTCCCGGCTCGACCGCGCGAAGCCCGGCCTGCTGACGGAGCCGGTCGGCACGGTGGACGCCGGCACGCTGGTGCGGGAAGTCCGCTACGGCGACGCCGACGCGAAGGCCGAACTGGACGCGGCCGCGGACCGGCTGGATCCGGACGCCGGCGTCATGGCGCAGTTCGTGTGGTTCACCTCCGACACGGAGGCGGATCGGCTGCTGATCGTGCTGCACCACCTGGTCGTGGACGGGGTGTCGTGGCGGATCCTGCTGCCGGACCTGGTGTCCGCATGGCAGCGGGTCCGCGACGGGCAGGCCCCGCGACCGGCAGGCACCGGCACCTCGTTGCGCCGGTGGACGCACGCCCTGGCCGACCAGGCCGTCACCACGGAGCGGATGGCGGAACTGCCCGTCTGGCAGCGGATCCTGCGCGAGGACGAGCCCGTGCTCGGAGCACGGGAGCTGGACCGGGCGCGTGACGTCGCCGGCACCGTGGACGCCGTGCGCGTCCACGTGCCGACGGACGTGACGGAGACCCTGCTCAACACGGTGCCGGCGGTGTTCCGCGGCGGCGCCGACGACGGGCTGCTGGCCGCGCTCGCGCTGGCGCTGGCGCACTGGCGCCAGACGCGCGGCGGGTCCGGGGCCTCGACACTCGTCCGGCTCG
The DNA here is from genome assembly GCF_056431605.1 of Streptomyces sp. NPDC045846. Lineage (NCBI taxonomy): Bacteria > Bacillati > Actinomycetota > Actinomycetes > Kitasatosporales > Streptomycetaceae > Streptomyces > Streptomyces sp. NPDC045846. The sequence continues at coordinate 40,685 of NZ_JBWKKJ010000013.1, read as the reverse complement.
AAGGCCACGGCCGGGAAGAGCACGTGGTGCCCGGCGCGGACCTGTCCGGCACGGTCGGATGGTTCACCGCCATGTTCCCGGTACGCCTTGACCTGGCCGGTATCGACGTGGCGGACGCCTTCGCGGGCGGCCCGGCCGCCGGACGGGCGATCAAGGCCGTCAAGGAACAGCTGCGGGCCGTACCGGACAACGGCATCGGCTACGGCATGCTGCGCCACCTCAATCCCGGCACCGCCGCCGCGCTCGCCGGACAGCGGGAACCGCAGATCGGGTTCAACTACCTCGGCAAGTCCTCCAGTGCGGACATCCCCGAGGAACTGCGTGGCCTGGGCTGGACACCCGACACCTCGCACCCGGACCTGATCGCCGCGCCGGACGCGGACATGCCGGTGCTGTCCGCGCTGGAGATCAACGCGGTGGCCGCCGCCACCCCCGGCGGTGACGAACTGACCGCCTACTTCGGCTTCCCGACCGGGGTGCTCTCCCGCGACGAGGTGACCGAGCTGGCCGGGCTGTGGGTCCAGGCGCTGACCGGCCTGGCCCGGCACGCCAACACGGCCGAGGCCGGTGGGCTCACCCCGAGCGACGCGCCCCTGGTCGACGTCGGCCAGGACGAGATCGACACCTGGGAGGCCCGCTTCGGCCGGCTGACCGAGGTGTGGCCGGTGACACCGGCACAGTCCGGGATGCTGTTCCACACCATGCTGGCCGGGGCGTCGTTCGACGCCTACCACATGCAGATGGTGTTCCACCTCTCCGGCAAGGTCGACCCCGAGCGGATGCGCCGGGCCGGGCAGGCACTGCTGGCACGTCACGCCGGCCTCCGCGCGGCGTTCGTCAACCAGGCGGACGGCGACATGGTTCAGGTCGTGCCGCAGACGGTGACCCTGCCCTGGCGCCACCTCGACCTGACCGCGGTCGGTGAGGCCGAGCGGGCCGAGACGTTCGAGCGGTTCCTCGCCGAGGACCGGACCGTCCACTTCGACCGGCACACCCCGCCGCTGATCCGGCTGGCACTCGTCGTCCTCGGGCCCGACCGGGCCGAACTGGTCATGACCGCCCACCACGTACTGTTCGACGGCTGGTCCACGCCGCTGCTGGTGCGGGACCTGCTGCTGCTCTACGCGTCCCACGGCGACCCGACGGGCCTGCCGAGCACGCGCAGCTACGGCGACTTCCTGTCCTGGCGCGCCCGGCAGGACCAGGAGGAGTCGGCACGGGCCTGGAAGGCCGCGCTCGAAGGGGTCGAGGAGCCGACCCTGCTCGCGCCCGGCTCCGAGGGCGCGGGCGACGAAGGCCTCGACGAGGTCGACGTCGCGCTGCCGCTCGACGTGGCGCGCGAACTCAACCGGTGCGCCGCCGAGTTGGGCGTCACCATCAACACCCTGGTCCAAGGGGCCTGGGCGCTGCTGCTCGGTCGGCTCACCGGCCGTCAGGACGTGGTGTTCGGCGCCACCGTCTCCGGACGCCCGCCCGCGGTGACGGACGTCGAGTCGATGGTCGGGATGTTCATCAACACCCTCCCGGTGCGCGTCGACCACGCGCCCGGCGACACCCTCGCCGAGGTCCTCACCCGGCTGCAGAACCGACAGGCCGGTCTTCTGGACCACCACCACTACGGGCTCACCGAGATCCAGCAGTCCGTCGGCCTTCAGTCCCTCTTCGACACGCTGGTCGTCTTCGAGTCGTACCCGGTCGACCAGGAGGGCCTCAGCGCCGCCACCGACGCCGCGGACGGCATCGCGTTCACGGGCCTGGGTCTGTCCACCGGCACCAACTACCCGCTGACCCTGATGGCGCTGGTCGAACCGCACCTCCAGCTCAGCCTCCAGTACGCGCGGGGTGTCTTCGAGCGGGACACGGTGGAGGTGTACGCGGCCCGACTCGTGCGGGTGCTGCGGCAACTGGTGGCCACCCCCGAGCTGCGGGCCGCGCAGGTCGACGCCCTGGATCCGGCCGAACGCGACCGGCTGCTCGTCGAGTTCAACGACACGGCCGTCCCGACCCCGGACGTCACGATCAGCGGGCTGGTCGAGGCCCAGGCGGCACGGACCCCGGACGAGGTCGCGGTGGTCGCCGACGGCGAGTCGCTCACCTACCGCGAGGTGAACGCCCGGGCCGACCGCCTGGCGCGTGAACTGGCCGGTCGTGGCGTGGGCCCGGAGTCGGTGGTCGCGGTGTCGCTGCCACGCTCGGCCGACCTGGTCGTCGCACTGCTCGCGGTCCTCAAGGCGGGCGGCGCGTACCTGCCGCTCGACCCCAAGTACCCCAGCCACCGCCTCGCAGCCATCTTCGAGGAGGCCCGGCCTCGCCTGGTCCTGACGGACTCGGCGACGGTCGCGGTGCTGCCGCGGCACGACGCCCCGGACGTCTTCCTCGACGCGCTCGACCTGTCCGGAGCCGAAGGCGGCCTCGAACTGCCGCTCCGCCCCGAGCAGTTGGCGTACGTGATGTACACGTCCGGCTCCACGGGCAAGCCCAAGGGCGTCGCCATCACCCACGCGAACGTGGTCAACGGCGTGCTGCGGCTCGCCTCCCGCGTGGGCATGGAGCCGGGCAAGCGGCTCCTGGCGGGCGCGTCGGTCAACTTCGACGTGTCGGCGTTCGAGATCTTCACGACCCTCGCCAGCGGCGGCGTCGTCGAACTGGTCCGGGACGTCCTGGTGCTGGGGGAGCGGAAGAGCTGGAGCGGCGGCGTCATCTCCACCGTGCCGTCCGCCTTCGCCGAACTCGTCGACCAGATCGCGGACCGCACCAGCGTGGAGACGGTCGTCTTCGCCGGCGAAGCCCTCGCCTCGTCGCTCATCGAGAAGGTACGGGACGCCTTCCCCGGCGTACGGGTCGTCAACGCCTACGGACAGAGCGAGTCGTTCTACGCCACCACCTACACCGTCTCCGGCGCCACGCCGGTCCAGGCGGGCAGCGCGCCCGTAGGCACCCCGCTCGGCAACATGCGGGCCTACGTCCTCGGCCCCGGCCTGGCTCCGGCGCCGCAGGGCGCGGTCGGCGAGCTGTACATCGGCGGGAACGTCGGCCGCGGTTACTACGGCCGTGCCGACCTGACCGCCGAGCGCTTCGTCGCCGACCCGTTCGGACCGTCCGGCGCGCGCATGTACCGCACCGGCGACCTGGCCCGCTGGAACGACGAGGGTCAGCTGGAGTACGTGGGCCGCGGGGACGCGCAGGTCAAGGTGCGCGGCTTCCGTGTCGAACCCGGCGAGGTCGAGGCCGCGCTCACCGCGCACCCCGAGGTCGCCCAGGCCGCCGTCATCGCCCGGGGCACCGGCATCGGCAAGCAGCTCGTCGCGTACGCGGTGCCGTCGGGCGAGACCGACCCCGGCGAGCTCCGCCGGTTCGCCGCCGAGCGGCTGCCCGAGTTCATGGTGCCGTCCGCCTTCGTGCTCCTGGACCGGCTGCCGCTGATGCCCAACGGCAAGCTGGACCGGGCGGCCCTGCCCGAGCCCGAGTACACCGGCGCCCCCTACCGGGCGCCCCGCACCACTCGCGAGGAGACCCTGGCCAAGCTGTTCGCCGAGGTGCTCGGCGTGGAGCGGGTCGGCATCGACGACGGCTTCTTCGAGCTCGGCGGGCACTCCCTGCTCGCCACCCGCCTGATCAGCCGCGCCCGCGCCGAGATGGGGATCGAGATACCCATCCGCAAGATCTTCGACCTGCCGACCGTGACCGCGCTCGCCGCGTGGTCGGAGGAATCGGCCGCTCCCCGTCGCCCCAGCATGCGCCAGATGTTCTCGTAAAGGAGTGAAGAAATGATCCCGCTGTCATTCGCACAACGCCGTATGTGGCTCCTGCACAAACTGGAGCAGGGGGCGGCGACCTACAACATCTCGGCGGCCTTCCGGCTGACCGGAACCCTGGACCAGGAGGCCCTGGTCGCGGCGATCCGCGACGTGATCGAGCGGCACGAGGTCCTGCGCACCATCTACCGGACCGACGACGGCGGTGAGCCCTACGCGCGGATCCTGACGATGGACGAGGCGTCGCCACAGGTCCCGCTGGTCGAGGTGACGCCCGAGGAGATGCCCCGCGCGATCGACGAGGCCGTCGCGCACCGGTTCGATCTGGCGGCCGAACTCCCGCTCCGGGCCACGCTGTTGCGCTGCTCCCCCCAGGAGCACGTCCTGGTCCTGGTCATCCACCACATCGCCTCGGACGGCAGCTCCAGCGCGACGACGATACGGGACCTGGCCGCCGCCTACACCGCCCGCCGAGACGGGCGGGCCCCGGAGTGGGAGCCGCTGCCGCTGCAGTACAAGAACTACGCGCTGTGGCAGCGCGAGGTGCTCGGCGACGTGGCCGACCCGGGCAGTCTCGCCGCGGCGCAGATCGAGTACTGGCGCAAGGAACTCACCGGGGTGCCGCAGCCGCTGAACCTGCCGCACGACCGCCCGCGGCCCGCGGAGGCGGGATCGCACGGCGACACGGTCGGCCTGTTCGTGGAACCGGAGGTCACGGCCCAGCTGCAGAAGCTGGCCGACGAGCGCGGGTCGAGCATGTCGATGGTCGTGCAGGCCGCGCTGGCGGTGCTGCTCGGCAAGCTCGGCGGCGGTCACGACGTCACGATCGGCTCGCCGATCGCCGGACGGACCGACGAAGCGCTCGCCGACATGATCGGATGCTTCGTCAACACGCAGGTGCTGCGCGCGGACCTCTCCGGCAACCCGCCCTTCACCGACCTGCTCGCACAGGTGCGGAACAAGGCCCTCGGGGCCTACGAGAACCAGGACGTGCCGTTCGACGTGCTGGTCGAGGCGATCAATCCCGAACGCTCCGCGGCGTACCAGCCGCTGTTCCAGGTGATGTTCTCCTGGCAGAGCTACGAGAAGCCGGACTTCGAACTCCCCGGTCTCGACGTGAAGTTCGAGCAGGCCATCGCGTCGACCTCCATGGTCGACCTGACGTTCTTCCTGGCCGTCGACGGTTCGGGGGCGCTGCGCGGCGACCTCCAGTACGCGACCGAGCTGTTCGACCGCGACTCGGCCGAGGTGATCGCGGCCCGGCTCGCCCGCGTGCTCGAGCAGCTCGCCGCCGACCCGGGCATGCGCGTCGGCGATGTCGACGTGCTCAGCGCGGGCGAGCGGGAGCGGCTCCTCGTCGAGGTGAACGACGCCGGCACGGCCGTACCCGAGGTCACTCTGGTCGAGCTGTTCGAGCGGCAGGCCGCGCAGCGGGCCGACGCCGTCGCGGTGGCCTACGACGACACCACGCTCACGTACGGGGAGCTGAACGCCCGGGCCAACCGGCTCGCGCGGCACCTCGTCGCCCAGGGAGTGGGTCCCGAGTCCCTGGTCGGGGTCTGCCTGGAGCGCTCGGCCGAGCTGGTCGTCGCGCTGCTCGCGGTGCTCAAGGCGGGCGGTGCCTATCTGCCGATCGACCCCGACTCCCCGGCCGACCGCATCGCCTACATGGTCCAGGACGCCCAGCCGGTCCTGCTGGTCACCACCAGCACCACCGGTGCCGCGCAGGACCTCGGTCAGGACCTCCCCCTGGTCCACCTCGACGAGGCCGGGGCCTTCGCCGAGGAGGCGGCCGGCGACCTCACCGACGCCGAGCGCCGCACGGCCCTGCACCCCGAGCACCCGGCCTATGTGATCTACACCTCCGGGTCGACCGGCCGTCCCAAGGGTGTGCTGATCCCGCACCGCAACGTGGTCGGGCTCTTCAACGCCACGCAGGACTTCGGCTTCGGCGCGGACGACGTGTGGACCCTCTTCCACTCCTACGCGTTCGACTTCTCGGTGTGGGAGCTGTGGGGCCCGCTGCTCCACGGCGGACGCCTGGTCGTGGTCCCCTTCGACGTCTCCCGCTCCCCGAGCGACTTCCTCCAGCTCCTCGCCCGCGAGCGGGTCACCGTCCTCAACCAGACGCCCTCGGCCTTCTACCAGCTCATCCAGGCCGACGCCCAGGCCCCCGGCCAGGAACTGGCACTGCGGTACGTGGTGTTCGGCGGCGAGGCACTCGACCTGAACCGCCTCACGGACTGGTACGAGCGCCACGCGGCGGACGCGCCGGTGCTGGTGAACATGTACGGCATCACCGAGACGACCGTGCACGTCACCCGCATCGATCTGGACGAGAACTCCGCCGCCCGCTACCAGGCCAGCGTCATCGGCCCGGCCGTCGCGGGCCTGCGCGCCTACGTCCTGGACGCGCACCTCAAGCCGGCGCCCGTCGGCGTGACCGGGGAGCTGTACGTGGCAGGCTACGGCCTGGCGCGCGGCTACCACGGCCGGCCGGACCTGACCGCGGGACGGTTCGTCGCGTGCCCCTTCGGCGAGCCGGGCGAGCGGATGTACCGCAGTGGCGACCTGGTCCGCTGGGGCAAGAACGGTCAGCTTCAGTACGTGGGCCGGGCCGACTCCCAGGTCAAGATCCGCGGCTTCCGCATCGAACTGGGCGAGATCGAGCACGCGCTGGCCGGGCATCCGGCGGTGGCACAGGCGGTCATCCTGGTGCGTGAGAACCAGGAGGGCGACAAGCGCATCGTCGGCTACGTGGTGCCCGAGCCCGATGCCGGGGCGGTCGACGCCGCTGAGCTGTCCGAGTATCTGCGCGGGCGTCTCCCGGACTACATGGTGCCCTCGGCGGTGATCTCGGTGCCGGAGATCCCGCTGACCTCGAACGGGAAGCTCGACCGGCGGGCACTGCCCTCGGAGGACCCGAACGCCGTGGTGAGCCGGGAGCCGCGGAACGCCTTCGAGCGGAAGCTGTGCGACCTCTTCGGCGAACTGCTCGGTCTGGAGAAGGTCGGCGTCGACGACGGCTTCTTCGCGCTCGGCGGGCACTCGCTCCTGGCCACCCGGCTCAGCGTCCGCATCCGCAAGCAGTTCGACATCGACATCCCCATCCGGACGATCATCAGGTATCCCACGGTGGCCGAGCTGGCCACGCTGATGCTCGCCGGTGGCATCCCCGACGACGACGCCGACTCGTTCGCGGTCGTGCTGCCCCTGAACAGCGATCCCGGTACGGGGAAGCCGCCGGTGTGGTTCTTCCACGGCGGGGGCGGGCTGGGCTGGGCGTACTACGGCTTCGTACCGCACATCCAGGACCGGGCCGCGTACTCCCTGCAGTCCCGTGGCTCCGACGGCGTGGAGCCGGTGGCCGGCTCCGTGGAGGAGATGGTCGAGGACTACGTCTCCCAGATGCTGAAGATCCAGCCGGAGGGGCCCTTCAACCTCATCGGCTGGTCCTACGGCGGCTCCGTCGTGCAGGCCGTCGCCGACGCGCTCGACCGGCGCGGGCACGAGGTCGCGCTGGTGGCCATCCTGGACGCCCAGCCGGGCGGTCACGGGTTCGTTCAGGTCCACGCCGGAAAGGATTCGTCCGACTTCCGGGCGGAGCTCGAGGACGAGTTCAGCCAGTACATACGCACCGGCAACCGGCAGACCTTCCTGGACACCATGTCGAAGGTGCTGGCCAACAACACGGCCCTCATGATGGATTTCGAATCGCCGGTCTACCGCGGCGACGTGGTGTATTTCCACGCGGCGCTCGGGGACACGTCGTACGCGAACCTCTGGCGGCCGTACGTCCTCGGTTCCCTCGAGGTGCACGACGTGCGCGCGACGCACCACGAGATGCACATGCCCGCGCCCGTGGCCGAGATGTTCAAGGTCCTCAAGGGCAAGCTGGCGTAGCTGCCGGACCGCTGTGTCCCGGAGCTGGTTCAACACAAGCGATCGAATGGATGATTGGGGTTGGTCGGGGTGACAGAGCCCGGCATGTCCACGGAACACGGGGACCAGGCCACGCTGCTGTGCGTGCCGTTCGCGGGAGCGGGTCCTTCGTTCTTCCACCCGTGGCGGGAGCTGGCCGGCGACCGGTGGCGAGTGACCTCGGTCGAGCTGCCGGGCCGGGAGCGGCGGATCCTGGAGGAGCCGTACCGCAACGTCTTCGAAGCGGCCAAGGGCTCGATCGACGACATCGTCGCGGACCTGGGCGAAGGGGCGCGGACCGTGTTGTTCGGGCACAGCCTGGGCGCGGTGCTCGCCTACGAGCTGGTGCACCTGCTGACCGAGCGCGGCGTGCACGTCGAGCGGCTGGTCGTCAGTGGTTCGCCGGGTCCGTGGACCCAGCGCGAGAGGCGTGCGACGGGGCTCCAGGACGACGAATTCCTCGCCAGGGTCGAGGAGTTCGCGGGGTTCCGCCACGAGGCCCTCGACCACCCGGAGATGCGTGAACTGATCCTTCCCACGCTGCAGGCCGACTGCGAGATGCACGAGAACTACGTCCCGAGCACCGACGAACCGGTGTCGGTTCCGATCTGCTCGCTGCGCGGCGGCGTCGACGGCCTGGTCACGGCGGAAGAGGCGCGGCAGTGGAAGGACGCCACCACGGGTGAATTCAGCTATGTGGAGTTCCCGGGCGACCACATGTACCTGGTCGACGCCGGGCGGGAAGTGCTGGACGTGATCGAGGCGGAGTCCGTCCGCGGTCGCTGACGGGGAGGCGGACCGCGGCGGGGCGAGCCCTCTTGTGGTCGGCCGGGCGCCGTTGAGCGCCGTGTCAGGGGTGTGACAGGTGGGTGACAGGCCCGGAGAGGAAAGTGGAGGCATGAGAAGTTCAGCAATCGCAGTTTCAGGGCTGCGCAAGGCATATGGCGACAAGGTCGTGCTCGACGGCATCGACTTCGATGTCGCCGCAGGATCGATCTTCTCCCTGCTCGGCCCCAACGGGGCGGGCAAGACGACGACCGTGAACGTCCTGACGACGCTGATGAAGGCCGACGCCGGTACGGTGCGGGTCGCCGGGCACGATGTGGTGACCGCGACCAAGGAGGTGCGCGCCTCCATCGGCGTGACCGGTCAGTTCGCCGCCGTGGACGAGCTGATGTCGGGTCGGGAGAACCTGCAGCTGATGGCGGACCTGAAGCGCGTGCGCTCGGGCGACCAGTTGGTCAGGCGGCTGCTGGAGCGGTTCGACCTGGTGGAGTCGGCGGACAAGCTGGCGGGCACCTACTCCGGCGGTATGCGCCGGAAGCTGGACCTGGCGATGACCCTGGTCGGCAACCCGCAGATCATCTTCCTCGACGAGCCGACGACGGGTCTCGACCCGCGCAGCAGGCGCACCATGTGGGGGATCGTCCGCGAGCTGGTGGCCGAGGGCACCACCATCTTCCTGACCACCCAGTACCTGGAGGAAGCCGACCAGCTCGCCGACCAGATCGCGGTGCTCAACGGCGGCCGCCTGGTCGCCAAGGGCACCCCCGAGGAGCTCAAGCGCCAGATCCCCGGCACCCACGTCCGGCTCCGGTTCGCCGACCTCTACGAACTCGACGCGGCCGCCGGGGTCCTGGCCGGCGCCAAGCGGGACGACGAGGAGCTGACCCTGCGGGTGCCCAGCGACGGTGAGTCGAGGTCGCTGCTGGCCCTGCTGACCCGGCTCGACGAGCACACGATCAACGCTCAGGAGTTCTCAGTGCACACACCGGACCTGGACGACGTGTTCCTCGCCCTGACCGACCACACGAGCAGCGTGCGCAGGGAGGAGGCGATCGCACGATGAGCACTGTCTCCACGTCGTTCGGCGACTCGGCGATCATGCTGCGTCGCAACTTCAAGCACACGGTCCGCAATCCCGTCACGGTGTTCAACGCGGTCCTGTTCCCCATCGTGATGATGCTCATGTTCGTCTACGTCTTCGGTGGCGCCTTCAAGGTCGAGGGCAAGTACATCGACTACGCGGTGCCGGGCCTGATCGTGATGGCCATCACCTACGGGCTGGGCCCGACCGCGGCGGCCGTCAACGGCGACATGACCAAGGGCATCATCAACCGGTTCAAGACCATGGACGTCTCGCACGGCGCCGTGCTGACCGGTCATGTCGTCTCCACGACGGTGCGCGCCCTGATCGCCGACGCGGCCATCATCGGCGTCGGCTTCGCCATGGGATTCCGTCCGCACGCGAGCTTCGGCCAGTGGCTCGGCGCGATCGGCATCATGCTGCTGCTCTCGTTCGCGACCAGCTGGCTCACGGTCGCGATGGGCCTGGGGGCCAAGACCGTCGAGTCGGCGGGCCTGGCCACCGTGCCGCTGATCATGCTCCCGTTCTTGAGCAGCGCGTTCGTGCCCGCCGACACGATGGGCACCGGCGTACGGCAGTTCGCGGAGTACCAGCCCTTCACGCCGATCATCGAGACGCTGCGAGGGCTGCTGACGGGCGACAACCCGTCGAGCGGTGACGCGATCGCGGCCGTCGCCTGGTCCCTCGGGCTCGCGCTCGTCGGGTACGTGTGGGCCGTCTCCTCCTTCAAGAAGCGGGCCTGACACCCCTGTTCAGGGCACCCGCGCGACCACATCCGGCCACCCCGGCCGGCCCCAGCCCCCTCCCGAGCCGCCTCGGCCAGCCGCCGAGGCGGCTCCGCGCTGTTTGCCCCCGAACCACCGCATGCCCGGCCCGCGCGCACGACGACGGCGGCCGTCAGGACCCACCGGGTCCTGACGGCCGCCGTCTGTGCGAGCCTTCGTGTGCACCTAACTCCCTTTGCCTGCAAGGGGGTTGGCCGGTGCGTCACCTCTGGGAAGCGGGACCGCACCAGGTGGTGAGGGCGGCGCGGAGCGCGGAGGTTCCGGGCGCGTCCGCGGCCGCCCAGGCGACATGGCCGTCGGGGCGGATGAGGAGGGCGGTGGGAGCCGGGATCTCACCCATCGCCGGGACGGTCCAGACGTCGTCCTCGGCGCGCGCCTCGACGAGGTCGACGCGATCGGCCCAGCCCTCCGCGAGGGCCGCCACCTCGACGCTGCCGGCCAGGTCGAGCAGGACCGGCCGCCCCGCGTGCAGCAGCTCGTAGACGCGGCTGGCCCCGTCGGCGCTCTTCAGGTCGGCGTCGGGGACCCGGCGGCCCACCAGCGGGTGGTCGCCGTCGATCGGGTACCGGATGTCCAGCGCCGTCAGCATGCCGCGCAGGTACCGGTTGACGTCGTCGAACACCATGAGGGAGCCGAACACCTCGCGCAGCGCGTCCGTCTGGGCGCCGGGCCGGGCCAGCGCGGACTGCGCCCGGGTGTTGTCCAGGACGCGCTCGCCGACCGGGTGGCGCTCGGCGTGGTAGCTGTCCAGCAGGCTCTCCGGCGCCTGGCCGCGCACGACCGAGGCGAGCTTCCAGCCGAGGTTGACGGCGTCCTGCACGCCCATGTTCAGACCCTGCCCGCCGGCCGGGAAGTGGATGTGCGCGGCGTCCCCGGCCAGCAGCACCCGGCCCTGCCGGTACTGCGCGGCCTGCCGGGCGGCGTCGTTGAACCGGGACACCCACCGCGGGCTGTGCATGCCGTAGTCGGTGCCGGCCAGCCTGACCAGCGACTCCCGCAGCTGCTCGAACGTGACGGGTTCGTCGCGGTCCACGACACGGTCGTACTCGGAGGTGATCACGCGGAACCAGCCCGGCTCGAACGCGATCGCCGAGAAGTCGCCGCCCGCGCAGCGCCGCACCCAGATGTAGTCCTCGGTCAGGCCGGGCAGTTCGACGTCGCCGATCAGCGCGGTCATCGTCGCCGCGGTGCCGGGGAAGTCGAAGCCGGCCAGCTTGCGCACGGTGCTGCGGCCGCCGTCGCAGCCCACCAGGTAACGGCCGCGCAGGGTCGCGGGTGAGGCCAGCGCCGTACCCAGTTCGACCGTCACGCCGTCCTCGTCCTGGTGCAGTCCGCACACCTCGGACGACCGCAGAATCCGCACGCCGAGCTCGACGGCCCGTTCCTCCAGGAGCCGCTCGATCGCGGACTGAAGGATCATCAGCGGATAGGGGTGCCTCGACTCCGACTCGTCGAATTCCAGATAAAGGCCGGAGAAGTGGCCGACCGGCTGGAGTTCACCCTCCGCGAGAAAGCGATCCAGAATTCCACGCTGGTCCAGCACCTCCAGGGTGCGCGAATGTATTCCGCCCGCGCGCGACTCGCCCGTGCGTTCCGCGAGCCGCTCGACCACCACCACGTCGACGCCCGCCAGCCGCAGTTCGCAGGCGAGCATCAGGCCTGTCGGCCCGGCGCCCGCGATCACCACGTCCGTATCGATGCCGCTGTGCCCCACGTCGTTCCCCCTCGCTCCACTGATCCTCTAACGTCCTTGAACCACCCCCACGTTCACCGACCGTGGATCGGCCGGTCAAGGAACGCCGCCGCCCGGGCCGGGCGGTGCGGACACCCCTGTCCCGCCGGCGGGACAGGCCGGTGCCCCGGCCGCGCCGGCATGCAGGGCCACGGCCTCGCGCTCAACCCCACCGGCCGGCGAACCCCGCCGCATCCCGGCTGCGGTGTGCGCGGATCCACATTCAGGTGACACTCCATTCGGCCATTCAGAGAATTTGTCTCGCCGGCGGGACGACGCGAAAAGACGTCCCCCCAGCGGTCGTCATAGCGGTGGTGGCCCCGAGAACGGGCCGAAAAGGACGCGAGCGGGCATTCCCGGTCGGCGGAGGAAGGAAAGACTGGCAATGGAATCGTCGCCGCAGGTGCTTCACCCCCGAGGTGGACAGGACGAGACGTCGCAGCGACAGGCCGCGCCCGCGGGCGGGCCGGTGTCGCCGGCGCAGGAAATGGCGGAGCTGTGGGCCCACCACCTCAACCTCGATGAGGTCGCCGTGGACGCCGACTTCTTCGGGATCGGCGGGAACTCGCTGACCGGAATCAAGATCATCGAGCAGGTGGCGCAGGACTACGGGGTCCAGCTGTCGGTGCGCGACTTCTACCTCGCGCAGACCCCGGCCCGCGTCGCCGACCTGGTCGCGCAGGGGAGGGCGGCGGCGTGAGGCTGACGCCTGGTCCCGGGCGCGACATCGACCTCGACGCCGTCAACCTCTTCGACCTGGACCTCTACACCTCGGGCGACCCGCACCCGATCTGGGACGTGATGCGCGCCAAGGCGCCGCTGCACCACCAAGTCCTTCCGGACGGCCGGGAGTTCTGGTCGGTGACGCGCTACGAGGACGTCCACCGCGTCCTCGCCAACCACCGCGAGTTCACCTCCGAGCGCGGCACCGTCCCCACCCACCTCGGGACGGACGACGTCGCGGCCGGCGTGCTGATGACGTCCACCGACCCGCCGCGGCACACCGAGGTCCGCAGGCCGCTCGGGGCCAAGCTCACGGCGCGGGCGGTGAAGTCCTGGGAGGACTCGATCCGCTCGACGGTCGTGCGCTTCCTGGAGCCCGCGCTCGACGGCGAGGTCTTCGACCTCGCCGAGAAGGCGCTGCTCCTGCCGGCGATGGTCACCGGCCCCCTGCTGGGCATCCCGGAGCAGGACTGGGCCGAACTCGTCCAGCTGACCGCGATGGTGACCGCCCCCTCGGACCCGCACTTCCAGCTGGGCAACGAGGCCGCGACCCTGGCCATCTCCCACCACGAACTCGTCACCTACGTCAAGGAATGGGTCAAGACCCGGCGCGCGACCGGTGAAGAGGGCGAGAGCCTGCTCCACCACCTCATGAGCGTGCGCCCGGGTGGCGAGTCGCTGAGCGACGAGGAGATCGCCCTCGACGGCTACAGCATCCTGCTCGGCGCCAACGTGACGACGCCGCACACCGTCTCGGGCACCGTCCAGGCGCTCATCGAGCGGCCCGAGCAGTTCGACAAGGCGGCGGCCGACCTCACCCTGGTCCCCAACCTCGTCGAGGAAGGCCTGCGCTGGACGTCGGCCGCGTGCAACTTCATGCGGTACGCCGTCGACGACGTCGAGATCGGCGGCGGCACCATCCCCGCCCGCGGCGCCGTCGTGGCGTGGATCGGATCCGCCAACCGCGACGAGTCCCTCTTCCCCGACCCGCACACCTTCGACATCACCCGCGAAGGCGCCAAGCGCCAGGCCGCGTTCGGCTTCGGGACGCACTTCTGCATCGGCGCCCCGCTCGCGCGGATGACGCTGCGCATCTTCTTCGAGGAGCTGCTCCAGCGCTTCGAATCGATCGAGCTCGCCGGCGAACCGGAGCACCTGCGCTCGTACTTCATCGCCGGGATGACCCATCTGCCCATCCTCGGCAAGAAACGACACACGCCATGACCACCGGAACCACCACCGCCCCCTCGCCGTGGTTCGTCCGGCCGCAGTCCGCCGACCACCCCGCCCGGCTGTTCTGTCTGCCCTTCTCCGGGTCGGGGGCCTCGGCCTTCAGCGCCTGGCCCGCCGCGATCGACGGCGCCGAGGTCTGCCCCGTGCAGTTCCCCGGCCGCGAGAACCGGCTGGGCCACCCGCACTACGGCACGTACGAGAACCTGGCCGACAGCCTCGTCGAAGCCCTGGAGCCGTTCCTCGACCGGCCGTACGCGATCTTCGCGCACTGCGCCGGAGCGATGCCCGCGTACGAGACCGTGCTCCGCCTCGCCGAGCGCGGCCTGCGCGGTCCGGACCGCCTGTTCGTCTCGGGCCAGCCCGCCCCGCGCGACGCCTCGCGCGACCGCATGCTCACCATGACCGAGCCCGAACTGCGCGCCGAGCTGGAGACGTTCATCCGCGGCCGCGGCATCGAGCCCCGGCCCGACATGATCGACATGGGCATGTACGTGCTGCTCCGCGACCACGCCGCCGCCGGCGCCTACCGGCGGCCGGAGCCGGTCAAGGTGGACTGCCCCGTCTCCGTCCTGCACTGGCGCGACGACCCCGATGTGAGCCTCGAAGAACTCCAGGGGTGGCGGCAGTACTCGGACACGGTCGAGATCCAGGTGGTCCCCGGCGGCCACTACGACTTCATGGACGCGCCGGACGAACTGCTCGCCCTGTTGACCCGCCGGCGCTGACAGCGGTGCCGCCCCCCAAGAGCCCCATGCCGAGGGAACCGGAAGGAATTCGTATGAGTGGCGCAGCCGCCGGCATCGCCGTCATCGGGATGGCGTGCCGCTTTCCCGGTGTGCACGACCTGGACGCGTTCTGGCGCTTGCTGGCCGACGGCGAGTCGACCGTCGGCCAGTTCCCCGAGCACCGGGCGGCCGACTCCAACCACCTGTCCCACCCGGACGCCGCCACCCTGAACACGGGCTCGTTCCTCGACTCCATCGACACGTTCGACGCCGAGTTCTTCGGGACCGGCCCGGCCGAGACCGCCGCCATGGACCCCGTGCAGCGGCTGGGACTCGAACTCGCCTGGGAGGCGGTCGAAGACGCTCGCCTCGCGGCGGACACGCTCGCGGGCCGCGAGATCGACGTCGTGGTGGGCACCGCGCCCTCCGGGTACGAGGTGCTGCGCAAGCTGTCCGGGAGCGACCAGGACGACCACTACGCCGCGCTCGGCTCGAACGGCGCGCTGATCGCCAACCGGATCTCCAGCCTCTTCGACGTCCGCGGCATGAGCTTCTGCGCGGACTCCGGTCAGTCCTCGTCGCTGGTGTCCCTGGCACTGACCTGCGAGCGGATCCGCAGCGGCGCGGTCGACATGGCCATCGCCGGCGGCGTACACCTGATCGCCGACCCCGCGGCCGGAGCCGCCCTGGCGAACCTGGGCGCCCTGTCGCCCGACGGCCGCTGCTTCACCTTCGACGAGCGGGCCAGCGGTTTCGCCCGCGGCGAGGGCGGCGCGTTCGTCGTCCTGAAGCGGCTCGACCTCGCCGTCGCCGACGGCGACCACATCTACGCGGTGGTACGCGGCTGGGGCGTCGGCAGCGGCGGCGCGTCCACCCGCATGCCGGACCCCAGCCCCAGTGGACAGGCGGCCGCCGTGCTCGCCGCGCTCGACAGCGCCGCCGTCCCCTTCGACAGCGTCGACTACGTGGAGGCCCACGGCACCGGCACCCGCATGGGCGACCCGGCCGAAATCGCCGGTCTGCGCGAGGTGTTCGGCGCGACCGGCCGCAGCCGCCGCCTGATCGTCGGATCGGCCAAGACGAACGTCGGGCACCTGGAACCGGCCGCGGGAATGGTCGGCTTCGTGAAGGCGGCGCTCTGCGTGGACCGCGCCCAGCTGGTGCCGAGCCTCAACTTCCGCTCGCCGAACCCCAACATCCCCGACTTCCACGAGGACTTCGAGGTCGTACGGGCCGCGCGGCCCTGGCCGGACGAGCCCGGCAGGCCGCGGCGCGCCGGGGTGTCGGCGTTCGGCATGGGCGGCACCAACGCGCACGTGATCCTCGAACAGGCCCCGCAGGAGCAGACTCCTACCCGCCCGGCGGGGGAGGACCAGACCGGGGCGGAGGCCGCCGGTGTGCTGCCGTGGGTGCTGTCCGCGCGCTCCGAGGCCGCACTGCGCGAGCAGGCGGCGCGGCTGCGCGAGCGCGTGGCCGCGGACGCGTCGCTCCCGGCGGCCGACGTGGGCCACTCGCTGGTGTCGACACGCTCGGCCTTCGACCACCGGGCCGTGGTGCTCGGCGCCGACCGCGAGGAAGCGCTGACCGCCCTCGACCTGCTGGCGGCGGGCACCGACTCACCGAAGGTGGTGCGGGGTGCGGCCACCGAAAAGCCCGGCCCGGTCGTCTTCGTTTTCCCCGGCCAGGGCTCGCAGTGGCTCGGCATGGGCAAGCGGATGTACGCGGAGTCGGAGGTCTTCGCGCGCTCGATCGACGCGTGCGCCCAGGCGCTTGCGCCGTGGGTGGACTGGTCCCTCGTCGACGTGGTGACCGGCGCCGAGGGCGCCGCGTCGCTGGAGCGGACCGACGTCGTCCAGCCGGCGCTGTTCGCGATGCTGGTGTCGCTGGCTCGGGTGTGGCGTTCGCTGGGCGTGACACCCGACGCCGTGATCGGGCACTCCCAGGGCGAGATCGCCGCGGCCTACGACGCCGGGGCCCTGACCCTGGCGGACGCGGCCAAGATCGTGGCCCTGCGCTCCCGGCTGCTGGCGACGGTCCCCGGCAGCATGGCCGGGATCCTGCTGCCCGAAGACCAGGTGCGGGAGCTGCTGGAGCAGTCGGGCTCCCAGGTCGGGATCGCCGCGGTCAACGGACCGAACTCGACCACCGTCTCGGGTGAGACCTCGGCCGTCGAG
Organism: Streptomyces sp. NPDC045846; assembly: GCF_056431605.1. Taxonomy (NCBI): domain Bacteria; kingdom Bacillati; phylum Actinomycetota; class Actinomycetes; order Kitasatosporales; family Streptomycetaceae; genus Streptomyces; species Streptomyces sp. NPDC045846. The sequence goes on along the minus strand of NZ_JBWKKJ010000013.1, from coordinate 23,770 downwards.
GCACTGGTCGCGCTCTGCGAGGCCCAGGGCGCCCGCGCCCGGCTGATCAAGTCGAACGTGCCCGGACACTCCTCGCTGCTCGACAAGTTCGAGGAGCCCCTCACCGACTGCCTCGGCGAGATCACGCCCCTGGCCACGCCGGTGGCGATCTACTCGACGGTGACCGGAGAACTGATCGACCCGGCGAGCCTCGACACGGCCTACTGGTTCCGCAACCTGCGCGAGACCGTCCGCTTCGAAGCGGCCATGAGCCGCGTCATCGAGGACGGGCACGGCACGGTCGTGGAGATCAGTCCGCACCCGGTGCTCCAGGTGGCGGTCGAGGAGACCGCCGACATGCTGGCGGCCGCGCCGGTCGTGGTGGGCACCCTGCGCAAGCAGGACAGCGGTGCGGGCAAGGTCCTGGCCTCGCTGGCCGAGCTCTACGTGCGCGGCCTGCCGGTGAACTGGGAGACGGTCTTCGCCGCCGACCGGCCCCGCCGGGTCGCTCTGCCGACGTACGCCTTCCAGCGGCAGCGGTACTGGCTGACGGCCCCCGACGACGCACCCACCGCCAACGGCCCTGCCGAGCGGGCGGGCGAGCGCGACGGGAGGGCGGACCTGGGCTCCCAAGCCGCGGTCCTCGCCCTCGTGTGCACCGAGGCGGCAGCGCTGCTGAGCGCGAAGGAGGCGGAGCTGACGGGCGCCGATCTGGAGGCGCGGTCGGCCGAGAGCTTCAAGGTCCTGGGGTTCGACTCCGCGATGGCGGTGGGGCTGCGCAACCGGCTCGCCGCGGCGGCCGGCGTACGCCTGCCCGCCACCGTCGCGTTCACCTACCCCACCCCGCGGGACCTCGCCCGTCACCTCTTCTCCCTCCTCGAACCGGAGGAGACCGACGCCCCCGAAGCGGCGGAGGAAGAGGTTCTGGAAATCCGCAGCGATGACGATCTCTACGCATTGATCGACCGCGGATACGTGTAGCAACACCGTTCGTCCAAACGACTGTTGGGGGAGGCCCTGGTGGAGGATGTCGACAAGCTCCGTTCCTACTTGCGACGCGCCGTCGGCGACGCGCAGGAACTGCGCGACCGCGTGCGCGAGTTGGAGGAGTCCGCACGCGAACCGATCGCGGTCGTCGGTGTGGGGTGTCGCTTCCCGGGCGGGGTGACGTCCCCCGAGGGACTGTGGGACGTGGTGGCCGAGGGCGTGGACGCCATCAGCGACTTCCCCGAAGACCGCGGATGGGACCTGGAGGCGCTGTACAACCCGGACCCCGAGGCGCCCGGACGCACCAACACCCGCTCCGGCGGGTTCCTGCACGACCTCGCGGAGTTCGACGCGCCCTTCTTCGGCATCAGCCCGCGCGAGGCGCTCGCGATGGACCCGCAGCAGCGCCTGATGCTGGAGACGAGCTGGGAGGCGCTGGAGCGGGCGGGCATCGACCCGGCCACCCTGCGCGGCTCGGCGACCGGCGTCTTCACCGGGCTCTACGCCGTCGACTACGGCCCCCGGGTCGGCGGCCGGGCGGCCGCCGAGGTGGAGGGCTTCGCGCTCACCGGCACGTACACCAGCGTGGCCTCGGGCCGGGTGGCGTACGTGCTGGGCCTGGAGGGCCCGGCGGTGTCGACCGACACCGCGTGCTCCTCCTCGCTCGTCGCCGTCCACCAGGCCGTGCGGTCGCTGCGCGCGGGGGAGTGCACCCTCGCGCTCGCCGGCGGCGTGTCCACCATGCCGACCCCCGGGCTGCTCGTGGAACTCGGCCGCCAGGGAGGCCTGTCGGACGACGCGCGGTGCAAGGCGTTCGCGGACGCGGCGGACGGCACCGGCTTCTCCGAGGGCGCGGGCGTGCTCGTGCTTGAGCGGCTCTCGGACGCGCTGCGCAACGGGCACCGCGTCTGGGCCGTGATCCGCGGCTCGGCCACCAACCAGGACGGCGCCTCCAACGGGCTGACCGCCCCCAACGAACTGGCCCAGCGCCGCGTCATCACGGCGGCCCTGGCCGATGCCGGACTGCGCACCGCCGACGTGGACGCGGTCGAGGCCCACGGGACCGGCACCCGCCTCGGCGACCCCATGGAGGCCGAGGCGCTCCTGGCCACCTACGGCCGGGACCGCGAGCCGGGCAACCCGCTGTGGCTGGGCTCGCTGAAGTCGAACATCGGCCACACCCAGGCGGCCGCGGGCGTCGGCGCCATGATCAAGATGATCATGGCGATGCGGCACGGGGTGCTGCCCAGGACGCTGCACGTGGACCGCCCCTCGACCCACGTGGACTGGTCGGCCGGCGGAGTGCAGCTGCTGACCGAGGCCCGCGAGTGGACCACCGCCCCCGAACGCCCCCGGCGGGCCGGCATCTCCGCCTTCGGCATCAGCGGCACCAACGCCCACCTCATCCTGGAGCAGGCACCCGAACTCCCCGAGACCCAGCAGGCCGCGGCCCCCGCGACGCTGCCCTGGGTGCTGTCGGCACGCTCGGAGCAGGCCCTGCGGGAGCAGACGCTGCGCCTGCGCGACGCGGTGGCCGCCGACGCCGACCTGCCCCTCGCCGGCGTGGCACACGCGCTGGTGACCACGCGCTCCCTGTTCGACCACCGCCAGGTCGTCATCGGCGCCGACCGCGACGAGCTCCTCGCCGCCCTGACCGCCGCGGCCGCCCAGGACGGCAGCGGCCCCGAGCGGGTGGTCGGCGGAGTCGCCAAGCCGGTCGGCAAGACGGTGTTCGTCTTCCCCGGCCAGGGCTCGCAGTGGGTCGAGATGGGCCGCGAACTGTGGGACTCCTGCCCGGTGTTCGCGCGCCGGATGCGGGAGTGCGCCGACGCGCTGGCGCCGTACGTGGACTGGACCCTGCGCGACGTGCTCCAGGACGCCGACGCGCTGGAGCGGGTCGACGTCGTGCAGCCCGTGCTGTGGGCCGTCATGGTCTCGCTGGCCGAGGTGTGGCGCTCGTACGGGGTGGAGCCCTCCGCCGTGGTGGGCCACTCGCAGGGCGAGATCGCCGCGGCGTGCGTCGCCGGCGCCCTCTCGGTCGAAGACGCCGCGAAGGTGGTGGCGCTGCGGTCGAAGGCGATCCTGGCGCTGTCCGGGCGCGGCGGCATGGTGTCGGTCGCGCTCCCCGTCGAGGACGTGCGCGCCCGCCTGACGGACGGTCTGTCCGTCGCGGCGGTCAACGGGCCTTCGTCCGTCGTCGTGTCGGGCGACGTGGCCGAGCTCGACGCCCTGCTGGCCGCCTGCGCCGCGGACGAGGTGCGGGCCCGCCGGGTTCCGGTGGACTACGCCTCGCACTCCCGGCACGTGGAGGCCATCCACGACGAACTGGGCCGGGTCCTGGCCGGACTCGAACCGCGCGAGGCCGACGTCCCGTTCTTCTCCACCGTGACCGCCGACTGGCTGGACACGACGGTGATGGACGCCGAGTACTGGTACACCAACCTGCGCGGCACGGTCCGCTTCGAGGAGGCGACCCGGGCCCTGGCCGCCCAGGGCTTCCGCCACTTCGTCGAGGCGTCCGCCCACCCCGTACTGACGATCGGTGTGGAACAGACCCTGGACAGCGCCGGTGTCGAGGCCACCGCCGTCGGCACCCTGCGCCGCGGCGACGGCGGCCTTGCGCGCTTCCAGCAGTCGGCCGCCGAGGCCTTCGTGGCGGGCGTCGCGGTGTCCTGGGAGACGGCGGTCCCCGCGCCGGACGGCCCGGCGGTCGACCTGCCCACCTACGCCTTCCAGCGCCAGCGCTACTGGCTGAACACCCCGCACGAGTCCACCACCGCGAGCACCTCCGACCACCCGCTCCTCGACGCCGTGATCGACCTGCCCGACGACGGGGAGAGCGGCGGCGTGGTGGGCAGCGGGCGCCTCTCGATCGAGCGCCACCCGTGGCTCGCCGACCACGTCGTCCACGGCGCCGTCCTCGTGCCGGGTGCCGTACTGATGGAGATGGCCCTGTGGGCGGCGCACCGGACAGGTGGTGATGTCGTGGACGAACTCACCCTGGAGACACCGCTGGTCCTGTCCCGCACGGCCGAGCGCGAGATCCGCGTCGTCGTCGACGGCAAGCGCGTGATCAGCGTGCACTCCCGCGGCGAAGGCGAGTCCGAGTGGACGCGCAACGCCGTCGGCGTCGTCGGGTCCGGCTCCGGACACACGCGTGCCGGGGAAAGCCTCGCCGCGTGGCCCCCCGCCGGGTCGACCGAGGTTGCCCTTCGACGACGAGTACGCCCGCCTGGCCGCCCTCGGGCACGGCCACGGGCCCCTGCTGCGCGGGCTGCGCAAGATGTGGCGCCGCGACGACGCCGTCTTCGCCGAGATCGAACTGCCCGCCGGTGACGGCGCAAGCGGCCGCTACCGCATCCACCCGGCCCTCCTCCACGCCGCGCTGCTCCCGGCCGGTCCCGGCGGGCTCGTCGACACCTCCGGGCCCGAGGGCCTGCTGCCGTTCCGCTGCACCGGCCTGCGCGTGAACTCCGCCCAGCCGGGCGTGCTGCGCGTGCGTCTGGCGTCCGCGGGACAGGACACGCTGTCGCTGACGCTCGCCGACGAGAACGGAGTTGCCGTCGGCGGCGCCGCATCCGTGACCCTGCGTCCCGCGGACGTCGCCCAGCTGACCGCGCTGAGCTTCGACCACCAGGACGCGCTGTTCCAGGTGGACTGGGCGCCCCTCGCGGTGCCCTCCGGCCGCACGGCCCGGTACGCGGTCCTCGGCGCCGCCGAGGCGGTCCCCGCGGCCCTCGCCGAGAACGCGGACGTCCACGCCGATCTCGCACAACTCGGCGCCGCCCAGGGCGAGATGCCCCCGGTCGTCATCGCCTGCGCCGACCTGGCGGACGCGGACGGAACCGGCGCACCCGCCGCGGCCGAGAGGGCCCTGCACCGTGTGCTGCGGTGGGCGCGGGAGTGGCTCACCGACGACCGGTTCGCCGACTCCCGCCTGGTCGTCGTGACCCGGGACGCGATCCACGACGACCAGGTGCCGCGCACCGACCCCGCGGCCGCCGCGATCTGGGGATTCGTCCGCACCGCGCAGACCGAGAACCCGGGCCGCTTCACGCTCGTGGACATGGACGGCGCAACCGCCTCGTGGGCCCTGCTCGCGGCGGCGGCCGCCACCGAGGAGCCCCAGGTCAAGATCCGGGCCGGGCAGGCGAGCACGCCCGAACTGGCCCGCACGAAGACCGCGTCGGCCGCCCAGGTCCCCGGCGGGACGCAGGAACGTTCCGCCCTCGGATCCGGGACGGTGCTGATCACCGGAGGCACCAGCGGACTCGGCGCGATGCTGGCCCGCCACCTCGTGGCCCGGCACGGCGTGCGCCGACTGGTCCTGACCAGCAGGCGCGGCCCGAACGCCCCGGCGGCGGCGGAGCTGCGGCAGGAACTGACCGCGGCGGGAGCGCTGGCCGAGATCGTGGCCTGCGACGTCGCGGACCGCGACGCCGTGTCCGCGCTGATCGCCGGAATCGGAACCGAACACCCGCTGACGGCGGTGATCCACTGCGCGGGCGTACTCGCCGACGGAGTGGTCGAGGCGCTGACCGAGGACCGCGTGAACACGGTCCTCGCGCCCAAGGCCGCCGGCGCCTGGCACCTGCACGAACTGACCCGGCACCTGGACCTGTCCGCGTTCGTCCTGTTCTCCTCCATCGCGAGCGTGCTCGGCACGGCGGGACAGGCCAACTACGCGGCGGCCAACGGATTCCTCAACGGCCTCGCCGAGGCCCGCCGGGCCGAGGGACTGCCGGCCACCTCGCTGTGCTGGGGCTTCTGGGCCGAACGCAGCGAGATGGTCGCCGACCTCGGCGACACCGACGTCGTACGCCTGCAACGGCAGGGCGTGCTGCCGCTGGCGTCGCAGGAGGGCCTCGCCCTCTTCGACCTGGCGCTCTCGCGCGACGAGCCGGTCCTGGTGCCCGCCCGGCTCGACCTCGCCGCACCGGGCGCGGCCTCACCGCTGCTGCGCGGCCTGACCGGCGCACCCGGCGGCCCGGCCGGCCCGCAGGCCACCGACCCCGGTCTCGCGGAGCAGCTGGGGTCGCTGCCCCGGGCCGAGGCCGAAGCGGCGCTGCTGGACGCCATCCGCACCCAGACCGCGATCGTTCTCGGCCACCCGGACACCACGAAGATCGGCCCCGCCGCGACGTTCAGGAAGCTGGGCATCGACTCGCTCACCGCGCTGGAGCTGCGCAACAAGCTGGCCGCGGTGACCGGCCTGAAGCTGCCCGCCACGCTCGTCTTCGACCATCCCAACCCCGGCGCCCTCGCGCAGTTCCTGACCGCGGCCGTCACACCCGAACCCACCGCACCGCAGTCTCCGGCCGACCACCTGGCCCAGGAGATCGAAACCCTGGGCGCCCGGCTCGAGGACGCGTTCCTCCAGCTCGCCGAGGACGACCGGACCACCATTTCCACACTGCTCGGCACGCTGCAGGGCCGAGTCCGTTCGCTGGTCAGCGCCGGAGCACCGGCCGCCACCGTCGACCAGATCAATTCGGCCTCGGCGGGAGACCTTCTCGCGCTGCTGGACAAAGAGCTCGGCTAGGGGAGAGCGATGACAAACGACAACAACGCCGAAGTTCTTGACTACCTCAAGCGGACGTCGATCGAACTGATCGAGACGCGCAAGCACCTCAAGGAGCTGCAGGACGCCGCCGCCGAACCGATCGCCGTGGTGGGCGTCGCCTGCCGCTTCCCGGGCGGCGCGACCTCCCCGGAGGCGCTGTGGGACCTGGTGCGCGACGGCGCGGACGTCGTCTCCGACTTCCCGCAGGACCGCAACTGGGACCTGGAAGACCTGTACGACCCCGATGGGGACCGGCCGGGCACCTGCTACACCCGCTCGGGCGGTTTCCTGCACGACGCGGGCGACTTCGACGCCGAGTTCTTCGAGATCAATCCGCGCGAGGCGCTGGCCGCCGACCCGCAGCAGCGGCTGCTCCTGGAGACCGCCTGGGAGTCGCTGGAGCGCGCCGGCATCGACCCGCACACCCTGCGCGGCAGCGCCACCGGCGTCTTCGCCGGCATCGCCTACTTCGGGTACGGCAACCACTTCGTCACCCCCGAGGTCATCTCGGGCTACGCGCAGACCGGTTCCCTGCTCAGCGTCGCCTCCGGGCGCGTGTCGTACGCGCTGGGCCTGGAGGGCCCGGCGGTCTCGGTCGACACCGCCTGCTCGTCGTCGCTCGTGACGGTGCACCAGGCGGTGCAGTCGCTGCGGCAGGACGAATGCGGGCTCGCCCTGGCCGGCGGCGTCACCGTGATGGCGATGCCCCAGGTGTTCCGGGAGTTCGCCCGCCAGCGGGGCCTGGCCGCCGACGGCCGCTGCAAGGCGTTCGCGGACGCGGCGGACGGCACCGGCTTCTCCGAGGGCGTCGGCATGCTGGTCTTGGAGCGCCTCTCCGACGCGCGCCGCAACGGACGCCACATCTGGGCCGTGATCCGCGGCTCGGCCATCAACCAGGACGGCGCCTCCAACGGCCTGACCGCGCCGAGCGGGCCGGCCCAGCAGCGCGTGATCAGGGCGGCGCTGGCCAACGCCCGGGTGCAGCCCGGCGAGGTGGACGCGGTCGAGGCGCACGGCACCGGCACCAAGCTCGGCGACCCCATCGAGGCGCAGGCCCTGATCGCCACCTACGGCCAGGACCGCGAGCCGGGCAACCCGCTGTGGCTGGGCTCGCTGAAGTCGAACATCGGCCACACCCAGGCGGCCGGCGGCGTCGGCGGAATCATCAAGATGATCATGGCGATGCGGCACGGCGTCCTGCCCAGGACGCTGCACGTGGACCGCCCCTCGACACACGTGGACTGGAGCGCCGGAGCGGTCGAGCTGCTGACCGAGGCCCGCGAGTGGACCACCGCGCCGGGACGCCCCCGGCGGGCCGGCGTCTCCAGCTTCGGAGCCAGCGGCACCAACGCCCACCTCATCCTGGAGCAGGCACCCGAGGAGGAGTCCGGGCCCGAGGCCGCCGCCCCCGCGCCGACCGGCACCCGGGGCCCGGTGCCGTGGGTGCTGTCGGCCCGCTCCGAACAGGCGCTGCGCGCACAGGCGGCCAAGCTGCGCGACTTCGTCGCCCGCGAGCCGCAGGCCGACCTCGCCGCCATCGGCGCGTCACTGGTGTCGGGCCGCGCCCGGTTCGAGCACCGCGCCGTGGCGCTGGGGCGCGACCGGGACGCCCTGCTCGACGCGCTGACCGCGCTGAGCCAGGGCACGGAAACCCCCGCCGTGGTGCGCGGCACCGCCGGTGAACTCGGCGGCACCGTCTTCATGTTCCCGGGCCAGGGCGCCCAATGGACCGGCGTGGCACGGGAGTTGTACGACGCCTTCCCCGTCTTCGCGCAGAGCCTCGACGAGATCTGCGAACGCTTCGACGCCCACCTCCCGTTCGCCCTGAAGCCCCTGCTCCTGGCCGACGAACCCGAGGGGCGCGACCGTACCGACGTCATGCAGCCCGCCCTGTTCGCCCTCCAGGTCAGCCTGTACCGGCTCATCGCGCGGCACTGCCCGCGGCCCGGCCACCTCATCGGCCACTCCGTCGGCGAGATCGCCGCCGCCCACGTCTCGGGAGCCTTCGACCTGGACACCGCGACCCGGCTGGTGGCCGCGCGCGGACGGGTCATGCAGAGCGTCACCGAGCACGGCGCCATGCTGGCCGTGCGCGCCTCGGAGGCCGAGGTCCAGCCGCTGCTCGGCGCATACACCCGCATCGGCATCGCCGCCGTCAACGGCCCCGCGTCGGTGGTGGTCTCGGGACTGCGCGACGAGGTCCACGACCTGCGCGACCGGCTCGTCGCCGACGGCACGTCCGCCAAGCTCCTCCCGGTCGACCACGCCTTCCACTCCCCCCTCATGGACCCGGTCCTGGAGGAGTTCGCGGCGGCGCTCCCCGCCTTCCCCGGCGACGGCGAGCTGTCGATCCCGATCGTCTCCTCCAGGACCGGCCGCGAGACAACCCTCCAGGAACTGACCTCCGCCGAGCACTGGGTGGACCACGTCCGCGCCCCCGTGCGCTTCCACGACGCGGTGGAGCGCGCCCGTGCGGTCGGCGCCACCGTCTTCGTCGAGGTCGGCCCCGGATCGACGCTCGCGGGCCTCGTCAAGGACTCCTTCGCCGCCGAGGGCGCGACCGACGCACTGGTCCTGTCGTCGTCGCGCCGCGGCCGCACCGCCGCCGACGCGCTGACCGGCGCGCTCGCCGAACTCCACGTCAACGGCGGGTCGGTGGACTGGGACGCCCTGCTGGGCACCCACCGTCAGGTCGACCTGCCGACCTACGCCTTCCAACGCCAGCGCTACTGGATGGACTTCCTCACCGGGACGCAGGCGGCGGACGTGACCTCCGCAGGCCTCTCGGCCCCCGGGCACCCGCTCCTCGGCGCGGTGGTGGACCACCCCGGCACCGACGAGGTGGTCTTCACCGACCTGTGGTCCCTGCGCACCCACGACTGGCTCGCCGACCACACCGTCTTCGACTCGGTCGTCGTCCCGGCGACGGCCTACCTGGACCTCGCGCTGTCGGTGGGCGACCACGTCGGATGCGCAGCCGTCGAGGAACTCTCCCTCGAAGTCCCCCTGATCATTCCCGACACCGGCGACGTGCAGGTGCGGATCGCCGTCGGCGCCGCGGACGAGGCGGGCCGCCGCTCCCTGGACGTGTACTCGCGCCCCGCCGAGGACGCCGCGACGCTGGGCGGCTGGACCCGCCACGCGATGGGCACCCTGGCCCCGGGCAACCCCGGACCCGCCGAGCGGGCCGACGACCCGCGCGCACTCACCGCCTGGCCGCCGGCCGGAGCCGAACGGCTCGACTTCGACGGCCTGTACGACTCCCTCGCGGACGGCGGCTTCGACTACGGCCCGACGTTCCGCGGACTGCGCGAGGTCTGGCGCCGGGGCGAGGACCTCTTCGCCCTCGCCACCCTGCCCCAGGACGCCGAAGGCGCCACCCACAGCGGCTTCGCCCTGCACCCGGCGCTCATCGACACCGTGCTCCACGCGGTCGTCGTCGGCGACGTCCTCACGGTGACGGACGACCAGGGCTGGATGCCCTTCTCCTGGTCCGGCGTGCACCTCGCCGGGGAGGGCGGCCCCACCGTGCGGGTCCGGCTCACCCCGTCCGGCGAAGGCGTCGTGTCCCTGGCGATCGCCGACGAGCACGGCCGCCAGATCGCCCACGTCGACGCCCTGACGTTCCGGCCCGCCACCGCCGAGCAGGTGCGCTCGGCGCGCGGCGGCCGCGAGCAGTCGCTGTACGAACTGCAATGGCGACCGGTCCCGCGGCCCGCCGCGGAGAACGCCCCCGGTCCCTGGGCCGTGCTCGGCGCGCCCGACGGCCTCGCCGCCCGGCTCGCCGAGGCGGGCGGACCCGCCGTCGCCCTCCACACCGGCCTGGACGAACTCGCCGCCCAGGACGCGCCCGGACACGTCGTCCTGTGCCTGGACGACGCCGTCACGGCCGGACCCGACCTCCTCGCCACGGTGGCCGCCGCCGACAAGCACGTCCTGGACCGCGTCCAGCGCTTCCTCGCCGACGAACGGCTGGCCGGATCCACGCTGGTGGTCCTCACCCGCCACGCGCTCGCCGCCCAGGCGGGGGAGAGCGTCGAAAGCCTGCCCGGCGCCTCCGTGTGGGGCCTGATCCGGTCCGCCCAGACCGAACACCCCGGCAGGTTCCGCCTCGTCGACATCGACGGGACGCAGACCTCCTGGACCCGCCTCGCGGACGCGCTCGCCCTGGGGGAGGACCAGGTGGCGCTGCGCGACGGCGCCCTCCTCGTGCCCCGCATGGCGCCCGCCGCGCCCGGCGACCAGCAGCTGGAACCCCCGGCGGACGGCGCCCACCGGCTGGACATCCCGAAGAAGGGCACGCTGGAGAACCTGACCTGGGTGCCGTGCCCGGAGGCGCAGGCCCCCCTGTCCGAGGGGCAGGTCCGCATCGCGGTCGAGGCCGCCGGCCTCAACTTCCGCGACGTCACGATCGCTCTGGGGCTCATCGACCGGACCGCCGTCGACGCCGTCCTCGGCACCGAGGGCGCCGGAGTCGTCCTGGAGGTCGCCGACGACGTGCGGGGCCTCGCGCCGGGCGACCGGGTCACCGGCATCTTCCCCGGCGCCTTCGGCCGGGTGGCCGTGGCCGACCACCGGCTGCTCACCCCCGTCCCCGAAGGATGGAGCTACGCCGAGGCCGCCTCGATGCCGAGCACCTTCCTCACGGCCTACTACGCGCTGTTCCACGTCATGCGGCTCAAGAAGGGCCAGCGCATCCTCATCCACGCCGCGGCCGGCGGCGTCGGCATGGCCGCCGTCCAACTGGCCCAGCACGTCGGCGCCGAGATCTACGCCACCGCGAGCCCCGCCAAGTGGCCCACCCTGCGCGCCCTGGGCATCGACGACGCGCACCTGGCCTCCTCGCGCGACCTGGAGTTCGCGCGGAAGTTCCTCGACGCGACCGGCGGGGAAGGCGTGGACGTCGTCCTCAACTCCCTCGCGCACACCTTCGTCGACGCCTCCTTGACGCTGCTCCCGCGCGGCGGCGACTTCGTCGAGATGGGCAAGACCGACATCCGCGACCCCCAGCGGGTCGCGGCCGACCACCCCGGCGTCGCGTACGCGGCCTTCGACCTCTACGCGGCCGGGCCGGACGTGATCCACTCCATGTTCCGCGACGTCATGGCCCTCTTCGCCGACCAGGAGATACGGCTGAGCCCGATCTCCGTCCGCAACATCCGGGACGCGCGCGGGACGTTCCGCGAGATGAGCCAGGGCCGCCACGTCGGCAAGCTGGTCTTCGAGCTGGGCAACGGCCTGGGCGGCGGCACCGTGCTCATCACCGGCGGAACCGGCGGAGTGGGCTCCCTGGTGGCCCGCCACCTGGTCGCCGAACACGGCGTACGCAGCCTGGTGCTGGCGAGCCGGCGGGGCACGGCGGCCGACGGCGTCCCCGAACTCGTCGCCGAACTGGAGGGAGCGGGCGCCACCGTCCACGTCGCCGCGTGCGACGTCGCCGACCGCACGTCCCTGGCGGCCGTCCTCGCCGACATGCCCCCGCACCACCCGCTGACGGCGGTCGTGCACGCGGCGGGCGTCCTGGCGGACGGCACCGTCGAGTCGCTGACCGCGCAGAGCATCGACCACGTCCTGCGCGCCAAGGCCGGCGGGGCGATCAACCTGCACGAGCTGACCCGCGAACACAACCTGTCGGCGTTCATCCAGTTCTCCGCCCTGGCCGGCACGCTCGGCACCGCAGGACAGGCCAACTACGCCGCGGCCAACGGATTCCTGGACGGCCTGGCCGCCCGGCGCACCGCGTCCGGCCTGCCCGGCACCTCGCTGTGCTGGGGCTGGTGGGAGCAGAGCAGCGGCATGACCGAGGACCTGGACCAGGCCGACCTCTCCCGGCTCCGGCGCATGGGCATCGAAGCCATGCCCACGGCCGAGGCCCTGGCCCTGTTCGACGCGGCCGTCGCCCTCGACCAGCCCGTCCTCATCCCGGCCCGGGTGGACGTCGCCGCGCTGCGCAACAGGCCCGCCGACGAACTGCCCCTGCTGCTGCGCGGTCTCGCCGAGGGCGGCCGCCCCCGTCGCACCAAGGCGGGCGCGGGCAAGGACGAAGGCTCCTCGGGACTGTTCGCCCAGCTGGCCACCCGGCCGGCCGACGAGGCGGAGGCGGCGCTCTTGGACTGGGTCCGCGAGCAGGTCGCCGTCGTCCTGGGGCACCCCTCCAGCGCGGTCGTCGACGCCGACCAGGCGTTCACCCAGCTCGGATTCGACTCGCTGACCGCGGTCGAACTGTGCAACCGCCTGGCCGCCGCCACCGGGCTGCGCCTGGCCTCCACCCTCGTCTTCAGCTACCCCACCCCGCGCGAGCTCGGCCGGCACCTGCTCGGCCTGCTGCGTCCCGAGGAGGACCCGCAGGCGGACGAGGACGCCCGGATCCGCGAGGTACTGCGGACCGTCTCGATCGACACCCTGCGCAGCGCGGGCGTCCTCGACCTGGTCCTGGCCTGCGCCAACCCGCCCGAGCCGGACGGTGCGACGGACGAGGACGCCGGCGCGGACGGACTGTCGGACATGGACCTGGACGCGCTGCTCGACCTGGCGCTGGATGAGAAGAGGTAAGTGACATGACGAACTCCGCGGATCACACGGCGGAGGGCGCGGACCGGGTCCAGCGTGCGCTCCGTACCCTGCTGGAAGAACGCGACCGCCTGCGCCAGGAGAACGACGCCCTGAAGGCCGGCCGCGGCGAGCCGATCGCCGTGGTGGCCATGGCCTGCCGCTACCCGGGAGGCGTCTCCTCCCCGGAGGAGCTGTGGGACATCGTCCGCGAAGGCCGGGACGTGGTGGGCGAGTTCCCCACGGACCGCGGCTGGCGGGACGTGTACGACCCGGACCCCGACGCCGTCGGGCGGGCCTATGTGCGCCAGGGCGGCTTCCTGACGGACGTGGCGGGCTTCGACGCGGACTTCTTCGGCATCAGCCCGCGCGAGGCGCTCGCCACCGACCCGCAGCAGCGGCTGCTCCTGGAGACCTCCTGGGAGGCCTTCGAGCGGGCCGGCATCGTCCCCGCCGACGTACGCGGCACCGACGTCGGCGTCTTCGCCGGGGTCAGCTCGACCGAGTACGGCTGGCGCTTCCTGGAAGCAGGCCAGAGCGAACTGGAGGGCTACCTGCTGTACGGCAGCTCGCTGAGCGTCGCCTCCGGCCGGGTGGCGTACGAGCTGGGCCTGACCGGTCCGGCGGTGTCCCTGGACACGGCGTGCTCGTCGTCCCTGGTCGCCCTGCACCTGGCGGTGCAGTCGCTGCGGTCGGGGGAGTGCTCCCTGGCGCTGGCCGGCGGCGCGCTGGTGATGTCGACGCCCGCCGCCTTCGTGGAGTTCGCCCGCCAGGGCGCCCTGTCGGCCGACGGCCGCTGCAAGGCCTTCGCCGACGGCGCCGACGGAACCGGCTGGGCCGAGGGCGTGGGCGTCCTGCTCCTGGAGCGGCTCTCCGACGCCCGCCGCAACGGGCACCCGGTGCTCGCCGTCGTGCGGGGCTCCGCGGTGAACCAGGACGGGGCCAGCAACGGGCTGACCGCTCCCAACGGCCGCGCCCAGGAAGAGGTGATCCGGCGGGCCCTGGCGAACGCGGGCGTCGCGCCCGGCGACGTCGACCTGATCGAGGCGCACGGCACCGGAACCACGCTGGGAGACCCCATCGAGGCGGGCGCCCTCCTGGCGACGTACGGCAAGGGCCGGGCCAAGGACAAGCCGCTGTGGCTGGGCTCCCTCAAGTCGAACATGGGGCACGCCCAGGCCGCCGCCGGCGTCGGCGGGGTCATCAAGGCCGTCCAGGCCATGCGCCACGGCTACCTGCCCAAGACCCTGCACGTGGACGCGCCCTCGCGGCACGTGGACTGGTCGTCGGGCGGCATCGAACTGCTCGCCCAGGGCCGCGAGTGGCCCCGCGGCGACGGCCCGCGCCGGGCCGGAGTGTCCTCGTTCGGCGTCAGCGGCACCAACGCGCACGTCATCCTCGAAGAGGCCCCGCCGCAGGAGCGGACGGACGGGGACGGCCCCGAGCCGGGCGTCGTCGGCGGCCTGGTGCCGTGGGTCCTGTCGGGCAAGACCCCCGCCGCCGTGGAGCGGCAGGCGCGGAAGCTGCGCGACTTCGTCGCCGCCGATCCGCACGCGGACCTCGCCGGAGTCGCCGCCTCGCTGGTGTCGAGCCGCTCGAGGTTCGAGCACCGCGCGGTGGTCCTCGGCCACGACCGGGACGAACTGCTGGGCGCGCTCACGTCGTTGAGCGAGGGCGGCGAAAGCCCCGGCGTGGTGCGCGGCAAGGCGGCCCACCGCGGCCCGATCGCCTTCGTCTTCCCCGGCCAGGGCTCCCAGTGGGTCGGCATGGGCCGTCAGCTGTACGACACCTTCCCCGTCTTCGCGCGGAGCCTCGACGCGTGCGCGGCCGCCCTGGACGAATGGGTCGACTGGTCGCTGCTCGACGTGGTGCGCGGCACGCCGGGCGCGGCCTCCCTGGACCGGGTGGACGTGGTCCAGCCGGCGCTGTTCTCGGTGATGGTGTCCATGGCCGCGCTGTGGCGTTCCTGGGGCGTGGAGCCGGCCGCGGTGGTCGGACACAGCCAGGGCGAGATCGCCGCCGCCCATGTGTGCGGCGCGCTGTCGCTGCGCGACGCCACCAAGGTCGTGGCGCTGCGCAGCAAGGCCCTGGTGGACCTGATCGGGCACGGCGCCATGGCGTCGGTCGCGGAGTCCGCGGACGTCGTGGCCGAACGCCTCGCCTCGTGGGACGGCCGGGTGAGCATCGCGGTGGTCAACGGGCCCCGCTCGGTGGTGGTGTCCGGAGAGCCGGACGCCCTCGACGAATTCGTCGCCCGGATGAAGGCCGACGGCGCGCAGGCCCGCAGGATCTCGGTCGACTACGCCTCGCACTCCCACCACGTGACCCGGGTCCGCGACGCCGTGCTCGACGCCCTGAGCGACGTGAGCCCGACGACCTCGGCCCTGCCGTTCTACTCGACGTTGTACGGCGAGGTCATCGACACCGCCCGCCTGAACGGCGCCTACTGGTACGACAACCTGCGCGAGAAGGTCCTCTTCGAAACGTCCGTGCGGCGCCTGGCGGACGACGGCTACCGGGTCTTCGTCGAGATGAGCCCGCACCCCGTCCTGACCGTCCCGGTCCAGGAGACCGTCGAGGACGTGGAGGACGCGGTGGTCCTGTCCTCGACCCGGCGCCACCGCGACGAGGTGGCGGCCATCGTCGGCTCGCTCGCCGAACTCCACGTCCGCGGCGGGTCGGTGGACTGGGACGCGCTGGTCGGCCCGCGTCGCCCCGTGGACCTGCCGACGTACGCCTTCCAGCGGCAGCGCTACTGGCTGACCGCCTCGCACACGGCCGCGTCGGCGGAGGTCCCGCAGGCCGAAGCGCCCGCGGAGGACGAGGTTCCGCTGCCCGAGCGGCTCTCCGCGCTGCCCGACGACGACGCGAAGGCGCTGGTCCTCGACCACGTCCTGGAGAAGGTCGCCGTCGTGCTCGGGCACCCCACCAGCGCCTCCATCAATCCTGACCAGGAATTCAAGGAGATCGGATTCGACTCGCTGCTCTCGATGGAGCTGAGCAAGCGCCTGACCGCCTCGACCGGACTCAAGCTGAGGGCGAACCTGGTGCTGCGGCACCCGTCACCGCGCCTCATCGCCGGTCACGTCATGTCCTCGATGGCCAAGGCCGGCCAGTGAACTGACCGCGCGCACAGCGCACTTGGCCACCTGAACCGTCCCGCCGGCGGGACACCGCAAGCTCCACCGCGGCCCGTCCCGCCCGGCGTCCAAGGTGCCTTGAAGGGCCGACCCACTTCCCTGAAGGTGGGGGTGATCTGCGAATTCCTCCGATTCTCGGGCCTGTTTGTTGAGGGGTTGATCTTTGTGTCTTCGTTCGGTGCGTCGTCTGCGCATAAGGGCATGTGGCGGGCGCAGGAAATGGCTCCCGACACGCCGAACCACGCGCTGACCATGTGGGACGTGGACGGTGAGCTGGACGCGGCCGTCGTGGAAGCCGCGTTCCTGCACGTGATGGGCGAGGCGGAGGTGCTGCGCGTCAACTTCGTCGACGACGGCGACGGGCTGCGCCTGGTGCCCCGCGAGCTGGGCGACTGGCGGCCGTTCTTCCTCGACCTCAGTGCCGAGGCCGACCCCGAGCAGGCGGCCCGCGACGCGCTGGCCGACCTGGTGCGTCAGCCCTTCGACCTGGCGCGGGACCTGCTGTTCCGCCTCGGCGTGGTCAAGCTCGCCCCCACCCGCTCCCTTCTGGTGATCGCCTACCACCACCTCATATCGGACGGCTTCGGCGCGGGCGGCCTGCTGTCCCGCCGCCTCGCCGAGGTGTACACGGCGCTGGTGCGCGGCGAGCGCGTGCCGGAGATGGCCCACCCGTGGGACGCCGAGTCGTTCGCGGCCGAGGCCGTCGAATACCTCGCCTCCCCGAGGTTCACCGAGGACACCGCGTTCTGGCGCGACTACCTGCGCGACGCTCCGGCGCCCGCCCAGGTCCCCCGCGTCGCCCTGTCCGACGAGCAGCGGGTCGCGCTCAGCGAGCCGCTGAGCAGCGCCGACCGCTGGTCGGAGGTGGCCGAGACCATCGGCATGGTGAGCCGCACCCTGACCGTTCCGCGCGCCGAGGCCGACGAGTGGACCGACACCGCCCAGACCCTGGGCCTGTGGATGTCGCAGATGCTGACCGCCGCCGCCGCGGTGTTCTTCCGGCACCGCTGCGACCGCCCCGAGTTCCTCCTCTCGCTGGCCGTCAGCAACCGCGTCGGCGTGGCCAGCCGGACCCCCGGCCTGGCCGTGAACGTCGTGCCCGTACGGGTACGGGTGCCGCTCGGCGCCACCTTCACCGAGTTCGCCGAAGCGCTCGTCGACGAGACCTACGAGGTCCTCGGCCACGCCGCCTGCCACTACTCCGACATCCAGCGCGCCAGCGGGACCACCCTGAGCGGCCGGGGCAGCTTCGGCGCGGTCGTCAACGTCGTCGAGTTCGCCGAGCAGCTCCACTTCGCCGACAGCCCGGCGCGTTACTCCGGCGCGACGACCGGCACCTTCGAGGAACTGTCGATCGGCGTGTACACCGACGGCAGCGCCGACAGCGACCTCTACATCCGCCTCGACGCCCCCGCGAGCCTCTACCACCGTGCCGAACTGCGTTTCATCGGCGAGGAGTTGATCGCCCACATCCGTGCGGTGGTGGCCGCCGGCGAGCAGCCGGTCGGCGCGCTCGACGTGGTGGGCGCGGCCGCGCCCGGCCGGGCGACGCAGACCTCCGACACCACTGAGGCTGCGGTGACGGGAGCCACCGTCGCCGAGCTCTTCACCCGCCAGGTGGAGCAGAAGCCCGAGGCCCTCGCGCTGGTCTCGGCGGGCACGGCCCTCACCTACCGCGAGCTGGACGAGCGTTCCAGCCGGATCGCCCGGGCGCTGCGGGAGCACCAGGTCGGACACGAGACGGTCGTGGCCGTGGCCATGCCCCGCTCCGCCGACCTCGCCGTCGCCCTGCTGGGTGTGGTCAAGGCGGGCGGCGCCTACCTGCCGATCGACCCGGCGGCCCCCGCGCAGCGGATCGCGGCGCAGCTCGCCGGCGCTTCGGCCCACGCCCTGCTCGCCGACGCGGCCACCGCCGGCACGCTCTCCGCGGGCTTCGACGTCCCGACGCTCGTGTTCGACGACCTCCTGGCCCGGGCCGCCGACGGCAGCGCGCCGCAGGCACCGCTCCCCACGTACCAGGACAACCTGCTGGCCGTGCTGTACGGCTCCACACCGGGCGGCACCGACACCGCGGTCGCCGTCACGCACCGCAACGTGGCCCGGCTCGCGGACGGCCACGGCGAAACCGGCCAGCCCACCGTGCTGTGGCACGCCCCGCACACCTCCGACGCGTTCGCCCTCGACGTGTGGACGCCTCTGCTCAACGGCGGCCGGGTCGTGGTGGCCCCGCCGGGCGACCTCGACATCGACGCGCTGACCGAGGCACGCGCGGCCCACGACATCACCGCCGTATGGCTGCCCTCCGGGCTGTTCTCGACGATCGCGGCCGAACACCCCGAGCGCCTCGCCGGGCTGCGCGAGGTGTGGACCGGCGGAGACCGCGTCCCCGCGGCCGCGCTGCGCCGGGTGCGCGAGGCCTGCCCCGACCTGACCATCGTCAACGGCCACGGCGCGACGGAGACCACCGGTTTCGCCGCCTGCCACCGCCTGGCCGTCGACGAGCCGGTGCGCCACGCGGGCGCGATCGGCCACCCCGTCGCCCACACCACCCTCCATGTGCTCGGCCCGGGCCTCGCGCCCGTCCCCGTCGGCGTGACCGGCGAACTGTACGTGGCCGGGCCCGGCGTGGCACGCGGCTATCTCGGCGGCCCCGCACGGACCGCGGAGCGCTTCGTGCCCTCCGTGTCCGGCCCGGCCGGCACCCTCATGTTCCGCACCGGAGACCGGGTGCGGTGGGGCACCGGCGGGCGGCTGGAGTACGTGGGCCGCGCCGACGCCCAGGTCGATGTCCGGGGCGTCCGGATCGAGCCGGCTGAGGTCGAGGAGGTCCTGGCCGAACACACCGGCCTCGCCCAGTCGGTGGTGGCCGTCCGCACGGACGGCACCGGGCAGCAGCGGCTCGTGGCCTACGTGGTCCCGGCCGCGGGCCGGACCGTGTCCGGTGACGAACTGCGCCGGTTCGCCGCGGGATGGCTGCCGGAGTCCATGGTGCCGACGCTGTTCACCGTCCTGGACCGGCTGCCGGTCACCGCCGACGGCCGGGTGGACCGGACCTCGCTGCCGCAGCCCGAGTTCGACGACGGTTACCGGGCGCCGCGCAACGAGACCGAGCGGATCCTGGCCGCGGCCTTCGCCGACGTCCTCGAACTGGACCGGGTGGGCATCGACGAGGACTTCTTCGACCTCGGCGGCAACTCACTGCGGGCCATCAGGCTGGTCGGCCTGATCCGGGCGGAGCTGAAGCAGGAGGTGTCGATCCGCCGCCTGTTCGCGGCGCGCACCATCACCGGTCTGTCGGACATGTGGAAGGACCTCGCCCAGTCCAGCAGGCCGACGCTGAGCAGGAGGACGAGGCAGGGCGCGGTCCTCTGACCGCCGCCCGATCGCGGAGTCCGGCAGGTCGTCGTGGCCTGCCGGGCGAGGAGTTCGGCCGCGGCCTCCACACGTACACGTGACACGACCGCGGCGGACCGGAGTGACTCCGGCCGCCGCGGCCCGCGTTCGCGCCCTTACGGAAGACCGCCCCCGACCCCGACCCACCGACCCCGACCCACCGGCTCGGAGTCGGCGCACCGGGAGACACGTCCGCCCGCACAGCCATGACGGCTCTGCGGGCGGACCCTTCACATGTGCTTCCGCGGCCCTCCAGCGGCCACCGGAGCGCGACCGGTCAGAGCGCCGCGGCGGCGCCGACGAGGAGCCCTTCGGTGATGGTCGCGGCGATCTCGTCGACGTGGTCGGCCAGGTAGAAGTGACCGCCGGAGAAGACCTTCAGGGCGAAGTCACCCGTGGTGTGCTGCTGCCAGGTACGGGCCTCCTCGACGGAGACCATCGGATCGTGGTCCCCGATCAGGGCGGTCACCGGAGCCACGAGCGGCTCACCCGCGCGCCAGCGGTACGTGCCGAGCGCCTTGTAGTCCGCGCGCAGCGCGGGCAGCACTATCTCCAGGACGTCGGGGTTCTCGAGCAGGTCTTGATCGGTGCCGCCCAGCCTGCGCACCTCGGCCAGCACGTCACCGTCCTCGTAGAGGTCGTAGCCCGTGGTGTCATGAAGGTCCGGGGCGCCCCGCCCGGAGAGGAACAGCCTTAGGGGGCCGGGCAGTCCGGCCTGGACGAGCGCGCGGGCCGTCTCGTACGCGACGAGCGCGCCCATGCTGTGACCGAACAGGGCGTACGGCCGTCCCGGATCCGCGGCGAGCTCAGGGACCAGCTGCTCGGCCACCGCCTCGACCAGCGACGTCAGGGACGTGAACGGCGCCTCGTGGTACCGGTCCTGCCGCCCCGGGTACTGCACGGACAGCACGTCCATGTCGGCGGGCAGCGTACGCGACAGGTGGGTGTACGCCGTGGCGGAACCCCCCGCGTGCGGGAAGCACACGAGCCGCGGGCCGTTCCCCGCGGCCGGGGTGTAGCGCCGGAACCAAGTGTTGTTCACTGTTGGTGTGTCCCTTCGTCTGTGCGGCCACCGGGCATGACGGCCGGTCAACTGCTCGGTTCGGCACGGCAGTTGGAGCGCGTCGATGACAGCGCGGCGGCCGTGCGGGGCAACCTGTCTCGCCGCGGCGACCGGCACCGGCCCTGAGTCGGCCGACCTCCCCAGCCTGCCGAGCGTAGCCAACCGGGCCGCACCCGGCGCTGGACACTTGAACACCCCGACTGCCGCCGACCGGCGCCATGACGTGAACCTCCGTCGACGGCTCGGGGGCCATCCGGACGGTGTCCTCGGCCTGAGAGCGGCTGCGGGCGAAGACGACGAGACGCAGCACCGCGAACCGGGCCAGGCCCGCGAAGGCGGACGAGGACAGGTAGACGACCTGCTGGAGCACCGCCCCGGGCGCCGCCACCAACTGCTGAAGAACCATCATCGCCACGCAGGTCACCACGTACGCGGCCACCGCGGAGCCGGCCGACTGCGTGTGCTGGCGCCAGGTCGCGCGTCCGCCGGCGCCGAAGGTGAAGCGGGCGTGCAGTTCGGTGGCGGCGAGCGTGGAGAGCGCGGTCACCAGGGCGTTGGCCAGGCTCCACGGAATCCAGGACGCGAGGGCCGCCACGGCGAAGCTGGAGGCGATGCCCACCCCGCCGCCGCAGAGCACGAAGCGGGCGAACGACGCGAAGGCGCCGAACGTCGCCTGCGACTGACTCTCTGCTGTCTCCATGGCCCGGCCCCCCTGATCGCTCACTCCGCGAACCGCCCGCCCCCGGTGAGCAAGGCCCTCGGTCCTTCGTTTCTGATGATGGAAACGCTACGTTGCATTCGTGGTTCTGGCAATCAATATGTTGCGCAGTTACCGCATAACTCCAGTTCAAAGCCCTCTAATCGTTGCAACGTTCGCCGAGCGAACGCAATGGACGCGCGTCGCCTTGTTGCAATGGATAGCAAGTGAACGCTCTGCGGAGGGCGTTGCCCGGCGAGGTGGCCCGCCTCGGCAGTGGCGCCTGGCAGGAGTCATCCGATCCCGTTCGGCCCTCCGCGAGTCGCTCCGCTGGGTCGTGGCACAAGCGACTCTCTACCGGTCAGTGCATAGGCTCCTGGGAGGCGTACGACCCCGCACCGCAACGCGTGTGCACCGCAACGCGTGTCCGCCGACGTGTCCGCCCGCACCGCGGAACAGCACCGACAGGAGCCGATACACCTATGTCCGTGGAAACCCTTGCCCCCGGTGTCACGGGGGCGGCTGAAAAAGAAGTCCGGCGTCTCGACCGTGTCGTCATTCGTTTCGCGGGTGATTCGGGTGATGGCATGCAGCTCACCGGCGACCGGTTCACCTCGGAGACGGCGTCGTTCGGAAACGATTTGTCGACGCTGCCGAATTTCCCGGCGGAGATCCGGGCGCCTGCCGGGACGTTGCCGGGGGTGTCGAGTTTCCAGCTGCATTTCGCGGATCACGACATTCTGACGCCGGGGGATGCGCCGAATGTGCTGGTGGCGATGAATCCGGCGGCGTTGAAGGCGAATCTGGCGGATGTGCCGCGGGGCGCGGAGATCATCGTGAACACGGACGAGTTCGCGAAGCGCGCGATGGCGAAGGTCGGCTATGTCACGTCTCCGCTGGAGGACGGGTCGCTGTCGGCATACAACGTGCATCGGGTGCCGTTGACGACGTTGACGATCGAGGCGTTGAAGGAGTTCGGTCTGTCGCGGAAGGAGGCCGAGCGCAGCAAGAACATGTTCGCGCTGGGTCTTTTGTCGTGGATGTATCACCGGCCGACGGAGGGCACGGAGAAGTTCCTGCGGGCGAAGTTCGCGAAGAAGCCGGCGATCGCGGAGGCGAATGTGGCGGCGTTCCGGGCGGGCTGGAACTTTGGGGAGACGACGGAGGATTTCGCGGTCTCCTACGAGGTCGCTCCGGCCACGAAGGCCTTCCCCGCGGGTACGTACCGCAACATTTCGGGGAATCTGGCGTTGTCGTACGGGCTGATCGCGGCGGCGCGGCAGGCGGATCTGCCGCTATATCTGGGCTCGTATCCGATCACTCCGGCCTCGGACATTCTGCACGAGTTGTCGCGGCACAAGAATTTCGGGGTGCGCACGTTCCAGGCGGAGGACGAGATCGCGGGTGTGGGCGCGGCGTTGGGTGCCGCGTTCGGCGGCTCGCTGGCGGTGACGACCACGTCGGGCCCGGGTGTGGCGCTGAAGTCGGAGGCGATCGGCCTTGCGGTCTCGCTTGAGCTGCCGTTGCTGATCGTGGACATCCAGCGGGGCGGCCCCTCGACGGGGCTGCCGACGAAGACGGAGCAGGCGGACCTGCTGCAGGCGATGTACGGCCGCAACGGCGAGGCACCGGTACCGGTGGTCGCCCCGAAGACGGCGGCGGACTGTTTCGACGCGGCGCTGGATGCGGCGCGGATCGCGCTGACCTACCGCACCCCGGTGTTCCTGCTCTCGGACGGCTATCTCGCCAACGGCTCCGAGCCGTGGCGGATCCCCCAGATCGATGAACTCCCCGACCTGCGGGTGCAGTTCGCGACGGGCCCCAACCACACGCTGGCCGACGGCACCGAGGTGTTCTGGCCCTACAAACGCGATCCGCACACCCTGGCGCGGCCGTGGGCGCTGCCGGGCACACCGGGCCTGGAACACCGCATCGGCGGCATCGAGAAGCAGGACGGCACGGGCAACATCTCCTACGACCCCGCCAACCACGACTTCATGGTCCGCATCCGCCAGGCCAAGATCGACAACATCGAGGTCCCCGACCTGGGCGTGGACGACCCCGACCAGGCCCGCACCCTGGTCCTGGGCTGGGGCTCCACCTACGGCCCCATCACCGCCGCCGTGCGCCGCCTGCGCGCCCAGGGCGAACCCATCGCCCAGGCCCACCTGCGCCACCTCAACCCCTTCCCGAAGAACCTCGCCGACATCCTCAAGCGCTACGAGCGGGTGGTGGTACCGGAGATGAACCTGGGCCAGCTCGCCACCCTCATCCGCGCCAAATACCTGGTCGATGCCCGCTCCCACACCCAGGTCAACGGCATGCCCTTCAAGGCCGAGCAGCTCGCCACCGCCCTCAAGGAGGCCATCGATGCCTGACGCTCCCACCAACGAGCTCCT
>NZ_JBWKKJ010000012.1:0-293630 GCF_056431605.1 Streptomyces sp. NPDC045846 | reverse complement strand
TCAAAGGAACCTCGATCCACCGAAGTGGACGGGGTTGTCAATCTGGCGTTGACTTTTGGCACGCTGTTGAGTTCTCAAGGAACGGACGCTTCCTTTGTACTCACCCTCTCGGGCTTTCCTCCGGGCGCTTCCCTTCGGTATTTCGTGTTCCTACTCTATCAGACTCTTTCGTGTCCGATTCCCCGTCGAATTGGGGTTTGTCTTCCCGGCTGTTGGGCCGTTCCGACGTCCCGAACTCTAGCGGATTTCCCCGGCCGATTCATAATCGAGTCTTCCGGTCCGGCCGGAAATGGAATTCGGCATGCCGAAATTCATCCCGGGCGGGAGATCGTGCTGAGTTGGGTGCCGCAGAATCTGCGGCGGACGGTTGCCGCAGAACCGTTCCGGCTCCGTGGCAACTCGAAGGAGCTTACGGGCCCGCACAGGCCGCGTCAACTCGAGCGTCAACACCACGCCGTCCAGGGGCTGTAGCGTTCCTCCGTGACCTTGATCCTCGAATCCGACACCGCCGTCGCACACGCCTGGTGGTGGCGCGCGGGCGACGGCCCCGTAGACCCCGCCGACCTGACCCTGCTCAGCAAGGACGAGCGGGACCGCGCCGCCCGGTTCGTGCACGCGGGGGCGGCGGCGGGCTTCGTCGCGGGGCGCGCGGCGAGCCGGCGGATCCTCTCGGAGCTGCTCGACGTACCGCCCGCCGAGATAGGCCTCGGTCGCAGGCCGTGCCCGGGGTGCGGTGATCCACTGCACGGACCGCCCGCCGTGCTGCACCCCCAGTCCCCGTGGTGGATCAGCATTTCGCACACCGAGGGCTGCGGCATGCTCGCCGTGGCCCGCGTGCCGGTGGGGGTGGACGTCGAGGTCGTACGGGAGTTCCCGATCGAGGAGCTCGCGCCGACGGCGCTGACCGCGTCGGAGCGCGAGGTCGTGCTCGGCGTCGAGGGGGATGCCCGCACCCGGGCCTTCCTGCGCTGCTGGACCCGTAAGGAAGCCGTGCTCAAGGCCGTCGGGGTCGGGATCACGACCGACCTCTCCCAAGTGGAGACCCTTCCCGGGCGCCCCGGCCCGGCCGTCGTGGCCACCGGGGTGCCCGGGACCCCCGCGTCCTGGGCCGTGACGGACCTCGCGATACCCGGCACCTGGGCCGCGGCCCTCGCCGTGCCCGCGGAACCCGGCGCCGCGCTCCCCGAGGTCCGCCTCCACGAACACGCCTAGGCGCTGCCCCTCCCCCGCGACCGGCGTTACCGCCGGGCCTCGCGGCCCCCGGAAGGCTCTTGCGGTCCGGGACAGGTACTGAACCGCCAGGGGGCCGGGACGGACGTCTGTCCGTCCCGGCCCCCTCGGGTGCTCGGTCCTACTTCTCGTTCAGCCGCAGCGAGATGCTGTTGATGCAGTAGCGCTGGTCCGTCGGGGTCGGGTAGCCCTCGCCCTCGAAGACGTGGCCCAGGTGCGAGCCGCAGCGGGCGCAGCGGACCTCGGTGCGGACCATGCCGTGGGTGCGGTCCTCGATGAGTTCGACGGCTTCGCTGTCCTTCGGGTCGAAGAAGCTCGGCCAGCCGCAGTGTGACTCGAACTTCTCGCCGGAGGTGAAGAGCTCGGCGCCGCAGGCGCGGCAGGAGTAGACGCCCTCCGTCTTGGTGTCGGTGTACTCACCGACGAAGGCGGGCTCCGTGCCGGCCTGGCGCAGCACCTGGTACTCGGCGGGGGTCAGCTCCGCGCGCCACTGCTCGTCCGGCTTCTCGACGTCGTACGACATGGGGTGCTCCTCGGTCGGATCAGTTCGACAGGCGGGCCAGGATGGCCGGGCCGAGGTCCGTCACGTCGCCCGCGCCCATGGTGAGAACGAGATCGCCGGGGGCTGCCATTCCCGCGATGACGTCCGGGACGGAGGACTGGTCGTGCACGGCGGTCACCGTGGCGCCCGCGGCCTTGGCGGCGTCGATGATCAGGGCGCTGGTGACCCCGGGGACCGGGTCCTCGCGGGCCGGGTAGATGTCGAGGACGACGGAGAGGTCGGCGAGCGCCAGGGCCTCGCCCATCTCCTTGCCGAGCTCCTGGGTGCGGGAGAACAGGTGCGGCTGGAAGACCACCAGGAGGCGGGAGTCCGCGGCCGCTCCCCGCATGGCCTCCAGGTCGGCGGTCATCTCGGTGGGGTGGTGCGCGTAGGAGTCGATGACCTGGACGCCCTTGGCCTCGCCCTTGAGCTGGAGGCGGCGCTTGACGCCGGTGTACTTGCCGAGGGCCGAGGCCAGGTTGTGCGCGGGGATGCCGAGCGCGACGCCGGCGGCGAGCGCGGCCACCGCGTTGTGGGCGTAGTGGCGGCCGGGGACCGAGACCGTGAAGGTCAGGAACTTGCCGTTCAGGAGAACGGTCACCTCGGAGGTGAGGCCGCGCGGGGTGACCTTGTGGACGCGTGCGTCCGCCGTCTCCGACTCTCCGTACGTGACGACGTTGAGCGAGGAGAGGTCGCGGACCCGCCGGGTGAGCTCGACCGCGCCCGGCTGGTCGGCGGCGATCACCAGGGTGCCACCGGGCCTGACCTTGCCGACGAAGGTCTCGAAGGAGTCGTAGATCTCGTCCATCGAGGCGTAGTTGGCGTGGTGGTCCAGCTCGACGTTGAGGACGATGGCGACCTCGGGGTCGTACTTCTGGAAGCTGCGGTCGCTCTCGTCGGCCTCGGCGACGAAGATGTCGCCCTCGCCGTGGCGGGCGTTGGTGCCGGGGCCTTCGAGGTCGCCGCCGATCGCGTACGAGGGGTCAAGGCCAAGCTCGGTCAGGGCGACGGCCAGCATCGAGGTGGTGGTCGTCTTGCCGTGGGTGCCCGCCACGGCGATCGCGCGCAGGCCGTTCATCAGCGAGGCGAGCGCGTCCGAGCGGTGCACGACGGGCACGGACAGCTCGGCGGCCCGGGCCAGCTCGGGGTTGTCGGCGCGGATCGCGCTGGAGACGACCACGCAGGTGGCGTCGTCGGCGAGGTGGCCGGCCGCGTGGCCGATGTGCACGGTGGCGCCGAGCGCGCGCAGCGCCTCGGCGGTGGCGGACTCCTTCGCGTCGCTGCCCGCGACCTCGGCCCCGCGCTGGGCCAGGATCTTCGCGATGCCCGACATGCCGGCACCGCCGATGCCGATGAAGTGCGGCCGTTCCATGGCGGTGGGAATGGCGGATGCCATGCGGTTCTCTCCCCGGGTGCGACGTACAGAAGGAGCCCCCACCCTAATTCCTGCGGGGGCTCCGGCCGCGACACGGCTCCGGACGACGGGGCGGGGCTACTCGCTGTGGGCGAAGAGCTTCAGGACGGGGACGCCCACCTTGTGGCGGGCGCGCGAGGCCCAGTCCCGGTGGAAGAACTCCTCGACGTAGTGCGGGGCGGTGAGCACGATGACCTCGTCGGCCCCCACCTCGTCGACGACGCCCTTGAGCTTGTCGAGGGGGTGGTCGTCGACGAGGTGTCCCACCGCCTTGCTGCCGGCGTCCCGCAGCGACTGCACGGAGTGCTGGAGGGCCAGTTCGGCGGGGCCGTGGGCGGCCGGGCCCTCGGGCTCGTCGCCCTCGTGGACGGCTTCGTCGAGTTCACCGAGCGCCACGTCGTCGATCGCGCGCAGCAGCCGGTCCTGGTCGCCCCTGGGCTGCATGAGCACGACGAAGGAAACCGGCTCGTCCCCGTGCAGGGTGGTGACGAATTCCACGTCGACGGAGGTCAGGGGCTTCTCGATCATCAATACGCTCGTGAACACCACAGGCGCCCTTCTGTTCTCTCCATGGCCGCCGCCACCTCGAAGTGGCGGGTACGGCCCCTGCGGAAACCATCCTTCCCCGTGCCCGCACGGGGTCTGCGTGAGTAAGTGTGCCCAGCGTGAGCTAACCGGAACGGCAAATTCCGCTGATTGTCAGATCCGACGGTAGCGGGTGAACAGGAAGCCGTCGTCCTCCAGTACGGACGTCGGCGCGAACCGCTGGGGGATCCGCACGGCGGGCCCTCCGGCGATGCGCTGCGCGTCGCCCGCGGTCAGGGTCGGCGACACCGTCAGGCACAGTTCGTCCAGGACCTCGGCCGCCACGAACTGGCCCAGCAGCCGCGGGCCGCCCTCGGTCAGCAGCCGCACCAGGCCGCGGTCGGCCAGCGCCCGCAGGGCCCACTCGGGCTCGACGCCGGGGCCGTCGCCCGCGACGACCACCTCCGCGCCCGCCCGCTCCGCCTCCCGAACCCGGTCGGGGTCGGCGGCCGCGCCGGTGAGGATCAGGGTGGGCACGAGCGGCGAGGTGAACAGGGGCAGCGAGAAGTCGAAGTCCAGGCTGGCGCTCACGACGGCGATCACCGGGACCGGGCCCTGCCCGGCCGCCTTGCGGCGCTCGGCGAACTCGGCCCGCGCCCTGGCCGGCCGGTACCCCTCCAGGCGTACCGTTTCCGCACCCACCACGACCGCGTCCGCCAGCGCCCGCAGGGTGCCGAAGATCCGCATGTCGGTCTCCGAGGACAGCGGCTGCGAGCGGCCGTCGTGCTGGCCCGCGCCGTCGAGCGACGACACCATGTTGGCCCGCAGCCAGGGGCCGTCCGTACGCGGATAGGCGTAGGCCTCGGCCAGCCGGTCGAGCGACCACTGCGCGTCGGCGGCGGGAGCGTCGGGCGCGGGGACCCTGTCGGCGTTCACGGCGCCTGCGGCATCCGGTGTCTGGTCGGTCACAGGGAACAGTTGTCGCATGCCGTGCAGTCTGGCACGGCCCTTACAGTTAGGAACTGTGTCGACCAGCCCCATAACCCAAGCGGCCCCGGTGTCGCTCTGCGCCCGCGCGCCGCATGTCCCCGCCGACCGTCTGGTCGCCGAGATGGTGCCGCCGCCGCGGTTCGACTCGGTCCGCTTCGAGACGTACGTGCCGGACCCGAACCAGCCCAGCCAGGCCGAGGCGGTCACCGTCCTCTCCTCGTTCGCGGCGGGCCTCGGCGGGGCGCACGCCGTGGGCGCGAAGCGTCGGTGGTTCGCGAAGAAGCCGGCGGCCGCCACCGGGCCGCGCGGGGTGTACCTGGACGGCGGGTACGGCGTCGGCAAGACCCACCTGCTCGCCTCGCTGTGGCACGCCACCCCGGCCGAGCCCGCGCTCAAGGCCTTCGGCACCTTCGTCGAGCTGACGAACCTGGTCGGCGCGCTCGGATTCCAGCAGACCGTGCAGACCCTGAGCGGCCACCGGCTGCTCTGCATCGACGAGTTCGAGCTGGACGACCCGGGCGACACCGTGCTCGTGTCCTCGCTGCTCGGCAAGCTGGTCGAGCAGGGCGTGGCGCTCGCGGCCACCTCCAACACGCTGCCCGGCAAGCTCGGCGAGGGCCGGTTCGCGGCCGCCGACTTCCTGCGCGAGATCCAGGGGCTCTCGGCGCACTTCCGGCCGCTCAGGATCGACGGCGAGGACTACCGCCACCGGGGTCTGCCCGAGGCCCCGGCCCCGTTCTCCGAGGAGCAGGTCACCCGGGCCGCGTACGCCACCGAGGGCGCGGCCCTCGACGACTTCCCGCAGCTGCTCGACCACCTCTCGCGCGTCCACCCCAGCCGGTACGGGGCGCTGACGGACGGGGTGCGCGCGGTCTGTCTGACCGATGTGCGGCCGGTGCCCGACCAGTCGACCGCGCTGCGGCTGGTGGTGCTCGCCGACCGCCTCTACGACCGCGAGGTGCCGGTGCTCGCCTCGGGCCTGCCCTTCGACCGGCTGTTCAGTGACGAGATGCTGAACGGCGGCTACCGCAAGAAGTACTTCCGGGCGATCTCCCGGCTGACCGCGCTCGCCCGCGACGCGAAGGACCTTGTCGCGCAGTAGGTTTGGGGCCGAGGGGGCCGAAGCTGCATCCGTCCGTGGCTCCCTCGGCCACAGAAGGGAATCACCATGGCCACCACGCGCACGGCGCACACGGTCTGGGAAGGCGAGCTCATCAAGGGCTCCGGCACCGTCACGTTCGACTCCTCGGGCATCGCGTCCCAGGCGGTCTCCTGGCCGTCCCGCGCCGAGCAGGCCAACGGCAAGACCAGCCCGGAGGAGCTCATCGCGGGCGCCCACTCCAGCTGCTTCTCGATGGCCCTCTCGCACGGCCTGACCGGCGCGGGCACCCCGCCCACCCGCCTGGAGACCAAGGCCGACGTGACCTTCCAGCCCGGCGAGGGCATCACCGGCATCCACCTCACCGTGCGCGGCGAGGTCCCGGGCCTGGACGAGGAGGGCTTCCAGGCCGCCGCCGAGGACGCCAAGAAGAACTGCCCGGTGAGCCAGGCCCTTTCGGGGACCACCATCACGCTCACCGCCGAGCTCGCCTGAGGCTCGCGCCAGCGGTAGCGCCGGGCGCCGTTCCATCGCACGATCGAGGGAACGTACCGGCGGCCGGAAGGGGTGCGCAGTGGCCGGGAAGGGCAGGAAGAAGGCGCCCGGGCAGGACCTCCGCGAGCTGCTGCGCATCCCCGAGGGCAAACGTCCCGACCTCGCCTCGTACGCCGGCGACGCCCTGCCCGCGGGGCCGCGGGACAAGGCCGCGGGCCTCGGGGAAATGGCCCGGATGGGTGAACGGCTCGCCACTCTCCAGGAGCGTCTGTACGCGGCGAGCACGGCGGGCGACAGGCGGCGGATCCTGCTGGTGCTCCAGGGCATGGACACCAGCGGCAAGGGCGGCACCGTCAAGCACGTGATCGGCCTGTTCAACCCCTCCGGCTGCCGCATCAAGGCGTTCAAGGCGCCGACCCGCGAGGAGCTGGCCCACCCCTTCCTGTGGCGCGTCGCCCAGGCCCTGCCGCTGCCCGGCGAGATCGGCATCTTCGACCGCTCGCACTACGAGGACGTCCTGATCGCCCGCGTCCGCGCACTGGTCCCGCGCCCCCAACTCGCCCGCCGCTACGAGGAGATCAACCACTTCGAGCGGTCCCTGGTGGACGACGGAGTGAGCGTCGTGAAGGTGTTCCTGCACATCGGTTACGAGCAGCAGCGCCGCCGTCTGCTGGCGCGCCTCGACAACCCGGACAAGCACTGGAAGTTCAGCCCCGGGGACATCGACGAGCGGGCACTGTGGCCCGCGTACCAGAAGGCGTACGAGATCGCCCTGGAGCGGTGCTCCACCGCCGCCGCCCCCTGGTACCTCGTGCCCGCCGACCGCAAGTGGTACCGCAACTGGGCGGTCAGCAAGCTGCTCCTGGAGCATCTGGAAGCGCTCGATCCGGCGTACCCGCCGGGCGACTTCGACGTGGCGGAGTGCAGGCGGCGCCTGCTCGCGGAGGGCTGACCCGGGAGCCGTTCACGCCGAGCGGCTCAGCAGCCCCGAGATGTCGACGCTGTCCGCGGCGGGCGGGGTGGCGGACGGAACCGGCCGGTCGAACCCGTCGAAGCGGACGGTCGCGTCGGGGGCCGCGCCGGCTTTGGCGACGGTGATCCGCACCGGGTAGGGCTTGCCGCTCGCCGCCACGTCGAGGGTGCGGGTGCGGCCCTGCTCGGTGGCCGAGACGGGGATGACGGCGGTGCCGTCGACCGTGGTCGGGCTGCCCTTGGTGAGCCCGGTGGCCGGCATCCCGGCGGAGGTGTCGAGGTACTTCTGGAAGGTGTCGAGGTCGCACACCGCGGTCGTCTGCCGCAGCACCGGATCGCTGGTGGTCCCCTTGAGGTACCGGTCGCCGACGAGCGAGGCCAGCGCGCTGCCGCCGCCGGGCACCTCGTTCTTCCAGAACGCGGCGTCCGGCTTCATCCAGATGTCGCCGCCGCGCTTCACGATCTCGACCGATCCCTGCGGGCCGAGGCTCACCGAGCCCCGGCAGTTCCCGGACCGGTCGAGCGTCAGGTCGAAGGAGGTCGAGCTGCCCGGCGTGCCGAGCTCGCCCTTGGCCGTCACGTGCAGCGAGTGCGCGCCGAGCAGGGCCTCGTGGGAGCGCTGGGAGATCTGCTCGGCGGTGAGCGAGCCGATGTCGTCCGCGTGCGCGGTGGCCGCGCCCGCGAGCGAGAGCACGGCGGCGGCCGAGCAGAGTGCCGCCGAGCCCGCGGCTGTACGGGATCCGGCCACGTCGCCTCCCTGGGCCGTGAACCGCGCCCCGCCTGCGAAGGGGCCGTGCGGGCGCATGTTCCGTATGCAACGAGCGTAGTCCGCGGGGGCGCGTCGGGCGCGCTGCGGAGCTTGGGCTCGGGGCCGCCGGGGTCCGCTCTGGGACCCGGTTGTGCGGCATTGGCCGGAATCTCCGCGCCGCCGCGTGCGCCGCTCACAAATCGGTCCATACGATCGGTTACTTTCCGAAAGTGACCACTTCTGTACGAAAACTGCTCGCGGTTGCCCTGCTCGGTGCCTCCCTCGCGGGCTGCGGCTCCGCCCCCGCCTCCCATCCCGCGGCGGCCAAACCCTCCTCGGCGCCTGCGGGCGCGGGCGCGCCGTCCTCCGCCGGAGCCCCCGCGACCCTGGCCCCCGGCCCCGGCGGGCTCACTCCGGTCTTCGAGCGGGGGCCGAAGAACCCGCAGGGCGAGAAGGTCGTGGCGCTCACCTTCGACGCCGACATGACGGCCGACCAAGGGCCGCGCGCGACGGGCGGTGAGCGCTTCGACAACCCCGCGCTCATCGCCGATCTGCGACGCCTGAAGGTCCCGGCCACCGTGTTCATGACCGGGCGGTGGGCCGAGGAGTACCCAGCCGAGGCGCGGGACATCGGGGCCGACCCCAACTTCGAGGTCGGCAACCACTCCTACAGCCACTACGCGTTCAAGTCCGACTGCTACGGGCTGCCCGTGGTCGAGAAGGACGCGATGCGGGCGGACGTCGAGAAGGCGACGGCCCAGTTCAAGAAGGCCCAAGTGCGCAACACCGTCCCGTACTTCCGCTTCCCCGGCGGCTGCTACGACGACGAGGTGCTGCGCGCGCTCGCCCCGCTGCGGATGACCGCCGTCCAGTGGGACGTGGTGAGCGGAGACGCCTTCGCCAAGGACGCGAACGCGGTGGCCGAGCAGGTGCTGGCCGGGGTCCAGCCGGGGTCCCTGGTCGTCATGCACTGCACGCGCAGCGCGGCGCCGGTCACCGACACGGCGCTCCAGCGCATCGTGCCGGAGCTGCGCAGGCGCGGCTACCGCTTCGTCAAGGTCTCGGACCTGATCCGCGGGGCCGCACGGCACTGACGGACGGGCGGCGGTCAGCCCGAGCAGGCCGTGCGCTGGGCCTCCTGCCACTCGCAGACCGGGCAGAGCGTGCTGCCCTTGGTGGACTCCGGGTACTCGGTGGGCCTGCGGCACAGCACGCACTCGGCGAAGGGGCCGTCCACCGGGACGGGAGCGGCGGCCTCCCTGGCGGGGCGGCCGTCGCAGTAGGCCGTGTCGTCGTGCGGGTGCGTCTCGTCCATGCGGTCGAGCCTAATCGGATGCCCCGGCGGTGGTGGGGCCGGTCGCTCCCGGCGCTCTCGCGCGGGCTCAGCGGCGTCGCGGGCTGAGGGCGCAGACCCCGGCCGCGACCGCCGCCGCGAGCACGGCCGCCGCGGCCAGCGGCAGCACCGCCGGGTGGACGGCGCCGGTGCGCGAGCCCGCGACGAGCGCGCGGACGGCGCACTGCGCGGGTGAGGGCGCGAGGACCAGGGCGAGCAGCGCGGCCAGCGCGGTGAGCGTGAGGGACCAGCCCCTGGCGTGCAGCACCGGACGGCTGCCCAGCGCGCCGACCGCGGCGCCGGTCAGCACGCAGACCCCGGCGGCCACGAGCCCCGCCAGGGTCGCAGACCCCAGCGGCACCGCGACCTTGTGGTCACCGCTCACGGGGTCGCTCACCGCGGCGACGTACGCCGTGCCCGCGAGGCCGAGCAGGGCGGCGCAGCCCGTCGCGGTCAGCAGGGACGAGAGGTGGACCCGCCCGGGGCCGGTCGCCGCGGCCGCGCAGACGCGGGCGGCGTCCGGCTCCTGGGTGACGCAGATCCGCACGAGCCAGGCCGCCACCGGCAGCAGTCCGGCGGCCGCGTACCCCATCGAGTCGAGCACCGGCTCGCCCACCTGCACGCCGATGCCCATGAAGGCGGCGTACACGAGGACCGGGCCCAGCCAGCGCTGGGAGCGCAGCAGCAGGGCGCTCTGGTAGCGCACCAGCGGGATCATTGGCCGCGTACTCCTTCGATGTGCCAGGGCGGCCGTGCGGCGAGCAGGGCGCGCAGCAGGTCGTCCGACCGGGCGGCGGCCACCCGGAGGGTGCGGGAGCCGCCGGGACCCGCCAACTCCTCGGGGCAGCCGGGCAGTTGGGGCGGAAGCGGGGCGCCCTCGGCTCCTGTGACGTCGATGAGGACGAACCCGGGGAGCGGTGCCGTCCTCGGCGAAGGCCGCGGGTCGGGGGTCACGGGCTTCAGGGCTGAGCCGGTCACCGCGTACCGCGCGTCCTCACGGTCGGCGAGCCGGATCGGGTCGTGGTCGACGAAGACGACCGTCGCGCCCGCCGCCACCCGCTCGTGCACCGCGCGGTCCAGTTCGGCGCGGGCGCCGGTGTCCAGGCCGGTCCACGCCTCGTCCAGGACGAGGAGCCCGGGGTCGGCGAGCAGGGCCTGGGCCACGGCGACCTTCTGGCTGGTGCCCTTGGAGAGTTCGGCGAGCGGGGTGCCCGCGTGGTCGGCCGCGCCGAACCGTTCGAGCCACCGGCCCGCGCGCTCCTTCGCCGTCCGGCGCGGCAGGCCGTGGATGCGGCCGAGGTGCGTCAGATACCCGGCCGCCGTGAAGGGCAGGGCCGCGGGGAATCGTTCGGGGACGTAGGCGGTGCGCGGGCGGCCGGTGACGCGGCCCTCGGTCGGTGCGTCGATACCGGCGAGGAGCCTCAACAGGGTTGATTTTCCGGTGCCGTTGAGGCCCTCGACCCGGACCAGGGTGCCCTCGGCCAGGTCCAGGTCGATGCCGCGCAGGACCCAGGGGCCGCCGATGGAGTACCGGCGGCCCACCCCCCGCAGGGCGCGTGCGGTGCTCAGTGCTGCTGCGCCTTCTGCGGCGTCGCCTCGCTCGGGCGGACTATGACGTAGCCCTCGCCCTGGAGCATCAGCTGGACGGCCTCGCCGGAGCCGCCGCGCAGCATCGAGCCGATGGACTGCGAGCGGTGCAGGGAGGTCTGGAGGTGCGCGCTCCAGCCGACCACCGCGTCGGTGTCGACGTACACCGGCAGCTGCGGGGAGACCGGGATGACCAGCGGGTTGCCCTCGCAGACCAGGCCGAGGCGGCCGTAGCCGGTGAACACGCTGTTGAACAGGCCGCCGCCGGCGATGCCGGAGCCCTTGACCGTCTTGATCTCGTAGCTGAGCGTGGCGTCGAAGCACAGCACGTTGCGGCCGTTGATGGTGAGGGCGTCGCCCTGCTCGATGTCGACGATGAAGCAGTTCTGCGCCTCGTGCGCGAACCAGGCCTCGCCCTGGCCGCTGACCGCCATCAGGGGCAGCCCCTCGCCGGTCACCGCGCGCTTGAGCATGC
The DNA here is from genome assembly GCF_056431605.1 of Streptomyces sp. NPDC045846. Lineage (NCBI taxonomy): Bacteria > Bacillati > Actinomycetota > Actinomycetes > Kitasatosporales > Streptomycetaceae > Streptomyces > Streptomyces sp. NPDC045846. The sequence continues at coordinate 282,221 of NZ_JBWKKJ010000012.1, read as the reverse complement.
CGCCGATGCCCTGGCCCCGCCGCTCGAACTGGAGGGTGCCGCGGTAGGCGATCATCGCTCCCTGGCGCGCGAGCATCTCGCCGTTGACGGCGTACTTGATCGACTTGGCGTTCTCCAGCGTCATTCCGGCGGCGGTCGCCGGCTGGGCCATGTTCTCGATGGCAAAAAGGTCGCTCTTCATGGGCGCATCCTGTCCCGGAACGATTCGTTCCGCCAAGAATCACCGATTCGGCGGCTGGCAGACTGGGGGCGTGAGCACCCAGGACGCCCTTTCCGACAGCCCTTTTCACGACGAGTCCCCGCGCGACGAGGAGCGGCAGTTCGTGCTGCCGCTCGTCGTGCACATCGAGAAGGCCGAACCCCCGGCGCGTACCGACGCCTTGGAGACGGCGGCCCGGGCGGTGCTCGTGATGCTCGCCGACGAGCGGTCGCGGGGCGAGGGCGAGTGGGCCGCGGTGGTGCGCGCCTGGCAGGACGCGCGGATCCGCAAGGTGGTGCGGCGGGCCCGCGGCGCCGAATGGCGCAAGGCGTCCGCGCTCCCCGGCATCACGGTGACGGGGAAGGCCGCGGAGGTCCGCGTCTTCCCGCCGGTGCCGCTGGACGGCTGGCCCAAGGAGCTGGCCAAGCTCCAGGTGTCGGGAACCGAGTTGGACGACCCGGCCGATCCGGGCGTGCCCGATCCGCTGGCGCCGGTTCTCTGGCTCAACCCGGACCTCGACATGTCCGCGGGCAAGGCCATGGCGCAGGCGGGCCACGGCGCCCAACTCGCCTGGTGGGAGCTGTCGGACGCGGACCGCGAGGCCTGGCACGAGGCGGACTTCGCCCTGTCGGTACGCACCGCGGACCCGGCAGCGTGGCGTGAACTGACGCTCAGCGGGCTCCCGGTGGTCCGCGACGCGGGCTTCACCGAGATCGCCCCCGGTTCGTGCACGGTGGTCGCGGACCACCCGGCGCTGCGCACGGGATGAGCCGCGGCGGGCTCGCCGTTCACGGAGCCCGGCGAACCGGCGCGCGGTGCGTGTCGTGGCCGCGACGCCGGATCCCGGACGGCGGGACCCGTGGCGGTCGACCGGCCCGAGATCGACGACCGGCACGTCCACACCGCTCGCCCGCAGCGCCTTCTGGCATCCGGTGGTGTTGTGGGCGACGGCCCGCTCGTCGCCGGTCACCACGTAGAGCCTGGTCGGCGCGTGCGGAGCCCAGCCGCGGCGGACTGCATCGGTGGTCCGCAGAGCTCTTCGGACGCGCGAGCAGCTCCCGGCCGTGCCCGCTCGGCAGCTCGCCGAGCGTGTCCGGTGTGCCCCGCATCAGCTGCTCACCGGCGTGTGCGCCTCGAAGAGCGCTTCGACGCTCCGGTCGTACGGGGCCCGGAAGACGTCGCCGGGCCGGCCGACGGGGTGGAGCCGGTCGAAGCCGCTGAACGCACCACCCGTCTCTTACGTACCTTCCGATACCGCCGAGTAGCGATCACGCTCTCAACCGGCCGACCCGGGAGGCATCTTGTCGCGTGGAATAGTCCGCTCCAGCCGTTCCGCCCTGCGCCGTGTCAACGGCACGGGCCTGCTCATCGCGGTGCTCGTGGCCACGCTCGGCGCGCTCGCCTTTCCCGTCTGGTCGTACGCCGACCGGGCGGGCACGCCGCAGGCCACTCTCAACGCCGCCTCCACGCCCACCCCGTGGGGCCCGCTGTCCGCGACGGACCGGGACTTCGTCACCAAGGTGCGGCTCGCCGGGCTCTGGGAGGGTGCGGCCGGGCTACAGGCCCAGCAGCGGGCGCCCAGCGTGGCGATCAAGGCGGCCGGGGACCATCTCGTCATGGGCCACGCCGCCCTGGACCAGCACGACCGTGACGTCGCCGGGAAGCTCGGCATCGAGCTGCCCAGCCAGCCCAGCCCCCAGCAGCAGGGCTGGCTGCGCCGGCTCACGGCGGACACCGGCATCGCCTACGAGCGGGACTTCGCCAACCTCCTGCGCGCCGCCCACGGCAAGGTGTTCGCGCTGGTCGCCCAAGTCCGCGCGACCACCCGGAACTCACTGGTCCGCGGACTGGCCGACGACGCGAACACCACCGTCCTCGACCACATGACGATGCTGGAGGCGACGGGCCTGGTGGACTTCGACGCGCTCGCCACCCCCAGCTGACCGCGGGACCGGCAACCTCAAATCGAGCTCTGAACGTGCCCCGCGCGGGATTCGGCGCCGGGGCCGCGGGCCATGACCTGTCCATGAAGCATGTGGGCATCGGCATCGGCATCGGCTGGCGGCCTGAGATCGCTCGGGCCGTGGAAGAGCTCCCCGGCATCGACTGGGTCGAGGCGGTCGCGGAGAACCTCTGCCCGGGGCACCTTCCCGAGGCGCTGGTACGGCTGCGCGAGCGCGGCGTCACCGTCGTGCCGCACGGGGTCTCGCTCGGCCTCGGCGGCTCGGACCGGCCGGGCCCCGGCCGCCTCGCCGACCTCGCGGCGCGGGCCGAGGCGCTCGGCGCCCCGCTCGTCACCGAGCACATCGCGTTCGTGCGCGCGGGCGGGGCGCTGACCGCCTCGCCGCGCCTGGAGGCGGGCCACCTGCTCCCGGTGCCCCGCACCCGGGACGCCCTGCGTGTGCTGTGCGAGAACGTCCGCATCGCGCAGGACGCGCTGCCGGTGCCGCTCGCCCTGGAGAACATCGCGGCCCTGATCGGCTGGCCGGACGAGGAGTTGACGGAGGGTCAGTTCTTGTCGGAGCTCGTCGAGCGGACCGGGGTCGGGCTGCTCATCGACGTGGCCAACCTCCACACCAACCACGTCAACCGCGGCGAGGACCCCGCGAAGGTCCTCGACGAGCTGCCCCTGGAAGCCATCGCGTACGTGCACGTCGCGGGCGGCGTCGAGCGGGACGGGGTGTGGCACGACACGCACGCCCACCCCGTGCCCCGCCCGGTCCTCGACATCCTGGCCGGACTGGCCTCGCGGGTCTCCGCGCCCGGGGTGCTCCTGGAGCGGGACGAGGCGTTTCCGCCCGCGTCCGAGCTGGCGGGCGAACTCGACGCGATCCGGGCCACCCTGGGCACGGCGAAGCCGCCGACTCCGCGCCTCGCCGAGCCGAAGGGCCGGCCCCCCGCCTCGCCTCCCCCCGCCAACGACCGGTCGCGCGAGCGCCTCGCCCTCGCCGAGACCGCGCTGCTCTCCGCGCTGACCGCCGGGACGCCCGCCCCGGCGGGCTTCGACGGGCGGCGGCTGCGGGTCCAGGCCCGCGCGCTCGCGGCCAAGCGTGCCGATGTGGTGGCCAGGGTGGCCCCGGAACTTCCGCGGATCCTGGGCGAGGGCTACCGGGACGCCTTCGCCGCGTACGCCGGATCGCGGCCGCTGCGGGGCGGCTACCGCCAGGACGCCCTCGACTTCGCGCGGTTCGTGCTCGACGACCGGCCGCCCGCCGACGCGGACACCCGCCGCGCGCTGGCCCGCTGGTGGAAGGAGCGGGCCGGGGCCAGGCCGCCCGGCCGCACGGCCCGCCTCCTGCGCACCCTGACCCGGGCCGCCTGAAACGATGCCGCCGAACCGGTCAACGTACCGTGTGCGCACGGGAGTTGACCGACGGTTGCGCACCACGTGACGACCCCCACACCACCCGGCCACCCATTTCACGAAACGGCCTCCCGGATCGGCGGCACCCGCACTACCGTGCGGCACCGCACCAGGAGGCACCCATGCGTCGCTTGTCGTCCGGTACCGGGCTCGTCCTCGTCGCCCTCGCGGCGACGCTGCTCGCGCTGCTCTTCCCCGTCTGGTCGTACGCCGACCGCTCCGGCACCCCGCTGGCCGATCTCAACGCGGGCACGGTGGCGACCCGTTGGGGCCCGCTGTCCGCGGCCGACCGGGACTTCGTGGTCCGGGTGCGGCTGGCCGGGCTCTGGGAGGGACCCGCGGGCCGGCAGGCCATCGAGCGGGCGCCCAGCTCCTCGATCAAGGCGGCGGGGCAGCACCTCGTCGACGGGCACGCCTTCCTCGACGCCCGGGTCCGCGAGGTCGCGGCCGAGCTCGGCATGGAGCTGCCCGACCAGCCCAACGCCCAGCAGCAGGGGTGGCTGCGCCGGCTCACGGCGGACACCGGCACCGCCTACGAACGGGACTTCGCCAACCTCCTGCGCGCCGCCCACGGCAAGGTGTTCGCGCTGGTCGCCCAAGTCCGCGCGACCACCCGGAACTCACTGGTCCGCGGACTGGCCGACGACGCGAACACCACCGTCCTCGACCACATGACAATGCTGGAGGCGACGGGCCTGGTGGACTTCGACGCGCTCGCCCAAGGCGGCGCGGCGACCGCGACCGCGAGCCCCACCGGGCCCCCGCCGCCCACCCCCGGGGCCACCCCGAGGAGCCCGGCGCCCCTGACGCCCGCGCCGTCCGACGACGCCTCGCCGTCGTTCCCGCTGCCCCCGCCCGTGTCCCGGCCGAAGGACGAGGCCTCGCCCGAACCCGCCTCCCACACTCCGTAACGAAGCGATAGCCCGAGGTCCAAATTGTGGACAGACTGTGGCGGCGAAGCGTCAACTTCGCATACAACTCGGCCATGTTCTGGGTCCTCTTCCTTCTGCCCGCGATAGTCGCGGCCGGGTTGTCCTGTGGCCGCCTCTGCCTCGCCGCCGTCGCCGCGGCGCGCCCGCAACCGCGCCCGGACGGGGAGCAGGGCCTGTCCTGCTACGAGGCCGCGTTCCTGGCCGGCGGCCCCTACCGGGTCGCCGACCTCACCCTGGTCTCCATGCACCGCGCCCGCAGGCTGCTGCTCGCGCACACCGGCTGGGCCACCGTCGTCGACCCCGAGGGCCGCGACGACCTGGAGCGGTCCGTCCTGACCGCGATCGGCCCCGGCGGCCAGGAGCGGATAGCGGCCATACGCTCCGGCACGGCGGCCGCCGACGCGGTGCGCTCGCTCGCCGACCGGCTCGCCGGAGCCGGGCTCGCCGTCCCCCACACCGTGCGGTCCGGGGTGAGCGCCTCCCTCCACGCGGTGCGGTCGGCCACCGCGCTGATCACCGCGCTGGCCCTCGCCGCGCTCCTCATGCCGGGCGAAGGGGACACCGGGCGGGGCGAGATCGCCGCCTGGTTCGCGCTCCCCCTCGTCCTCACGCTCGGCTGCCTCGTCATCGCCCGGGTGGAGATCCATCCGTACACCCGCTGGGCCTCGCCCGACGGCCAACGGCTGCTCGGCGGGCTCGACCCGGCGGGCGATCCGCTCACCGCGGTCGCCGTGCGCGGCCTGCGGGCGGTGGACGACCCCCAGCTGCGCAGCGCCCTGACGAGCGGCCGCTTCGCGCATCGGGGTCAATGACCGCACCCGGCGCGGCCCCGCTGCTTTACTTCACTCCTGCCGAAGTATCCCCTTTTGATCTGTATGTACTTCCGTAGTACCGCAGCACGAAAGGGATGGACCGGCGATGAGAGCTGTAGCGCTGTACGGGACCCTGGGTTCCCTCGTTCTTTCCGCCCTCGTCGCCGCCCCCGCGGGCGGCGCCGACCCGCTCACCGCCGAGGCCCAGGGCGTGGCCGCCGCCGCCCAGCGCGCGGCCGCCACCCCGATCGCCTTCGGCCGCTGCCCGGACGTGGAGGCGCTGCCCGCCTCCGTCCAGTGCGGCACCGTCAAGGTCCCGCTCGACTACGCCCACCCGACGGGCCGTCAGATCGCCCTCACCGTCAGCCGCCTCAAGGCCGGGGGCAAGCCCGCCGAGCGGCAGGGCGCCCTGGTGTTCAACCCGGGCGGGCCCGGCGCCTCCAGCATGTACTTCCCGATGGTCGCCCAACTCGCCGACTGGAAGCGGATCGCCGGGGCCTACGACCTCGTCGGCTACGCCCCGCGCGGGGTGGCCCGCTCGGCCCCGCTGTCCTGCCAGGACCCCGGCGACTTCGCCAAGGCCCCCACCGCGTCGCCCTCGTACCCCTCCGAGTCGTACAAGAAGGAGCGGATCGCGCAGGCCCAGGCGTACGCCCAGGGCTGTGCGCGCAACGCGGGCGCGGCGCTGCGGTTCTACACCAGCATCAACAACGCGCGGGACCTGGACGTGCTGCGGGCGGCGCTGGGCGAGCGGAAGCTGACCTTCATGGGCGCCTCGTACGGCACCTACTTCGGCGCGGTGTACGCGACGCTCTTCCCCTCGCACATCCGCAGGATGGTCTTCGACTCGGCGGTCGACCCGGACCCGGAGCAGATCTGGTACCGCAACAACCTCGACCAGTCACGGGCCTTCGAGAGCCGCTGGGCGGACTTCCGCGCCTGGGTCGCCAAGCACGACGCGGTCTACCACCTCGGCGACACGGCGCAGGAGGTGCTGGAGAGCTACGAGAAGGTGCGGGCGGGGCTGACCCGCGAACCGGCCGGCGGCACCGTGGGCCCCGGCCAGTTGCAGGCCGCGATCCTCAAGGCCGGGTACTACGACGACTACTGGGCGAGCCGGGCCACCGCGCTGTCGGAGTACCTCAAGGGCAATCCGCGGCCGCTGGTCCAACAGGCCGCGCCCAGGCCGGAGTCGGCGCGAGACGACGAGAACGGCAACGCCGTCTACACGGCCGTGGAGTGCAACGACGCGGCGTGGCCGCGGGACTTCAGGACGTGGGACCGCGACAACACCAGGCTCGCGCGGATCGCGCCGTTCGAGACGTGGGACAACGCGTGGATGAACCTGCCGTGCGCCTACTGGCCCGCTCCGCAGCAGAAGCCGGTGGACGTGGGGGCCAGGGAGGGGGCACTGCCGCCCACGCTGATCCTGGCGGCCGAGCGGGACGCGGCGACGCCGTACCCCGGCGCGCTGGAACTCCAGCGGCGGCTGCCGGGCTCCGTCCTGGTCACGGAGAAGGACGCCGGTACGCACGGCATCGCGGGCGGCGCGAACGCCTGCGTCAACGGCTATGTGGAGGACTACCTGCTCAACGGCCGGACGCCGGTGCGGCGCGCTGCGTGCGCGCCGCACCGGGAGCCGAACCCGGTGTCGCTGGACGAGCGGGCAGCCGGCAGGCCGGGGCATGTGTTGCCCGCTCTCTGATCTTCCGGGTCAGGGGTGACCGGGTTCCGCTCGCGTGGCGCGGACCCCGGTCACCTGGTCTTTCAGGGCCTGTTGGTCAGGCGAGGCCGTCGACGAGGTCGGCGACGCTCTTGCGCCGGCCGGTGTAGAACGGCACCTCTTCCCGCACGTGCATGCGGGCCTCGGAGGCGCGCAGGTGGCGCATCAGGTCGACGATGCGGTGCAGTTCGTCGGCCTCGAAGGCGAGCAGCCACTCGTAGTCGCCGAGCGAGAACGAGGCGACCGTGTTGGCCCGCACGTCCGGGAAGCCACGGGCCATCTTGCCGTGGTCGGCGAGCATCCGGCGGCGGTCCTCGTCGGGCAGCAGGTACCAGTCGTAGGAGCGCACGAACGGGTACACCGACACGTAGTCGCGGGCGTTCTCGTCGGCGAGGAACGCCGGGATGTGCGACTTGTTGAACTCGGCGGGCCGGTGCAGCGCCATGTTCGACCACACCGGTTCGAGCGCGCGGCCCAGCTTGGTGCGGCGGAACAGGTTGTAGGCGCTCTGGAGCTCGTCGGAGGTCTCCGCGTGCCACCAGATCATGATGTCCGCGTCGGCACGCAGACCCGACAGGTCGTAGGTGCCGCGGACGGTGATGTCCTTGGCGGCGAGCTGGTCGAACAGCTCCTGGACCTCAGCGGCGTAGCCGGTGCGGTCCTCGGGCAGGACGTCGCGCAGCTTGAAGACAGACCACAGGGTGTAGCGGATGACCTCGTTGAGGTCCTTCGCCTTCTTCCCCGCGTTGGGAATCTTTTCCGGAGCAGCACTCATGTGGCTATTGTCCCGCGTCCCTCTGGGTGTTCTGCGCCAGGGTCGACGTGGCGATGATCTCGTCCGCCGCCCGGTGCGCGCTCGCGATGCACGCGGGGATGCCGACGCCCTCGTAGACGGCGCCGCAGACCCGCAGTCCGGGCAGCTTGGCGACTTCGGCGCGGATGCGCGCGACCCGGCCCAGATGGCCCACCGGGTACTGCGGGAGCCCGCCGATCCAGCGGGTCACCTCGGTCGCGACGGGCCGGGCGGACAGGCCGACGGCCTCGCCGAGGTCACCGAGCGACACGTCCACGAGGTCGGCGTCGTCCCACTCCAGGTGCTCCTCCTCGCCGTAGCGCCCGATCGAGGTCCGCAGCACGAACAGGTCCGAGCCGCGGTCGGCGACCCACTTCCACTTGTACGAGGAGAACGTCGAGGCCTTGATGGTGCGGCCGTCCACCGGCGGCACCAGGAACCCGGACCGCTCCTCGAGACCGGCCAGGTCGGCGCGCCGGAAGGCGAGGGTGACCAGCGCCATCGAGGCGTACTCGATCTCGGCGAGCTCGGCGGCCGCGACCGGCGACTCGGCGGCGAGCAGCGCGGAGGCGGACCACGCGGGGGTGGACAGGATCACGCCGTCGGCGTCGAGGAGTTCGGTGTCGGTACGGATCCGCCAGCCCCGCGCGGTGCGGCTCAGGTCGAGCACGGGAGTCTCGGTGCGGATCTCGCCGCCCTGGGCGCGCACCGCGTCGGCGACCGCGCCGGGCAGGGTGCCGATGCCGCCGTCGAGGCCCGCGAACACCGACCCGGTCTGCTGCCGGGCGGCGGCCCTGGCCTGGATGTCCTGGACGCCGTCGAGGAGCGAGCCGTGGGTGCGGGCGGCCTCGAAGAGCTGGGGAACGGCGGCCCGCAGGGAGATCCGGTAGGCGTCGCCCGCGTACACGCCGCCGAGCAGCGGCTCCACCAGGCGGTCGACGACCTCGCGGCCGACCCGTTTGGCGACGAACTCACCGACCCCGATGTCCTCGCCGACCTCGGTGGAGGGAAGCTCGCGGTCCTGCGCGACGCGGGCCAGGCCCTCGGCGGACAGGATGTCGTGCAGGGTGCCGGGCTGCGCGGGGACGCCCATCACATGGCCCTTGGGCATCGGCCGCAGGGCGCCTCTGGTCCAGATGGCGGCGGACGCGGCGGCGGGCTGCTGGATCCGGTCGCCGAGGCCGACCGCGCGGGCCAGCTCCACGCCCTCGGGGCGGCGGGCCAGCATCGACTCGGCGCCGAGGTCGACGGGCGCGCCCTCGATCTCACCGCTCAGCAGCTTGCCGCCGAGCACCGTGCTCGCCTCCAGCACGGTCACCCGGGCGCCGGCGCCCAGCAGCCGGTGGGCCGCGGCGAGTCCGGAGATACCGCCTCCGACGACGACGATGTGCGGGGTGCGGCTGACGGCGTTGTCCATGCCTCCACTGTCTCAGACCGCCCCCGACGAGCGGAAACGAGTCCCGGCACGCCCGGGCCGGGTCCTCAACGACCGCATGCGGAGGGCGCGTTGGAGGGGCGGCGGGACCAACGGCGAGGACGTCATGGGCCGGGAGGGGAATTCCCCGCTCCCCCGGTACGTATCTTCACCAGGAGAAGGCGGATCCGGAGCAACCCACGACGGAGGCAACCCCCATGGCGGCGGAGCGACTGGTGGTCATCGGCGGTGACGCGGCGGGCATGTCCGCGGCGTCGCAGGCGCGCAGGCTGAAGGGCCCCGAGGAGCTGGAGATCGTCGCCTTCGAGCGCTCGGACTTCACCTCCTACTCCGCGTGCGGCATCCCGTACTGGGTGGGCGGCGACGTACCGGCCCACGAGGACCTGATCGCCCGCACGCCCGAGGAGCACCGGGCCCGCGGCATCGATCTGCGCATGCGCACCGAGGTGACGGAGCTCGACGTGGCGGGGCGCCGGGTGCGGGCCCGTGACCTGGCGACCGGCGCCGAGGAGTGGACCTCGTACGACAAGCTGGTCCTGGCCACCGGGGCGCGCCCGGTGCGGCTCGCGCTGGCGGGGATCGACGCCCCGGGGGTGCACGGGGTGCACACCATCGACGACGGGCGGGCCCTGCTCGACAGCCTGGAGGCGGCCGGGAGCCGGCGCGCGGTGGTGGTGGGCGGCGGCTACATCGGCGTCGAGATGGCGGAGGCGCTGACCGGGCGCGGGTTCGAGGTGACGCTGCTGACGCGCGGCGCCGAGCCGATGCACTCGCTCGACCCGGACATGGGCCGGCGCGTCACCGAGGCGATGGAGCGCTCCGGGATCCGGGTGGTCACGGGCGCCGAGGTCACCAAGGTGCACACGGCGGAGTCGGGCCGGGTGCGGGCGGTGGCGACGGACTCCGCCGAGTACGCGGCCGACGTGGTGGTGCTCGGCCTGGGCGTCGCGCCCCGTACGGAGTTGGCCCGCGCGGCCGGGCTGCCGCTCGGCGAGACGGGCGGGCTGTGCACGGACACCTCGATGCGGGTGCGCGGACACGAGGACATCTGGGCGGGCGGCGACTGCGTCGAGGTGCTCGACCTGATCTCGGGCCGCCACCGCCACATCGCGCTCGGCACCCACGCCAACAAGCAGGGCCAGGTCATCGGCTCCAACGTGGGCGGGGGCTACGCCACGTTCCCCGGTGTCGTGGGCACGGCCGTCACCAAGGTCTGCGACACCGAGATCGCGCGCACGGGGCTCACCGAGGAGGAGGCCCGCGCGGAGGGCCTCCAGTACGTCACGGCGACCATCGAGTCCACCCACACCGCCGGGTACTACCCGGGCGCGGCCCTGATGACGGTGAAGATGCTGGCCGAGCGGCGCACGGGGCGGCTGCTCGGCGTGCAGATCGTGGGCGGCGCGGGCGCGGCGAAGCGGATCGACGTGGCGGCGGTCGCCCTGACCGCGGGGATGACGGTGGATCAGCTCACCGCCCTGGACCTCGGGTACGCCCCGCCGTTCTCACCGGTGTGGGACCCGGTCCTGGTGGCGGCGCGCAAGGCGGTGTCGGCCGTGCGCGCCGCCGGATAGCCGCCGCTAGCGGGCGGTCTGCTCGTGGACGTACGCGACGAGGCGGGTCAGCGCGTCCGGGTCCATCGACGGCAGCACCCCGTGGCCGAGGTTGAAGACGTGGCCCTCCAGGCCGGCGGCCGCGTCCAGGACCTCGCGGGTCTTGGCCTCGACGGCCGCGGTCGGGGCGAACAGGACCGCCGGGTCGAGGTTGCCCTGGAGCGCCTTGCCGGGGCCGACGCGGCGGGCCGCCTCGTCCAGCGGGACGCGCCAGTCGACGCCGACGACGTCCGCGCCGGCCTCGCCCATGAGGCCGAGCAGTTCGCCCGTGCCGACGCCGAAGTGGATGCGGGGGACGCCGTAGGAGGCGACCGCGTCGAAGACCTTCGCGGAGGCGAGCAGGATCGAGCGGCGGTAGTCGGCGGGGGCGAGCGCGCCGACCCAGGAGTCGAAGAGCTGCACCGCGGAGGCGCCCGCCTCGATCTGCACCTTGAGGAAGGCGGCGGTGATGTCGGCGAGGCGGTCGAGCAGGTCGGCCCAGAGCTCGGGGTCGCCGTACATCATGGCCTTGGTGTTCTCGTGGTTGCGGGACGGGCCGCCCTCCACGAGGTAGCTGGCCAGCGTGAACGGGGCGCCAGCGAAGCCGATGAGCGGCGTGGCGCCGAGCTCGCCGGTCAGCATGCCGATCGCCTCGGTGACATAGTGGACGTCCTCGGGGGTCAGGTCGCGCAGCCGCGCGAGGTCCGCCCGGGTCCGGATCGGCTCGGCGACGACGGGTCCGACGCCCGGCTTGATGTCCAGGTCGACGCCGATGGCCTTGAGCGGGACCACGATGTCGCTGAAGTAGATGGCCGCGTCGACCTTGTGCCGGCGCACCGGCTGGAGCGTGATCTCGGTGACCAGTTCGGGCCGCATGCAGGACTCCAGCATGGGGATGCCCTCGCGCACCTTCAGGTACTCGGGGAGCGAGCGCCCCGCCTGGCGCATGAACCAGACCGGCGTGTGCGGGACGGCTTCCCGCCTGCACGCCTTGAGGAACGCGGAGTCGTGCGTCTTGCTGTTCGGCTGGCCCACAGGGCGGTCGTTGGCGCTCACGACCAGAATCTTCGCATGTGCCCGCAAGCCACTGCCCCGGGCCGGGTGTCCCTACCGGCGCCGAGCGGCCGTTCCGCCTAGTCTTCCCCGCATGGCTGCCGCTCAGGGACGAACTTCGGATGGCGCTGACGGCAGGGAAGCCGCGGACGGGACCACCGTTCCGATCCCCTTCCGTCAGGCCGTCGACGCACTGCGGACGGCGCGACTGCGCCCCGAGATCGAAGTGGACGAAACGCGTCCGCCCCAGCGTCTCGCGCCGCACGCCTACGCCGTGGAAGCGGCGGTCGTCGAGGGCGAGGAGGACCTGGCCGACGGCCGGCTCGTCCTACTGCACGACCCGGCGGGCCACGACGCCTGGCAGGGCACCTTCCGCCTGGTCACGCTCGTACGGGCCGAACTGGAGCCGGAGATGGCGGCCGACCCGCTGCTGCCCGAGGTCTGCTGGTCGTGGCTGACCGGCGCCCTGGACGCCCGGGGCCTGTCCTACGGGGAGGCGAGCGGCACGGTCACGCGGGCCGGTTCGCACTACTTCGGGGGGCTCGCGGAGCGGCTGCCCGCCACCCAGATCGAGATCCGGGCGTCCTGGACGCCGCGCGAGGGCCTGGGCGGGGTGCCGGACACGGCGGGCCACCTGTCGGCCTGGTGCGATCTGCTGTGCCAGATCGCGGGCCTGCCCCCGGTGTCGGGTCCCACCGAGGCGGGTAGCGGCGTGGTGACCCTGCCGCAGCGCCGCGACCCTCGCTGACCTCACCTTTCGCGTCCCGCGCGCCCTGCCGTCGGCGGGGCGCGCGGCGTTGTCACGGGCCCCTGCGCGGGCCCGCGCGCCCCGGCGGCCGCTCGACGATCGAGCATCTGTCCGAATTGCCCTAAATGTTTCTCACCAAATCGTGATCATTCTCTAAAGGCGGAGGGGTTTGGTGCCGAAGAGGTTTGTGACCCTAACTGCACGGTTCGCCCCGGCTTCATCCCCGAGCCGGCTACGTCCCGCACCTTTCCAGGAGGCCTGGTGTCCGTTCTTCTTGAGCAGCCCGCAAGCCTGGTCGCCTACCGCCCGAACAAGCCGACGGCCATGGTCGTCGTTGCCGACCCCCGAGTCCGCTCCACCGTCACCCGGCACCTGTGGGCGCTCGGAGTACGTGACGTCATCGAGGCGTCGTCCATCGCGGAGGCCCGTCCCCGCGTCGGCAACCCGCGCGACATCTGCGTTGCCGACGTCCACCTGCCCGACGGTTCCGGGCTGACCCTGCTGTCCGAGACCCGAGCCGCGGGCTGGCCCAACGGCCTGGCCCTGTCCGCGGCCGACGACATCGGTGCCGTGCGCAACGCCCTCGCGGGCGGCGTGAAGGGCTACGTCGTCACCGGTACCCGCACCAACATCGGCCACCCCGGCCGCCCCGGCGCCGCCCCCATCGGCGCCGCGGCCGCCCGTATGCACCGCCGCCCCCCGGGTGCCCCGAGCCACCCGGGCGGCTACCGCGAGCTCTCCGGCCGAGAGGTCGAGGTGCTCCGGCTGGTCGCGGAAGGCCAGTCCAACAAGGCGATCGGCGTCTCCATGGGCCTGTCCGCCCTGACCGTGAAGTCCCACCTCGCCCGGATCGCACGCAAGCTCGGCACGGGTGACCGCGCCGGCATGGTGGCCGTCGCGCTGCGTACCGGAATCATCCACTGACTGGATTACGACCCTCGCGCGCCCGTCGACGGAACGTTCCGTCGACGGGCGCCGTGCATACACAGATACCCTTGACAGGTGACCGACGCCCATAAGACCGCAGCAGAGACAGCACTGCGAACCACCGGGGGCGCTCCCCCGGACGACGTCGACAAGGCGCCGATTCCCTTGCTGGAGCCCCGAGAGGGCATTCCCCCTGTCGTAGCGACCGATGACGCGCTGGCCGAAGTGGTCGCCGCCTTCGCGGCCGGCACCGGCCCCGTCGCCGTGGACGCCGAGCGCGCGTCCGGCTACCGCTACGGACAGCGCGCCTATCTCGTGCAGATCCGCCGGGAGGGCGCGGGCTCCGCGCTCATCGACCCCGTCGGCTGTCCGGATCTGTCCGCCCTGGGGGAGGCACTTTCGGACACCGAGTGGATCCTGCACGCCGCCACCCAGGACCTCCCGTGCCTGCGTGAAATAGGCATGGTCCCCTCCCGGATCTTCGACACCGAGCTCGCCGGGCGGCTCGCGGGCTTCCCGCGCGTGGGCCTCGGCGCGATGGTGGAGAGCGTGCTCGGGTACGCCCTGGAGAAGGGGCACTCGGCGGTCGACTGGTCGACCCGGCCGCTCCCCGAGCCCTGGCTGCGGTACGCGGCGCTCGACGTGGAGCTCCTGGTCGACCTGCGAGACGCGCTGGAGAAGGAGCTCGACCGGCAGGGCAAGCTGGAGTGGGCCCACGAGGAGTTCGACGCGATCGCCTCCGCGCCGCCCGCGCCGCCCCGCAAGGACCCCTGGCGCCGCACCTCCGGCATGCACAAGGTGCGCAGGCGCCGTCAGATGGCCGCGGTGCGCGAGCTGTGGACCGCCCGCGACAAGGTGGCCCAGCGGCGCGACGTCTCGCCGGGCAAGGTGCTGAGCGACTCCGCGATCATCGAGGCCTCGCTCGCACTGCCCGCCCACGTGAACGCGCTGACCGCGCTGCCCGGCTTCGGGCACCGGATGGGGCGGCGTCAGCTGGAGCAGTGGCAGGCGGCCGTCGAGCGGGCCAGGGCCCTGTCGGAGGCGGAACTGCCGCAGCCCGGCCAGCCGTTGCAGGGCCCGCCGCCGCCGCGCTCCTGGGCCGACAAGGACCCGGCCGCCGCGGCCCGGCTCTCGGCGGCCCGCGCGGCGGTCTCGGAACTCGCCGAGCGGCTGAACATGCCGCAGGAGAACCTGATCACCCCGGACACCGTGCGCCGGGTCTGCTGGGAGCCGCCGGGCGACCGCTCCGAGGCCGCCGTGGCCGAGGCCCTCGCCGCCCACGGGGCCAGGCGCTGGCAGATCGAGCAGGTCACGCCCCTGCTCTCGGCGGCGCTCAAGGACGCGCCCGCCAAGTCCTGACCGGCTGAGCCGGCCGGGCCCGCGGCGCTTTCGTGCCGCCGCGGGCCCAGAATTCCCCAAGACCGGACCGTATCCAACAGCCTCGAACAGCTTTAGGCTGTGCGCCGCATCAGATTCTTTCAGTGCACCGCACCACGGAAGGAATGACATGCGCACGCCATTACGTGCGGCGGCTCTCGCGACCGCCACCGTGCTCGCGCTGGGCGCCGCGGGCCTGACCGCCGCCGCGCCCGCCGCCCAGGCCCGCCCGCAGGCGCCCGCCGCCGCCCACACCGTCGGCCACGACGACCACGCCCTCACCATCGACGGCAAGCCGCTCTCCATCTGGTCCGGCGAGTTCCACTACTGGCGCCTGCCCAGCCCCGACGCGTGGCGGGACGTCCTGCAGAAGATGAAGGCGGGCGGGTTCAACGCCGCCTCCGTCTACTTCGACTGGGACTTCCACTCCCCCAAGCCCGGCGTGTACGACTTCACGGGCGTCCGGGACGTCGACAAGCTGCTCGACATCGCACGGGAGGTGGGGATCTACGTCATCGCCCGCCCCGGCCCGTACATCAACGCCGAGACCGACGGCGGCGGCTTCCCCGGCTGGCTGGTCACCCAGAAGGGCAAGGCCCGCACCACCGCCCCCGACTACCTGGCGGCCGCCGACGCATGGCTGTCGAAGATCGACGCGATCCTGGCCCGCCACCAGCTGACCAACGGCACCGGCACGGTGATCGCCTACCAGGTCGAGAACGAGTACTACCAGGACACCGCCGACGGCCACGCCTACATCCGGCACCTGGTCGACAAGGCGCACGCCGACGGCATCACGGTGCCTCTGACGGGCAACCACAACGGCGTGTTCGCCAAGGAACTCGACATCGACGGGCACGACTCCTACCCCCAGGGCTTCAACTGCTCCAGCCCCGACACCTGGCACGCCCTGCCCGATCTGTCCGGCGCGAAGAAGAAGGACCAACCGCTGTTTCTGGCCGAATTCCAGGGCGGCTCCTTCGACCCCTGGGGCGGCCCCGGCTTCGACAAGTGCCGGCAGCTCACGGGCGGCGACTTCGAGAAGGCGGCGTACGAGAACAACATCGCCTCGGGCGCCACGATGCAGAACTTCTACATGGCCTACGGCGGCACCTCCTGGGGCTGGCTGCCCTCGCCCGGCGCGGTCTACAGCTCCTACGACTACGGCGCGCCCCTGCGCGAGGACCGCCGGCTCAGCGAGAAGTACCTGGTGGACAAGCGGCTCGGGTACCTGGTGCAGTCGGTGGCGCCGCTGACGCGGACGGAGAGCGCGGCCGCGAGCGCCCCCGACAACGCGGCCGTGCAGCGCCGCGACCGGCGCAACCCCGAGGACGGCACCACGATCACCGTCGTGCGCCACAGGGACGTCAACAACAAGGCGAAGGACACCACGCATCTCGCGCTCGGCGGATACGCGTCGGTGCCGCAGGAGCCCGGCACGGCGCTCACCGTCGACGGCCGCGACTCGAAGCTCCTGGTCTCCGACTACGCGATGGACCATCAGCGGCTGAGGTACTCCACGTCCGAGCTCATGACGCACGGCACGTTCGGCGCGCGGGACGTGGCGCTGCTGTACGGGCGGCACGGGCAGGACGGCGAGAGCGTGCTGCGGTACGCGGCGCGGCCGGACGTGCAGGTGCTGGCCGGACAGGCCAGGCAGACCTGGGACGCGGCGACCGGCGACCTCCGCCTCAACTACACCCACACCGGGCTGACCCAGGTCCTCGTCACCCCGGCCGACGGCTCGACTCCCCTGCTGCTCCTGCTCGCCGACGACGCGACGGCCGACACCTACTGGCGCCTCGACACCCCGCAGGGGCCCGTCCTGGCGAGCGGTCCGGAACTGCTGAGGACCGCCTCGTACGACAAGGGCGTACTGAAGCTCACCGGGGACACCGACAAGGCCGCCTCGCTGCACGTCCTGACGGGCACGCCCGCGACCTCCGTCAGCTGGAACGGACGCGGCGCGCCCGGCGCGCTCGACACCTCCGGCAGCGCGCTCGACGGCCCGAAGCCGGTGTCGCTTCCCGCGCTGGGAAGCTGGAAGGTCCAGCGGGAGACCCCGGAGGCGGCGCCCGGGTTCGACGACGCGGCCTGGCGGGCCGCCGACCGGCCGGCGCTCTCGGCGGACGACTACGGCTTCCACGCCGGGTCCGTCTGGTACCGGGGCCACTTCACGGCCGCCGGTACCGAGTCCGGCATCCAGGTCAACGCCAGTACGGGCCGGGGCGGTTCGTACCTGGCGTGGCTGAACGGCACCTACCTGGGCGGCTCCGCCGACGCCACGCACCTGTTCGCGGTGCCCGGCGGCGTCCTGAAGGCGGGCGGGGACAACGTCCTCGCGGTGCTCGCCGCCGACATGGCGCACGAACAGGACTGGTCGGCCGACGACAGCCACAAGCAGCCCCGCGGTCTGACCTCGGTGCGGCTGGTGGGCTCGGCGAAGCAGATCGGGTGGCGGCTCCAGGGCGCGCTCGGCGGTGAGGACCTCGTCGATCCGGTCCGCGGGCCGCTCAACACCGGTGGCCTGTACGGCGAACGGCATGGCATGCACCTGCCCGGCTATCCCGACGGCGGCTGGGCCACCACCGCCCTGCCGGACCGGAGGGCGGGCGCCGCCGGGGTCTCCTGGTACCGCACCGGCTTCGACCTCGACCTGCCGCAGGGCCAGGACGTACCGCTGGGCCTCACGATCTCCGACGACAAGGCGAAGCACTACCGGGCGCTGGTGTACGTCAACGGCTGGATGACCGGCCTGTACGTGAACGACCTCGGCCCGCAGACGTCGTTCCCCGTCCAGCCCGGCATGCTGCGCACCCACGGCCACAACACGGTCGCCATCGCCGTGATCGGCCAGGACGCGGCCGGGGACGGACTCGGAAAGGTCACCCTCGACGCTTCCGGGAACTACACGACGCCGCTGCGGTACGGGGACATCGCCTCGCCGGGCTGGTCGGCGGCGGCGAACCGCGACCCGCGGGCCGGTGCGGACGTACGCGTCTCGGCGCCGGACACGCTCGCGCGCGGTGCCACGGGTGAGGTGACGGCGTCCTTCACGCCGCGCCGGTCCCCCGCGCGGGACGCCTCGCTCACCCTGCGGCTGCCCGACGGCTGGACGGCCTCGGCACCGCTCACCCAACAGCTCGGCGACGTGCCGGCCGGGCGCACGGTGACGCGCGCCTGGAAGGTGACGGCGGCGAGCGGGGCGCAGCCCTGGTCGGCGGTGCTCTCTGCGGCGGCCCGGTACCGCGGCGGCACCGCGTCCGCCGCGGTGGGCGTGGCCTCGCCTCCCCCGGCCCCGGGGCCCGGGCCGCACGACCTCGCCGATCTCGACTTCACCGCGACGAACGGGTGGGGACCGGTGGAGCGCAACACCTCCAACGGGGAGGACGCGGCGGGCGACGGGCGCCCGATGTCCATCGCGGGGGTCTCCTACGCGAAGGGGCTCGGCGTGCACGCCGACGGCGACGTGACGGTGTTCCTCGGCGGGGCGTGCTCCCGGTTCACGGCGTCGGTCGGGGTGGACGACGAGACGGGTGGCGGCGGGTCGGTGACCTTCTCCGTGCTGGCGGACGGGCGTTCGGTGGCGTCGACGCCGGTGCTCCGGGGGCGGGGGGCGGCGGTGCCGGTCGCCGCGGACGTGTCCGGGGCTCAGGTGGTCGACCTGGTCGTCGGGGACGGTGGGGACGGGAACGGCCTGGACCACGCGGACTGGGCGTCCGCCCAGCTGACCTGCGCGTAACCCCGCCGTCCTGGGGCTCCGCCCCAGACCCCTCACGCCCCACCCCACCCCTTCCCGAAACCCGCCGGGGGTGGAGGTGAGGGCGGGCCGGTCTGTCGGTCGGGTGCGGACCGCGCGTGCTGATCGCGCAGTTCCCCGCGCCCCTAAGCAGCGTGCTTCTCAGCCCTCCCGGGAGCAGGCGGCCGCGTGCAGGCCGTGCGTGGCTGAGCGCGCCTTCCCCGCCCCCTGAGCAGCGGGCTTCCCGGCCCGCCCGGAGGCAGGCGGCCGCCTGCGGACCGTGCGTGGCCGGGCGCGCAGTTCCCCGCGCCCCTAAGCAGCGTGCTCCCTGGCAGGGGCTTTCCCAGCCCGTCCGGCGATTGAGGACGAGCGCCCTTGAGGCGCGATGGGGGGCCGGGGGCGGAGCCCCCGGGTGGGGGCCCCGGGTGGGGGCCCCGGGTGGGGGCCCCGGGTGGGGGGCCGCGGGGGCTCCGCGGCTCCCGGAGGGTTTTGGGAAGGGGCAGGGGTGGGGGCACAACCCGGTGTGACGTTCGCCGCTCCCGCCCCCGGGACTGGGCAGTTTGGTTACTCGTAAGTAGCATGGGCCGGGTGAGCGCGCGCTCAGTCGCGTGCGCAGCAGTGCAGTGCCACCCCGCACCCTGGAGGAGAGCCATCGTGCCTCGTACCGTCAGGGACGTCGTCTTCGTCGACGGCGTCCGCACCCCGTTCGGCAAGGCGGGCCCGAAGGGCATCTACCACGAGACCCGGGCCGACGATCTGGTCGTCAAGGCGATCCGCGAGCTGCTGCGCCGCAACCCGGCCCTGGACCCCGCGAAGATCGACGAGGTCGCCATCGCGGCCACCACGCAGATCGGTGACCAGGGTCTGACCCTGGGCCGCACGGCCGGCATCCTCGCGGGCCTCCCGCAGTCCGTGCCCGGCTACTCCATCGACCGCATGTGCGCGGGCGCCCTGACCGCGGTGACCTCGGTCGCGGGCTCCATCGCGTTCGGCGCGTACGACGCCGTGATCGCCGGTGGCGTCGAGCACATGGGCCGCCACCCGATGGGCGAGGGCGTCGACCCGAACCCGCGGTTCGTCAGCGAGAAGCTGGTCGACGAGTCGGCCCTCTTCATGGGCATGACCGCCGAGAACCTGCACGACCGCTACCCCCAGATCACGAAGCTGCGTGCCGACGAGTACGCGGTGCGCTCGCAGGAGAAGGCCGCCAAGGCGTACGCCGACGGCAAGATCCAGCAGGACCTGGTCCCGATCTCGGTGCGCAACACCAACGCCGAGGTGGGCGAGACCGGTTGGGGTCTCGTCACCGCCGACGAGCCGATGCGCCCGGGCACCACCCTGGAGAGCCTCGCCGGCCTCAAGACGCCGTTCCGCGTGCACGGCAACGTCACCGCGGGCAACGCGGCCGGCCTCAACGACGGCGCCACCGCGTCGATCATCGCGTCCGAGGAGTTCGCGCGGGAGAACAACCTCCCCGTGAAGATGCGCCTCGTCTCCTACGCCTTCGCCGGCGTGGAGCCCGAGGTCATGGGCTACGGCCCGATCCCGGCGACCGAGAAGGCACTCGCCAAGGCCGGCCTGTCGATCGAGGACATCAACCTCTTCGAGATCAACGAGGCGTTCGCCGTCCAGGTCCTCGCGTTCCTGGACCACTACGGCATCGCCGACGACGACGCGCGCGTCAACCAGTACGGCGGCGCCATCGCCTACGGTCACCCGCTCGCCTCCTCCGGCGTACGTCTGATGACGCAGCTGGCCCGGCAGTTCGAGGAGCAGCCGGAGGTCCGCTACGGCCTCACCACCATGTGCGTCGGCTTCGGCATGGGCGCCACGGTCATCTGGGAGAACCCGCACCACAAGGACGCCGGAGGCAGCAAGTGAGCACCACCACCGCTGAGCTTCTCAAGGGCGCGGCCGAGCTGTTCCCGGACGAGGTCGTGACGTCCGCGAACGTCCGTCACCTGGAACTTCCCTACGGCGCCGGGCGCTTCGCGCTGATCACCCTCGACAACGGCTTCGACCACACCAAGCCGACCACCTTCGGCCCCGGCTCGCTGGCGAACCTCAACGCCGCCATCGACCAGGTCGAGAAGGAGGCCGCCGAGGGCTCCATCGTCGGCGTCGGTGTCACCGGCAAGCCGTTCATCTTCGCGGTCGGCGCCGACCTCAAGGGCGTCGAGATCCTCAAGCGCCACGAAGACGCCCTGGCCATCGGCAAGAGCGGCCACGAGGTCTTCAAGCGGCTCTCGGGCCTCGCCGTTCCGACCTTCGCGTACTACAACGGCGCGGCCATGGGCGGCGGTGTCGAGGTCGGTCTGCACTGCACCTACCGCACCGTCTCCAAGGCGCTGCCCGCGTTCTCGCTGCCCGAGGTCTTCCTCGGCCTGGTCCCGGGCTGGGGCGGCTGCACGCTGCTCCCCAACCTGATCGGCGCCGACAAGGCCGTCTCGGTCATCATCGAGAACTCGCTGAACCAGAACCGCCAGCTCAAGGGCAAGCAGGTCTTCGAACTCGGCATCGCCGACGCCCTCTTCGAAGGTGCCGACTTCCTGGAGCAGTCCCTCGTCTGGACCGCGAACGTCCTCAAGGGCGACGTCACCGTCGAGCGCCCCGAGGTCGACCGCGGCGAGGCCTGGGACCAGGCCGTCGCCAAGGGCCGCTTCATCGCCGACTCGAAGGTGCACGGGGCCGCCCCGGCCGCCTACCGCGCCCTCGACATCATCGCGGCGTCGAAGGACGGCGACCTCCAGGCCGGTTTCGACGCCGAGGACAGCGCGCTCGCCGACCTGATCATGGGTGGCGAACTGCGGTCCGGCATCTACGCGTTCAACCTGGTGCAGAAGCGCGCCAAGCGCCCGGCCGGCGCCCCGGACAAGAACCTGGCGCGCCCGGTCACCAAGGTCGGCGTCGTCGGCGCGGGCCTGATGGCCTCGCAGCTGGCCCTGCTGTTCCTGCGCCGTCTGGAGGTGCCGGTCGTCCTGACCGACATCGACCAGGAGCGCGTCGACAAGGGTGTGGGCTACGTCCACGCCGAGATCGACAAGCTGCTCTCGAAGTCCCGGATCAACCAGGACAAGGCCAACCGTCTCAAGGGCCTGGTCTCCGGTGTCCTCGACAAGGCCGAGGGCTTCTCGGACGCCGACTTCATCATCGAGGCCGTCTTCGAGGAGATCGGCGTCAAGCAGCAGGTGTTCGCGGAGGTCGAGGCGGTCGCTCCGGCGCACGCGATCCTCGCCACCAACACCTCCTCGCTGTCGGTCACCGAGATGGCGTCCAAGCTGAAGCACCCCGAGCGGGTCGTCGGCTTCCACTTCTTCAACCCGGTCGCGATCCTGCCGCTCCTGGAGATCGTCCGCGGCGAGCAGACCGACGACGTCTCGCTGGCCACGGCGTTCGGCGTGGCGCGCAAGCTGAAGAAGACCGCGGTCCTGGTGAAGGACGCCCCGGCGTTCGTCGTCAACCGCATCCTGACCCGCTTCATGGGCGAGATCCAGAACGTCATCGACGAGGGCACCCCGGTCGCCGTCGCCGAGAAGGCCGTCGAGCCGCTCGGCCTGCCGATGTCGCCGCTGGTCCTGCTCGAGCTGGTCGGCCCGGCCATCGGCCTGCACGTGTCCGAGACCCTCAACCGCGCCTTCCCGGACCGCTTCACGGTCTCCGAGAACCTGGCCGCGGTGGTCAAGGCGGGCAAGCGCGGCTTCTACAAGTACGACTCCGGCAAGCCGGAGCTGGACCCCGAGGTCGCGGCCCTCCTCAAGCAGGGCGACGTCGTCCTGACCGAGGAGCAGACCCGTGACCGCGTCCTGGACGCGGTGGCGCAGGAGATCGGTCTGATGCTGGACGAGGGCGTCGTCGCCGAGGCCCAGGACATCGACCTCTGCCTGATCACGGGCGCCGGCTGGCCCTTCCACCTGGGCGGCATCACGCCGTACCTGGACCGCGAGGGCGTCTCGGAGCGCGTGAACGGGAAGAAGTTCCTGGCGCAGGGCGTCGCGAGCGTCCCCGCGTAACAGCGTTGCACGGCAGAGGGCCCGCACTTCGGTGCGGGGCCTCTGCCGTGCGCCCGACTGCCATGGCGCACAAGCCTGTTGACGGTGCGACAGGGTAATCGCGCGGGCGACCCCGTACGCTCCGCGGACGAAGGGGCCCACGGACGGGGTGTGCGAAGGCCCGGGCCGCGACGCGGTCCCGGGCCTTGCCTGTCGTGCGGTGCGTCAGACCTGCTGCCAGGCCTCCAGGGCGAGGCCGGGCTCGTCGGTGCGCTGGCGGGTGATCCGCAGACCGCCCTCGGGGGTGAACACGCCGAGCACGATCCGGCCGTCGGCGTCCAGCGTCAGCGCCGGGGCGCCCGCGCAGACCTCGCCGGTCGGGGTCCAGGTGACCCCGGCGCCCTCCTGCTCGCTGGGGTAGGCCGCTATCGAGGGGCGGCCGTCGCGATCGCGCTGGGCGAGGACGGTGCAGTCGACGCCGTCGATCTCCTTGCGGAGGAGCGCGACCGGGCCCGAACCCCGGCCGCCGAGCGGCTCGGTGGGGCCGTCGCCGCGCCAGGCGCGCAGCTCGCCGGACTTGGCGTCGCGCAGGAAGAAGGTGATGCGGCCGCCCTCGCCGGTCACCAGACCGCCGATGGTGCCCGTCTCCGGGTCGGCCGCCAGCTTCTCGATCTCCTCGAACTTGGCGTCCGCGGCGGCCCGTTCGAAGCGCATGACACCGGTGTTGGACGGAGCGTGGATGACCATCCGGCCGGCCTCGCCCGCCACCACCGATATCGAGCGGTCGGCGCCGTTTCCGTTGAGGTCGGCCCAGCCCGCCCACTTGCCGGAGGGCTCCTGGCCGCGTGCGGAGACGCCGCCGAAGGCGTTGCGCACCACGATCTGGGCGTTGCCCGCCGAGTCCACGCCCACCGAGGGGTGGCCCATCTTGAGGCCCTTCTCCCAGTCGCGGCGCGGATAGGGGGAGCCGACGACGGCCCAGCTCTTGACCGGGCGGCCCGTCTGGTACTGGATGGCGTGGACGAGCTCGGCCCAGGTGCCGCCGTCCTCCATCGGCGTGTGCCGCAGCGCCGTCAGGTGCACATAGCCGTCGGCGCCCTGGGCGACGGAGAGGTGCGACTGGAGGCCCTTGCCCGGCGCGACCAGCTCGGGACCGCTCCACGCGCCGCCCGGCCGCGACTCGGTCCAGCGGGCCACGCCGCCGGCGGCGGGCGCGTACGCGGAGAGCCGGCCGTCCTTGCCGAGCCGGAGCCAGTCGGTGACCGTGGGGCGCCCGTCCTCGGTCGCCACGACCGGGGTGGCGGGGGACGGGGCGGTGACGATGCCGCCGGTCCTGGCGGGCTGCCCGTTCGATGCCTGTCGAGACCTCAGTGCCATGGTCCGCGACCACCTTTCCCCACCGGATCCGCGCGACGCGTCCGGGTCCAGCAAACCAGCGACTTTCTGCCGACCATAACACTGGTCAGTACCCCTGATTTCCCCTGGTATTTCCGTCCCGACGTGCGGCTTTTCGGCAGTCGGCGCAAGCGGGGCGGGCGGGGTTTCCGGTCCGGTCCGTTCGGCCGGTCGGGTGAGAGTCGGGCGGTGCGTACGCGAGAGAGGAGGGTCAGTCGGTGCGTACGTACAGGACGGCGCCGTCCACGACGGCGGTCCTCTCGTACCGGGAGGCGAGGAAGCGGCGCAGGGTGGGCAGCCGGTCCGCGGCGTAGGGAAGGCCCCGGGAGTCGTCGACGACCAGCGCCGGAGGGCGGTCGGCGAGCTCGGCGCGGAACACCGGCCAGGTGCCGTCGACCCCGTACTTCTCCCCCACCTGGGGTCC
The DNA here is from genome assembly GCF_056431605.1 of Streptomyces sp. NPDC045846. NCBI lineage: Bacteria > Bacillati > Actinomycetota > Actinomycetes > Kitasatosporales > Streptomycetaceae > Streptomyces > Streptomyces sp. NPDC045846. Next base: position 257,719 of record NZ_JBWKKJ010000012.1, on the reverse strand, counting down.
GTCCCGGCCACCGCTGTAGTTGGTGAGCAGTCCCGCCGTCAGGTAGCGGCTGGCCGGGGCGCGGCGGGCCAGCCAGTACGTCTCGGGGTGTATCCCCCACACCAGGACCCGGTCGGCGGGGCCGGTGCGGGCCTGGACCGCGGCGGCGAGGCGCTCGGCGTGGGCGAGGTCCGGGCGCGGGGCGAGGAGGCCCCACAGCAGGAAGAGGGCGCACGCGCAGGCGGAGGTGAGCAGCGCGCTGGTGAGCCGGTGGGTCGGCAGGATCTGGAGCGCTCCGGTGGCGAGCAGGACCAGGGGCGGCATGAGCTGGAGGTAGTAGTGGCCGAAGAAGTGGCAGCCGAGCAGGACGGCGCCCGCCGACGCGATCAGCCAGAGCCACAGGTCGGCGGCGCCGGTCCGCGCGATGCGCAGCACCCGCACGACCGGCGGCAGCAGTCCGGCGCAGCCCGCGGCCCAGAGGGCGGTGTTGGTCAACCCCCGCAGCAGGACGTGGAGTTCGGATCCGGCGAAAGAGGCGTACGCCCCGGAGCCGGTGACCGTCCAGAACAGGAAGCGGGACGGGCCGGTGAGCAGGGCCACCGCGAGGACGGGCAGCGTGAGACCAACAACCGTACGCAGCAAGGAAGTTCGCCGGTGATCGGGCCGCTGCCAGAGCAGCCACAGGACGGGGGCCAGGGCCGCGCCGCCGGTCTGCTTGGTGAGGCAGGCCCCGGCGACGGCGAGGCCCGCCCGGGTCCACTGGCCCCGGTCCGCGCAGCGGACGGCCGCCGCGGTGAAGGGCAGCATGAACACCTCGAAGGTGGCGGCCTGGGCGTCCTCGGGGTTGAGTCCCACCGAGACGAGCAGATGGAGCACGCCCGCGGCGCGGCCCGCGCGGTCGCCCCAGCGGCGGCGGGCGGTGGACGCGAGCGCGAGGGCGGTGAGCAGCTGAGCGGCGACGGCGGCGAGGCGGAGCGGGCCGAGCGACCCGTCGCCGCACAGCGCGAACGCGGCCTCGTACAGCCAGGGCAGCAGGGGCGGTTTGCGGTCGACGACGGTGCCGTAGAGCGTGCCGCCGCCCGCCAGGAGGCGCGCCTGGACGGCGAGGTAGCCCTCGTCGGGGTTCCACAGCGGGTGCCGGAACGAGGGGAGGCGGGTGAGCAGGGCGAGGGCGGCGAGGACCGGGAGCAGCCGCCCCCAGTAGCGGCGCGGGGCGGTCGCGGGCGGGTCCGAGGGGCGGCGGCGCTGGCCCGGCAGCCCGCGCCTGGTCACGGTCCGTAGTGAGGGCGGCGGCTCGGCGAGCATGCGGGTCACCCTATGCGGCCCCGTACGCCCGGTTCAGGAGGGACATTCGGGGCCGCGCTGGAATCGGGCCCCGATTACTGGGGGTTGTGACCGGGCCGGGCCTCGACACGGCTGTGCCGACGGCCGTAGCCGAAGTAGATGACGATGCCGATCGCCATCCAGATGCCGAACCGGATCCAGGTCTCGGCGGGCAGGTTGAGCATCAGCCACAGCGAGGCGGCCACCGCGGCCGCGGGCACCCAGGGCACCAGCGGGGTGCGGAAGGCGCGGGGCAGGTCGGGGCGGGTGTGGCGCAGGATGACGACGCCGATCGCGACGACGACGAAGGCGAACAGGGTGCCGATGTTGACCAGTTCGGCGAGTTCGCTGAGGCTCGTGAAGCCCGCGACGATCGCGATGATCACGCCGAGCAGGATGGTCGGCCGGTGCGGGGTGCGGAACCGCGGGTGGACGTGCGAGAAGAACCGGGGCAGCAGACCGTCCCGGCTCATCGCGAAGAACACCCGGGTCTGGCCGAGCAGCAGGATCATGCACACCGTGGTCAGGCCCACGGCGGCGCCGAAGCTGATGACGCCCGCGAAGAACGGGTGGCCGGTGGCCTTGAAGGCGTCGGCGAGCGGCGCGTCGACGGAGAGGTCGGTGTAGTGCTGCATGCCGGTGACGACGATGGAGACGGCGACGTAGAGGATCGTGCAGATGAGGAGGGAGCCGAGGATGCCGCGCGGCATGTCGCGCTGCGGGTTCCTGGTCTCCTCGGCGGCGGTCGCCACGACGTCGAAGCCGATGAAGGCGAAGAAGACGACCGAGGCCGCGGTGAAGATGCCCATCACACCGAAGTTGGTGGGCGCGTAGCCGGACATCAGCTGGATGAGCGGGGCCTTGAGGTCGCTGCCCGCGGTCTGCGGCTGGGCCGGGGGGATGAACGGCGAGTAGTGGGCGGACTTGATGAAGAACGCGCCCGCCACGATCACGATCAGGACGACGGTCACCTTGACGGCGACGACCACCGAGGTGACCCGGGCGGACAGCTTCATGCCGAGGACGAGGATGGCGGTGAGCACCAGGACCAGGGCGGCCGCGAGGATGTCGAAGCCGAACCCGTGGGCGCCGTCGCGGCCGCTGAGCGCCTCGGGCAGGTGCCAGCCCGCGTTGTCGAGCAGGGAACGGACGTAGCCGGACCAGCCGACGGCCACCACCGCCGTTCCCAGGGCGAATTCGAGCACCAGGTCCCAGCCGATGGTCCAGGCCGGCAGCTCGCCGAGCGAGGCGTAGGAGAAGGTGTACGCGGACCCGGCCACCGGCACCGTCGAGGCGAACTCGGCGTAGCAGAGCGCGGCCAGCGCGCAGACGATGCCCGCCACCACGAACGCGAGGGAGACCGCGGGCCCGGCGTTCTCCTTGGCCACCTTGCCGGTGAGGACGAAGATGCCGGTGCCGATGATGACTCCGACCCCGAAAACGGTGAGGTCGAGCGTGGACAGGGACTTTTTGAGCGCGTGTTCTGGCTCCTCTGTGTCCTGAATTGACTGCTCGATCGATTTGGTCCGGAACAGACTTCTGCTGACCACCCGTGCACCTCCGCTAGCTCAACGTCCTCGCCATGATCGGGAGGACTGGCGCTACGGGTACCGGGCCGAGCCCGTTATTCACGCGAACGGGCCGGACCGATCACCCGTACAGGGAGATCGGTCCGGCCCGTTGACCCGGCGGTCACATGATCAGTCGCGGGCGGGCTCCACCGCGGCCCGGCTCTCCTCGAACCGGCCGTCCAGCTTGGAGACGAGACCGGTGACCTGACGGGCGATGTCCGGCGCGGTCAGGCCGATCTCCGCCATGACCTCGCCGCGCGAGGCGTGGTCGAGGAAGCGCGGCGGGATGCCGAAGTCGCGCAGCGGCACGTCGACGCCCGCGTCGCGCAGCGCCTGGCTGATCGCCGAACCGACGCCGCCCACGCGGCTGTTGTCCTCGACCGTGACGACGACGCGGTGCTTCTCGGCGAGCGGCGCCATGGCCTCGTCGACCGGCTTGACCCAGCGCGGGTCGACCACGGTCGTCGAGATGCCCTGCGCGTCGAGGAGGTCGGCGATCTCCAGGCACATCGGCGCCAGCGCGCCGACGGAGACCAGGAGCACGTCCGGGCGCACGGCGTCGGAGGACGGCTGGCGCAGCACGTCCATGCCGCCGACCTTGCCGACGGCCTTGACGGCGGGGCCGACCGCGCCCTTGGAGAAGCGCACGACGGTCGGCGCGTCGTCGACCTCGACGGCCTCGCGCAGCTGGGCGCGCACCTGGTCGGCGTCGCGCGGGGCCGCGATCCTGAGGTCGGGCACGACCTGGAGGATCGACATGTCCCACATGCCGTTGTGCGAGGCCCCGTCGGTGCCGGTGACTCCGGCCCGGTCGAGCACGAAGGTCACGCCGCACTTGTGCAGGGCCACGTCCATGAGGACCTGGTCGAAGGCGCGGTTGAGGAAGGTGGCGTACACCGCGAACACCGGGTGCAGGCCGCCGGTGGCCAGGCCCGCGGCGGAGACCGCGGCGTGCTGCTCGGCGATGCCCACGTCGTAGACCCGCTCGGGGAAGGCCTTGGCGAACTTGTCGAGGCCGACCGGCTGGAGCATGGCCGCGGTGATCGCGACGATGTCCTCGCGCTCCTTGCCGAGCCGGACCATCTCCTCGCCGAACACCGAGGTCCAGTCGAGACCGGAGGTCGAGACCGGCAGACCGGTGTCGGGGTGGATCTTGCCGACGGCGTGGAAGCGGTCGGCCTCGTCCGCGAGCGCCGGCTGGTAGCCGCGGCCCTTCTCGGTGAGGCAGTGCACGATGACCGGGCCGCCGAAGCGCTTGGCGCGCTGCAGGGCCGACTCCAGGGCGTCGATGTCGTGGCCGTCGATGGGGCCGACGTACTTCAGGCCGAGGTCCTCGAACATGCCCTGCGGTGCGATGAAGTCCTTCAGGCCCTTCTTGGCGCCGTGCAGGGTCTCGTACAGCGGCTTCCCGACGACCGGGGTGCGCTCCAGGAGGTCCTTGCCCTTGGCCAGGAAGCGCTCGTAGCCGTCGGTGGTGCGCAGGGTGGCCAGGTGGTTGGCGAGGCCGCCGATGGTCGGCGCGTAGGAGCGCTCGTTGTCGTTCACCACGATCACGAGCGGGCGGTCCTTGGCGGCGGCGATGTTGTTCAGCGCCTCCCAGGCCATGCCGCCGGTCAGCGCGCCGTCGCCGATGACGGCCACCACGTGGTCGTCCTTCTTCAGCACCTCGTTCGCCTTGGCGAGGCCGTCGGCCCAGCCGAGGACCGTGGAGGCGTGGCTGTTCTCGATGAAGTCGTGCTCCGACTCACCGCGCGCCGGGTAGCCGGACAGGCCGCCCTTCATCTTCAGGCGGGAGAAGTCCTGCCGCCCCGTGAGGAGCTTGTGGACGTAGCTCTGGTGTCCGGTGTCCCAGAGGACCTTGTCCTTCGGGGATTCGAAGACGCGGTGCAGTGCGATGGTCAGTTCCACCACACCGAGGTTCGGACCGAGGTGTCCGCCGGTCTTGGAGACCGCGTCCACCAGGAAGGTCCGGATCTCTGCCGCCAGCTGGTCGAGCTGCTCCGGGCTGAGCCGGTCAAGATCGCGCGGTCCCCTGATACGGGTAAGCAGCGGCACCCGTGCCTCCTTGCATCCGTGCTGGTCGAGCATGCCGATCCGTTGAGTCTAATGTTCCGCCCGCGCCCGCGGTCGCGGGGCGGTGCGTTCCGCGTCACCCGTGTGGCTGACGGGCGCGGCCGCGCACAGACGTGCCCGGCGCCTCAGGGGCACCGGGCACGTCGGTAGTCGCGCAGGTCAGGCGCGGCCAGCGGACTTCTGGGTCTTCCGGGTGACGGCGTCGATGATCACGGTGAACAGAAGCACACCGCCGGTGATCATCTGCTGAATCGCCGAGGCGACGCCTTCGAGCGCCAGGCCGTACTGGATCGAGACGATCACCAGCACGCCGAGGAGCGCGTTCCAGGTGCGGCCGCGGCCGCCGAAGAGGCTGGTGCCGCCGATGACGGCCGCGGCGATGGCGTTCATCAGCAGGTCGCCGCTGCCGGCGCTCTGGTTCGCCGCGCTGATCTTGGAGGCGATGAAAAGACCGCCGACCGCGGCGAAGGTGCCCGAGATCGCGTAGACCGAGGTGCGGATCATCACGATGTTGATGCCGGCCCGGCGCGAGGCCTCGACGCTGCCGCCGAGCGCGAAGATCTTGCGGCCGTACGCGGTGCGGCGGAGCACGAAGTCCGTGACGATCAGGACCGCGAGGAAGATCACCACGGCCAGCGGCAGACCCTTGTACTGGTTGAACATGTAGGCCGCGGCGAAGGCCACGATGGCGAGCAGCGCGGTGCGCAGCACGATCTCGTTGAGCGGCCGCGACGGGACGCCCGCGGCCTCGCGGCGGCGGTTGTCGAAGAACGCGGACAGGAAGAACACGGCGACGGCCACCGCAGCGGCACCGTAGGCCACCGCGACATCGCTGAAGTAGTAGTTCGACAGGTTGTAGAAGACGCCGGAACCGTTGGTGTTGATCGTGCCGTTGTCGCCCAGGATCTTCAGCATGAAGCCGTTCCAGAACAGCAGACCGGCCAGCGTGACGGCGAAGGCGGGCACGCCGATCCGCGCGAAGATGAAGCCGTGGATGGCGCCCGCGACCGTACCCGAGAGGATGGCCAGGACCAGCGCCAGCCACTCGGGCGTGCCGTGCAGGATGCTGAGCACCGCGAAGGACGCGCCCGCCACACCGCTGACCGAACCGACCGACAGGTCGATCTCGCCGAGCAGCAGCACGAACACGATGCCGACCGCGATCATGCCCGTGCCGACCATGGCGACCGAGATGTTGGAGAGGTTGCCCGCCGTGAGGAAGTTCGCGTTCAGGCTCTGGAAGACGATGCAGATGATGATCAGGCCGACGATGACGGGCAGCGCGCCCAGCTCACCGGCGCGCACCTTGCGCTTCAGTTCGCCGACGTAGCCGGCGAAGCCCTGCTCGCGCACCAGCAGCCGGGGGTCGACGGCGGTGGAGGCGGCCTCGGCGGCGGGCGGCGCGTCCACGGGGGCCGCGGCCGGCTTGCCGAGACCGGCCGGGGAGGTCTTGTCGGTGCTCACTTCTGAACCTCCGCGTTGCGCGCCGCACGGCGGGTCACGGCGTTGTCCGTGGCCCCGGTGATGGCGGAGATGATCTCTTCCTGCGTGGTGGTCTTCACGTCGAAGACACCGTTGTTCCGGCCGAGCCGGAGCACCGCGACCTTGTCGGCGACGGCCTTCACATCGGCCATGTTGTGGCTGATGAGGATGACCGCGTGGCCGCGCTCGCGCAGCCGCTCCACCAGGTCGAGGACCTGCGCGGTCTGCTCGACGCCGAGGGCCGCGGTCGGCTCGTCGAGGATGACGAGCTTGGGCTCGCCGAGCATCGAACGGGCGATGGCCACGGTCTGGCGCTGGCCGCCGGAGAGGGAGGCGATCGGGATGCGCACGCTCGGGATGCGGATCGACAGCGTGGTGAGCAGCTCGCGCGAGCGGCGCTCCATCTCGACCTCGTCGAGGATGCCGCGCTTGCGGAGCTCGCGACCGAGGTAGAGGTTGCCGACGACGTCGATGTTGTCGCACAGCGCGAGGTCCTGGTAGACGGTCGCGATGCCCAGGCTCTGGGCGTCGTGCGGCTTGGCGATCTGGACGGCCTTGCCCTCCCACTCGATGACGCCGTCATCGATGGGGTGCACGCCGGCGATCGTCTTGACCAGCGTGGACTTTCCGGCGCCGTTGTCGCCCACCAGGGCGACCACTTCACCGGCGTGGACCTCAAGCTCTACGTCGGTGAGCGCCTGAACGGCACCGAACCGCTTGGAGACCCCGCGCAACGCCAACACGGGCGTAGCGGACACGTGAACCATCTCCTTCGCCGCCTGACCGGCGGGGATGCCGCGCCCGGAGGGGGTGGGGGCGCGGAGGTCGAGCAGAAGAGAACAGAAAGGGGGAAACGTTCCGTCCGGCGCCCGCGCCCTCGCGGGGGCTGAAGCGGGCGCAGGGCGCCGGACGAGTGGAAGGGGCTCAAGTCCCGCGTGGTGAAGGGGACTTGGCGAGGTACCTACTTGAGGCCGAGGGCGTCGCAGGCGGCCTTGTAGTTGGCCGTGCAGATGTCGGCGATCGTGTAGATCTTGTCCTTGATGACGGTGTCGTTGATGTTGTCCTTGGTCAGGGAGACGACCGGGACGATCGTGGACGGGACGGCCTTGGTGGTCGGCGAGTCGACCTTCTTCGCGTCGAGCGAGCCGAGCTCCTGGCCCTTGGCGAGCTTGACCGCCATCTCGGCGGCGATGGCGTCCTCCTGCGGGTAGGACTTGTAGACGCTCATGTACTGCTCGCCCGTGATGATCCGCTGCACACCCGCGAGCTCGGCGTCCTGGCCGGTGACCGGGGGGAGCTTGGCGAGACCGGCAGCCTTGAGGGCCGTGATGATGCCGCCCGCCATGCCGTCGTTGGCGGAGTAGACGCCGATGACCTTGTCCTTGCCGAGGGCCGAGAGCGCGGCCTCCATGTTGGCGTTGGCGTTCTCGGGCTTCCACTCCTTGGTGTCGTACTCCTTCCCGATGTTCACCTTGCCGTCGAGCTCGGCGTGGGCGCCCTTCTTGAAGAGCGCGGCGTTCGGGTCGGTGACGGCGCCGTTCATCATGACGATGTCGCCGGACTTGGCCTTGTCGCCCAGGGCCTGGAGGAGGGCCTTGCCCTGCACGTGGCCGACCTCCTCGTTGTCGAAGGACACGTAGGAGTCGATGGGGCCCTCGGCGAGGCGGTCGAAGGCGACGACCGGGATGCCCGCGTCCTTGGCCTTCTTGACCGAGCCCGCGATGGCCTTGGAGTCGACCGCGTCCACGATGAGCGCGTCCACCTTGTTGGTGATCATCGTGTCGGCCTGCTGGTTCTGGGTCGTCGCGTCCTGCTTGGCGTTCGCGTAGACGATCTGGCCCTTGCCGTTGGTCAGCTCCTTGACCTTGGCCTCGATCAGCGGCTTGTCGAACTTCTCGTAGCGCGCGGTCTGGTTCTCGGGGAGCAGCAGGCCGATCTTGAGGTCGTCGCCCTTCTTGGCGCTGCTGGTGCCGGACGACTTGGTGCCGCCGCCCGACTCCTTGGCGCTGCCACAGGCGGCGAGCGAGACGGCCATCGCGGTGGCGGCAACGGCTACAGCGGCACGACGCATGTTCGTGTTCACTTCAGAAACCTCCCTGACGAGGCCGCGACGTTGCGGCCGAGGTGGCTGGAAGTCAACTCGGCGTTAAGCCCACCGTCAAGGAGTAAATCCTTAACGAGATGACAACGGTGCCATCCGTTATCTAAGTGAAGGCAGGCGCCGAGGCGGGCAGGGCACTGTCCAACAGGGTGGAATCCCCCATTTCGCTCAGGACGAGGGCGAGCGCGCCGAGCACCTCCGCACGGCCGCCGAGCGCCCCCGGAAGAACCGACAACTGCCGTGCGGCGCTTGGGATCGCGTACCGCGACACCGAGTCCCGGATGGGCCCGAGCACGAGCTCTCCGGCCTCCGCGAGGTCGCCGCCGAGGACCACCCGGCTCGGGTTCAGGAGGTTGCACAGGTTGGCGACGCCGCTGCCGATGTGGCGCCCGACGTCCGCGATCACGCGGCGGCAGCCGGGGTCGCCCTCGCGGGCCAGTTGGACCACCCGCTCCATCGTCAGGTCGGCGCCGTGGCTGGATTGCAACAGGGGGAGCACGTAGCGGGCCGCGGCGAAGGTCTCCAGGCAGCCGCGGTTGCCGCAGCGGCACACCGGGCCCGACTCGTCCAGGGTGATGTGCCCGATCTCGCCCGCGGTGCCGCCGGGCCCCCGGTAGATCTGCCCGTCTATCACCAGGCCGGCGCCGACACCGCTCGCCACCTTGATGTACGCCAGGTCCCTGACCCCGCGCCCGCCGCCCCAGACCAGCTCGCCGAGCGCGCCCAGATTGGCGTCGTTGTCGACGTACACCGGGACGCCCAGGCGCCCCGAGAGCTCCTCGCTGGGGTTGATGCCGGTCCAGCCCGGCAGGATCGAGGTGGAGCCGAGCGTGCCGGACTCCACGTCGATGGGGCCGGGCACGCCGAGGCCCACCCCGATGACCTTGTCCTGGCCGATGCCGGTGGCCGCGATCAGCCGCTTGACCAGCTCCTCCGCCCGGTCGAAGCCCTCCGCGGATGAGGCGTCGACATCGAGCGGCTCGGACTCCTCGGCGAGGACCTGGTGCGCCAGGTTGCCGACGGCCACCCTCAGGTGCGTATGGCCGAAATCGACGCCGATGACGATGCCGGCCGAGCCGCTGAGCGAGACGCTGCGGGCCCGCCGGCCGCCCGCCGAGGTGGGCGTGACCTCGACGGTCCCGCCGTCCTTCAGCTCGCGGACGATGTTGGAGACCGTGGCCGCGGACAGACCCGTCGTTCTGGCGATCTCGGCCTGGGTGAGGGAGCCCGCCATGCGCACGGCACGTACGACCCGCTCGAGGTTGGCCCGGTGCAATGACGTCTGCGACCCCGGAGTCTCCATCGACTCATCCACTCCCGCCGTAGGCGGACGGCACGACGGCCGCCCCCGCACGGAGCCGCAGCAATGAGGCCCCGTCTTTTCTCCAACATGTGAACTCTAAGCTCAGCCTTCAGGGTGGTCTCCCGTCAAGACCTGAGCAGATGCGGAGCACGGGGCCCCCACGCCGGACCGCCCGCGGGCGGGGGGCCCACGGGCGGTCGGGAGGAGATGAGGAAGGCGGCGCGCTACTTGAGGGCGCCCGCCGTCAGGCCCGCCTGGACCTGCTTCTGGAAGACGACGTACACGGCGAGCACGGGCAGCATCGCGATGGTGAGCCCCGCGAAGAGCGCTCCCCAGTCACCCTGGTAGCCCTGCTGCACGGCGAGGTCCGCGAGTCCCTGGGTGAGCACCCAGTTCTTGGTGTCGCCCTGGTTGAGCACCAAAGGCAGCAGGTACTGGTTCCACTGCCCGAGCACGTTGAAGATGCCGATGCTGATGATGCCGGGCTTGGCCATCGGCAGCATGATCTGGAAGAAGGTGCGGGTGTGCGAGGCCCCGTCGATCAGCGCGGCCTCGGCGACCGTGGTCGGCAGCGTCCGGAAGAACGCCGTCATGAAGAACACCGTGAACGGCAGCGAGTACGCGATGTAGATCAGGATCAGGCCGGGCAGCGTGTTCAGGACCCCGAGGTTCTTCGCGACGAAGAACAGCGGGACGAGCACCATCACCACGGGGAACGCCATGCCGCCGACGAACAGGAAGTAGATGAACCTGTTGCCGGGGAACTCGAAGCGGGCCAGCACGTAGGCCGCCATCGAGCCGAGCAGCATGGTGCCGAAGGTGGAAACGCCCACCACGAACGCGGTGTTGAGGAAGTACTGCCCGATGTTGGCCTTGCTCCAGGCCCGCGACCAGTTGTCGAAGTGGAGCTCGGTGGGCAGCGACCAGGGGTGGGTCAGGATGTCGCCGGAGGTCTTGAACGAGCTCCACAGCGCCCACAGCAGGGGCACGCCCACCATGAGCGCCCACACCACCAGGAACACGTGGCTGAACGCGTTGAGCACGCCCCCCTCGCTGCTGCGCCACTTCCAGCGGGCCGCGCTCGCGGCGGGTGCGGACGACTGCTCGCCGTCCACCTTCATCGTTTCGGTCGTCATCGCGCCACCCCTAGAATTCGATGCGCTCGCGGCGCGAAAGACGCATGCTGAGAATGGCGAACACCAGGGTCACGATGAGCATCGCGACACCCATGGCGGCGGCCATTCCGTACTGGCTGTTGTCCCGGAACGCCGTCTTGTAGAGGAGCAGCGGGACCACGTCGGTGGATTCGTCGGGGCCGCCGACGTTCACGGACATCAGCTGTACGTAGATGAACGCGTCCATGGCGATGATGCCCATGTAGACCCAGGCGGTGGCCACCGTGTCGCGCAGCAGCGGCAGGGTGATCCGGAAGAACGTCTTGACCTTGGATGCGCCGTCCAGGAGCGCCGCCTCGTAGATCTCGCCCGGAATGGAGGCCATTCCGGCCGAGAACAGGACGACGTAGAAACCGACGTTCGCCCAGACCATCACGACCATGATGCAGATCAGCGCGATGCTGGAATCGCCGAGCCAGGACTGCTGGAGCGAACTCAGACCGACGTCCGCCAGCAGGGAGTTGAGCATCCCGTTCTTGGGGTCGGGGTTGTAGATCTGCTGCCACAGGATCGCGATGATCGTGATCGAGAGGACCTGCGGGAAGAAGAAGATCACCTTGTAGAAGCCGGAGCCCCGCACACCGGCGACCCCCGCAGAACCCCTGCGACGGCCGCCGACGTTCAGCATGAAGGCGAAGAAGAGACCGAGGGCCAGCGTGACGACCGGCACGAAGAGGAGCAGGAGGACGTTGTGCCACAACGCCTTCCAGAACAGGTCGTTGTGAATCAGTTTCTGATAGTTGTCCAGCCCGATGAAGTTCTTCTCGGGCGTCAGTCCGCTCCAGCTCGTCATCGAGATCTGGAAGTCCTGGAGGAACGGCGAGATCACGAGGACCCCGTACAGCGCCAGGGGAATTGCCAGGAACCCGATGATGAACCGGTACTTGCCGTGTCGCATGTCGCCGGTCGCTCTCGTCTCAGCCAGTAAGGGTAAGCGCCCTCGTCAGAGGTGCTTGAACTTCGGGACGGAGGAGTCCTTCTTGGTGTCGTCCGACGCCTTCTGGGCCTTGTCGATCCACTCGGCGGCCTTGATCTTGCCGGTGAGCAGGTCCAGGGTCAGGTTGCCGATGGTCTCGTTGTTCAGCTTCTTGTACCAGTCCTGGAGACGGGAGTTGAGCACATTCGGCCCGGCCGCCTTCAGGGCCGCGTTCGCGGAGGTCAGGCCCGGGGTGAGGGTGAGACCGTCGGCGGCGCCCTGCACGCAGGTCAGCGACTTGATGGCGTTGGTGAAGTTCGTGGTCTGCTTCTTGCTGAGCATGATGCGCAGCAGTTCCATGCCGCCGACCGGGTTCTTGCCGTCCTTGGCGACGATGAAGGGCTCGCCGGCCGCCGCGTACAGGGCGCCGAAGGGGAGCTTGTCGCTCGGCCCGGAGCCGATGAGGGAGCCGACCGCGAGGTCGAAGTCCTTCGGCATGGTGGGCGCGGCCTCGTTCTCGACCCAGGAGCCGTCGGCCACCATGGCGGCGCGGCCCTGCGTCCAGGCGGTCTGCATCTGGATGTGCGTCATGCCCTCGGAGCCCTGGAGGAAGTAGCCCTGTCCGGCCAACTCCTCGTAGTACGTGATGACTTCCTTGACCGCGTCGGTCTTGAAGGCGCCGTCGTCGAGGTTGTCGATCGCGTTGAGGGCCTCCTTGCCGCCGACCTTGCCGATCTGGTGCAGCAGGTCGAAGTGCACGTAGTAGGGGTACTTGCCCGGGTACGTGAAGGGGGCGATGCCCGCGGCCTTGATCTTCTTGCAGAGGGCCAGCATGTCCGAGAAGGTCTGCGGGTACGTCCAGCCCTTCTCCTTGAACAGCTTGTTGGAGTAGAAGGTGCCGTAGACGGTGAACGCGTAGTTGAACGCGTACATCTCCTTGGAACCGAACTGGCCCTGCTCGATGGTGCCGGCGATCAGGACGTCGCGGACCTTCTTCGACGGGTCGTCGATGGTGGGCGCGTCCAGGAGCGGGGTGAGGTCCTGGAGCTTGCCGGTCTTGGCGAGGGCCGCGGTGTCGAGGTTGTCGGCGCCGGAGTTGTCCATGAAGTCCGGCGGGGTGCTGCCCGCGAATCGCGGCTGGAGCTTGGGGCCGATCGCCTGCGTGCCGGTGTGCTTGATGGTGATGCCGTACTTGGCGTTGTAGTCGGCCTCGGCGGACTTGATGTAGTCGTCGCCGAAGCCACCCTTGAAGACGAACGCCTCCAGGGCGGTGCCCTTGTTGACGCCGAGCGGATTGTCCGCCGACTTGGTGCCCTGGGAGCTCGGCTTCTTGGTGGTGTCACCGCCGTCGGAACTCGCACACGCGCTCAGCAGTGAGGTCGCCGGCACAGCCAGCAGGCCGATTGCCATGGCCCGCTTGAGTGCGTCACGGCGGTTGATCTCGGATCCCATGCTCAAGTCCTCGCCTTCTCCAGGACTCATGCGGTGCAGCGGAATCCGCCGACGCCCGCGAACAGTTGAAGCGTGAGTGATGCCGTACATCCATCGCGGAGGCTGCCCGGTCCCGGGCCGACCGGCCCGCACGCGGTTCCCCCCGCCCGCGTTCAGCGGGTTGCCCGGACGCCGACAGGTATAGTCCACTTCCCGTCAACTGAGCAAGATCGAAAGCAGGGTTGGCCGACAGTCTTTCCCGAGTTGAGACCTCGCGGATATATCCATTGGTACGTACCAATGTGGATGAGGCTGCTCCTTTTGACGCGCATTACACACCTTGACGTCTGCATTGCCCCTGTTGATTCAGGCCATCCATTCCTTCTCAACACCCTTGACATGAAGAGGCACTTGCCGTGCTACTGGATCCTGCGTTTCCACTCTGACAACGTTGTCCACCTCGCAAACGTCGGTTCATCCCGGCTTGCACCGAAGGAAAGGGCCCACATGCTGCCCAGATCCCGGTACCGACGAGGACCGGCGGCCGCCCTGGTGGCCGCCTCGTTCCTGCTCGTAGTGACGGCGCAGTCGGCCGTCGGCGCGCCGTCCGCGACCGCCCAACCCGACCGGGGCGGCGGCCGGTTCAGCACCTCGTTCGAAACAGGCCAACCCCAGCCGGACTGGACCAATACCGTCGATACGGACCGCGCCGGGAACAAGCGGTCCTCGGGCGTCGACGGCGGCTTCACCAGCGGCATACCGGGCAATGTGACCGACAGGGTCACCGACGTCCGGGCCAGCGCGGAGAACACCGACGGCGGCGAGGTGAAGGAGAATCTCGTCGACGGGCAGCCCAGCACGAAATGGCTCGCCTTCCAGCCCACGGCATGGCTCGAATTCGATCTGTCCGAACCGGTGAAGACGGTCACCTACGCGTTGACGTCCGCCAACGACGCCCCCGAACGCGACCCCAAGGACTGGACGCTGAAGGGGTCGACGGACGGCAAGGACTGGAAGACCCTGGACAGCCGCACCGGCGAGAACTTCAAGGACCGCTTCCAGACCAGGACGTACGACTTCCCGAGCGCCACGGCGTACGCGCACTACCGCCTGGAGATCACCGCCAACCACGGCGCGCCCATCACCCAGCTCGCCGACATCCAGTTCTCCAACGGCGACACCAGCACCCCGGTCCCCCCGGACATGCGCACCGCACCGGACCGCGGCCCCGGCGGCTCCCCCACCGCCAAGGCGAACGCGGGCTTCACCGGGAAGCGCGCGCTGCGCTACGCGGGCACCCACAAGGCGGACGGCCGGGCCTACTCGTACAACAAGGTCTTCGACGTCGACCTGCCGGTCGGGCGGGACACCGAGCTCGACTACAAGATCTTCCCGTCGATGACGGAGACCGACCTCACCTACCCCGCCACCAACGTGTCCGTGGACCTGGCCTTCACGGACGGCACCTATCTGAGTGACCTCAAGGCGCTCGACGCGCACGGCGGTCTGCTCAGCCCGCAGGGGCAGGGCACCGCCAAGACGCTCTACGTCAACCAGTGGAACCAGGTGTCCTCGCTGATCGGCACCGTCGCCGCCGGCAAGCGGGCGGACCGGATCCTGGTGGCGTACGACTCCGTCAAGGGGCCCGCCAAGTTCCAGGGCTGGATCGACGACCTCTCGATCGCGCCGAAGAAGCCCGAGAAGCCGCTCGCGCACCTCGCGGACTACGCGCTCACCACCCGCGGCACCAACTCCAGCGGCTCCTTCTCGCGCGGCAACAACCTCCCCGCGACCGCGGTCCCCAACGGCTTCAATTTCTGGACGCCGGTGACCAACGCCGGTTCGCAGGACTGGCTGTACGACTACGCGCGCCGCAACAACGCCGACAACCTGCCGACGCTCCAGGCCTTCAGCGCCAGCCACGAGCCGAGCCCCTGGATGGGCGACCGGCAGACCTTCCAGGTGATGCCGTCCGCGGCGGCCGGGACCCCCGACGCCTCCCGGACCGCCCGCGCGCTGCCCTTCCGGCACGAGAACGAGACCGCGAAGCCGTACTACTACGGCGTCACCTTCGAGAACGGCCTCAAGACGGAGATCGCGCCGACCGACCACGCGGCGATGATGCGCTTCACCTATCCCGGTGACGACGCGAGCCTGATCCTCGACAACGTCAACAACCAGGGCGGCCTCACCCTCGACCCGGCGACGCGTTCCTTCACCGGCTTCTCGGACGTGAAGAGCGGCCTGTCCGCGGGCGCCGGACGGCTCTTCGTGTACGGCGTCTTCGACACTCCGGTGACCGCGAGCGGCAGGCTGCAGGGCGGCGGGGGCGCCGACGTGACGGGTTACGCGCGCTTCGCACCCGGCAAGAACCGCACGGTGACCCTGCGCCTGGCGACCTCACTCATCAGTGTGGACCAGGCGAAGGCGAACCTGGCGGCCGAGATTCCCGCGAAGACCGGGTTCGACAAGGTCAGGGACCGGGCCCGGCAGGCCTGGGACGACATCCTGGGCCGCATCGAGGTCGAGGGCGCCTCGCACGACCAGCTGACCACCCTGTACTCCTCGCTCTACCGGCTGTACCTCTACCCCAACTCCGGCTTCGAGAAGGTCGGTTCGAAGAACCAGTACGCCAGCCCCTTCTCGCCGAAGACCGGCGCGGACACGCCCACCCACACCGGCTCGAAGGTCGTCGACGGCACCGTATACGTCAACAACGGGTTCTGGGACACCTACCGCACGACCTGGCCCGCCTACTCGCTCCTCACCCCGAAGAAGGCCGGCGAGATGGTCGACGGGTTCGTGCAGCAGTACAAGGACGGCGGCTGGATCTCCCGCTGGTCCTCGCCCGGCTACGCGGACCTGATGACCGGCACGAGCTCGGACGTCGCGTTCGCCGACGCCTATGTGAAGGGCGTGAAGTTCGACGCGGAGGCGGCGTACGAGGCGGCCCTGAAGAACGCCACGGTCGCCCCGCCCTCCTCCGGCGTCGGCCGCAAGGGCATGGACACCTCCCCCTTCCTCGGCTACACCCCGACCTCGACCCCCGAGGGCCTGTCCTGGTCGATGGAGGGCTACGTCAACGACTACGGCCTCGCGAAGATGGGCCAGGCGCTGTACGCGAAGACGAAGAAGCCCCGCTACCAGGAGGAGTCGGCGTACTTCATGGGCCGCGCCCAGAACTACGTGAAGCTCTTCGACGCCAAGGCGGGCTTCTTCCAGGGCAAGGACGCGAACGGCCAGTGGCGCGTGGACAGTGCGAAGTTCGACCCCCGGGTGTGGGGTTACGACTTCACCGAGACCAACGGCTGGGGTTACGCCTTCACCGCCCCGCAGGACTCGCGCGGCCTCGCCAACCTGTACGGCGGCCCGGCGGGCCTCGCCAAGAAGCTCGACGCCTACTTCTCCACTCCCGAGACGGCCTCCCCCGAGTTCGCCGGTTCGTACGGCAGCGTCATCCACGAGATGACCGAGGCGCGTGATGTGCGGATGGGCCAGTACGGCCACTCCAACCAGGTCGCCCATCACGTGACGTACATGTACGACGCGGCGGGCGAGCCCTCCAAGGCGCAGGAGAAGATCCGCGAGGTCCTGAGGCGTCTGTACAACGGCAGCGAGATCGGGCAGGGCTACCTCGGTGACGAGGACAACGGCGAGCAGTCGGCCTGGTACGTGTTCTCGGCGCTCGGCTTCTACCCGCTGGTGATGGGCAGCGGCGAGTACGCGATCGGCTCTCCCCTGTTCACCAAGGCGACCGTCCATCTGGAGAACGGTCGCGATCTGGTGGTGAAGGCGCCACAGAACAGCACGCGGAACGTGTACGTGCAGTCCCTGAAGGTCGACGGGAAGCCGTGGAACTCGACGGCGCTCCCGCACGACCTGCTCGCGCGGGGCGGCACGCTCGACTTCACGATGGGTGCGCGTCCCTCGTCCTGGGGCACCGGCAAGAACGCGGCGCCGGTCTCCATCGCCAAGGACGACAAGGTGCCCGCTCCCCCGGCCGACGCGATCACCGGCTCGGGCCCGCTGTTCGACAACTCCTCCGCGACGTCGGCCGAGTTCGGCCCGACGGACCTTCCCGTGAGCAAGGCCACGAAGGCCACGCAGTACACGCTGACCTCGGCCACCGCCGGGACGGCCCCCTCGGCCTGGGTCCTCGAAGGATCACAGGACGGAACGAAGTGGACGGAGTTGGACAGGCGAACCGGCGAAACCTTCGCCTGGGACCGCCAGACGCGGGTGTTCTCGATCCATTCGCCTGGTTCCTATGCCCATTACCGAATAGTCCCCGCAGCGAAGGCCACGCTGGCCGAATTGGAGCTACTCGCCCCGTCCGCAAACTAGTTGACACGCAAAGATTGCGTGAAAGGATCCAGAAGATCGCGCGTCGCGCCTCGACCAGACGCGGCGCGTCTCTTCCTCGACATGGAGAAATACGTGGCCATACTTTCCGGCCGTAAGGGCGGTCGCGCCCTGTCCCGCATCGCCGTCGCGGCGATCGCAGCAGCCCTCGTGGGCACGACGGCGGGCGCGGCTTCCGCCGCCAGCACGCCGGCCCCCGCCGCGGCGACGGCAGCGCAGAAGTTCGCCCAGGCCCAGGCCAAGGCCAAGCAGTCCCCCTCCGCCCAGAAGCGCGCCTTCGCGGCGGGCAGCGAGACCCCGGCCGCGGAAACGTTCCCGCTCATCGCGGCGGACGGTTCGGGTCAGGGATACCTCTACCCGCCGAACGGCTCGGGTGGCTTTGGTGACCGTGTCGCACTGCAGGGTTCGTACGGCGATTTCAGCCAGGCGACCAAGGTCGACAACAACAAGGACGGCGCCTTCGACGCGTTCTATGAGCTCTACAACAACGGCCACCTGGTCTACGACGGCACGGACGGCACCGTGAAGGACCTGGGCGGCGGCTGGAACGCCTACGACCGCGTCTTCTCGCCCGGCGACCTCGGCGGCGCCCCGGCCGACGACCTGCTGGCCCGTGACAAGTCCGGCGTGCTGTGGCTCTACACGGCCAAGGGCGACGGCTCCTTCACCCCGCCCGTCAAGCTGGGCGCGGGCTGGGGCGCCATGACCAAGATCGCCGGTCGCGGTGACATGAACGGTGACGGCAAGGCCGACATCGTCGCCGTCGACAACTCGGGTGTTGCCTGGCTGTACCCGGGCACCGGCAACTGGGCCGCCCCCTTCGGCAACCGCGTCAAGCTCGGCGGCGGCTGGAACACCTACAACACCCTGGTCGGCCTCGGCGACCTGAACTTCGACGGCAAGGCGGACCTCATCGGCCGCGACGCCGACGGCGGCCTGTGGTTCTACGCGGGCACCGGCACCACCGACGGCGCCCCCTTCAAGGACCGCGTCAAGGTCGGCACCGGCTGGAACGGCATGCGCCTGATGTTCTGATCCATCGGCCACACCCGGGCAAGGCCCGTACTCCCCTGTGGAGTACGGGCCTTGTCTCGTATCTGCCGACAAGTCACCCCCGGATGCGGGGAGTCCGTATGTGCTGTGCGAAGATCTCGTAAAGAGAGCCTAAAGCGCTCTTACCGCATCTTGACCAGATGCGGGTCTCTCGCTTTTCGCATGTTGGAGTAACACATGGCCCCTTTCAACGGCCGTAAGCACGGGCGGACCGCTTCTCGCATAGCCGTCGCCGCCATCGCCGCGGCCCTCGTCGCCACCACCGCGGGCACCGCCGTCGCCGACGGTGTCCCCTCCGCCAAGGACGCGGCGGGCAAGGCCCAGCAGCACGTCAAGCCGAAGGCCAAGAACCAGCAGCGGTCCGCGCCGTACGCCTCCGGCTTCGGGGGGTCCGCCGAGCACTTCGAGCTCATGGCGGTCGACGAGTACGGCACGATGTGGAACTACCCGCCCAACGGCTCGGGCGGCTTCGGCGAGCGTGTGGTCAACATCCCCAGCGGCATGAAGGGCCTGGCCGAGGCCACTCAGTTCGACAACAACAAGGACGGCTACGGGGACGGCTTCTACTTCACGGCCACCGACGGCTCGCTTCTCCACGTGAAGTACCACGAGGACGGCTACGGTTCGGACGTCAAGGACCTGGGCGGCGGCTGGGACGCCTTCAACCGCGTCTTCACTCCGGGCGACCTCGGCGGCGCCCCGAACGACGACCTGCTCGCCCGCGACAAGTCCGGCGTGCTGTGGCTCTACACCGCCAAGTCCGACGGCTCGTTCACCCCGCCGGTCAAGCTGGGCGGCGGCTGGGGCGCCATGACCAAGATCGCCGGCCGTGGCGACCTGAACGGTGACGGCAAGGCCGACATCGTCGCCGTGGACAACTCCGGTACGGCGTGGCTCTACCCGGGCACGGGCAACTGGGCCGCCCCCTTCGGCAACCGCGTCAAGCTCGGCGGCGGCTGGAACACCTACAACAACCTCGTCGGCATCGGCGACCTGAACGGTGACGGCCAGGCGGACCTCATCGGCCGCGACACGTCGGGCGGCCTGTGGTTCTACCCGGGCACCGGCACCACCAACGGCGCCCCCTTCAAGGACCGCGTCAAGGTCGGCACCGGCTGGAACAGCATCCGCGTGATGTTCTGATCCCGCACTCCGCCCACAAGCAAGGCCCGCACCCCCAATCGGGGTGCGGGCCTTGTTCGTTGGTGGGGGGTGGGGCTAGTTGCGGATCAGGTTGCGCAGGACGTACTGCATGATGCCGCCGTTGCGGTAGTAGTCCGCCTCACCGGGGGTGTCGATGCGGACGATCGCGTCGAACTCGACGCCCGTGTCGGTGGTGACCTTCACGGTGCGCGGCGTGGTGCCGTTGTTCAGCTCCTCGACGCCGGTGAAGGAGAAGGTCTCCTCGCCGGTCAGGCCGAGGGAGGCCGCCGTGGCGCCCTCCGGGAACTGGAGCGGCAGGACGCCCATGCCGATGAGGTTCGAGCGGTGGATGCGCTCGTACGACTCGGCGATGACGGCCTTGACGCCGAGCAGCGCGGTGCCCTTGGCGGCCCAGTCGCGGGACGAGCCCGAGCCGTACTCCTTGCCCGCCAGGATGACCAGCGGGATGCCGGCGGCCTGGTAGTTCTGGGAGGCGTCGTAGATGAAGGAGACCGGGCCGCCCTCGACGGTGAAGTCGCGGGTGAAGCCGCCCTCGGTGCCCGGCGCGATCTGGTTGCGCAGGCGGATGTTCGCGAAGGTGCCGCGAATCATGACCTCGTGGTTGCCACGGCGCGAGCCGTAGGAGTTGAAGTCGCGGCGCTCGACGCCGTGCTCCGTGAGGTACTTGCCGGCCGGGGTGTCGGCCTTGATCGCACCGGCCGGGGAGATGTGGTCGGTGGTGACCGAGTCGCCCAGCTTCGCGAGCACCCGGGCGCCGGCGATGTCGGAGACCGGGGTGGTCTCCATCGTCATGCCCTCGAAGTAAGGGGGCTTGCGCACGTAGGTGGACTCGGCGTCCCACTCGAAGGTGTTGCCGGTCGGGATCGGCAGCGCCTGCCACTGCGCGTCACCCGCGAAGACGTCCTGGTAGGACTTGTTGAACATGTCCTCGCCGATGGCGTTCGCCACGACGTCGTTGACCTCGGCCTCGGTGGGCCAGATGTCCTTGAGGAAGACCGGGTTGCCCTCGGCGTCGGAGCCGATCGCCTCGGTCGTGATGTCGACCTTCATCGAACCGGCGATGGCGTACGCGACGACCAGCGGCGGCGACGCCAGGTAGTTCATCTTGACGTCGGGGTTGATCCGGCCCTCGAAGTTGCGGTTGCCGGAGAGCACCGAGGTGACCGCGAGGTCGTGCTCGTTGATCGCCTTCGAGATCTCCTCGTCCAGCGGACCGGAGTTGCCGATGCAGGTGGTGCAGCCGTACCCGACGAGGTTGAAGCCCATCTTGTCGAGGTACGGGGTGAGACCGGCCTTGTCGAAGTAGTCGGTGACGACCTTCGAGCCCGGGGCGAGCGTGGTCTTGACCCACGGCTTGCGGGTCAGGCCCTTGTCGACGGCCTTCTTCGCGACGAGCGCCGCGGCGACCATGACGTACGGGTTCGAGGTGTTGGTGCACGAGGTGATCGCGGCGACGGTGACGGCGCCGTGGTCGATCTCGAAGGTGGTGCCGTCGGCGAGGGTGACCGGGGTCGGGCGGCTCGGCACGCCGTTGGTGGCGGCCGGGGCGTCGGAGGCCGGGAAGGACTCCTTGCCCGCCTCGTCGTCGTCCTCGACGTAGTTGCGGACGTCCAGCGCGAACTGCTGGGCGGCGTTGGCAAGGACGATGCGGTCCTGCGGACGCTTCGGGCCGGCGATGGAGGGGACGACCGTGGAGAGGTCGAGCTCCAGCTTCTCGGAGAAGTCCGGCTCGGCGGCCGGGTCCAGCCAGAGGCCCTGCTCCTTGGCGTACGCCTCGACGAGCGCGACCTGCTGGGCGTCGCGGCCGGTCAGGCGCAGGTACTTGAGGGTCTCGTCGTCGATCGGGAAGATCGCGGCGGTGGAGCCGAACTCCGGCGACATGTTGCCGATGGTGGCGCGGTTGGCGAGGCTGGTCGCCGCCACACCCTCGCCGTAGAACTCGACGAACTTGCCGACGACGCCGTGCTTGCGCAGCATCTCGGTGATCGTGAGGACGAGGTCGGTGGCGGTGGTGCCCGGGTTCAGCTCGCCGGTCAGCTTGAAGCCGACGACGCGCGGGATGAGCATCGAGACCGGCTGGCCCAGCATCGCGGCCTCGGCCTCGATGCCGCCGACGCCCCAGCCGAGCACGCCGAGGCCGTTGACCATGGTGGTGTGCGAGTCGGTGCCGACCAGGGTGTCCGGGTAGGCCTGGCCGTTTCGGACCATGACCGTACGGGCGAGGTGCTCGATGTTGACCTGGTGGACGATGCCGGTGCCCGGCGGGACGACCTTGAAGTCGTCGAAGGCGGTCTGGCCCCAGCGCAGGAACTGGTAGCGCTCCTTGTTGCGGCCGTACTCCAGCTCCACGTTCTGCGCGAACGCGTCCTTGGTGCCGAACTTGTCGGCGATGACGGAGTGGTCGATGACCAGCTCGGCCGGGGAGAGCGGGTTGACCTTCGCCGGGTCGCCGCCGAGCTCCTTGACGGCCTCACGCATGGTGGCGAGGTCCACGACACAGGGCACACCGGTGAAGTCCTGCATGATCACGCGGGCCGGCGTGAACTGGATCTCCTGGCTCGGCTGAGCCTGCGAGTCCCAGCCGCCGAGCGCGCGGATGTGGTCGGCGGTGATGTTCGCGCCGTCCTCGGTGCGGAGCAGGTTCTCCAGGAGAACCTTCAGGCTGTAAGGGAGGCGCGCGGAGCCCTCGACCTTGTCCAGCTTGAAGATCTCGTACGACTCGTCGCCCACGCGCAGCGTGCTGCGGGCGTCGAAGCTGTTCGCCGACACGACAGTCTCCTTCATATATGTGCGCGTTCCACCACAATCCTGCCGCCACGATCTGTGGTCTATCCGCTAAGGTAAGGCTAAGTTAGGTAACCCTTACCGAGCGTTGGCTGCGGTGCGCCTCGGTAGATATCTCGATGTCGAGATAACTCTAGTACATGGCCGCCGGTAGGTCATGCGCGGGCGGCGCCATTCAGGGCACGGGTGTCGGCGCCAGGCCGCGCGGCTCCCGCGACCTCGGGTTCCGCGGTCACGGGAGGCGGGCTCCACGGCCGCGCGATCCGACACGCCCGGCGTCCGCACGGTGGCACGTTCCCCGGACGGAGCACCTCCGGTTGCCCCTCCTACGCGGGAATCGCAGTATCGGAATTGACGGTTCCTCACCCTGATGGACCCTCCCAGCGCGAGCGCCATCTCATATCTGAGATAACCTGCCCCTATGGCAGACGACTACCTCGTACGCATCGGCAAGCTCATCCGTGACGCCCGGCAGCACCGGGGCTGGACGCAGACGCAGTTGGCCGAGGCTCTGGGCACCAGCCAGAGCGCCGTGAACCGCATCGAGCGCGGGAACCAGAACATCAGCCTTGAGATGATCGCGCGCATTGGTGAGGCGCTCGACAGTGAAATCGTCTCGCTCGGGTACGCGGGTCCCATGCACCTGCGCGTGGTCGGCGGCCGCCGCCTCTCGGGCTCCATCGACGTCAAGACGAGCAAGAACGCCTGTGTCGCGCTCCTTTGCGGCTCGCTGCTCAACAAGGGCCGCACCGTGCTGCGCCGCGTGGCCCGCATCGAAGAGGTCTACCGGCTCCTCGAAGTCCTCAACTCCATTGGTGTGCGCACTCGTTGGATCAACGAGGGGACCGACCTGGAGATCGTCCCGCCGGCCCGGCTCGACCTCGACGCGATGGACGCGGACGCCGCCCGCAGGACCCGCTCCATCATCATGTTCCTCGGCCCGCTGCTGCACCGCATGGACCGCTTCCGCCTCCCCTACGCCGGCGGCTGCGACCTCGGCACCCGCACCATCGAGCCGCACATGATCGCCCTGCGCCGGTTCGGCCTGGACATCACGGCCACCGAGGGGATCTACCACGCCGAGGTGGAGCGCACCGCGCCCGACCGCCCGATCGTGCTGACCGAGCGCGGCGACACCGTGACCGAGAACGCGCTGCTCGCGGCCGCCCGCAACAACGGCGTCACCGTCATCCGCAACGCCTCCTCCAACTACATGGTGCAGGACCTGTGCTTCTTCCTGGAGGCCCTGGGCGTACGGGTGGACGGCATCGGCACCACCACGCTGACCGTGCACGGCATGGCCGACATCGACGTCGACGTGGACTACTCGCCCTCCGAGGACCCGGTCGAGGCGATGAGCCTGCTGGCCGCCGCCGTCGTCACCGAGTCGGAGCTGACGATCCGCCGGGTCCCGGTGGAGTTCCTGGAGATCGAGCTCGCGGTCCTGGAGGAGATGGGCCTGGACCACGACCGCACCGCCGAGTACGCCGCCGACAACGGGCGCACGCGGCTGATCGACCTCACCGTGCGCCCCTCCAAGCTGGAGGCGCCCATCGACAAGATCCACCCGATGCCGTTCCCCGGCCTCAACATCGACAACGTGCCGTTCTTCGCGGCGATCGCGGCGGCGGCCCAGGGCAAGACGCTCATCCACGACTGGGTGTACGACAACCGCGCGATCTACCTCACGGACCTCAACCGCCTGGGCGGCCGCCTCCAGCTCCTCGACCCGCACCGGGTCCTGGTGGAGGGCCCGACCCGCTGGCGCGCCGCCGAGATGATGTGCCCCCCGGCGCTCCGTCCGGCGGTGGTGGTCCTGCTCGCGATGATGGCCGCCGAGGGTACCTCCGTGCTGCGCAACGTGTACGTCATCAACCGCGGCTACGAGGACCTGGCCGAGCGGCTCAACTCGGTGGGTGCCCAGATCGAGATCTTCCGGGACATCTAGGGCGATCCGGGGCGAAGGGGTGCGCGGCGTTCGGCCGTCCGCGCCCCTCCGCCCGGTCGCGATACCCCGGCCGCCGCGGGGCGCCGGCCGGGTGAACCCGGCGGCTCACCCCGCCGGCGGACGGCCCGGGCCGTGGAGATCCGCCCCGACCGGCACGGCGCGCAAGGTGCCCGACGCCTGGAACACCGCCGCGGCCACCGCGAGATCCTCCCAGGCCATGCCCACGCTCTTGAAGAACCGGGGGCGGTCTCCGGGGGGTGCCGCCTCGCCGCGTACCAGGGCGGCCAGGGTGCCCGTGATGTGGTCCTCGCCGATCGCGCCCTCGGCCAGCGGGATCAGCAGGTCGCCCGCCTCGCGCAGGGCGGCCGTCCGGGCCTCCACCCAGACCGAGGACCGCCGTACCAGCGCCGAATCGATCTCGCGCACGTCCGGGCGGTGCGAGCCGACCGCGACGACGGCGGCGTGCGCGGGCGGCCGCCGCCCGTCGAAGAGCGGTCCGTGGGCGGTGGTGCAGCAGATGACGAGATCGGCGACCGAGACGTCCGAGGCGCCGCCGGTCCGCGCCTCCAGACCGAGACCCCGGGCGTACGTCACCAGCCGCTCGGCCGATGCTGCCGTTCGCGACACCACCGTCACCTGGGTCAACTCCCTTGTGTTCAGGGCGGATTCGAGGTGGGCGTAGGCCTGGGGGCCAGCGCCGAACAGGACCAGGCGGGTCGCGTCCGGCTCGGCGAGCGCGTCGATCGCCAGGGCCGACACGGCCGCGGTGCGCACCGTGGTCAGCGCGGCCGCGTCCAGCAGGGCGAGGGGCAGCAGCGTCGGACCGTCGAGGAGGAGGAAGCCGCCGGTGATGCGGGGCAGCCCGCGCCCCGGGTTGGCGGGTGCGATCCCCGCGATCTTCACGCCCGCGTACGCCGCCGAAGCGGTCGGCATGATGAGCAACTCGCCTGCCGGAACCGCGACGTTGGAGCGGGCCGGGTCCTGCTCCGTGTCGAGGCCCGCGCGCAGGACCGCGGCCAGCGCCTCGGCCGCGGCCGTCGGCGTCAGCAGCGCCGCGAGGTCGTCCGCGCCGAGGTGGATCACAGCAGGAAGCCCTCCGGGAACGGGTCGGACGGGTTGAGGAAGTACTGCGCGGTCCCGGTGATCCAGGCCCGCCCGGTGACCGTCGGCACGACCGCGGGCAGCGGGCCGACAGTGGTCTCCCCGACGAGCCGTCCGGTGAACTCCGTGCCGATGAACGACTCGTTGGTGAAGTCGCGGTGCAGCGGGAGTTCGCCGCGGGCGTGCAGCTGGGCCATCCGCGCGGAGGTTCCGGTGCCGCACGGCGAGCGGTCGAACCAGCCCGGGTGGATCGCCATGGCGTGGCGCGAGCGCGTCGCGCCGGAGCCCGGGGCGGCGAGGTAGACGTGCTTCACCCCGGCGATCCCCGGGTTCTCGGGATGCACGGGCGGCTCGCCCGCGTTGATCGCGGCCATGATGTCGAGCCCGGCGGCGAGGAGTTCGTCCTTGTGGGCCCGCCCGAAGGGCAGGCCGAGCGCTTCGAGCTCGACGAAGGCGTAGAAGTTGCCGCCGTACGCGAGGTCGTAGGTGACCGTGCCGAGGCCAGGGACCTGCACCTTGCGGTCGAGCGCCAGGCAGAACGCGGGGACGTTGGTCAGCGTGACGGAGCGCGCCTCGCCGTCCTCGACCCGCACGTCCACGCTGACCAGGCCGGCCGGGGTGTCCAGCCGTACCGTGGTGACGGGCTCGGTGACCGGCACCATCCCGGTCTCCACCAGCACGGTGGCCACGCCGATGGTGCCGTGCCCGCACATCGGCAGGAGGCCGGAGACCTCGATGTAGAGGACGCCGTAGTCCGCGTCGGGACGGGTCGGCGGCTGGAGGATCGCCCCGCTCATCGCGGCGTGTCCGCGCGGCTCGTACATGAGGAGCGTACGGATGTGGTCGAGGTGCTCCATGAAGTACAGCCGCCGCTCGGCCATGGTGGCGCCGGGGACGACGCCGAGGCCCCCGGTGATGACGCGGGTGGGCATGCCTTCGGTGTGCGAGTCGACCGCGTGGTAGACGTGTCGGGTGCGCATGGGTTCGCCTCCCTGGCGGGCTACTTGTGGCCTTCGGCGAGCGCCTTCTCGGTGGCGGCGCGCACGACGGCGTCCTGTTCGGGGGTGAGCGGCTGCCGGGGCGGCCGGACCGGGCCGCCCGGGCGGCCCGCCAGGTCCATGGAGACCTTGATGGCCTGGACGAACTCGGTCTTGGAGTCCCAGCGCAGCAAGGGGTGCAGCGCCCGGTAGAGGGGGCGGGCGGTGGCGAGGTCGCCCGCGACGGCGGCGTGGTAGAGCCGGGCGCAGGAGGCGGGCAGCGCGTTGGGGTACCCGGCGATCCAGCCGACGGCGCCGGCCAGGGCCAGTTCGAGCAGCACGTCGTCGGCGCCCGCCAACAGGTCCAGTTCTGGGGCGAGTTCGGCGATCTCGTAGGCCCTGCGGACATCGCCGCTGAACTCCTTGACGGCGACGATGCTGCCGTCGGCGTACAGCTGGGCGAGCAGGCCGGGCGTGAGGTCGACCTTGGTGTCGTACGGGTTGTTGTAGGCGACGACGGGCAGGCCCGCCTTGGCGACCTCGGCGTAGTGGGCCCGCACCGAGCGTTCGTCGGCCCGGTAGGCGTTGGGCGGGAGCAGCAGGACGGAGCCCGCGCCCGCGTCGGCGGCCTGCTCGGCCCAGCGGCGGGACTCGGTGCTGCCGTAGGCGGCGACGCCCGCCATGACGCGGTCGCCGTCGCCCGCGGCCTCGACGGCGGTGTGCACGACGCGGGCCCGCTCCTCGTCGGAGAGGGTCTGGTACTCGCCGAGCGAACCGTTGGGCACGACGCCGTCACAGCCGTTGTCGATCAGCCATCGCACGTGCTGGGCGTAGGAGGTGAAGTCGACGGAAAGGTCGGAGCGCAGGGGAAGCGCGGTCGCGACGAGGATTCCGTGCCAGGGCCGGGTGCGCTGGGGTGCTGCAGACGTCATGTCGAACTCCCTAGTGTGGTGTGTGACATTTTACTGACCAACGACGGGCACCCACAAGAGTCCGAGCTCAATCCCTGCGTACCGATGGGCACTTGGGAAACTCGAAGACGCCTTATGGGCTGTGACATAGTAATGTGAAATTGCACTCAGCGCCCAGGGTGGGTCCTCGCCCCCGCATCGGCGCCCCTTTCCCTACCCGTTCCCACCCTTGGGAGACCTCGATGGCCGAGCGCCCCACATCCCTCAACACCGGCAGCCACGACCTTCCCGTCAGCCCCGAACTCGCCGCGTTCATGAGCACCGACTGGGCGCCGACCCCGCTGCCCGCGGACGCCCGGGTGCCGGGGTTCGACGTCATGCCGGGCCGCCGGGCCCGGCTGTCCGCCCGCTTCCCCGGCGAGCGGCTCGTCGTGCCCGCCGGGGAGTTGAAGGTCCGCACCAACGACTGCGACCACCGCTTCCGCCCGCACAGCGCGTACGCCTGGCTGACCGGCCTCACCGGCGAGGACCAGGTGGGCCACGTCCTGGTTCTGGAGCCGTCCGGGTCCGGCCACGAGGCGGTGCTGTATCTGCGGCCCCGCTCGCCGCGCGCCGGGGGCGACGACGCGTTCTACCGCGACCGCAGATACGGCGAGTTCTGGGTGGGCCGCCGTCCCGACCTGGCGGAGACCGAGCGCCTGACGGGCCTGCGCTGCGCCCACCTGGACGAGCTGAACACGGCGGCGCCCGGCCGCAACGCCGCCACCGACCAGGAACTGGCCACCGCTCTCTCGGAGTTGAGGCTGGTGAAGGACGCCTGGGAGCTGGCCCAGCTCCAGCTGGCCGTCGACCACACCACCGCCGGATTCGAGGACGCCGTACGCTCCCTGCCGCGCGCCCTGGCCCACCCGCGCGGCGAGCGGCTGCTCGAAGGGGCCTTCGCCGCGCGGGCCCGCGCGGAGGGCAACGGCACGGGGTACGAGACGATCGCCGCGTCCGGGGCGCACGCCTGCGTGCTGCACTGGATCCGCAACGACGGGCGGCTCGACCCCCAGGACCTGCTGCTGCTCGACGCGGGCGTGGAGACCGACACCCTGTACACCGCCGACATCACCCGCACCCTGCCGCTCTCCGGCCGCTTCTCCCCCGTCCAGCGCCAGGTGTACGAACTCGTCCTGGCCGCGCAGGATGCGGGCATCGCGGCCCTGCGGCCGGGGGCGGCCTTCCGCGACTTCCACCGGGCCGCGATGGGGGTCATCGCGGAGGGCCTCGCCGAGTGGGGCGTCCTCAAGAGCGCCTCGGGCGAGCTGCACCGCCGCTACACGCTGTGCGGCAGCGGGCACATGCTCGGCCTGGACGTGCACGACTGCGCGAAGGCGCGCGCCGAGACCTATCTGGACGGCGTCCTGGAGCCGGGCCAGGTCCTCACCGTGGAGCCGGGCCTCTACCTCCAGCCGGACGACGAGACCCTGCCGCCCGAACTGCGCGGCATCGGCGTCCGCATCGAGGACGACCTGGTGATCACCCAGGACGGCGCCCGCCTGCTGTCCGGGGCGCTGCCCCGGTCCGTGGCGGGCGTGGAGGAGTGGATGGGAGCGCTGCTCGAAGGGTGAGCCGGTGCGGGGGCCTTCGCGGACGGGACGCCGATCGGACGATGAGCAGGTGGGGGAAACCTTCGCGAACGGGGGCGCGCGAAGGCCGCCCCCGTCCGGGAAGCTTCGTGAACAGGGGCGCTCGAACGGCGGCCCCGTGCGGGAGTCTCCGCGAACGGGGGCGCTCGAAGGACGCCCCCGTGCCGGAACCTTCGTGAACAGGGCCGCTCGAACGGCGGCCCCGTGCGGGAGTCCTCAGTCCAGGACGGCGAACCCGTCCAGTTCGACCAGGGCCTCGGTGTCCCACAGCCGGACCGCGCCGACCACGGCCATCGCCGGATAGTCCCGTCCGGCCAACTCGCGCCAGATCGCGCCCAGTTCACGCGCCTTCTCCCGGTAGTCGGCGACGTCCGTCGCGTACACGGTGACCCGTGCGAGGTCGCCGGGGCCGCCGCCCGCCGCGGCCAGCGCGGCGAGGAGGTTGGTGAGGGCGGTGCGGAACTGCTCGGGCAGGGTGGCGCCCACCACCTTGCCGTCGGCGTCCAGCGCGGTCTGCCCGGCGAGGAAGACGACACGCGACCCGGTGGCGACGACGGCGTGGCTGAAGCCGGTGGCCGGGGAGAGCCCGGCCGGGTTCACTCGCTCAAGGCTCATCGGAACAGCTCCTTCGCGATGATCGTGCGCTGCACTTCGCTCGCGCCCTCGTAGATGCGGGGCGCGCGGACCTCACGGTAGAGGTGTTCGAGCAGGTGCCCGCGCTGGAGTGCGCGGGCGCCGTGCAGTTGCACCGCCGCGTCGACGACGTACTGAGCGGTCTCGGTGGCGAACAGCTTGGCCATGGCGGAGCCGCGGGCGATGTCCGCCTCGCCCCGGTCGTAGGCGGCGGCCGCCGCGTACACCAGCAGGCGGGCCGCCTCGGTGCGCGTCGCCATGTCGGCGACCCGGTGGGCGACCGCCTGGAGGTCCTTGAGCGGGCCGCCGAACGCGGTGCGCCGGGCGGTGTGCGCGAGCGTCGCGTCGAGGGCCGCCTGCGCCATGCCGACGGCGAACGCCCCGACGCTCGGCCGGAACAGGTTGAGCGTGTTCATCGCCACGCTGAAGCCCCGGTCCGGCTCGCCCAGCACGTCGTCGGCGCCGACGGGCACGCCGTCGAAGTCGAGGCTGCCGATGGCGTGCGGGGAGAGCATGTCGAGCGCGGCGCCGCTCAGGCCCGGCCGGTCGGCGGGGACCAGGAAGGCCGTCACCCCGCGCGCTCCCGCGTCCGGTGTGGTGCGGGCGAAGACGGTGTAGAAGTCGGCCTCGGGGGCGTTGGAGATCCAGCACTTCTGGCCCGTCAGCCGCCAACCTTCCTGATCCTGAACGGCGTTGAGGCTCAGGGCGGCCGCGTCCGAGCCCGCCTCGGGCTCGCTCAGCGCGAACGCGGCGACCGTGCGGCCCGCCGTCACCCCGGGCAGCCAGCGCTCGCGCTGCGCGGCCGTCCCGTACGCGGCGACCGGGTGCGCGCCCAGGCCCTGAAGGGCGAGCGCGGTCTCCGCCTCGGTGCACGCGTACGCCAGGGACTCACGCATCAGGCAGAGGTCGAGGGCGCCGGACCCGAAGAGCCGGGCGAGCAGTCCGTGCTCGCCGAGCGCCTCCACGAGTGGCCGGTTGACCCGCCCTGGCTCACCCTTGTCCGCGAGGGGGCGCAGCCGCGCCCCGGCGAGCACCCGCAGTTCCCCGCACCATTCCAGCTGGTCCGGCTCCAGCGCGAATCCGGGCATGGCCACCCCTTTCCCACTTGGGTTCCGACTGTCCCACTCGGGCCGCTACAACCACAGGGACCGCTCTATCGCGAACTGTTGACTGTCGTCATCCAAACGATACGCTCCAGAGGCGACAAGGGGGCGATCCCGTATGGAGCTGAAGACCTCAGCGCACGCCGACACCTTTCCCCGCGACCACCTGCCGCCCACCGACCAGTGGCCGGACCTGGTGCTCGGCCCGCCGGGGCCGCACTACCCCGACCGGCTCAACTGCGGTGCCGAACTCCTCGACGCCACCATCGAGCGCTTCGGCCCGGACCGCCCCGTCTTCCGCACCGGCGAGGGCGAGGTCTGGACGTACCGCGAACTGCGCGACCGGGTGGACCGCATCGCCCACGTCCTGACGGGCGAGCTCGGCGTGGTGCCCGGCAACCGGGTGCTCCTTCGCGGGCCGACCACGCCGTGGCTGGCCGCCTGCTGGCTGGCCGTGATGAAGGCGGGCGCGGTCGCCGTCACCGTGCTGGCCCAGCAGCGCGCCCATGAACTGGGGGTCATGTGCTCCATCGCGCGGATCAGCCACGCGCTGTGCGACGCCCGCGTCCTGGCCGACCTGGAGCGGGCCGAGGCACCCGGCCTGCGCATCACGGCGTACGGGGGTGACGGGCCGGGCGATCTCCTCAACCGGGTCAAGCGGGCGCCCACGGGGCGGTTCGCGGCCGTGGACACCTCGGCGGACGACGTCGCCCTGATCGCCTTCACCTCCGGCACGACGGGCCGCCCCAAGGGCTGCATGCACTTCCACCGCGATGTGCTCGCCATCGCCGACACCTTCGCCCGGCACGTGCTCAAGCCGGTGCCCGACGACGTCTTCGCGGGCAGCCCCCCGCTCGGGTTCACCTTCGGGCTCGGCGGTCTCGTCGTCTTCCCGCTGCGGGCCGGCGCCTCGGCGCTGCTGCTCGAACAGGCCGGGCCCCGGCAACTGCTGCCCGCCCTCGCCGAACACCGCGTCTCGGTCCTGTTCACCGCGC
Source organism: Streptomyces sp. NPDC045846 (assembly GCF_056431605.1). NCBI lineage: Bacteria > Bacillati > Actinomycetota > Actinomycetes > Kitasatosporales > Streptomycetaceae > Streptomyces > Streptomyces sp. NPDC045846. The sequence continues at coordinate 225,703 of NZ_JBWKKJ010000012.1, read as the reverse complement.
CGACCGCGTACCGGACGATGCTGGACGAGCTCGGCGCGTACGACCTGGGCGCGCTGCGGCGCTGCGTGTCGGCCGGTGAGAACCTTCCCGCGGCGACGTGGCAGGCCTGGCACGAGCGCACCGGCCTGCGCATCATCAACGGCATCGGCGCCACCGAACTGCTGCACATCTTCATCTCGGCGGCGGACGAGGACATCCGGCCCGGCACCACCGGCAGGCCGGTCCCCGGCTGGCAGGCCCGGGTCGTCGACGGGCAGGGCCGCCCCGTCCCGGACGGTGAGCCCGGACTGCTCGCCGTGCGCGGCCCGGTCGGCTGCCGCTACCTCGCCGACGAACGCCAGCGCCAGTACGTCCGCGACGGCTGGAACGTCACCGGCGACACCTATGTGCGCGACGACGACGGCCGGTTCCGGTACGTGGCCCGCGCCGACGACATGATCATTTCGGCCGGGTTCAACATCGCGGGCCCCGAGGTCGAGGACGCCCTGCTGCGCCACCCCGACGTGACCGAGGCCGCGGTGGTGGGGCGCCCCGACGAACACCGCGGCCATGTGGTCGTCGCCTACTGCGTGTTGCGGCCGGGGGCCGCGCGCGGGCCGGACACGGTGGCGCTCCTGCGCGACTTCGTGAAGTCCGAACTCGTCCCCTACAAGTGCCCGCGCGAGATCGTCTTCCTGGACGCGCTTCCGCGCACCCCCACCGGCAAGCTCCAGCGCTTCCGGCTGCGGGAACTAGAGTGATCACGTGGCCGAGCAGCACACCCCCCGATCCCTGATCGTGACCCTGTACGGCGCCTACGGGCGCGAGACCTCCGGCTCCCTCGCGGTGGCCGAACTGATCCGGCTGCTCGCGGCGGTCGGCGTCGACGCGCCCTCCGTGCGCTCGTCGGTGTCCCGGCTCAAACGGCGCGGGCTGCTCGTGGCGCAGCCCACCACCGCGGGCGCGGCCGGATACGCGCTGTCCGCCGACGCGCGCCAGCTCCTGGACGACGGCGACCGGCGCATCTACGCCCACCCCTCGCCCGAGGTCTCCGAGGGCTGGGTGCTCGCGGTGTTCTCCGTCCCCGAGTCCGAACGCAGCAAGCGGCACGTGCTGCGCTCACGCCTTGCCGGGCTCGGCTTCGGCACCGCCGCCCCCGGGGTGTGGCTCGCGCCCGCCCGGCTTCACGACGAGACCCGGCACACCCTGGAGCGGCTCCAACTCGCCCCGTACGTCGAGCTGTTCAGGGGAGAGCACCTCGGCTTCGCGCCCACCGCGGAGGCCGTCGCCCGCTGGTGGGACCTGCCCGCCATCGCCAAGCAGCACGAGGACTTCCTCGACCGCCACGAACCGGTGCTGCGCACCTGGCAGTCACGGGCGCACGCCGCGGCCGGCTCGCCGCCCGGCCCTGACGCCGGCGCCGAGGCCGCTTACCGGGACTACCTCCTCGCCCTCGACTCCTGGCGCCGGCTGCCCTACGCCGACCCGGGGCTGCCCGCCGAGCTCCTGCCCCGCGACTGGCCGGGAGCGCGCTCCGCCGAGGTCTTCGGGCACCTGCACGGGCTGCTGCGCGAGGCGGGCGCGGCGTTCGTGCGCGACGCGCTGCCCGGCCGCGGGCCGCGGCCGCCTCGTACGATGACGACGTGACGCAGACGAGGCGCCCCCGCCGGGGGCAGGGCGAGCTGGAGGCGCGGGTGCTCGCGGCGCTGCGGGAGGCGCCGGGCCCGGTCACCGCGGGGTGGGTGCAGGAGTGGCTCGGGGAGCCGCTCGCGTATACGACCGTGGTGACGATCCTGACCCGGCTGCACACCAAGCAGGCCGTCGCCCGCGAGCGCGCGGGCCGCTCGTTCGTATGGACTCCCGCCGACGAGGCGGGGCTCGCGGCCCGCAGGATGCGCAAGGTGCTCGACGCCGAGCGGGACCGGGGCGCGGTGCTCGCCAGCTTCGTCACGGACCTCTCGCCGGACGACGAGCGGCTGCTGCGCGACCTGCTCGGCGGGGCCGGGGACTGATCCGGTGGGTGTGTTCGTCGTCCTGCCGCTCGTGCTGCCGCTGACCGCGTGGCCGATCGCCCACCTGGCCGGGCCGAGGCTGCACCCGCGCACGGCGACGCGCGTCCTGGCGCTGGTGGGCGCGGTGCTCGCGGTGTGCAGCACGCTGTGTCTGCTCCTCCTCATGGTGGCCGGGACGGCGCAGTTGCCCGGCAATCCGCTGCCGGACGCCTGGGCCGATCCGGAGGTCCGGGCGGTGGTGCCCTACGACGAGGCGGTCGGTCAGGTGGCCCTGGTCGCGCTGGCCGCCGTCGTCGCGTCGTGCGGTCAACTCCTGTGGCACCACTGGCGGGTGAGAACGGAGGCCGCCCGCGCGCTGAACGGGCTCACCCGCGACCGCCGGGCCGTGGTGCCGGACGAGCGCCCTTACGCCTACGCCCTGCCCGGCGGCCCGCGCGGGCGCGTCGTGGTCTCCAGCGCGATGCTGGAGCTCCTGGACGCCCGCGAACGTCAGGCCCTGATCGCCCACGAGGAAGCGCATCTGACGGGGCGTCACCACTGGTACCTGCTGGTGGCCGGGCTGGCCGCGCGCGCCAACCCGTTCCTGCGCCCGCTGCGTTCCGCCGTGGCGTTCACGGCGGAGCGCTGGGCGGACGAGGACGCGGCGCGCGCGGTGGGCGACCGCAGGGTGGTGGCGCGCGCGATCGGCAAGGCGGCGCTGGCATCGGCCCCGGGGCGGCGGCTGCCGCTGCCCGCCTTCGCGGCGGCGGGCCCGGCTCCCGGACCGGTGCCGCGCAGGGTGGCGGCGCTGCTGCGCCCGGTGCCGCCCGGCCGCGCCTGGCCGCCCGCGGGGACGGCCGCGGGGCTCGCCCTGTGGACCGCCACGGCGGGCGCGGCCGCCTCCGCCCTGTCGTCCGCGAACGCGACCCTGGTTCTGGTCACCGTACTGAGAACGACCGAGGCCCTGTGACGGGACCCGCGCCCCGAGGCCCGGCCGCGCGGCGCGGCGCCTACAGGTCGAACTCCACCGGCGACAGGCCCAGCGCGTAGCAGGCCTCGCGGACGACGGCCTGTTCGGTCTTGTCGAAGTCGCCGTCCGCGCCGCCGATGACGATGCCTATCTGGATGACGGCACGCGCCTCGGCGGGCTTCTTCTTCGCCTTGGCGACCTCCTGGAGCAGGCCGACCTTGCCGAAGTCGAAGTCGGCGGCCAGCTTGTCGAGCCCCTCGTCGAAGCGGCGCTGCAGATCGGCGGCCGGGAAGTTCTGCAACACCTCGTTGGAGGCGATGAGCTGGGCCACCCGGCGCCGCTCGCTCGCGTCGATGGTGCCGTCCGCGGCGGCGACCAGGGCACACATCGCCATGCTGGCGTCGCGGAAGGCGCCGCTCTTCAGGTCGTTCTTCTTGGCCACGAGCTGCGTCTGCATCGTCGTGGCGGATTCCTTGAGGCGGTCCCACAGGGCCATGGTGCTTCTCCATGCATGTCGTCAAACTTCTACAGCACTGTAGAAACTGACGACCGGTGCGAATGGTTCCCGGGGGGCTCCGGAGATTTCCGCGGCCCGGTCGCGACCGGTGCCGCGGGGCGCTGCCGCGCCTCAGTCGAGGCTGAGCCGGGGCCTCGGCGCGTCCGTGCGGCCGGTCGGCGGTGTGCGGCTGCCCGCCCGGTAGGGCAGCGGCCAGGGCGCGCCGGGGCCCGCGTAGTCCTGCTCGGCCGCGGCGTGCAGGGTCCAGTGCGGGTCGTACAGGTGCGGACGGGCGAGCGCGCACAGGTCCGTGCGGCCCGCCAGGAGCAGGGAGTTGACGTCGTCCCAGGAGGAGATGGCGCCGACCGCGACGACCGGGACGCCCAGCGCGTTGCGGATCCGGTCGGCGAAGGGGGTCTGGTACGAGCGGCCGTACTCGGGCTGTTCGTCGGGGACGACCTGGCCGGTGGAGACGTCGATGGCGTCGGCGCCGTGCGCGGCGAAGGCCCGCGCGATCTCGACGGCGTCCTCGGCGGTCGTGCCGCCCTCGGCCCAGTCGGTGGCGGAGACGCGGACCGTCATGGGCCGCTCCTCGGGCCAGCACGCGCGCACCGCGTCGAAGACCTCCAGGGGGAAGCGCAGGCGGTTGGCGAGGGAACCCCCGTAGGCGTCGGTCCGTTGGTTGGTGAGCGGGGAGAGGAATCCGGAGAGCAGGTAGCCGTGGGCGCAGTGCAGTTCGAGCAGGTCGAAGCCGCAGTCGGCGGCCCGGCGGGCGGCGGCCGTGAACTGCTCGCGCACAGCGGTGAGTCCCGCGCGGTCCAGCGCGTGCGGGACCTGGTTGACGCCCGGGCGGTACGGGAGCGGGGAGGCGGCGGCCAGGGGCCAGTTGCCGGTGTCGAGCGGCTGGTCGATGCCGTCCCACATGAGCCGGGTGGAGCCCTTGCGTCCGGAGTGGCCGAGCTGGATGCCGAAGGCGGTGCCGGGTGCCTGGCGGTGGACGAAGTCGGCGATCCGCCGCCAGGCCTCGGCCTGTTCGGGGGTGTAGAGGCCGGCGCAGCCGGGGGTGATGCGGCCCTCGGGGCTCACGCACACCATCTCGGTCATGACCAGGCCCGCGCCTCCCAGGGCCCGTGCGCCCAGGTGCACGAGGTGGAAGTCGCCGGGGACGCCGTCCACGGCGGAGTACATGTCCATGGGCGAGACGACCACGCGGTTCCTCAGTTCGAGGCCGCGCAGCCGGAAGGGGGTGAACATGGGCGGGGTGCCCGGTGGGCAGCCGAATTCCCGCTCGACGGTGTCGGTGAAGGCCGGGTCGCGCAGCCGCAGGTTGTCGTGGGTGACCCGGCGGCTGCGGGTGAGGAGGTTGAAGGCGAACTGCCGGGGCGGCTGGTCGAGATAGCGCCCCAGCTCCTCGAACCAGCGCAGGCTGGCGGCCGCCGCCCGCTGTGTCGACTCGACGACGGGCCGGCGCTCGCTCTCGTACGCGGCGAGGGCCGCGGGCAGATCGGGCCGCTCCTCGATGCAGGCGGCCAGCGCCAGGGCGTCCTCGACGGCCAGCTTGGTGCCGGAGCCGATGGAGAAGTGGGCGGTGTGGGCCGCGTCGCCGAGCAGCACCGTGTTCCCGTACGACCAGCGGTCGTTGACGACGGTGCGGAAGGCGGTCCATGAGGACTTGTTGCCGCGCAGCGGCCGTCCGCCGAGGGCGTCGGTGAAGATCTTGGCGCAGTAGTCGGCGGAGGCGCCCTCGTCGAGCGCGTCGAATCCGGCGGCCGCCCACACCTCTTCGCGCATTTCCACGATGACGGTGGAGGAGTCGGCGCAGTAGGGGTATCCGTGCAGCTGCATCACGCCGTGTTCGGTCTCGGCGATCTCGAAGCGGAAGGCGTCGAAGGCGAAGTCGGCGGCGAGCCAGATGTAGCGGCAGCGGTGCCGGGTGATCCGGGGCGCGAAATGGGCCGCGTGCGCCTCGCGGGTCAGGCTGTGCACCCCGTCGGCCGCGACCACCAGGTCGTACGCGGCGACGAGTTCGGCGGCGGGCGGTGCCTCGACGCGCAGGCGCAGGTCGACGCCGAGGGAGTGGCAGCGCTCGTGCAGGATCTCCAGGAGCCTCTTGCGTCCGAGCGCCGCGAAGCCGTGCCCGCCGGAGGTGAGCGTGCGCCCGCGGTGCACGATGTCGATGTCGTCCCAGCGGACGAACTCGGCGCGCAGCGCCCGGTAGACGTCCGGGTCGGCGTGTTCGATGCCGCCGAGGGTCTCGTCGGAGAGGACCACGCCGAACCCGAAGGTGTCGTCGGGGGCGTTGCGCTCCCACAGTGTGACAGCGCGTTCGGGGTCGAGCCGCTTGAGCAGAGCGGCGGCGTAGAGCCCGCCGGGGCCGCCCCCGATGACGGCGATCCGCAGCGGGGCGCGCGCCGCGTCCGGGCCCGGCATCGCTAGCGTCCCTGCCACTTCGGGGGCCGCTTCTCGGTGAAGGCCGCGTGGAACTCGGCGTAGTCCTCGCCGTTCATCAGCAGCGCCTGGGTGGCCGCGTCCAGTTCGACGGAGGCCGCCAGCGGCATGTCGAGCTCCGCGGTGAGCAGCGCCTTGGTCTGGGCGTGGGCGAGGGCGGGGCCGTCGGCGAGGCGGCGGGCGAGCTCGGCGGCGCGTTCGTCCGCGCGGCCCTCGTCGGTCAACTCGCTGAGCAGGCCGATGCGTTCGGCCTCGGGGGCGCGGACGGGCTCGCCGAGCATGAGCAGCCGGGTGGCGTGGCCGAGGCCGACGACGCGGGGCAGGAGATAGGCCGCGCCCATGTCGCCGCCCGACAGCCCCACCTTCGTGAACAGGAAGGCGAACCGCGCGGAAGGGTCGGCGATACGGAAGTCGGCGGCGAGGGCGAGCACCGCGCCCGCACCGGCCGCGACACCGTGCAGTGCGGCGATCACCGGGAAGGGGCACTCCCGGATGGCCCGGACGACCTGGCCGGTCATGCGGTTGAAGTCCAGGAGCTCGGCGGTGTTCATCGACAGGGTGGCGCCGATGATGTCGTCGACGTCGCCGCCCGAGCAGAACCCGCGCCCCTCACCGGCCAGGACCAGGGCGCGCACGGAGCGCTCCCGGGACAGCTCGGCGAGCAGGTCGCGCAGGTCGGCGTAGGCGCCGAAGGTCAGCGCGTTGAGTTTCTCCGGCCGGGCGAGGGTGACGGTCGCGACCCCGTCGTCCACCGACAGCCGCAGATGGCGCCAGTCCTCGGTGGGCGATGCGGAGCTGGGAAAGGGGCTCATCTCGGTGCGGCCTCCTTCGGCGGGACGGCCGGTGCCGCCGCTGCTTCTGCTGCCTGCCCGTCGAAGGTATCACTCTTACGTGACTGTCGTCACGAGTACGCGATACGCCCGTGGGGCGGGCCAGAGGACAAGGTCCCCGATGCCGATGCCCCAGGACCCGGCCGCCTCCGACGGGGGCCTCTACTGGGGCGAGGCCTCGGGTTCGTAAGGTTGAAAGCAGGACGACCTCATACGCCCGAGGCGCCTCACGCGACCCGAACGGAACTCCGCCGTGCCCGACCCCTGCGGCCCAGCCCCCGATGCCACGCCGACCGCCTGGCGCATCGCGCTGCCCCACACGACGGCCGCGGTGCCCATCGCCCGCGCCCTGGTGCGCACCGCGCTCGCGGACATCGACGCGCCCGCCGACAGCGACACCGCCGAGCTGCTCACCGCGGAGCTCGTCGCCAACGCGGTCGAGCACACCGCGGGCGAGGCGCCGATCGAGCTGGTGGTGGAGCTGCTCGCGTCCGGCTGCCAGGTCGAGGTGCACGACGGCTCGCCCCTGCCGCCGGGCGATCTCTCGTCCCCGCGGGCGGCCGCTCCGCCGGACCCCTGGCAGGAGCACGGCCGCGGCCTGCTCCTCATCCGCACCCTGAGCTCGGCCTGCGGTCACCGCCCCACCGCGCACGGCAAGGCGGTCTGGTTCACGCTGCGGGGCCGTCCGGGCTGACGAGCCGCGAACGGCCGCGCCCGTAGCAGGCGTACACCGCCAGTCCGGCCAGCAGGAACGCGGCGAACTGGAGCCAGGTCGCCCAGCCGGTGCCGTACATCAGGTAGAGGCAGAAGCCGACGCCCAGGACCGGACTGACGGGGTAGAGCGGCACCCGGAACGAGCGCTTGAGGTCCGGTTCGGCGCGGCGCAGCGCGATGACGGCGAGGTTCACGACGGCCATGACGGCCAGCGTGCCGATCGTCGTCAGGTTGACCACCGCGTCCAGGGACGCGAACGCGGCCGGGACCGCGAAGACCAGCGCCACGATCCAGGTGTTGGCGACCGGCGTCGCGGTCCTCGGCGAGACCCGCTCGAAGACCCGCGGCACGAGGCCGTCGCGGGACATCGACATCAGGATGCGGGTCTGGCCGTACATCACGGCGAGCACCACGGACGCGATGGCGACGACCGCGCCGAACGCGATGACACCGCCGCCGAACGTCGAGTCGGTGACGTGGTTGACGATCAGGGAGAGCGCGGCGGGCTTGTCGCCGACGGCGTCCGCGCCGAGCCCGCCGATCGCGGCCACGGCGACCGCGCAGTAGAGCACGGTGACCAGACCGATACAGATCATGATCGCTATCGGCACGTTCTTGCGCGGATTCTTCACTTCCTCACCCGCTGTGGTGATCGCGTCGAAGCCGATGTACGAGAAGAAGGCCAGCGAGGCGCCCGCGGTGACCCCGCCCGCGCCGTGCGTGGCGAACGGCGAGAGGTGGCCCGCCTCGAACGCCGTGAACGCGATGGCCAGGAACAGCAGCAGGATCCCGATCTTGAGCACGGCCATCGCGGCGGTGGCCCGCGCGCTCTCCCGCACGCCCCGCACCAGGAGCGTCGCTGCGAGCACGATGACGACGACCGCCGGAAGGTTGATCACCCCGCCGTCGCCAGGGCCCGCGGAGAGCGCGGTCGGCAGCTGCCACCCGACGAGGCTGTTGAGCAGCTCGTTGAGGTACTGGCTCCAGCCGACCGCGACCGCGGACACCGAGACGCCGTACTCCAGGAGCAGGCACCAGCCCGTCAGGAACGCGACGCGCTCGCCGAGCGTGGCGTACGCGAAGGAGTACGAGGATCCGGAGACCGGGATCGCGCCGCCGAGCTCGGCGAAGGAGAACGCGGTGAACACACAGGTGACGGCCGCGAGCACGAAGGAGAGGACCACGGCGGGGCCGGCCTTGGCGACGCTGTCGGAGAGCCCGACGAAGATCCCGGTGCCCACGATCGCGCCGACGCCGAAGCACACGAGCTGGAAGAGCCCCATGGTGCGGCGCAGGCCATGGCCTTCGAGGTCCGCGCCGGATTCGGCGATCAGCTGCCGCGGCGGTTTGATCCGCAGCACGGCGGGAGGGCGGGGGGCGGGGTGGGGGCGCCGCATGGGGTGGTTCTCATTCCTGGTCGCACACGCCGGCCGGGCAGGGGCCGTACGCAAAAGAAAGCGGGGTCCGAGCGCGCTCGGACCCCACCAAGAAGCGACATAGTAGCCACCTCACCGCATGTTCACCCAATCGGGCGCATTCCTATTCGGCGCCTCAGCTCACCGGCCGGTCCCCCAGCGTGGCGACCATGATCGCCTTGATGGTGTGCATCCGGTTCTCGGCCTCGTCGAAGACGACCGAGTGCGGCGACTCGAAGACCTCGTCGGTCACTTCGAGCTCGGTCAGGCCGAACCGGTCGTGGACGTCGCGGCCGACCTGGGTCGCGAGGTCGTGGAAGGCGGGCAGGCAGTGCAGGAACTTCACCTGCGGGTTGCCGGTGGCGCGCAGCACGTCCATGGTCACGGCGTACGGCGCGAGGGCCTTGATCCGCTCCGCCCAGACCTCCTGGGGCTCGCCCATCGAGACCCACACGTCGGTGGCGACGAAGTCCGCTCCGGCGACGCCCTCCTCGACGGACTCGGTGAGCGTGATGCGCGCCCCGCTGCCCGCGGCCGCCTCGCGGGCCTGGGCGATGATCTCCCCGCCCGGCCAGTACGCCTTGGGCGCCACGATGCGGACGTCCATGCCGAGCAGCGCTCCGGTGACGAGGTAGGAGTTGCCCATGTTGAAGCGGGCGTCGCCCAGATAGGCGAAGGCGACCTCGCCCAGCGGCTTGTCGGTGTGCTCGGTGACGGTGAGGACGTCGGCGAGCATCTGCGTCGGGTGCCAGTCGTCGGTGAGGCCGTTGTAGACCGGCACACCGGCGTGCGCGGCGAGCGTCTCCACGGTCTCCTGCCCGTCGCCACGGAACTCGATCGCGTCGAACATCCGGCCCAGCACACGGGCGGTGTCGCGCGCGGACTCCTTCTTGCCGATGTGTGAGCCGACGGGATCGATGTACGTCGTCGAGGCCCCCTGGTCGGCGGCGGCCACCTCGAAGGAGCAGCGGGTGCGGGTCGAGGGCTTCTCGAAGATCAGCGCGATGTTGCGGCCGCGCAGCCGCCGCACCTCCTCACCGGCCTTCTTGGCAGCCTTGAGGTCGGCGGCGAGCGTGACCAGCCCGAGGAACTCCTCGGCCGTGAAGTCCAGCTCCTTGAGGAAGTGGCGGCCTGCGAGATCTATCGCCATGGGGCTGCTCCTGAGCACGGATAGGGGACGACGAACGGACAACGCTGGAAGTCTATACGAAAGAGCGCATCACTATACGGCGTCGCGTTCCACCGGACAGCTCATGCACCGCGGGCCGCCCCTCCCCCGCCCCAGCTCACTGCCCCGGATCTCGATCACCTCGATGCCCTCCTTGCGCAGATGCGTGTTGGTCGTGACATTGCGCTCGTACGCCACGACCACTCCCGGCTCGACCGCGAGCACGTTGCACCCGTCGTCCCACTGCTCGCGCTCGGCGGAGTGCACGTCCTGGGTGGCGGTGAGCACCCGGATCCGGTCCAGGCCGAGCGCCGCGGCGATCGCGCGGTGCATGTGCTCCGGCGGATGGTCGGTGACCTTGAGCTCCTGCTCGCCCGCGCCCGGCTCGATCGTGTACGAGCGGAGCATGCCCAGGCCCGCGTACTGCGTGAAGGTTTCTCCGTCGACCATCGTCATCACGGTGTCGAGATGCATGAACGCCCGCCGCTTCGGCATGTCGAGCGCCACGATGCTGCGCGCCGAACCCGCCGCGAACAGGCCCCGGGCCAGCATCTCCACGGCCTGCGGGGTGGTCCGCTCGCTCATCCCGATCAGCACGGCGCCGTTCCCGATCACCAGGACGTCGCCGCCCTCGATGGTGGAGGGGTAGTCGCTCTGCCCCCGCGACCAGGTGTTGAACGGGCCCGCCTGCGGCCCCGTGAACAGCGGATGGTGACGGTAGATCGCCTCGAAGTGGACGGTCTCGCGCTGCCGGGCCGGCCAGCGCATCGCGTTGATCGAGACCCCGTCGTAGATCCAGGCCGAGGTGTCCCGGGTGAAGAGGTGGTTCGGCAGCGGACCCAGCAGGAAGTCGTCCAGATCCATCGCGTGGAAGCGCACCGACGTCGGCTCCGGATGCCCTTCCAGGAACTCCCGCTTGGTCATCCCGCCGACCAGCGCCTCCGCCAGCTCGGCGGCGGGCAGGTCCTCGAAGGCCGCCCGCAGATGGCCCGTCGCGAGCGGCCCGTACTCCTTCTCGTCGAAGACCCGGTCCAGCACGAGGGCCCGGGCCTCCCGGATCTCCAGCGACTCGCGCAGCAGGTCACCGAAGAGATGGACCTGCACCCCGCGGTCGCGGAGCACATCCGCGAAACCGTCGTGCTCCTGTCTGGCCCGGCGCACCCACAGCACGTCGTCGAAGAGCAACGCGTCCTTGTTGCTGGGCGTGAGCCGCTTCAGCTCCAGATCTGGCCGGTGGAGTATGACGCGGCGCAGCCGCCCGGTCTCGGAATCGACATGGAATCCCATGCACCCATCCTGTCCCCCGACGGCCCCGCTCACCCGGAGAACACGGCCGCCGCGTGGGCCGGTGGGCCGCCGCGGCGGCCCACCGGAACTCACAGCCTCGGGTCCACCGGCTCCGATTCGAGCGCGAGGACGGCGAAGACCGCCTCGTGGACCCGCCACAGCGGCTCCCCGGCGGCGAGCCGCTCCAACGCCTCCAGGCCGAGCGCGTACTCCCGCAGCGCGAGCGACCGCTTGTGCCCCAGGAACCGCCCGCGCAGCCGCTCCAGGTGGTCCGGGCGCGTGTACTCGGGACCGTAGATGATCCGCAGGTACTCACGCCCCCGCACCTTGATGCCGGGCTGCACCAGGCGCCCCTTGCCGTCCCGGGCCAGCGCCTGGAGCGGCTTGACGACCATGCCCTCGCCGCCCGCGCCGGTCAGCTCCAGCCACCAGTCGACACCGGCCCGCACCGACGCCTCGTCACCGGTGTCGACCACCAGACGCCGCGTCACCTGGAGCAGCCCCGTCGGGTCGTGCTCGACCAGCCGGTCGAGCCAGGCCAGCTGCTCGTCGTGCGGCACCCCGGCCAGACTGCGCCCCCGCGCGGCCAGGATCTGGAACGGTGCGATCCGCACCCCGTCGAGACCGTCCGTCGACCAGCAGTAGCGCCGGTAGGCCTCGGTGAACGCGGCCGCGTCGGTGGCCCGCTCCCGCTGCCGCGCCAGCAATCCCGCCACCTCGACACCCCGGCCCGACGCCGCCTCCAGCGCCTGGACGGCGGCCGGGAGAGCGGACCCGGACGCGGCGCCCACCGCGGCGTACTGCGAGCGCAGCAGCCCGGACGCCTTCAGCGACCAGGGCATCAGCTCGGCGTCCAACAGGAGCCAGTCCGTGGCGAGTTCGTCCCACAGCCCGGCCGCCGTCACCGCCGACCGCAGCCGTTCGAGGACCTCCTCGGTGACGGCCGCGTCGTCGAAGAACGGCCGCCCGGTGCGGGTGTGCAGCGCCCCCGTCGGACCCTGGACCCCGAACCGCTCGCGCGCCGCCTCCGCGTCGCGGCAGACCAGCGCCACCGCCCGCGAGCCCATGTGCTTCTCTTCGCACACGACCCGGGCGACGCCGTCCTCGCGGTACTGCGCGAACGCCTCCGCCGGGTGTTCCAGGTAGCCCTCCGCGGCGGATGTCGCGGTCGGCGCCATCGTCGGCGGCAGGTGGGCGAGCAGCCGCGGGTCGACGGCGAACCGGCTCATCACCTCCAGCGCGGCGGCCGCGTTCTCCTCGCGCACCGCGACCCTGCCCATCAGCCGGGTCTCCACGGTCCTGCGTCCGTGCACGTCGGCGAGGTCGAGCGGACGCCCCTCATGGCCGCCCGGCACCCCGGTGACCAGCGGCTTGACCGGCTCGTACCAGACCCGCTCCGCGGGCACGTCGACGAGCTCGCGCTCCGGCCAGCGCAGCGCGGTCATCCGGCCGCCGAACACCGCGCCGGTGTCCAGGCAGATGGTGTTGTTGACCCACGAGGTGTTCGGCACGGGCGTGTGGCCGTACACCACCGCCGCGCGGCCCCGGTAGTCCTCCGCCCACGGGTAGCGCACGGGCAGCCCGAACTCGTCGGTCTCCCCCGTCGTGTCCCCGTACAGCGCGTGCGAGCGGACCCGGCCCGAGGTGCGCCCGTGGTACTTCTCGGGCAGCCCCGCGTGGCAGACGACCAGGTTGCCGCCGTCGAGCACGTAGTGGCTGACGAGCCCGTCGATGAACTCCCGCACCTGCTCCCGGAAGCTGTCGTCCTCCTTCTCCAACTGGGCGATGGTCTCGGCCAGTCCGTGCGTGTGCTGGACGTTGCGTCCCTTCAGGTAACGGCCGAGCTTGTTCTCGTGGTTCCCGGGCACGCACAGCGCGTTGCCCCCGGCCACCATCCCCATCACCCGGCGCAGCACCCCGGGGCTGTCGGGCCCCCGGTCCACCAGGTCGCCGACGAAGACCGCGGTGCGGCCCTGCGGGTGGACGCCGTCGACGTAGCCGAGCCTGCCGAGCAGGGTCTCCAGCTCGGAGCGGCAGCCGTGGACGTCACCGATGATGTCGAAGGGCCCGGTGAGGTGGGTGAGGTCGTTGTAGCGCCGCTCGGTGACGATCTCCACGCTCTCCACCTCGGCCACGCTGCGCAGCACGTGCACCTTGCGGAACCCCTCGCGCTCCAACCCGCGCAACGAGCGCCGCAGTTCGCGCCGGTGCCGGCCGATCACATGACGGGGCATCCCGGCCCGGTCCGGGCGCTGCGCGTTCCGCTCGGCGCAGACGTCCTCCGGCAGGTCGAGCACGATCGCGATCGGCAGCACGTCGTGCTCCCGAGCGATGCGGACGAGCTGCTTGCGGCTCTCCGGCTGCACGTTAGTGGCGTCGATGACGGTCCGCCGCCCCGCCGCGAGCCGCTTGCCGGTGATGTAGTGGAGCACATCGAACGCGTCGCCACTGGCGCCCTGGTCGTTCTCGTCGTCGGCCACCAGGCCCCGGCAGAAGTCCGAGGAGATCACCTCGGTTGGCCTGAAGTGGCGGCGGGCGAACGTGGACTTGCCCGATCCGGTCGCGCCGACGAGGACCACGAGCGACAGGTCGGTGACGGCGAGCGTCCGCCTCCCGTCCGGGGTGGGCGTGCTGGTCTCGGTGCTCATGCTGCCGTCGCCTCCTTCGGCGTCGTCGGGGATGCGTCCTGCGTGTCGGTGGGGGACCCGGAAGTCCGTGCGGTCGCGCCGGCCTCCTGCGCCCGCCGCTCGGCGCCCGTCAGCGTGAACACCGCCATCTGGGTGGGCGGGCCCACCTCCGGGTCGTCCGGGCCGACCGCGGCGAACCGGACGCCGTAGCCGTGGCGTTCGGCGACCGTGGCCGCCCACGCCCGGAACTCCGCCCGGCTCCATTCGAACCGGTGGTCCCCATGGCGCACGTGCCCGGCCGGAAGCGACTCCCAGCGGACGTTGTACTCCACGTTCGGCGTCGTCACGATCACCGTGCCGGGCCGCGCCGACCCGAACACCGCGTACTCCAGCGCCGGCAGCCTGGGCAGGTCCAGGTGCTCGATCACCTCACTGAGCACCGCGGCGTCGTACCCCTTGAGCCGCTTGTCCGTGTACGCGAGAGAGCCCTGCACCAGCGTCACCCGCGCCGCCTGACGCTCCGTCATGCGCTCCAGTCGCAGCCGCCGGGACGCTACGGTCAGCGCGCGCATGGAGACGTCCACCCCCACGATCTCGGTGAACCGGACGTCCTTGAGGAGCGCCTGCACCAACTGGCCCTGGCCGCACCCGAGGTCGAGCACGCGCTGGGCACCGGCCGCCGCAAGCTCCGCGAGGATCGCGACCCGCCGCTGCTCGGCGAGCGGCACCGGCCGGTTGGAGGTGTCGTCGGTCTCGTCGACGGCGTTGTCGACCTCCTCGACGTCCAGTCCCTCGGTCTCGGCGAGGCGGACCAGTTCGAGCCGCTCCATCGCCTGGCGGGCCAGACCCCGGCGCCGCGACAAGTACCGGCTGGTGATCAGCTGCTGCTCGGGATGGTCGGCCAGCCAGCCGTCCCCGGCCCGCAGCAGCTTGTCCACCTCGTCCGGGGCCACCCAGTAGTGCTTGGCGTCGTCGAGCACGGGCAGCAGCACATACAGCTGCCGCAACGCGTCGGCCAGCCGCAGCTCCCCTTCGAGGACGAGCCGCACATAGCGCGAGTCGCCCCACTCCGGGAACCGCTCGTCCAGCGCGACCGGCTCGGCGGCCACCGCGTCCCAGCCCAGCGGCCCGAACAGCCGGTGCACGAGCTCCACCCCGCCGCGGGCGGGCAGCGCGGGCACCTCGATGCGCAACGGCAGCGGAGCCGCCGCCCGCTCCGGCAGCACGGCGCACACCCCGCGCAGCGCGCTCTTGAACACGGTGGACAGCGCGACGGACATCAGCGAAGAGGCCGCGTACGGCCGGTCGTTGACGTACTGCGCGAGCGCCGCATCGGGAGCACCGCCCCGGCCCTTGCCCTGACCTCGCCGGACCAGCGCGATCGGATCCACCTCCAGAACCAGCGCAGCCGTGCAGCGCTCGGCGGTCGCCTCCGGGTAGAAGACGTGCGCCGTGCCGTGGGAGGTGGAGAAGCGCTGCGCCTTGTCGGGATGCTTGTGCAGCAGGAATCCGAGGTCGGTCGCGGGGCTTTCCAGGGTGCCGGTGGTGGTGATTGTCAGGAACACACCGCGAGTATCGCCGCCCTGCCTCCCCTCCCACCAGCGGTTTTCGCTACGCCGCCCGCCCCCTCACCGCCGCAGCCAACTCGGCGATCAGCGACGGGCCGACCCGGCAGCACCCGCCGACGAGCCGCGCCCCGGCCGCCACCCAGTCCCCCACCCGCGCCACGTCGAACGTCGCACCGCCCACCCAGCCCCGCCGCTCCGCGTCCCACCGCTCGCCACTGTTCGGATAGACCACCACCGGCTTGCCCGTGGCCGACGCCGCCAACGGCACGGCCCGGTCGGCATCGGTCGGCGTGCAGCAGTTCACCCCGGCCGCGATCACCTGCTCATGCCCCGCCACCAGCCCGAACGCCGCGCCCAGATCCTGACCGGCCCGCGTACGCCCGCCCTCCACGCTGTACGACAGCCACACCGGCACCCCGCACCCCTCGACGGCCCGCAGCAGCGCCTCCGCCTCGTCGATGTCCGGCACGGTCTCCAGAGCCAGCACATCCGGCCCGGCCGCCACCAGCGCCTCGATCCGCGGCCGGTGAAACCGCTCCAACTCCCGCACGCTCAGCCCATAACGCCCCCGGTACTCACTGCCGTCGGCGAGGAAGGCACCGTAGGGGCCGATGGAGGCGGCCACCCAGGGGGTGGTGGGGGGCGGGACGGGAGGCTGGGGGGCTCCCCCCTCCCCCCTCCCCCGCCCCACCCCTCCCCCCGAGCCCCCGCCCGGTTCCCCCTCCACCCCGGAATCCGCGGAGTCCGTCGCGATCAACGCCAACTCGCCTGCCGCACGCGCGAGTTGGACGCTCTCGGCCAGCAGGCGTGCCGCCTCGTCGTGGCTCAGCCCACGGCGGGCGAAGCCTTCGAAGGTGGCCTGGTAGCTGGCCGTGGTCAGGACCTCGGCGCCCGCCCGTACGTAGGCCGCGTGCGCGGCCTGGAGCTGCCGGGGGGCGTCGGCGAGCAGCCGGGCCGACCACAGTTCGTCGCTCAAGTCGCAGCCCTGCGCCTCCAGTTGGTTGGACAGTCCGCCGTCGAGGACGACGGGCCCCTGCGCGAGGGCCGCGGCGAGTGTCCGGGCGGGCGGCACGGTCAGGCCCCGGTCAGCTGCGGCAGCACCTGCGAGGAGATCAGTTCGAGGTGGTCGAGATCGTCGAGGTCGAGCAGCTGGAGGTAGATCCGGGACGAGCCGGTCGCCTCGTACTTGCCGATCTTCTCGACGACTTCGGCGGGCGAGCCCGCGAGTCCGTTGGCCTTGAGTTCCTCCACCTCCCGTCCGATGGCGGCGGCCCGGCGGGCCACCTGTGCGTCGTCCTTGCCCACGCAGACCACCAGCGCGTTGGAGTACACGAGGTCGTCCGCCCTGCGTCCGGCGGCTTCCGCGGCCGCCTTCACCCTGGTGAACTGCCGCTCGCTGTCCTCGATGGAGGCGAACGGGATGTTGAACTCGTCGGCGTACTGCGCGGCGAGCCGCGGCGTGCGAGTCGCCCCGTGGCCGCCGATCAGGACGGGCACCTTGGCCTGCGCGGGCTTGGGCAGCGCGGGTGAGTCGCTGAGCTGGTAGTAGGTGCCGTGGTAGTCGAAGGTCTGGCCGACCTCGGTGGCCCAGAGTCCGGTGACGATGGCCAGCTGCTCCTCCAGCCTGGCGAACTTCTCCTTGGGGAACGGGATGCCGTACGCCTTGTGCTCCTCCTCGAACCACCCTGCTCCCAGGCCGAGTTCGACCCGGCCCCCGGACATCTGGTCGACCTGGGCGACCTGGATGGCGAGGACGCCCGGCAGCCGGAAGGTGCCGGCCGTCATCAGGGTGCCGAGCCGGATCCGCTTGGTCTCGCGGGCGAGCCCGGCCAGGGTGATCCAGGCATCGGTCGGCCCCGGGAGCCCGTCGGCGGACCCCATCCGCAGATAGTGGTCTGAGCGGAAGAAGGCGTCGAAGCCGAGGTCTTCGGTGGCCTTGGCGACGGTCAGGAGGGTGTCGTAGCCGGCGCCCTGCTGGGGCTCGGTGAAGATGCGAAGATCCATGCCTCCATCCTGCACCGTTGGACCGCCGTCAACCCCGCCTCCACCACGCGCCGCACGAAAGCCCGGTCGGGTGAATATTCGTCGGTCTGGCGGGTCGCGCCCCCTCTGACCAGTGACGTTAGCGTCGAGCGTTCGTTGGCTCGGGCGGAGCCGGACCGCCCGGCCCGCGTGTCGGCGGCCCTGTCCGGTGCGTCGACCGATTCTCCGCCCTGTCCGCCGCGCGGGAGGGCTTGGGCCGAGGAGGCCGCCATGTCCCAGGAAGCCGTGCCCGAACAGACCGTGCCGCAGCCGTCGGCGCCGCAGTCCGCCTCCCAGCGGGAGGGTGCGCCGAAGGGGCTGTTGCAGCAGATGGAGGAGCTGATGGCGGCGTTGAGTGCCGATCTGACGCAGCTCGACGCGGATCTGCAGTCCACCGCCGACCGCGTGCCGTCCCCGGGCGAGCCGGGCGAGGCGCGGCAGACGTACGGCCGTGAGGAGCGCGAGCAGCACGAGAGCCGCTAGCCGGAGGCGCGACGGTGGCGGCGGGGGCCTGGGGGCGGGCCGCCGGTCCGGGGCTCCTTCTCCACCGTGGCCGGACAGCTCGTACGACCCCTGCTCGCCCCGCTCGCCAACGCCCTTTGACGTGTGGGGGCGTCAGCGGGCGGGGCTTTCCTGTCCGCCGCTCTCATGGCGGGCCCGTCGTCGTGTCGCGCAGCTCTGCGGTCGATCTCTCCCGGTCTCGTAAGGCGAGTCGGCGCAGCATCGCGCGGACTCGGTCGCCCGATTCGTCGGCGGCGTCGATGGCCTCTATGCACTGCCAGTACAGCCCCTCCTCGTCGGTGGCGCAGGCGACGGAGACGAGGGCCATGGAGACGTCGCCGAGCAGGGCGCCCAGGGAGGTCAACGCGCTGGCGGGGTCGGTGACTTCGGACAGCTGGGCGGCCCGGATGCCGCCGCGCCGCATGCCGGAGTGGTCGAGGACGGCGCAGCCCCGGCCTCCCGCTTCGCTGAGGCCGCGCGCCTCGCTCCTCAGTTCCGGCGGGCCGGTGGCCGCGAGGTGGCCGCCGATGGCCTGGGCGAGGGCTTGTGCCTGCCAGGCCTCGGCCACGATGTCGAGTACTGCCCGGCTTTGGGCCAGGGCGTGTTGGCTGACTTTGAGGAGCCGTACCGCATCCATCCGATATCCCCGTTCGTGCGACGGACCCGAGCTTCGCGTCCACTACCTAGAGTGAGCTTGCGGGGCTCGGAAAGCCAGAGGAAATCGGAAATCTGTGCACAGCAAGCCGATTGTGAGTATCTCGGTCACTCGGATGAGTGACTCTCCGTGTCCGTCGGCGAGTTGTGCGAGTGCTTGATGGGCTTCGGGGCGGGAAAGCGGAGTTCGTTGCGGTCGATCTTGGCGGCCAGGGCCGCGAGGGCGTCGATGCCGAGGACGTCGCAGAGTTGGAGCAGATAGGCGAGGACGTCGGCGACCTCGTCGGTGACGCGGTGGGCCTGGTCGGGGTCGCTCATGACGCGGGCCGACTGCTCGGGGGTCAGCCACTGGAAGATTTCGAGGAGTTCGGAGGCTTCGACGCTGAGGGCGGCGGCGAGGTTCTTCGGCGTGTGGAAGGGCTGCCAGTCGCGGGCGGCGGCGAAGTCGGCGAGCCTGCGCTGCAGGGCCGGTACGTCGAGTTGGTTCACGCTCCCAGGTCTACCACCGTCGCTCCGTGGGCTTCGCGGGCGCCCGTGCCGTCACCGACGGCGGCGAGCAGCCGGATATGGCCGCGGGCGCACATCTCGGCGGCCAGGGCGATGAGTTCGCGGCTCTGGCGGGGGTCGAGGGCGCGGTCGAGTCCGTCGGCGAGGACGGTGAGGGTCTGCATGGCCGGGGGCACCTCGGCGACGGTGTCGACGGCGAGGACGCCGGGTCCGGTGAGCAGGACGAGGGCGAGGGCGAGGTAACGCAGTTCGCCTTCGCCGAGCCGGTCGACGGGGGTTCCGCTTCGGGTGCCGCCGCGGGCGAGGACGGCTCGTAACGTGCCGTCGGCGAGTGCCTCGGTGGTGAGTCCGGTGACGGGGCCCGTGCAGCCGGCGCGGGCGGCGGCGACGAGGCGGCCGTGGCGGATGCCGCATTCGGTGCGGGTGCGCAGGAGGACTTCGGCGAGGTTGTCGCAGTCGCGCCGCAGCCGGCCGCCGCCGCTCGTCCGGGTGGGGGCGACGGGTTCGCGCATGCGCCGGGGCTGGGGGTCGCAGGGGAACACCGAGCGCAGGGCGACGACGACTTGTTCGGCGGCGGCCAGGACGCGCAGCTGTCCCGGCGTCTTGCCCGCGACGCGCAGGGGCAGCAGCGCGGTGCCGAGCCGGTCGTCGGGGAGCGGCGCGCGCGTGACGGGGACCGCGCCGGCGGTGTGCCAGGCCGCCTGGACGGTGGAGCGGCTGGGGTCGCGCAGGGCGGTGCTGAGGAGGGTCTGGCCTTCGCTGGTCAAACGCTCGCCGACGACGCGGAGTTCCGGTTCGGCCTGGACGGCGAGGTCGAGGCGGACGGGGCCCGCGGGGCCGTCGACGGTGCAGCCGATGCGGAAGCCGCGGCGGCCCTGGGCGTCGGCGTCGGCGCGTTCGGGCACGCAGCTCGCGGGGTCGCGGAACACGCTTGCCAGCGGCGCTCCCGAGCCGAGTCGGGCGAGGGCTTCGAACGCTTCGAGGATGCTCGTCTTGCCGCTGCCGCTCGGCCCGGTGACCAGGGTGAGCGGGCCGAGCGGGATGGCCGCGCCGCGGTGGGTGCGGAAGGCGGAGAGCCGCAGTTCGGTGACGGTGGGTCGATCGGGCTGGTCGGTTCGGTCACGGGGGGTGGTCGCGGTGGTCATGGCTGGGACCGTACGCAGCCGCAAACTGACGAACCGTTCCGCCTCGTTGACCTTCCTACTAATGAGGGACGGCTCAGCGCTGCGGGACGGTCCTGGGCGGGGCGGGTGGGGCGAGGGGCTGGGGTCAGGGGTGCGGGACGGCCGCCGCTGCGATGCCTTCCACTTCGGTGCCGGCCGGGGCGAGCAGGAAGACGTTGCGGTCGACGCGGTGCATTCCGCTGCCGAGGCCGAAGACGACGCCGGTGCTGAAGTCGAGGATCCGCTTGGCCACTTCGGGGTCGGCGCCGGTCAGGTCGAGGAGGACCGGGATCTGTGCGATGAGGTATTCGGCGACCTCGCGGGCGTCCGCGAAGATCTGCACCCTCAGGACGACGAAGCGCCGCTGTTCGACGGTCGCGTAGTCGCCGGGAATGGTCTGGTGGTCGACTCTGGACGGCCATTCGTTGCGACCGCGCAGCGGAACGACCTGGGCGAGCCCCTCCCACTGTTCGTCGGTGACGTCGTACCTGCTCACCGGACCACCTCGCCCACGTGCTGTATCTGCATCCGGCCATGATGACGCCGCTCACCCGTTCAGCCCAACTTCGACACGGCCGCGGGGGTGTCGGCTATGACTCATTTCATGGGTGACGCCGGGTGTCGGCCCGGGCGGGCCGGGCGCGTTCAGGCGCAGGAGGGGCAGAGTCCGCGGTAGGTGATCTCGGCGCGGGAGAGGGTGAATCCGAACCGTTCTTCCGCCGGGAGGTCGGCGAGCGGGTCGCCGGTGGGGTGGACGTCACGGATGGTGCCGCAGCGGGAGCAGACCAGGTGCTGGTGCGGCCGGTGCGCGTGGGGGTCGTAGCGCTTGGCGCGGCCGTCGGTGGAGACCTCCATGACCTCGCCGAGCGAGACCAGCTCCCCGAGCGTGTTGTAGACGGTCGCCCGGGAGATCTCGGGCAGCAGTCTGGCGGCGCGGACGTGGACCTCGTCGGCGGTCAGGTGGACGTGGTCGCCGCCGTCCAGGACCTCCGCCACGACGCGCCGCTGGGACGTCATCCGCCAGCCGCGCCCTCGCAGCCGTTCGAGCAGGTCACTCATACCGGTTCACCTGTCCACGCTTCGGGTTCGGCGGACTGCGCGGCGTGTCCGCGAGGGGCCGCCGCGCGATCCGAGGGGATATGGATTTGGTGTACTTCTTGACTTGGATTTGGTCCATCGTAGGATCGATATCGGCGTTAGCCTAGGGACAGGAAGAACTCCGAACCCACCCGCAACAAGACTCCGACCCATCCGGGAGACAGAGACGTCATGGGGGATCGCCGCCGCGAAGGCGCGGGGTGCCGGCCCGCGGGTGCGTGCCGCCGCCCTCGTCGCAGTGGTGGAGACCGCCCGGGCGGGCGACCGCCCCGCCGTCGCCGCGACGCCTTCCGGGGTGCGTGATCGTGTGGGCCGTATTGTCCTGCCAAGTCGTCTGCGCGGCCCACTACTTGTCCACCCCGTCCAGTGCGGCCCGTGGCGTGGCGTGGCCCGTCGTGACCGGCCCTCGCGGCGGGGGCCCCGATCCGGCCCCGCCACCCTCCGCCCCGGCTTCGCGATCGTAACGAGGCCGAGGCCACCCGCCGGAGCCCGCGCCCCGGCCGTTCCACCGCCCGTAGTTCCTGAGCACCGTGATCCACCGAGCCAAGAAGGATTGCCATGTCCGAGAACCCCGATGCAATCGTCACCGACCCCAAGACGGAGGGCACAGGTGGCGGCTGCCCGGTCGCGCACGAGCGCGCCCCGCACCCGACGCAGGGCGGCGGAAACCGCCAGTGGTGGCCGGAGCGGCTCAATCTGAAGATCCTCGCCAAGAACCCGGCCGTGGCCAACCCGCTCGGTGAGGAGTTCGACTACGCCGAGGCGTTCAAGGCCCTCGACCTGCCGGCCGTGAAGCGGGACATCGCGGAGGTGCTCACGACCTCGCAGGACTGGTGGCCGGCCGACTTCGGCAACTACGGCCCGCTGATGATCCGGATGGCGTGGCACAGCGCGGGCACGTACCGCATCAGCGACGGGCGCGGCGGCGCCGGCGCCGGGCAGCAGCGCTTCGCCCCCCTCAACAGCTGGCCGGACAACGTGAGCCTCGACAAGGCCCGCCGTCTGCTGTGGCCGGTGAAGAAGAAGTACGGCAAGAACATCTCGTGGGCCGACCTCATGGTGCTCACCGGCAACGTGGCCCTGGAGACGATGGGCTTCAAGACGTTCGGCTTCGGCGGCGGCCGCGCCGATGTGTGGGAGCCCGACGAGGACGTGTACTGGGGCCCCGAGACCAACTGGCTCGACGACGAGCGCTACACCGGCGACCGCGAGCTGGAGAACCCGCTCGGCGCGGTCCAGATGGGTCTCATCTACGTCAACCCCGAGGGCCCCAACGGCAACCCGGACCCCATCGCGGCCGCGCGGGACATCCGCGAGACGTTCCGCCGGATGGCGATGAACGACGAGGAGACCGTCGCCCTGATCGCGGGCGGCCACACCTTCGGCAAGACGCACGGCGCGGGCCCCTCGGAGGCGGTCGGCAACGACCCCGAGGCCGCGTCCCTGGAGCAGCAGGGCCTCGGCTGGAAGAACAGCCACGGCACCGGTGTGGGCCCCGACGCGATCACCAGCGGCCTCGAGGGCATCTGGACGAACACGCCGACCGCCTGGGACAACAGCTTCTTCGAGATCCTCTTCGGCTACGAGTGGGAGCTGTTCAAGAGCCCCGCGGGCGCCCACCAGTGGCGGCCGAAGGACGGCGCGGGCGCGGGCACCGTGCCGGACGCGTTCGACGCGTCGAAGTCGCACGCCCCGACGATGCTGACGACCGACCTCTCGCTCCGCTTCGACCCGGCCTACGAGCAGATCTCGCGCCGCTTCCTGGAGAACCCGGAGGCGTTCGCCGACGCCTTCGCCCGCGCCTGGTTCAAGCTGACCCACCGCGACATGGGCCCGGTCGTGCGCTACCTCGGCCCGGAGGTGCCCTCCGAGGAGCTGCTGTGGCAGGACCCGCTGCCGGCACGCACCTACGAGCTCGTGGACGCGCAGGACATCGCGTCCCTCAAGGAGCAGGTCCTCGCGTCGGGCCTCACGGTGTCGCAGCTCGTGTCGACGGCGTGGGCGTCCGCCTCGTCGTTCCGCGGCAGTGACAAGCGCGGCGGCGCCAACGGCGCGCGCATCCGGCTCCAGCCCCAGAGCGGCTGGGAGGTCAACGAGCCCGACGAGCTGGCGACGGTCCTGCGCACCCTCGAAGGCGTCCGTACGTCCTTCAACTCGGCGCAGTCCGGCGGCAAGCAGATCTCGCTGGCCGACCTGATCGTGCTGGCCGGTGCCGCGGGTGTCGAGAAGGCCGCCCAGGACGCCGGCACCCCCGTCGAGGTCCCGTTCACGCCGGGCCGGGTGGACGCCTCGCAGGAGCAGACGGACGTGGAGTCGTTCGCCGCGCTGGAGCCGACGGCCGACGGCTTCCGCAACTACCTCGGCAAGGGCAACCGCCTCCCGGCCGAGTACCTGCTGCTCGACAAGGCGAACCTGCTGACGCTGAGCGCCCCCGAGATGACGGTCCTCGTCGGCGGTCTGCGCGTGCTGGGCGCGAACTACCAGCAGTCCTCGTTCGGCGTCCTCACCGACCGCCCGGGCACGCTGACCAACGACTTCTTCGTCAACCTGCTCGACATGGGCACGACGTGGAAGGCGACGTCGGCGGACGAGAGCACCTTCGAGGGCCGTGACGGCGCCTCGGGCCCGGTCCGCTGGACCGGCACCCGTGCCGACCTGGTCTTCGGGTCCAACTCGGAGCTGCGCGCGCTCTCCGAGGTGTACGCGAGCGACGACGCGAAGGAGAAGTTCGTGCGCGACTTCGTCGCGGCGTGGGACAAGGTCATGAACCTGGACCGGTTCGACCTCGTCTGATCGTCCGGCCCGGGCCGGCCGCTCCAGGCCGGCCCGGGCCACTGCGCGGGGGCGCCGACGCGGCACCCGTCCCAACCAAGGGGCAGCTCAAGGGAGTTGCCCCCTTCGCGTGTGGCGAGGCCCTCAGCGTCCGGCGGCCGGGGCGGTCCGGTAAGGCGCCGCGGCGTGCTGGGCGGCGTACAGGAGGGCGGGCTTCAGCTTGGGCCAGAAGTAACCGTCCTGGCAGGAGTACGGCGGGGTGAAGCCGTCGCAGCCCTGGCCGTCGCTGTCGCCGATCTCGATGGTGAAGCTGGCGAGGCCCAGCTTGTCGAAGGTCCAGTCGTCGGTGCCGCCGGACGCGTCGTACAGGATCTCGCCGGCCTGCCCCGACTGATAGCCGGTCATCGAACCCATCCGGTCCGCGAGGGCGCGCAGCGCGGCGTCGTTCCCGGTGTGCACGGTGTGGTCGAACTCCCAGGGCAGCAGCACCATGCTCGCGTCGCTGTGGAGGCTGATCATCATGCCCCGGGCGTCGGCGGGCGCGGGGTCGCCGTTCCCGGTGCCGGTGCGCACCGCCGGATACAGCTGCCGGAAGAGGCCTTCCAGGGCGGAGTTCTCCGGCTCGGAGTCGGCGGCCGGGCCGAGGTACTGCTCGGCGCAGGGCTGCCGTGAGGTGCCGAGACCGCCCCAATGCGTACCGGCGTTGCGGTTGAGGTCGACGCCGATGCGGCCGCTCCAGCCGCAGGACGCGCCGTGGGAGTTGTCGGCGTTCTTGCGCTGGAGGACGGGGTTGTCGCCGCCCGAGGCCACGATGTCGACACCGTCCGGGTTGGCGATCGGCACGACCCACATCTCGGTCGTGTCCATGAGCCGGGTGATGTCGGGGTCCTTGCCGTACTGCGAGGTCAGCTCGTCGATCCACCGCCAGGTGACCTCGCCGGTGGTGATCTCGCGGGCGTGGATCTGGCTCATCAGGAAGAAGCGGGGTTTGGCGGAGTTCGGATTCGGCGCGCAGTCGCCCTGCCGCATCCTGGTGACGCAGATGGCCTTGAGGTCCCGCCCGCCCGCTCCGTTCTTCTTCCGCCAGGACTGCCCGTAGGTGACGACGGTGGCCAGGTCGGGGTGCTGGGAGGCGACTTGGTCGAGGTGGGCGTAGTGCCCGTCGACCGTGTGGTAGCCGCCGTAGTAGGTGGTACCGGCCGCGGGCCGCACGGCGCCGGGCACCGGGCGGGGCTGGGCCTTGACGGCGACCGGGCTGAACCCGAGACGCCGCAGCGACGCGACGGTCGCCGAATCCCCCAGCACGAACAGGTCGTTGCCCTGGCGCCGCTCCAGGAGGTCGTACCCGGCGGCGACGAGGGTCTGCGCGTCCTCGGCGTGCCGGATCGGCACACGGTAGGTGACGAGCGGGCTGGGGGCGGTGGCGCGCGGGCCGGGGGTGTCGGCCGTGGCCACGGAGGACGGGGGAAGCGCGGCGGCGGCCAGGACGAGGGCTCCGGCGGCCATGAGCGCGAGACGTCTGCGGGACATGAGCGGGCCTTCCGTGGGGGGTACGGGGCGCGCGGGGCCAAGGAGCCGACCCGGCGGACCTCGCGCACACGCCGCGAGCCGACGCCGTGCTCCGTGAGCCGGAGGCCTTGTTGGTGCGGGTGGGCCTTGTGCGGGGAGGCCTCGCGGCTCGCGACGGCGGCTCGCGCCTGAACAGCGGCGGAGGGCCCTCCGGGGGTGCGGAGGGTCGTACTGGGGGGGCTCAGCCGATGCGGACAGACGGGTCGGATCGCATGATGGCATGCACACGCCACGAACAGAAGAGGGGTCGCGCCCCCGTGCGCCCTCCTCCCTGCGGAACGACGCAGGTCAGGAGGGAGGCCTCGGTCGCCGCAGGGGGCGAATTCCGGTCGATGCGTGGGCGGTTGCTCGGGTACGGGGACGGGGGGCGAGGGGTTGCCGGGCGGACGGAGGTGCCGTTCAGCCGTGCAACGGGGCGCGCCAGAGAAGGCAAGGCGAGGGGGTTTTCCTCAACTTCGCGCCAGGTCAGGCAGGTTGAGGGTCCCCATCGGTCGCCCGTCGCGGGATCGTGGTGGACGCATGGGCCCCCGCGCGTCCCGATTCGCCAGAAGAGCGCAGCCTCCGCCCCCCTGTCGACCATCGCCAGCGGAAGCTACGGACGCCCGGCACGCCCGGCACTCCAGGGGCAGCACCGCCGCGGGAGCCCGCATGCCCCTCTTGCGGCCGCGGCATACGGTGTTGCCCATGACGCAAAGTGACGGCGACCTCGACAGTCTCGTACGCAAACGGATCCGTGCCCTGCGCCTGGCGCAGGGCTGGTCGCTCGACGAGTTGGCCGGGCGGGCCAAGCTCAGTCAGTCCACGCTCAGCCGCATCGAGAACGGGCAGCGGCGCCTCGCCCTGGACAGCCTCGTCACGCTCGCCCGCGCCCTGGACACGACGCTCGACCAGTTGGTGGAGACCGCGGAGGACGACGTCGTCTCCAGCCCGACGATCGACGCCTCCCGGGGCCAGCTGCGCTGGCCCGTCAAGGCCGACCCCGGCATGACGGTCATCCGCCAGCGCATGACCGAGCCGCCGCCCGACAGCCCCTCCCGCATGCGCGCGCACCCGGGCCGCGAATGGCTGGTCGTCCTGTCCGGCACCGCGGTGCTGCTGCTCGGCAACCGCCGCTTCCGCATCGAGACCAATCAGGCCGCGGAGTTCCCGACGATGCTGCCGCACGCCATCGGCGCGGAGGGCGGGCCGTGCGAGGTTCTCGGCATCTTCGACCGCGATGCCCGCCGCGGCCACCAGCGCCCGGACGACGGAGGCGAGAAGCGTCGCCCCTGAGGGCCCCGATCCGTTCGTGCTGGGCCAGGGACGAACAGGGCCCTGACTTGCGCGTTCGGCAGCTCGAACCACTCTCGCCTTGCGCATCCCGCAAGAAGCGATGCCGGTTGCGCAACGCGCGCTTAGCGTGGGCGTCATGACCCACTCATCCCCGCAGGCAGCACATCACCACGGACCCGAACCGGGAGCCGAAGGCCATGCCCACCACCACGACTCCCGACAGGAGGCCGACAAGCACCCCAGCCCTGGGCAGGAAACCGTGACCGACGGCCACCGCCACGGTGACGGATCCGCCCACGAGACCGAGGCCCACAGCCAGGCCGAGATCCTCGACCTGGACGCGGAGGTGCTGGCCGAGCACACCGCCGCCATCACCGCGTCGCTGCCCGTCAGCGCCGCCCCGCGTCACATCGTGGACCTGGGGTGCGGCACCGGGACCGGCACGTTCGCGCTGCTCGCACGCTTCCCCGAGGCCGAGGTGATCGCCGTCGACTCCTCGGCCGCCCATCTGCGCCGGCTGCGCGAGAAGGCCGAGGCCCTGGGCGTGACCGACCGGGTGCGTACGGTCCAGGCCGACCTCGACGCGGAGTGGCCCGAACTGGGCACGCCCGAACTCGTCTGGGCTTCGGCCTCGCTGCACCACATGGCCGACCCCGGGCGCACCCTGCGCCAGGTGCGCGATCTGCTCGTGCCGGGAGGGCTGTTCGCCGTCGTGGAACTGGCGGGCTTCCCCCGCTTCCTTCCCGCCGACGCTCCTCAGGAGCGGCCCGGCCTGGAGGAGCGCTGCCACACCGCGAGCGCCCGCCACCATGCCGAGCACCTGCCGCACCGCGGCGCGGACTGGGGCCCGAGGCTGACCGCGGCCGGGTTCACCGTCGAGGAGGAACGCACGATCAAGGTGGATCTGCCCGGCTCGCACAGCGAGGCGATCGGCCGGTACGCCCTCCACAGCCTCCAGCGCCTGCGCGCCACCGTCACCGAGACCTTGCCGCCCGAGGACATCACCGCCCTGGACCACCTCCTCGACCCCGAAGGCCCCCACAGCATCCTGCGCCGCGAGGACTTGGCGGTACGCACGGAACGGACGGTGTGGGCGGCGCGGCGCGCCTGAACCGGCCTCGGACCACGGGCATACCCCCGTCCTCCAGTCCAGCCGCACAATATGCGCAACGGTCCTGCATATTTCCCCTATGCCGCTCCTAACTCCCTTTAACTGAACCCGAGTTGTCCGGCAGCCCTCCCCGAATGCCCCATTCCCCCACCACCCCCCAGCCGTAACAAGAAATTCACCTCCCACGGTGTGACTGGCGTCTCAAGCCCGGCCGTTCGCAGCGGTGACCTGGGGGCATGCAGGGGATGCATCAGAGATGCGGGCGGGCGGTTTGCGGGGAGGGTGCTCGCTGTATGTAATTCCCTCGTTTACAGATCGCGTGCGACCAACGGCGCATGCTGGTTACAGGGGGATGGAATGTACGAGCAATTCCTGTCGGAAAAACTCGACAAGTTGAGACGTGACGGCCAGTACAGATCGTTCGTCGAAATCAATCGTCAGGCGAACGCCTACCCGAAGGCGATGCACCGCACCGCCGACGGACGCGATCAGCAGGTGACCGTCTGGTGCAGCAACGACTACCTGGGCATGTCGCAGCACCCCAAGGTCGTGGGGGCGATGCACCGGGCGATCGACGCGTATGGTGCCGGGTCCGGCGGCTCGCGGAACATCGGCGGAACTCACAGCCACTACGCCGCACTTGAGGCCTCGCTCGCCGAGTGGCACGGGAAGGAAGCCGCTCTGGTCTTTCCCACGGGATACGGCTCGAACGATGCGACGCTGCAGTGCCTTCTGCGCCTGCTGCCCGATCCCATCATTCTCTCGGACGAGCTGAACCACGCTTCGATCATCAACGGAATCTGCAGCACCAAGGCCGAGCGCCGGGTATTCCGTCACAACGACGTGGACCACCTGGAAGAGATCCTCGCCGCGCAGCCGCTGGACCGCCCGAAGATCGTCGTGTTCGAGTCCGTGTACTCGATGGACGGCGACGTCGCCCCCATCGAGCGGATCGTCAAGGTCGCGCACGAGTACAACGCGCTCACCTATCTCGACGAAGTGCACGCGATCGGAATGTACGGCCCGCGGGGCGCGGGCATCGCGGCGGAGCTGAACGTCGATCATTTCGTCGACATCATCCAGGGCACGATGGCCAAGGGCATCGGTGTCATCGGCGGGTACATCACCGGTTCGACCACCCTGGTCGACACGATCCGCAGCTTCGCCTCGGGCTTCATCTTCACCACCTCCCTGCCGCCCGCCGTCGTGGCGGCCTGCCACGCCAGCGTGGAGCACCTGAAGACCTCCACCGCCGAGCGGGACGCGCTCCAGCGCAAGACCGCCCAGCTGCGCACGGCCCTGGAGGCGGCCGGGATCCAGGTGATGCCGCAGAGCACCACGCACGTCCTGCCGGTCCTGATCGGGGACTCCGAGCTGTGCAAGCGGTCCGCCGCCCGGCTGCTGGAGGTGCACGGCGTCTACCTCCAGCCGATCAACTCGCCGACCGTTCCGGCCGGGACCGAGCGGTTCCGTGTCAACGTCACGCCGAACCACTCCGACGAGGACATCGCCCACCTGGTGGCCGCCCTGGACGAGGTCTTCACGCACTTCGGCCTGCACGGGAGGACCGCGTGACGACAGCGGCCACCTCCGTCGTCCGCCAGGCCGAGCCGGCGGACATCGACGAACTCGTCCGCCTGCGCGCCTACTTGCTGGACGGCGAGGACGACACCGCCTCTGCGGCGCTCCCCTACACCGCGGCGACCCCGCAGGCACGCGAAGCCTGGCGGACGGGCTACCGGGCCTGGCTGGCCAAGGCGCTGCCCCACGACGCCGACGTGTGCGTGGCGGTCGCCCCCGGCCCGGGCCGCCTGCGGGCCTGCGCGATCGCCGTCATCGACCAGCGTCCTCCCTCGCCCGCGTACCCCAGCGGCCGGGTGGCGTGGATGCAGTCCCTCGTCACCGATCCGCGCGACCGGGGCCAGGGCCTCGGCACCACGGTGGTCGACCACCTCTTCGACTGGGCGCTCACCCGCGGCGCGGACGTCGCCCTGATGCAGAGCGCGAGCGGCGCCGTGGACTTCCACCGCCGCGCGGGCTGGCTCCCCACCGGCGAGGGCCTCTACCACCAACCGGTCACCACGAGTCGGAAGGGCTGACCCCCATGGACACCGTCAAGGTACTGATCGCGGGCATGGGCTACGCCGGCACGCGGTTCCTGACCGCGCTGCGCAGCCTCTCCGGCCCGCGGGAACTCGGTCTCGACATCGAGATCGCCTACCACGCACGCCACCGTACGGTCGAGGACGTCCCGTACTTCGCCACCGTGGAGGGGGCTCTGGAGGCCTTCTCGCCCGATCTCGTCATCGTCGCGGTGACGGACTCGGCGCACGCCGAGATCCTGACGCGCATGGCGGGCTACCGGGGCTTCGTGCTGGCCGAGAAGCCCCTCACCTCCGTCCACGACGACCTGGACGCGGTGGCTTCGGCCATGAGCGAGGTCTCCGGGTTCGCCGTGGACCTGGTGGGGCGGTACTCGGAGGCGAGCACGGCCCTCCACGCGTACGTGCACCGCCACCGGCTCAACCTGGTGCGGGCACACGCCACTTGGGGCAAGAACCGCATCAACGACCACCGGCCCACGGTCGGGGTCACGAGCGAGGTCATCCACTCCCTGGACCTGGTGCAGCGACTCGCCCTGGACGGCGAGCGGCTGCGGCTGCGCGACGCCGTCGGCGTCTGCTCCGACTACTCGGTCTCCGGACCCGACGTCCTGGACAGCGTGGCCCTGACGGCCCAGCTCGGCGACGCGGTGGTGAGCTGCTACAGCAGCTTCGTCAACGTCACCCGGCA
This sequence comes from Streptomyces sp. NPDC045846, assembly GCF_056431605.1. Classification (NCBI taxonomy): domain Bacteria; kingdom Bacillati; phylum Actinomycetota; class Actinomycetes; order Kitasatosporales; family Streptomycetaceae; genus Streptomyces; species Streptomyces sp. NPDC045846. Next base: position 194,748 of record NZ_JBWKKJ010000012.1, on the reverse strand, counting down.
GCGCACGATCGACTGCACCTTCCGCGACGCCGACGGCGGCCTGGTGTACGCCGCCGCGGAGTACTCCAACCCCACGTGGGACGCCGACCAGTTGCGGATCTGGCGGGTCGTCGACGGGCGCGAGGAGACGCTCTGCTCGGTGGACACCCGCAGCGATCCGGTTCCCGAAGGGCTCGACACCATCGTCGGGCTGCGTCGCGTCGTCGCGGACGCCGTGCGGTTCGCCCACGACCGGCAGCCGCCGGTGGTGCCGTTCGCCGGGATCGAGGAGTCGGTCCGCCTTCAGCTCCTGCTCAACGAGATCGAACAGACCGCCCAGTTGACCGGGCCGGTCGGCTACTTCCCCGACGGCCGGCAGATCAGCACCGAAACGGACTTGGAGCGCCTCGGATGAGCGCCATACAGACAACCGCACCTCCCCAGGCACAGGACGGACGCGGCAGGTTCATCCCGCTGCTCGCGCTGGGCACGTTCGCGCTGGGCGTGGACGCCTACGTGATGGCGGGGCTGCTGCCGCACGTGTCGGATGACCTGAGCATCTCGGCGTCGTCGGCCGGGCAGATGGTCACCGTCTTCACGCTCTGCTACGCGCTGGGCGGGCCCGTCTTCGCCACCCTGCTGGCCAAGCGGTCGGCGAAGGTGGTGCTCGGCGTGGCGCTGGTGGTCTTCACCATCGGCAACGCGCTGACCGCGCTCGCCCCGACGCTGCCGGTCCTCCTGGTGGCGCGCGCGGTGGCGGGCGTCGGCGCGGGCGTCTACTCGCCCATAGCCGCGGCCACGGCGGCGGGGCTCACCACTCCGGAACGGCGTGGCCGCGCCCTGGCCACCGTCATGGGCGGCCTGAGCATCGGCACCGTCATCGGTGTCCCGGTCGGCATGCTCCTCGCCTCGCACATCGGGTGGCGCGGCACGCTGTGGCTGATCACGGCGCTGGGCGTGGTCGCGCTGATCGGCATCGTGCGCCTGCCGAAGATCGAGGTGAGCCCCCCGCCGCCGCTGGGCCGCCGGGTGCGCGCCCTCGCCAGCGGCCGGGTCGCGGGCATCGTCTCCGTCTCGCTGCTCGGCGGCATCGCCAGCCTGGGCCTGTACACCTACCTCGCCGAGTTCCTCCTCGACGCCGCCCACACCCACCAGACGGTCTGGGCGATGTGGGCCTGGGGCGCGGGCGGCATCGTCGGCAGCCTTCTGATCGGCCGCGTCGTGGACCGCACCCGCCGTCCGTTCGCCGCGGTCACCTGGATCCTGGTGCTCATCGTGGCCAGCCAGTTCGCGCTGCCGACCGCCGCTCACACGGCCGCGGCGCTGGCGGTCGTGCCGCTCGTGATCTGGGGTGCGGCCGGCTGGGCGGTGCAGGTGCCGCAGCAGCACCAGCTGATCGCGGCCCAGCCCGAACAGGCCACCGTCGCCGTCTCGCTGAACAGCTCCGCCGTCTACCTCGGCAGCGGCATCGGGTCCGCGCTGGGCGGCCTGGTGCTGGGCCTCGGCGCGGCCCCGGGCGCGCTGCCGTACTACACGGGTGCGCTCACCGTGGTCGCCCTCGTGCTGCACCTGACCGTCGTACGGGGTGCCGTCCGGCGGGCAGAGAGCGCGGTCACAACCCCCTGACCTGGGCAAATGGCCATGGTTGGCTAGCATTGCCCTCATGGATATCGGGCTGCGTCATCTGCAATGCTTCCTCACCCTGGCCGAGGAGCAGCACTTCACCTGGGCCGCCGACCGCCTCGGTATGTCCCAGCCCACGCTCAGCCGGCACATCCAGCGACTGGAGGCCGTGCTGGGCCGCGAGCTGGTGGACCGCAGCACCCGCCACCCCCGCCTGACCGCGGAGGGGCACCGGCTGCGCGCCGATCTCCAAGTCCTGCTGCCGCAGCTGGAGTCGGCGCTCCAGCCTCCCGAGCCGCAGCCCTCGCTGCGGCTCGGCTATGCGTGGGGCTACCCCCTCCAGCGTGGCCGCCAGGCGCAGGCCACGCTGGAGGAGCGGCACCTCGTCCTCGTGCAGACCGTACGCAGGGACGACCGCACCGCCGGCCTGCGCGAGGGCGCGGTCGACGCGGCCCTGCTGTGGGGGACCGTCCGCGATCCGCGTCTGGTCACCACCGAGATCCTGCGCGAGCCGCACATCGCGGCGGTCGCCCGCACCTCCACGCTCGCGGTGCGCGAGCGGGTCACCTGGCGCGACCTCGGCCGCCGCTGCCTCATCGTCAACACCGTCAGCGGCACGCTCAGCGCCCAGGACTGGCCGGCCGACGCGACCCCCGAGATCGGCGCGGAGACCTCCAACATCGAGGAGTACCTGCATGCCGTGGCGGGCCGCCGCGGGGTCGGCGTGCACCCGGTCTCGGTGGCCGCGCAGCACCCGGACCCGGACATCCTGTACCTCCCCCTGACCGGCGCCCCGCCCGCCGTCCTGACCTACGCCTACCCGCGCACCAACCCCCACCCCTACGCAGCCACCTTCGGCCAAGCCCTGCGCCAGCCCCACCCCACCGAGCGATCCGCCCCGCGGGCGGAGGAGCAGCGGAAGGCTTCTGCTGAGGTTTAGGGGGCGCTGTTTGGGTGCTCCGGGGGCCGGTGCTGTGACCGCATGGGTTCACCGAGTGGGGATGCGTGCTTTCCGTCGGAGGGGACCAGCTTGGTGACCCACCCTTTCGAGGCGCCCATGCGTCCGCCCCGCCTCTCCCCCGCCCGGCCGGACTCCGGCGCAGTTCGGCCGGTGCCTCGGAGCGCGCGGTAGGGTCACGCGGCTCCGCCGTCCTCGACGGGGTAGGGCACGAACGGGCTGCTGTTCTGGTCGATGAGCAGGGAACGCCCCAGCGGTGGCACGGCCCGTTGGGAGCAGCCGAGGCGTTCGCAGACCCGGCAGCCCATGCCGATCGGGGTCGCGGAGGAGGCGTTGGCGAGGTCGAGGCCGTCGGAGTAGACAAGCCGGTGGGCGTGGCGGAGTTCGCAGCCGAGGCCGATGGCGTAGGTCCTGCCGGGTTCGCCCCAGCCGCCGCGACGACGGGTGACCGCGCGGGCGGTCCACAAGTAACGCTGCCTGTCGGGCATTTCGGCGATCTGCACGTGGATGCGGCCGGGGGCGGCGAACGCCTCGTAGACGTTCCACAGCGGGCAGGTGCCGCCGGCCCGGGAGAAGGGGAAGCCGCTGGCCGACTGGCGTTTGGAGAGGTTCCCGGCCCGGTCGACGCGGACGAAGGAGAACGGCACCCCGCGCAGCCGCGGGCGCTGGAGGGTGCTCAGGCGGTGGCAGACGGTCTCGTAGCCGAGGCCGTAGTGGTCGGTGAGGCGTTCGATGTCGTAGCGCGCCTCTTCGGCGGCCGCGTGGAACGCGGTGTACGGCAGGATCAGCGCGGCGGCGAAGTAGTGGGCGATGCCGATGCGGGCCAGCGCGTGGGTGGGCGAGCCGGGCTCGAAGTCCTCGGCCGCCTGTCGGTCGAGGTCCTCGCGGTGTTCCAGCAGGGCGAGTTGGGTCGCCATGCGGAAGGCACGCTGACCGGGTCGTAGCCGCGGGGACAGATGGAGGGTGCGGCTTCTCTCGTCGTAGCGGTGCAGCAGTTCGCCGGGCTCGGCGGCGAGCCGGATGCCATGGGCCTCGTTGAGCCGCGCCGTCAGAGCCCCGATCACCTCGCCCGGCCGGATACCGATCTCCCCGGCGAGTCGCTCGGCCGCGAGGTCGCTGTCGTGGAGGTAGTTCTGGCGGTGGTAGAAGAAGTCACGGACCTCCTCATGCGGTGAGAAGGCGGTGAGCCGGTCGCCGTCCCTGCCGTCCGCGGCCCCGGCCAGGCGCTCGGACAGCAGCTGGTTGCGGCGGCCGAGGTCCAGCAGGACCTGGGCGACGGCGGGCATCCGCGCGGCGAGGTCGGCCAGGTCGGCGGCCGCGACCCTGGCCTCGGACAGCTCCCCTGCCAGTGCTTCACGCAGGTCCGCGACCAGCCGGGTCGTGTCGCGCTCGGAGAAGAACCCCGGGTCGACGCCGAACGCCTCGGTCAGCCGGAGCAGGACGGGGACGGTGAGCGGACGGGAGTCGTGCTCCATCTGGTTCAGATAGCTCGGTGAGATGCCCAGCACGCGGGCGAGTTCGGCCTGGCTCATCCGACGGTCCTCACGCAGTCGCCGCAGCCTCGCCCCCGCGTACGTCTTGCTCACCGATCGCTCCTCCCCACCGGATTCCGATCCCGTCAGCGTACGGGACGCACCTTGCGCCGGGACCTTCGCAAGATTGGCAAAACACGGCGGGAAGATTCGCAGAAGTTGGCATCGATCCACGGTTGTTGGCACTCAGTGCCAGTGCCAAGGTCGTAGTGCGGCCCGCCGGACCCCGACGGGCACCGACCGAAACCCGGGCACGGCTCCTGCCTTGACGTCGGAGACCCGGCAGCGGTGGCGGCCCGTACGAGGCATTGCTCGGCTTCGTCCCTCCACGGCGACGGCGGGCCGCCCAACGATGACACGCAGTGCCACCTCTGTTCATTCGGACCGCGGGGTTGGCAGCCAGCACAGACGGAGGAGACGTGACAGTCATGGCAGAGGCCAAGCGGACGCAGGCGGCCGAGGAACTGGCGCGGCGCTGGGCCACCGCCCCCCGGTGGCAGGGCGTCGAGCGCACCTACAGTGCCGAGGACGTCGTACGGCTCTCCGGCAGTGTCCGCGAGGAGCACACCCTGGCCCGGCGCGGCGCCGACCGGTTGTGGCGGCAGTTGCACGAGCAGGACTACATCCACGCGCTGGGCGCGCTGACCGGCGGTCAGGCCGTCCAGCAGGTCAAGGCGGGGCTTCAGGCCATCTACCTGTCCGGATGGCAGGTCGCCGCCGACGCCAACCAGGCCGGTCACACCTACCCCGACCAGAGCCTCTACCCGGCCAACTCCGTTCCCCAGGTGGTGCGCCGGATCAACAACGCCCTCCTGCGCGCCGACCAGATCGCCACCGCCGAGAACGCGGGGGACACCACGGACTGGCTGGCGCCGATCGTCGCCGACGCCGAGGCCGGCTTCGGCGGACCGCTGAACGCCTTCGAACTGACCAAGGCGATGATCGCGGCGGGCGCGGCCGGCATCCACTACGAGGACCAGCTCGCCTCGGAGAAGAAGTGCGGCCACCTCGGCGGCAAGGTCCTCGTGCCGACCTCCCAGCACATCCGTACCCTCAACGCGGCCCGTCTCGCCGCCGACATCGCCGATGTGCCGACGGTCATCGTCGCCCGCACCGACGCCCTCGCCGCGAACCTGCTGACCAGCGACGTCGACGAACGCGACGCCGAGTTCGTGACCGGTGAGCGCACGGCGGAGGGCTTCTACCGGGTCCGCAACGGCATGGCCCCGGTCATCGCCCGCGGTCTCGCCTACGCTCCCTACGCCGACCTGATCTGGGTGGAGACCGGCACGCCGGACCTGGCCCAGGCCCGCGAGTTCGCCGAGGCGATCCACGCCCAGTACCCGACCAGATGCTGGCCTACAACTGCTCGCCGTCCTTCAACTGGAAGGCCGCCCTGGACGACGACCAGATCGCCAAGTTCCAGCGGGAGTTGGGAGCGATGGGCTACCGCTTCCAGTTCATCACGCTGGCCGGGTTCCACTCCCTCAACCACGGCATGTTCGACCTCGCCCGCGGCTACGCCGAGCACGGCATGACCGCCTATGTCGACCTGCAGGAGCGGGAGTTCGCAGCGCAGGCGCAGGGGTTCACCGCGGTCAAGCACCAACGGGAGGTCGGCACCGGCTACTTCGACCTGGTCTCCACCGCCGTCAACCCCGCCTCCTCGACCACGGCGCTGGCCGGGTCCACGGAGGAGGAGCAGTTCCACTAGGCCCGCCCCACGGCGGCCGTCCGGTCCGCTTCGGCCGAGCGGGGGTCGCACGACCGTCCCCGTCCGACCCCCGCTCCCCTCCTCTTCCCTCGCGCAGGAGAAACCGATGTCCACCACTGCCCTGACCCACCGCGTCCGCGTCCTCGCGGCCCCTGGCGACCGTCACGACGAGATCCTCACCCCCGCCGCCCTCGACTTCGTCGGGCACCTGGCCGCGGCCTTCGGTGAGCGTCGTCGGTGGCTGCTCAAGGAGCGCCGACGGCAGGTCCTGCGGCTCGCGAGCGGTTCCCCGCTCGACTTCCCCCTGGTCACCGCCGCCGTCCGCGCCGACTCCGACTGGCGGGTCGCGCCGCCCGCTCCCGGGCTCGCCGACCGCCGGGTGGAGATCACCGGCCCGCCCGAGCGCCGGATGGCGGTCAACGCGCTCAACTCCGGCGCCCGCGTGTGGATGGCGGACTTCGAGGACGCCACGGCTCCCACGTGGGAGAACATCGTCGGCGGCCAGCTCACCCTGCTCGACGCGATCGAGCGCCGCATCGACTTCACCTCGGACGAGGGCAAGGACTACCGGCTCCACGACGACATCGCCACGATCATGGTCCGGCCGCGCGGCTGGCATCTCGAGGAGGAGCACCTGGAGTACGACGGCCGGCCGGTACCCGCCGCACTCGTCGACTTCGGCCTGTACTTCTTCCACTGCGCGCGGCGGCAGATCGACGCCGGGTACGGCCCGTACTTCTACCTGCCCAAACTGGAGAACCGCTACGAGGCCCGGCTGTGGAACGACATCTTCGTCGCCGCACAGGATCTGCTCGGCATCCCCCGCGGCACGATCCGCGCCACCGTCCTCATCGAGACGATCACCGCCGCATTCGAGATGGAGGAGATCCTCCACGAACTGCGCGAACACAGCGCGGGGCTCAACGCGGGCCGCTGGGACTACCTGTTCAGCCTGATCAAGACGTTCGGGCACCGCAGCGACTTCCTGCTGCCCGACCGGGCGAAGGTCACCATGGCCGCCCCCTTCATGCGGGCGTACACCGAACTCCTCGTCCGCACCTGCCACCGGCGGGGCGCCCACGCCATCGGCGGGATGGCCGCCCAGGTGCCGGGCAAGGACCCGGCCGCGAACGAGGCCGCGCTCGCCACGGTCCGCCTCGACAAGGAACGGGAGGCGGAGGACGGCTTCGACGGCTCCTGGGTGGCCCACCCCGCCCTCGTGCCGGTCTGCCGCGAGGTCTTCGACGGCGTCCTTGCCCGGCGGCCCCACCAGATCGACCGGACCCGCGAGGACGTGGACGTGACGCGCGCCGACCTGCTCTCGGTGCGGCGGGTCGGCGGCCTGCCCACGCCGGAGGGCGTCCGTACCAACATCGCCGTCGCGCTGGGCTACTTCGCCGCCTGGCTGGGCGGCCGGGGAGCCGTCGCGCTGGACGGCCTCATGGAGGACGCGGCCACCGCCGAGATCGCCCGCGTCCAGATCTGGCAGTGGCTGCGCCACCGCGTCATCGACCGGGAGGCGGTCCTGCGCCTTCTGGACGAGGAGGTCGCGACCCTTGCGGCCCGGTACCCGCGGGCGTCCGTCGACGACGCCCGCGCCCTCTTCGAACGCACCGCCATGACCGGCGAGTTGCCGCTGTTCTTCACCCCGGACGCCTACTCCCGCCACCTCGTGCGACAGACCGGGGAGCAGTCATGAGCGGCGGCATCCGACGCGTCGGCGTGGTCGGCGGCGGGCAGATGGGCGCGGGCATCGCCGAGGTGTGCGCACGGGCCGGCCTGGACACCGTGGTCTGCGAGGTGGACGCGATCGCGGCCCGCGCGGCGCGCGACCGGGTGGCGGCGTCCCTCGACCGCGCGGTGCGGCGCGGCAAGCTGGAGCGGGCCGACGCGCAGGACGCCTTGGCCCGCGTGGTGTTCACCGGCACCCTGGAGGACCTCGCCGACAGGCAGCTCGTCGTCGAGGCCGTCGTGGAGGACCCCGGCGCCAAAGTGGAGGTCTTCGCCGCCCTCGACAAGATCGTCGACGACCCGGCGGCCGTCCTGGCCACCAACACCTCCTCCCTGCCGATCATGCGGCTGGGCATGGCCACCCGCCACGCCGACCGCGTCGTGGGCCTGCACTTCTTCAACCCCGTCCCGGTGCTGCCCCTGGTGGAGGTCGTCACCTCCCTCCACACCTCCTCCCACACGGCGTCGGTCGTCCAGGACTTCGCCGCGGGGAGTCTCGGCAAGACGGTGATCCACTCCCGGAACCGGGCGGGCTTCGTCGTCAACGCCCTGCTCATCCCGTATCTGCTGGCAGCCGTGCGGATGGCGGAGTCCGGGTTCGCCACCGCCGCCGACATCGACACGGGCATGGAACTGGGCTGCGCCCACCCCATGGGCCCGCTCAGGCTCGCGGATCTGATCGGTCTGGACACCGTCGCCTCGATCGCGGAATCCCTCTACGAGGAGTTCCGCGAGCCGCTCTACGCACCGCCGCCGCTGCTCCAGCGCATGGTGGAGGCCGGACTGCTGGGCCGCAAGAGCGGCCGGGGCTTCCACACCTACGACCAGGGCTGAGGGCCTGGTACGACGCGGGTTGGGAGGCCCGCACACGCCGCCCCGGGGTGAGGGCCCCGGACGGCGCCGCCAAAGGGGGCGGGAAGCGCACACACGGCGCTTCCCGTCCGCCGCTCGTTCCGCGGGGCTCACTTCCCCGTCCAGGCCCGCAGGTCGGCGATGCGGCCGACGGGATACCTGTCCATCCAGCACGGCTGGGTGCGGCCCTGCGGTCCCCGTGCGTCAACTGTGCGTCAGGTGCGTCGAACATGCGCCAAGACATCGCCCGCGACGCGCTTGGCGCACATCCTGCACACTCCAAGAGACCGCAGGTCAGGCGTCCTCGCGGACCGGCTCGAGGAGCGCCACGCACTCGACGTGATGCGTCATCGGAAACAGGTCAATAGAAAACACGTCGAAGAAAATTGCAGGTCAGAGGCCTATGTGACACTAATCGGGCTCAAGATCAATGTGCACTACGGGCGTTACGAGCGCTACGTGCGATTCTTTGACGCACGCCGAAGCATCCGCAGGAGCCTCCCAGGCCGGCCTCCTATGGGAATCCCACCGTATGAGCTCGCAACACGAGCACGCCCGGCGGGCGACTCTTGAGGCCGCGCAGGTCGTGATTCCGTCCGCTGTCGGTCCACTTCTTGCCGACCCACGGCCAGGTGGCATGAAGGGCCGCACTGCCCTACCCCTCCGTCGGCAGTTCGCAGTCTGGCAGCCTGACCGCCACGGCTTCGGCTGGCCGCAGCCCCGCGTAGCACGTCCTGCCGAAGAGCCCGACCTGCGGACTCACGGCGGTGGCATCAGCCCTTCTCCTGAACGCCCAACCATGACTCGAAGGCCATCAGCTGCTCGCCCATGGCTCCGAGCGAGTAGGGATCTGACTCGTACTGCACCGACAGATTGGCCTCGTAGAGCTTGTATATCGCCGGGGCCGTCTCCCCCGCCAAGGACGCCTCCTTCAAGGCCCGCGCCACCCTTCCGAGGTCCTTTCCGCGGAGGCCATCCGTGACCTCCGGCCACACGGTCTCCGCGAGGTGTTCGCAGAGTTCCATCAAAAAGCGGCCCGCCCGTACGGCACAGTCGGAGATCGCTTCCTGCCTCGCCTCACGCAGATGGTCCGCAAGATGATCCTTGCGCTCGTTCTCGCTGTCCCATGAGCCATCGTCGTAGATTCTCTTCCAGATGCCGACGGCCCGATCCGTCGCCACCTGAACCTCCTGGTCGAGTGCCTCTTGAGTGAGTGTGGGATGCGATGCCTTGACGTCCTTCAGACGGCTGATGAGGGTGTCCACGGACGCGGCGGGGACAGGATCTCCGTCCCGAACCGCGGTCAACAGCGCGACTGTGTCGACGGCCCGCCGAACCTGTTCGCTATCGACCAGACCCCATAGCTCGTAGGCGCATCGTTCGACGGCTGGATAGTTGTGATCGGCGATCTCTCCGTCGAGTTCCCCTGAGAGGTTAAGGAGCGCCTCGCACACGCTCTCGACCTCTTCCATGGCGCATTCGATCTCTTCGTCGACCTTCTCCATGACTCGCAGCGCCTCTTGGGCCTCCGCGACCTCACCTTCCAACTGGGCCACGCGGTCCGCGAGCTCGCCCATCTCTTCTCCTCATGTTGTCGTGACACCACCTGTGACTGTTTACGGGGCCGGTCCAGGCCGTCCCTCACATCCCGGCCGCAAGCAGGAAGGGACTGGGCTCACCTGACCAGGACACATACAGGCCGTCGCGCGCCCGGGTGCAGGCGACGAAGAGCAGGCATCGTTCGGCGAGGAGGTCGGCCTCGTGCTGCAGGCGGTCGACCTCCTCGGGCGTCACCGCCTTGGAGTAGGGGAGGGCGCCGTCGTGGACACCAACCACTGCCACGCAGCGGTATTCCAGGCCTTTGAACGCGTGCATGGTGCCCACGTTCACCGCGGTGGGCACTGCGGGCCGGTCAGCCCGCAGCCGCTGCGCAGGGATACCAGCGACGGTCAGTCGCTCGGCCGCCCGATCGCAGGTGCGGTTGAAGCGGGTACTCACACCGATGTCCTCGGGGGCGACGCCTGCGTCCAGCCACCCCTTGACCCGCTCGACGAGTGCGTCCAGTTCGTCTTCCACAGAGGTGGCAGCGTGCATCTCGGGGCCGCTCCCGTGCAGGGCGGACCTGTAACCGAGCAGCGTTTCGTTGCGGGCATCGTCCGCCAGCTCGGCGAAGGGCCGGCCGGTCAGGAGGGTCGTGGACCAGCTCAAGATCTCGTGCGTGGAGCGGTAGTTCTTCCGCATCTTCGTCGACCGGCCCGCGACCTTGATCCCGACAGCCTTCAGGGAAACCTTGCTGTCGTAGATCCGCTGATGCGGGTCGCCGGCGATGAACAGATCGTCGGGGCGGGCCGGTGCGGCGGCGCGCAGGAGCCGCCACTGGGCGGGATGCAGGTCCTGGGCCTCGTCGACGACGATGTGACGGTAGCGCGGCCCGGACCGCTCCAACAGCTCCGCGGCCTCGGCGCAGGTCCCGAGGTAGGTCCGGCGGCCGTCGGCGGCGAGCCGACCGGTGAACTCTTCTACGCCCCGCCACACCGGAGGCCGGGCGGAAGGAGGCAGCGCACTGCCGCGTCCCCTCCGCTCGGCGGCTTCGTACTGCTCGTACGTGCGGAGATTCTGGGCGAGCACCACGTGCCTGTACTCCTGGGCGAGGAACTGCGGGCTCCCGGCGAAGCCGGCGGCCTGGGCCGCCTGCTGCCAGCGGCTCACTTCCTCGTCGGCCCGCAACGGCCTGCGAGAGGTGGACACCACGCGCCCGGCGAACGCGTCGACGGTCAGGACGTCCACCCGCTCCCGGAGCGTCTCGTCGTCGACCAGCTCTGTGAGTCCGGCACGTAGGGCCGCCACCAGGGCGTTGGTATAAGTGGTGAGCAGGATGCGGTCGCCGTCGCGGAGGTGGCCGAGCAGGTGTCGTACGCGGTGGAGGGCCACGACTGTTTTTCCCGTCCCGGGGCCCCCGGTCACTTGGGCCGGACCCGAGTATGACGGCCGGTAGGCCACCCTGTGCTGGGAGGGGTGCAGGAAGACGCGCCATGCGGCGAAGGGCTTGTCGAGGATCTCGCGGAGTTCTTCGGATCCGGTGACCAGCGCAATGCGGGTGCGGCTGTGGCGGATGGCTGTCTCGTAGTCGGCCGGGTTCACGGGCTCCGTACTGTCGGTGGCGGCCAAGTTGACGGCCACCACGTCCCGCCACACGTCCTCCACCGTGAATCCGGCCGCGAGGTACTCCAGGACCTCGCGCTGGTCTTGGGGGAAGAAGGGCGCGAATGCTTCCAGCTGTTCGAGGGTGGTCAGGACCCGTGCCTGGCGCAGGGTGGTCTCGTCGATGCCCAGGGCGGCCAGGTCCCCGTCCGAGAGCGCGGCGAAGAGGCGCTGCGCGGGTTCGGGCGCCACCCGCTCGTAGGCGGGGGTGAGTTCCTCCAGGACGGCAATATCCCGGATCTCCACGGCCCGGGTGACCGTGTTGATGCTCGCCTTCTGCTTGACCGCCCAGGCGTTGGCTTTGTCGTGCGGCAACACCCGCAGCAGAACATATGTGTCCCCGCTGTCGGGCGCGAGCACGACGCCACGGGTGCCCCGGTCGATCCGGATGGTCCGGATATGCCGGTCACGAGCCCCTTCAAGGGATTCCAGCTTCAGGCCGGGGTCCTTGAACAGCTGCTCCAGGGTGAGCCGTTCGAACTTCTCCCAGGCATCAAACACCCCCTGCCGGACGGTCCCCTGGAGTTTGGGGAGCTGCGCGCAGAAAGCGATGTCGAAGGCGAGGTGGGGCATGGTCGGTGGTTCTCCTCACCGGATGCGAGGGTGCCGCAGGAGCGGCCCGCCTCGCCCCGCGCGTGTCAGTCGTCTTCGGAGCCCGATACCGGCTCTTCGAGCCCGTTGAGGACTCGCCAGGCCAGGTCGGCGAGCGTCTCGCCGGTAGGAGCCACCCATCGGGCGGTGCCCTGGTTCGCCACGGGTTGTTCCGCCCATTCCGCGAGCTTCCACATGTGAGTGATCAGTCCGGAGGGCGAGTAACGCTTGCCGTCGGCCGCCCACAGAACGGGCTTGGTCCGGTGCTTCACCCAGGTCGCACGGGAGCGCTTCTCGTCCTGGGCGAGCCAGTCCCGGAGGGCCTCCGCCTCCATCGGGTAGGCGGTGGTCAGGGTGAGCGGGTCACCCTCCTCCAGCACCCCCTGATCGATAAGCACGTGGACGGCGTTGGGGCGTCGGGGCTTGCGCTGCGCCGGGACGCGCCGGTATTTGTCCCGCACGACCGGGTCTTGCGGGTCTCCGGCACCGCCGAGGACCCGGCCGACCACCTCTCGGCAGCGGGCGACGTCCGCGCACACGCCGCGGATCTGTGATCGCTCGCCGTACAGGTCATCGATGACCGCGGCGACGGCGGGAAGCAGTTCCTTGATCAGGCCCGGCACTCGTGCGAGGGCATCGGCCGACCATTCCAGCTGGGGGTCCGGCTCGTCGATGGATTCGGTGTCCAGGCGCTGGAAGACCAGGTGGGCAAGCAGGTACACACCGTTGTCGATGAGGGCGGCGCCCCGTCCCTCGTAGCGCGGGCGCAGGGCGTGGAGGGCACTGCGGACGGCGCGCAGGACCCGCACGCTGTTCCACAGGAGGTACACCCCGGGCTGGGGCCGGAAAAGCACGTCGTAGATACCCTGGGAGCCGCGTTCCCACAGTACGTCGAGGGTGGTCGACATACGGGCCGCGTACTGGCTGTCGGGGTGCGCGCACGCCAGGGCGCACGCTGCCTCGACCACCGAGCAACCGGTGCCCTCCGGCGGGTCCAGTTCACCACGCCGGACGCTGTAGTCGAGTCCGAGCTCGGCCCGCATCTCCTCCAGGATGGCGGCCTGGACAGGGTCGAGCGTGATGAAGTCGCGCGCTTCCACCCGGTTCTGCCGGTTGGTGGCCTGGGTTGTCCGCTTGGCGAAGTCGACAGCCTTGCCCGTCACGATGATCCGTACGGGGACCTGCGCGGATGCCGCTGCTTCGTCCGCGGCGATCGCGTCCGCCACGGACCGGACCGTCTGAGCGCCGTTGACAACGCTGGCGTTGTGCAGCGTGAGCGTGAGCGGGGAGGCGTGGGGTGTCCGCATCGACGCGTACGTCTTCTCGACCGACTCGCACAGGACGGTGATGCCGTTGTTGAAGTACAGGAAGTGGGCCGGCTCCTCCGTGAGCGTCTCGATCAGCTCGTTGTTGATCGAGGTCCTGCCCAACGGATTGCGGATGTTGAGGTTGAACAGGTTGGAACCGTGTGCGGCCCACTCCGCGACCAGCTCCGCCGAGACGACGCCCTGGTAGGAATCGTAGGGGGTATTGACCGCGAACCAGGGAAAGAGAACCGTGGTGAGCTCGACGGGCTTGGGAGCCAGGTCGTTGCGGACCGAGGCCCAAACATCGGGGGCCAGGATGATCTGGTGGTCCAGAAGTTCGCCGAACCGGTTGAACTCCTTCTCCCCGTTGATCAGCGCATGACGGAAACCCTCAAGCACCTCGTCCGTTCGCATGAGTACGACGACCTGCGTGACGGGTACGGGCCCCTTTGACATGACGGCCTTGGCCTGCTCGGCCAGCTGCCGCCCCCGGGGGTTGAACGGCGCGAAGTCCTCGTCATCGATGAGCCGCAGACCTGCCAGCAGTTCGAGGACGGCCTCCCGCTCGCTCTTGGCCTTCCCGTACTGGCTCCACTTCGCCTGAACGAGGTAGATGTGGGGATCCGGGCCGTCCACCACGGCGATCGCGTCGATGCCCTGGTCGGCGATGCCGTCTATGACGGTGTCCGCGGCTTCCTGCGGACTGAAGCCTGTGACCATGCGCACGGCCTGCGCCGTCAGCGCCCTCGACAGGAGGCGCGGCTCCCGTTCCTGAAGCGACTTGTCCTCCAGGTCGCCCACGTGTAGAAGGCCCCCGTCCACGTACACGCTCCGGAGCGCCTGCTCCACCTGACGTACCTGGAGCGCGACGCTCTCGCTGCCCCCTGCAGCCTTCTTCCCGCTCATCGTCTTCCCTTCCCTCACCATCTGCCGCAGCCCGGCACGGCTGATGCCAACTCTTCGTACGATCGTCCCTGTCTGGCGTGGATCAGGACTCCTGGGACCCGTCGAGGTCGAGACGGATCAGGGCCAGCGCCTCGGCGATCTCCATGGTCAGCTCGTCCTCGGGCCCGTACACCAGGACGAGGTCGGCGTGAAGCGGTTCGAGGATGGCGCGGGCGTCCGCCGCCCTGCCCTGTGCGAGCAGCAGCATGCCGATGTCGCGGCGCAGTTCCAGGGCTTCCTCGCTCGCATCGCTGTCGACGGACCGTACGACGCCCAGTACCGCTTGCAGCGCGGCGAGCGCCTCGGTCACCTGGCCGAGTTCGGCCCGGCAGCGGGCGGCCTGGGCTCGGCAGGCTCGGGCCTGCTCACTGGTGGGGCCGTTGATACGGCCGTACGCGTCGGCGAGCGCGGTGAACTCGGGAAGCGCGGCCCGGTAGTCGCCGCCGAGCAGTTGGATGGCGGCCCGCTGCGTGCGCAGTTCCAGCACCGGCCGGCTCTCCGGGCCGAGCAGGCGGGCGGCCGGTTCGATGACCTCGCTCAGTACCTCGGCGGCCTGCGCGAACCGCTCCTCCTCCAGGAGGGCGTCGGAGTGCGCGTACGCCTCCTTGATCTCGGCCCGCAACTCGGCCGGGACGGGCAGGGGCCCGGCAGCCGGGGTGTTCGAAGCGAAGGCGCCCTGCACGCCGTGCGCGCTCTGGGCCCGGGCGCGGGGCGCATACGGGTTGCGGAACAACCCGGTCGGGTCGGGTGCGCCTGCCGGCCCGGCCTCGTCGGGCGCCGGTGGCTGGCCGGCCCCGGGCAGGAAGGGCCGCAGCCGCTCGTACACCTCCTGGATGTCTGCGGGCCGCGCTTCGGGGGCTTTACGCAGCAGGTGCAGGACGAGCTCCTCCAGCGCGGTCGGCACCTCGGGGCGCAGCCGCCGGAGCGGGGTGGGGGCGGCACTGACGTGCTGGTACATGAGAAGGAACTCGCTGTCCGCCTGGAACAGCACCCGCCCGCTGAGCAGCTCGTGCAGCACGCACCCGAGTGCGTACAGGTCCGTCTGCGGGGTGATCCGGCCCCCGCGGACCTGCTCGGGCGCCATGTACTGGGAGGTCCCGATGGGCGTGCCGGTCGCGGTCAGCTTGGTGGCGCCGGTGCGCAGGATGGCTGCGATGCCGAAGTCGAGGACCTTCACGGTGCCGTCTCGGGCCACGAGGATGTTGCCCGGCTTGAGGTCCCGGTGGATGGCCGGCACCTCGTGGGCGTGCGAGAGCACCGTGGCCACCTGGGCGGCGACGGCTGCCGCCCAGGTCACCGGCAGTGGCCGGGCGGGGTCCACGTAGCCGGACAGCTGGACGCCCTCGACCAGCTCCATGACGAGGAACAGCCGCTCGTGGGTGTCGTCGAGGACCGCGTCATACACCTGCGGCACGCCGGGGTGCTGGATCCGGGCGGTGATCCGCGCCTCGCGCCGGAACCGCTTCGCGAACTCCTCAGCGAGCTGCGGGGAGGTGACGGATTGCTGCCGGATCAGCTTCACGGCGACGGGCCGGTCCAGCACGGCGTCATAGCCGCGCCAGACATCGCCCATACCACCGTGACTGAGTTCCTCCAGAAGTTCGTATCTCCCGACAATCACCTGCTGCGACACCTTGCCCCCACCCCCGTCGCGCGTCCGTGCGCCGGCGTACGTACACGGGTGGTGTCGGCCGGCCCGACATGCCAGGATCAGTCTGGGGCGTGTGGCGATCTTCCGTCCAGTAAGGTTAGCCAGGTTTGGCAGCTATGGCCGAGAAAGGTCCTTGACCTGTCGGTTCAGGTGCGAACTCGGCCCAGACGCACTTGCCCGGTGCCCCGCAGGGGCGGAAGTGCCGGCCCCACCGGCCGGCGAGGGCCGCCACCAGGAGCAGGCCCCAGCCGCCGGTGTCATCCTCACGTGGAAGTACCGGCCGGGGACGCGTCCGTGGCGGACGGCGCTCGCGGCGAGCTCGGCCACGAGCAGGCTGAGGGTGTCGTGCGCCTCGGTGCGGGGTGCCCCAGGCGTGCAGCCGCTCGCCACACAGGCGACGGGCGAGGCAGGCGCCGCGCGGGGTGGAGCTGAAACGCATCTCGAAGTGGCGCGTGGGGTGCGGGGGTTGGATGGTGGGCGTGCGCGGCGGCGGGGTTGGTCGTCATGACCCCACGGTGAGTCGCGGTGGCGTAGCGTGACCATGGGTGACGCGCCGTCGCGTTCGGCTTGTACGAGAGCGTCGGCGCGATGCACTTGCGCTGAAGGGTGACGGCGATGACGGACGATGACGAGGCTGAACGGGAGCCTGTGGGGCAGCGCCCGGAGGACGAACCGGGTCAGGGTGTGGTGACGGCGTTCGGGCGCCAGTTGAAGCTGTTGCGGATACGGGCCGGGCTGGAGCGGCCGGAATTCGGGAAGCTGGTGGGGTACGCGGCGCAATCGGTGGCGTCGTTCGAGCAGGAACGACGGATTCCACCGCCCCGGTTCATCGACAAGACGGATGACGTACTGGATGCGGGCGGCATGCTGAAGGTACTGAAGGAGGAAGTCGCACGGGCGCAGTACCCGGCGTTCTTCCGCGACGCGGCGCGGCTTGAGGCGTCGGCTCTGGCCATGTACGTGTACGCCGCGCACGCGGTTCCTCGCCTTCTTCAGGTGGAGGAGTGTGCGCGGGTCCGGATGCAACGACCCCTGCTCGACGATGCCGTTATTAAGCAGCGCCTTGAATCGCGCCTCGCACGACAACAGAAGCAGCTACAGCGGCGGCGAGTGCGTCGAGGTGGCCGCCGCAGCCGGCGCCGTGCACGTACGGGACTCGAAGGAGCTTGGCGGCCCCGTGCTGACTGCCGGACCCGCTACCTGGGCCAGGTTCGTGGAGCTGGCGGCCGGGCCCCAGGGCGTAGCCGAGCGCGGCACGAGGCCCGCGTACACCGCCACGGTGTACGCGCGCTCAGTCCGGTGGTCTAGGCGGCGTCGTCCACGCCCTCCTCGCGGCGGATCATCCGCCACGCGGCGCGACGTGCGCTGCGGTCGAGGCTGGACTTGAAGTTTCGGTCGGCCCCGAAGTACTGGCGGCCGAGACCGGCGATGGTGTCAATGTGGTCTGCCATCTTGTCGGCGAAGACCTTGTCGAAGACCTTCCCGAAGTTGTCCTCGTCGTTGACGACGGCGGCGGCCCGTACCTTCGCGTCAGCCTTGGCCTCCTCGAAGGGCCGGATGACGTCCTGTTCGGTGAAGTCCGTGCCGAACTTGGCGTTGAACTTCTCGATCAGCTCCGACAGGAGTGACTTCTCGGCCTCCTTGGCCCCGCCTTCGCCCTCGCCGAAGCCCGGCAGCGTCGCAGCCCCCTCGGGACTGAGGGAGACGTCATGTTCGCCGGTCTTCTGTACCCGCAGGTGGCTGAGGTCCACCTCGCCGATGTCCACTCCGCCGTCGGTACGGCCGCGGAGCCGGGTGAGGAGGTAACGGCCGTAGAGGTGCAGGCGCTCAAGGTCGGGGTCGTGGTAGGGCACGATCTGGGCGAGGAAGCCGTACTTGCGCACGAAGTCGTTGAGGTCGGCGCGGAAGTCCTCGGCCGTCTTGACGTCCTCCTCGTCCTCGTCATTGTCGCGGAGGGCTTCGTAGCGGGTGACGGCCGGAGAGAGCTGCCGGTACAGCTCGGCGTGTTGCTTCTCCCACTTGGCCTGGGAGCCCGCGGCCTTCTCCTTCGCCTCGAAGTAGGCAGTGGCGAACTCGTCCATCTCCACCTCGGAGATGATCGGCGCCGACATGACCCGGCTCTGCGCGGTGTAGAGCAGGTTGGGGTCCGAGGGAAGCGTTTCCGTCTGCTCGAAGTAGGGGCGGAAGGCTTCCTTGATGTCCTCGGCGTCATTGGCGAAGTCCAGGACGGCGAGGTCGGCCTGCGTCTTGCGCTCGGCGGTGCGGTTCAGACGGGAGAGGGTCTGGACGGCCGAGATGCCGCTCAGCTTCTTGTTGACGTACATCGTCGTCAACAGCGGCTGGTCGAAGCCGGTCTGGTACTTCTCGGCGACCACTAGGATCTTGTACTCGTGCTGGCCCTTCCCGCCGGCCTTCACCGCCTTGTCGTCGGCTCGGGTGTAGCCGAACGCCTTGGGCAGCGCGCTCTCCGCGATTCCGCTGTTCTCCTTCGGCTCGGTGGTCTCCTCGCCGTCGATGGTGAGCGAGCCGGAGAAGGCGACGAGGACGCCGAGGTCCGGGTACCTGGTGTGGTAGTCGCGGTCCTCGATGTAGCTCTTGATGGCGCGTGCCATCTGGACGGCCGAGTGGCGGGAGGCCGTCACGACCATGGACTTGGCGCGCCCGCCGAGGCGGCCTCGGGTGTGAGCGACGAAGTGCTCGACGATCACCTGGGCGTGCTGCGAGACGGTCGAGTCGTGGGTGAGGGCGTACCGGGCGAGCAGGGAGTTCGCCTTGGCCGGGTCGACCTCCAGCTCGTCACGGTTCTGGTTGACCAGCTTCCAGTACGTGCCGTACGTGACGTAGTTGCGCAGGGGGTCGAGGATGAACCCTTCCTCGATGGCCTGGCGCATGGAGTACGTGTGGAAGGGGCGGTAGGCGGCCTTGCCGTCGACCTGGTCGGGGGTACCGAAGAGTTCGAGGGTCTTGGCCTTGGGGGTGGCGGTGAAGGCGAAGTAGGAGAGGTTGGCGGCCTTCGACCGGTCCTCGGCCTTCTTCTTGAGCTGCTCGGTGACGGTGAGGGTGGTCGCGCCGACGTCCTCGGAGTCGGAGTCCAGGCCGAGGTCGCGGAGGGCGGCGCGTACGGAGGTGGCCGCTTCTCCAGACTGGGAGGAGTGGGCCTCGTCCACGATGATCGCGAAGGTGGTGCCCTTGATTTCGGTCGGGTTGCGCTGGATGTAGTCGAGCAGCGCAGGGAACGAGTGCAGGGTGACCGTGACGATCTTGCCGGTGTCGCGGGAGAGGGCGCGGGCGAGCTGCTCGCTCTTGGCGCCGTGCTTCTCGTCGATCTTGACGACCAGACCGTCCGTCTGAGAGAAGCTGCCAACCGTTTCGCGGAGCTGGGCGTCCAGGTTCCGACGGTCGGTGATGACGATGACCTTGTCGAAGACGGGTTCGCCGGGCTTGATCAGTCCGGCGGTCAGCGCCTCGGGGTTGAGGGTGCGGGGGTCGGTGTCGGCGTGCAGGTCGGAGAGGCGGTGGGCGAGCCATCCGATGGTGTTGGACTTGCCGGAGCCGGCCGAGGCCATGATCAGGTAGTCCTGCCCGGCGCCGTGGGTGGCTGCGTGAGCGGTGATCTTCTTGACCACGTCCCACTGGTGGTAGCGCGGGAAGATCGTGGCGCGAGTGGCGGCGCCGCCTCCGGACGTCTTCGACTTCGGCTTGGCCTGGTGGACGAAGCGCTGGAGCAGGTCGAGCCAGTTGTCCCGCTCCCAGACCTGCTCCCAGAGGTAGGAGGTCGCGTACTGGCCGAAGGCGGTGGGGGCGGGGTTGCCGGCGCCGCCGGGGCGGCCGGGGCCTGCGGAGCCGGTGTTGAAGGGAAGAAAGCGGGTGTTCTTGCCCTTGAGCTGGGTGGCGACGAAGACCAGGTCCGGGTCCACGGCGAAGTTGGCGATGACCCGGTGGGTGAAAATCAGCTCGGTGGGGTCGCGGTCGGTGCGGTACTGCTCCTTGGCGTGCTCGACGCCCTGGCCAGTGAGGGGGTTCTTGAGCTCGGCGGTGGCAACGGGGATGCCGTTGAGGAACAGGGTGAGGTCGAGGCGGTGGCTCCAGTCGAGCTGCTTCGTCGCGTAGGGAAGCTCCCGGACGACGGTGAGGCGGTTGGCCCGGTAGCCGTCGAGGACGGAGTCGTCGGCGACCAGGTTTGGCTTGAAGTAGGCCATGCGGAGGAGTACTCCGCGATCCTTGACGCCGTTTCGGAGGACGGTGAGCAGGCCGTCGTTGGCGATGGCCTGATCGAGGCGCCGGGCGAAGCCGCGCTGCGCCTCGTTGGCGTCGCCGTAGACGGTCCGGAGCTCGTGCCACTCCTCGGCCTGGGTCTTGCCGATGAACTCAAAGAGTTCCTGGGTATCCAGGCCGAGGTCGGGCTGGTAGCCGGCGGGGCTGGCTTCGCGCCAGCCGCGCTCGGTGAGCGCGGCGACTATGGCGGAGCCGAAGGCGGACTCGTCGTGGACGGGGCTCATGCGGTGATTCCCTCCGTTACGTTGCGCCCGCTGGCGGTGGTTACGTCGAACTGGCCGGTCACGGCGGCGGTAATGAGCGCCTGCCGGCGCTCCCTGAGGAGGGAGATCTGTCGAGTGACGGTGGTTCGCAGTCTCCCGGTGGCCTCGGTGCCCCGCCGAATCTGCTCCACCAATGCAGTCTGCTGCGCCTGCGTCGCCAACGGCATCGGCCACGCTTTGATGTCCTCGCCACGCAGCTTGACCATGGACTGGGACGATCCACGGGCTACCGCTTCGATCAGCGAACGTACGCGGCCACTCATAGCTACCTCGGCTACGAAGTGTGCGCTTACCTCCGGAGAGAGTCCGACCCTGTAGATCAGATCAGGAAGCAGCAGCCTCTTATGATCGTCCGCTACAACTGCGACGTCACCGACCAGGCTTGGCGTATTAGCACGCGTCACCAATAGGTCGCCTCGCCTGACTTCATTGGCAGTGACTGGCTGGACATCGTCCGGCAGCCGTTTGTTCTCAGCAGGCTCAAAGCGCCCGCTCTTGACGGCGCTCAACTTCAAGACACCCCACTCGGAGTCATTCCGCCGTGAGATGGCTTCACATTGCGGACTAGCGCCCTGCTCGATCCTTGTCGAGAAGCGGCGAAGCGGAGCCTCGCCTGCGGCCTCCACCAACTCGGTGACCAGACTGTCCCTTAGGGTCCGATCGCGGTCGTCAAGTCGCGACCTCAGGGTCTTCTGCAGTACCACAAGCCTGTCGATGCGGGCGATCTCGGTATCGAGAAAATCCGCGATGCGGCACTGCTCGCTCTTGGACAGGTCTGGGTACGGAAGGGCCCCGACGTCCTCCGCCGTTACTGCCCTATAGGTCGTTCCAGTGGAAACAGCGTCAAGCCAAGGGCGGGCATGGTGCAGCCACCACCACATGAAGCGGGCGTCACAATCTTCGGCAGTGACGGCGCAGAGACCACGGCCGATGCCATACGGCAGGTCCGCGATGTTCAGTGCGCCAACCGGAGCTCGAACAGACAGCAGTATGTCGCCGACGTTCGCTGTCTTCGGGGCAGCATCGCACTGGTAGCGGGCGGAAGGATGGACCGCTCGAAACTCGGCATTTCCCTGGAGAAACGGCCGCCCTGCTACGAGATCAGCCACCTCAGCAGAGGGAGGGGACTGGCCGGCATTGACCCGTGCGACATACTTCAGGCGGACGGCCATCATTCCGCAACCTCGCCCAACAGCGCCTGAATCTCCGCCTCCAGAGCCTTCAGCTCCGC
This sequence comes from Streptomyces sp. NPDC045846, assembly GCF_056431605.1. NCBI lineage: Bacteria > Bacillati > Actinomycetota > Actinomycetes > Kitasatosporales > Streptomycetaceae > Streptomyces > Streptomyces sp. NPDC045846. The sequence continues at coordinate 172,895 of NZ_JBWKKJ010000012.1, read as the reverse complement.
GTCGATCTCCGCCAGTGGCCGCGGCGGCTCGTACACGTAAAAGTGTCGCGTGAACGGAATCTCGTAGCCGATCTTCGTCTTTGCATGGTCGATCCACGCGTCCGGGACGTGCGGGTGGACCTCGCGCTTCAGGTATTCCTCAACGTCCTCGCCCAGCGGGACGTTCTCGTAATCCCGGAGCTCCGCGTCCGGTTCCGGCTCGCCCTTGATCTTCTGGACCTCGCCCTCGGGGTCGCGAACGCCGATCGTGTCGCGCACCGCCTTGGCGAAGGGGGCGCCTGTCGGCCAGAGGAGGCCGGCGCCGACCACCGCGTCTTTCAGGGCAACGAGCGCGTCGGACTTCTTTGACCATGACGAGCCCAGCAGAGTGCGGACCGCGGCAACGAAGGAGTCGGCGTCCGCCAGCTTCTGGATCGGCTTCGTGGCGGCCAGAGCCGTCACCGTCTCCTCCGTGACCTCGAAGCGGAGCTTCAACGGGCGCTCGACCGTGATGCGCTGGTAGCCAAAGTTCTCGTTGTCGAAGACCTTGACCTTGGTGTGGAGGGGGTGGGCGGGGTCCTTGGCGACCTGGATCGCCTCCGCGTACAGGCGCGTCACGTCCACGATGTGCTGCTTGCCCAGCTCCTTGCGCTTGTCGCCCAGCGACTTGCGCATCTTCTGCCACTGCTCGCGCGCGTCCAGCAGGACGACCTTGCCCTTGTGGTCCGGTGCCTTCCGGTTGGTCAGGATCCAGAAGTACGTGGAGATGCCGGTGTTGTAGAAGAGCTGGTCCGGCAGGGCGACGACAGCCTCCAGCCAGTCGTTCTCCAGGATCCAGCGGCGGATCTCCGACTCGCCCGAGCCCGCCGCGCCCGTAAACAGCGGCGAACCGTTGAAGACGATGGCGATACGGGAACCGCCGCGCCCGTTCACGTCCACCGGCTTCATCATCGAGATCATGTGCTGGAGGAAGAGGAGCGAGCCGTCGTTGATGCGCGGCAGTCCCGCAGCAAATCGGCCGGCCTCGCCCAGGTGTTTGTACTCGTACTCGACCTCGTCCTTGACCTTCTTCCACTCCACGCCGAACGGCGGGTTAGCGAGGAGGTAGTCGAACTTCTCGCGGCCCTGACCCGGGTCGCTCAGGGAGTTGCCGGACGCGATGTGCTCCGGGTCCTGGCCCTTGATCATCAGGTCGGACCGGCAAATTGCCCAGGACTCCGGGTTGAGCTCCTGACCGTAAACCTCCACCGTGGCGTCCGGGTTCAGGGACCGGATGTGCTCCTCGGCCGCCGATAGCATGCCGCCAGTGCCGCAGGCCGGGTCCATGACCGTGCGGACCGCCCCAGGGACGGTGAGCGCGTCTCCGTCGGGCGCGATCAACAGGTTGACCATCAGCTTGATGACCTCGCGGGGGGTGAAGTGCTCACCCGCCGTCTCGTTGGACTGCTCCGCGAAGCGGCGGATCAGCTCCTCGAAGATGTAGCCCATGTTGTGATTGGGCACGACCTCGGGATGCAGGTCCAGGTCGGTGAACTTGCCGATGACCTGGTAGAGCAGGTCGGCCGTGGCCAGCCGCTTGATCTGCTGGGAGAACTCGTACTTGTCCAGGACCTCCCGGGCGTTCTCCGAGAAGGCGCCGACGTAGATCTGGAGGTTCTCCGCCGCGTTCTGCGGGTCGGCGGCGATCTTCCTCAGGGTCAAGTCGCTCTTGTTGTAAAACGAGTGGCCCGAGGCCTTGCGCAGGAAGTAGTCCGGGTCGATGTCCTGGCCCTTGTACTGAGCCGCGACCTCCGCGACCTTCCCCCGGGTCAGTTCCAGGACGCATTCCAGGCGGCGCAGCACCGTGAACGGCAGGATGACCTTGCCGTAGTCGGACTGCTTGTAGTCGCCGCGCAGGAGGTCGGCGACGGACCAGGCGTGGTTCGCCAGTTCCGTGTGCTTACTGCTATTCAAGGGGTTCCCCGGTTTCCTTCCGGACCGTCCCGCCCAACCGGAGCGGGTGCGGACAAGTGTGTTGCATGCGTGCGAAGTTCAGGTGCGGTTCAGGCCGGGCCGGTGTCGGCAGGGGGCAGGGCCGCGGCAGGGATCAGCGCGCCGCCCGTGAGGCCGCCAGTCAGCAGAGCAGCCGTCTCCTCCGCGAGCCGCGCCGCCTGCCGGGCCCGCGCGCGCAGTTCGTGGACGTGCCGGAACGCCTCGCCGTAGCGGCGCTGCTCCTCCAGCGGCAGGAGGGGGATCCGTAGCCGGCCCGGTACGACGTGGAGGACCGTGCTGCCCGTCGAGGCCCCCGCGATGTTGTCCGCCGCATCAATGAATCCGGCCAGGAACCAGGAATCCAGGCGGGTCGGGTCCGGCCGGAGCAGATGGACGTGGGGGCCGAGGAGCGCGCCCGCGTCCCCCTCGTCGGCGACCCGGCACATCGAGCCAGTACCGCCCGCGATCCCCCGTACGAGGACGTCGCCGACGGCGATCACCGGTGCGGCCTCGGAGCGGAGTTCCGCCGGGACTCCGCTAGGCCCCGTGCCGCGGGCGATGTCCGCGCCTGTAAGGACCGGTGGTGCTGGGGCGGAGGGGCCACCATCCGACTCCGCGCCCTTCGGGTCCGGCACCGTGCGGAGCAGGGTCAGGGCGCCGCCCCGGACGAGGTCGGAGGCGGTGGCCGTACGCCAGTCCCGGGCGGATGTGCCGGGTTCGCTCCAGCCGGTCAGATCCGCCGCGTCGAGGAGGGAGCGGGCGGCTTCGGTCAGCTCGCGGCGGCCGGTGTCAGTACGGGCGGACAGCTCGGCCGGGTCGACGTCCGCCGGGGCGACCCGGACCTGGCGGGCGGGGGTGAGGTCAACGAGATCGTCGAGGAGGTCGACCACGGGCACCGCCTGCGCGGCGCCGGGCTCGGCGACGAAGCCGTCCGGGTCTGCGGTGAAGGCCTCCCAGTGGGCGAGCGTCCGGGCCGTCAGGCCGGCCCAGTCGATCGGGGCACGGGAGGAACCCGTCCGCGACGAGCCCGCCGTCTGTTCCCTGGTGCCCGGCGTCGCAGACCCGGCCGTGTCGACGAACAGCACTGACCCCCGCTCCGGGCCGCCCGGCTCGGGCCGGAGCAGTACCCACAGCTGCAAGCCCACGTGCAGGGGCGGTGCGGCCCCGGCCGGCAGAGCCAGTACGGCCCGCAAGGCGCCGCCGCGCACCAGCTCCGCCCGCACCCGGCGCCCGGAGGGGCGGGAGGCGGTGGCGGGCGGCAGGATCAGCACGGCCCAGCCGCCGGGGCCGAGGTGGGCGAGGCAGTGTTGGACCCAGGCGAGCTCGGATTCCGACCGGGCGGGTACGCCGTAGGCCCAGCGCGGGTCATAGGCGAGCTCGTCGTGGCCCCAGTCGCGATCTCCGTACGGCGGGTTGCACACCACAGCATCCACCGTCAGGCCGCCGAAGGCGTCCGCGCGCAGGCTGTCTCCGATCCGTACGGTGACCTCGGCCTGTGGCGCGGCGAGGCTCAGCACGACCGTGGCGCGCTGGGCCTGGACGGGTACGGAGTCCTGGCCGAGGAGGGCAGTGGCGCCACGCCCGGCGGTGGCTGCCAGAAGCGCGCCGCTGCCGCAGGCCGGGTCCAGCACGCGCGCGACCTCGGCAGGTAGCAACCCCGCAGCCAGCTGTGCCAAGGGTTCGGGGGTGCCGTAGACGCCGGGCGCGGCGCTGTCCTCCAGTTCTCTTTCCGCGAGTACCGCGAGGGCGGCCGGACCGCCTTCCTCACGTACGCAGCGAAGGAGTGCACGCAGGGTGGGGCCGTCGGACGCAGAGAACAAGGGACTTGCGGGCGTCGGGCCGGGGAGCGAGGCCAGGAGCTCAGCCACCTCCTCATCGGCGCGAACGACGAGCTCGGCGTCCGTGAGGTCGGCGAGCGCCGCCGTCTCGTCCGGGGAGCGGCGGGCGAGCGTGAGGACGAAGCCGATGCGGCCGGTCGTCCGGTCCGAGTCGGACGCCTGGAAGCGGACCGCGGTGCGCAGTTCCTCGCGGGGGTCGGCTACCTGGGTGTGACCGCGTGAGCCGAGCCATACCTGGACCGCCCCGAGGTCGTAGAGCGGACTGGTCTCCGTGCCGCCGGATGGAGCGGGGAAGTCGGCGTGCCGTCGGCGCCAGTTGCTGACGGTGGCCCGGGTGACACCGGCGATGCGAGAGATCTCCGCGGCTGTCACGTGGACTGTTGTCTCGGGCATGACCGGACGACACCTCTCCTTGGGGCAGACAGCTCACACCTTACACCACAAGCCCAACGGCAATACATGTTTGACAGTGCTTTCGCGAGGACAGCTATTGGCTGCCGTTAGCAGCAGCCTTCAACTCACCCCCCTGGAGTCCCGATGCCGCTCGACCCGACCATCACCCACAGCCCTGCCACCGCCCCCAAGACCCGGCGCAGCACCCTCTACCTGCTCCGCGACACGGGCACGTCCCCCGCGGCCCTTCGCGCCGCGCTCAACGCCAGGTACGAACGCGATCACTCCTTCGTCGTCGAGGACGTGACAACCGGGGACACTCCCGCCCTCCTGGGCCACGGTGTGATCGGCCACCACCGGCCGCCCGACTGGACCTCTGCGGTGCACACCCTCACCGGGCTGAAGCCGCCCGTGGAGAACCGCACATCGGCGTGCGCCCTGCTCCTCCCCATCGCCGACGACGTCTTCGCTCTCACATTCGGCATGGGGCATCTACTGCTCGACCAGAGCAGGATCTCCCCCGGCTTCGGCTTCGACTTCGTCCTGCGCGCCGCGCAGCCCGACGCCATCCGCCAGGTCACGCACAGCCTGATGGACGCCAGAGGCCGCACGGACCGGAGCTCGGCCGCCCAGGGCCAGCACATCCGCGCGTTCCCCATCGAGGAGTACGGAGAGGTGGTGAGCCGACTGGTCGGCATCATGAGTTCGACTGAGCTCACGATCGGGAAGCACAGCAAGCGAACGGCTCAGGTCGCCGGCACGGACGCCCTGAAGATCCATCTCGGCGCGCAGCCCAAGGACCTGATTCACGACCTCACACAGGTTCGGGCGATCCTCGCCCGCCAGTCTCCCGCGCCGGAATTCGAGGCCATCGCCCGTGTCCGGCCGCTCAAGAGCGGAGACCCGCGGCGCAGCGTCCTGGAGGCCCGTCTGGACGAGCTACTGGGCGCCTCGACGGATACCGGATCGCTGGCTCTGACCGTCCCCACGGCCTGCCTCGACCAGGAGGACGCCGCGCTCTCCTACCAGGTGAAGGTCGGGACCGTCCGCCGCCTCATGCCTTCTCCGGCGATCGAAGACATCCTGGAGCTGCTCGACGCCCTCCCATCCGGCAAGCGCCTGGAAGCCCTGTCCGCGGGCTATATACAGATGCACCGGGACGAGGAGGGCACGGATCCGGTGAGCTCCCAGGTGAAGGCCCGCAAATGGATCACGGCCGAGATCCCGCTCGGCTCCAGCCGCTACTTCCACCACGAGGGGCGCTGGTTCGAGATCGGGGACCAGTATCTGGAGGGCATCCGGAGCGAGGTAGACACCCTGCTCACCGCACCGGCCGGCTGTCCGCTGCCAGCCTGGACGACTGACCTCGCGACGGAGGAGGAGTACGACCTGGAAGCGGCGAAGCACGGTTACCTCTGCCTGGATCGTCGGCTCATCCAGACCGCCCTGCATCCGCACGGTTTCGAAGCCGCGGACCTGCTCTCCGAGGACGGGACCCTCATCCACGTCAAGAGGGCCGCCTCCTCGGCTCCGCTCAGCCACCTCTTCGCCCAGGGCAGGATCTCCGCCGACGCCCTGCGCTTCGATGCGGAGGCGCGCGCCGAGTTCGTCCGGCGCGTACGGGAACGGCGCCCGGGGCACCCCGTCGGCGAGGACTTCACCCCGAGGAAGGTCGTCTACGCCATCTCGCTCAAGAGCGGGAAGGACCTGACGACGGCGAACCTGTTCACCTTCGCCCAGGTCTCCCTGCTGCAGGCAGCCCGTGCGCTGCGCGCCCAGGGCATCGACGTGTCCGTGGTCGGCATTCCGTCCGTCGACACAGGCGCCTGATCCGCGTCCGCGAAGGACAGACCTTCATGCCGTGCATTTACGCCTTCACACACCCTTCCGTCAGGCAGATGGCCCGCAAAGGCGTCACTGGCTACCCCTGCTGGTGAGCCTCCACGCAGCAGCCGCCCTGCACCACGATCACTGACACCATCCGCCCCATCAGGTAAGGCATAAGTCGAGGGCGAACCCTTGGAACGGCCGGTCAACAAACGTCAGCTTGCGGTACTTGAGTGGGTGGCAGCCGGGAGTCCTGCCGGCGTCTGGGAGACAAGTTCACGCAAGAGAGGACCTGTCAGGCACTGCAGAACCGGGACCGGTCACGGTCTCCCGCAAGGGTGGGCAGTGGAGTGTCGCTCTGACGAGCCCCGTCCAGCACTACCTGACGTACGGCACGTACCCTCCCCGTGGGTCGCGCCCGCGGAAGAGCCGGGCTGACGCTACGCAACGGCCATCATCCATCGGAGCACGGGAGACTCCGGCCTCCGCACGAAATCCAAGCTCTCCTTCACAGCATCGTGCGACGTTCACGGAGCACAGCTGCCGCAGGAGCTCGCGGAGGCGGGCGGCCGGATCGTCAAGAGCGGAGGCGTTCCGGACTTGGAGAAGTCGCCTGCCCGGGGTCGCCGCTGCACGCAGGTCTGGGAAGGATCCCCGAGACGAAGGAGCCGTACGGGGGTTGGTGCCGTAGCGGGTACTAGATCAAGCTCGTCGGCATTCCCGCCCGGAGCCTTGCCCTCCCTCGTACTGTCGCGCTCGCAGCCGCACGCTGCGGTCCGGGCCGTGCAAAACGAGACCCATCGACTGGGCTTGACCAAGCCCGTCCAAGGACGTGCCCTCCGACCCGCCCAGACGCTGATCACCGCCGCTGAGGCCGAAGGACACCGGACACCAACCGAGGTTCACGGAACGTCACTGCTGAGAAGCGGCGGGGAGGGCCTGCCAATGGCTCGGCAGCCCCTGCCCCAGCCGCGTCTATGTGCCGACGACTACAGCTGAGCACTCCACTCGGCGGTCGCCAAGCATGGATGCCTGGCCCATCAGAATTCGCGCCGTCCGTGCGTCAAACGTGCGTCACGTGCGTCGAATATGCGTCAAGATATCGCACGTAGCGCACGTAACGCCCATAACGCACACTCGGAGAAACGCCAGGTCAGCGGCCCTTTTCAGCGGGCTCAAGGATCGCCACGCACTCCACGTGGTGGGTCATAGGAAACAGATCAAACGCCCGCAGCGTCCGCGGCTTGTACCCCGCCTCCGCGAAGTACGCCAGGTCGCGGGCCAGGGCTGCGGGGTCGCAGGCCACGTAGGCGATGCGGCGGGCGCCCAGGGCTGCCAGGTGTTTGACGGTCTGCTTGCCGGCGCCCGCGCGGGGCGGGTCCAGGACGATCAGGTCCGCTTCGGTGATCTTGGTGCGGGGCAGCACCTGCTCGACCTTGCCGTGTTCCACGCGGACGCGGGGCAGGTCGGCCAGGTTGTGGCGGGCGTCCTCCACGGCGCGCTTGGAGGACTCGATGCCGAGCACCGCGCCGGTCTCGCCGACGCGCTCGGCGATCGCGCCCGCGAACAGGCCGACGCCGCAGTACAGGTCGAGCGCCATCTCGCCCTTGCGCGGCATCAGGCCCTGCATCACGGCCTTGACCAGGGTGTCCGGTGCCTGGGGGTGGACCTGCCAGAAGCCGCCCATGCCGACGCGGTAGGTGCGGCCGTCCGCGCGCTCGCGGACGAAGCCGCGGCCGTGGACGCGGTGGATTCCGCCGTCCTTCTCCTCGACCCGGAGCACCGATACGGGCTTGTCGAGCTCGACCAGGGGCAGGCGCCCGCCCGGGTTCGGGGTGAGGACGACCTGGCGGTCGTGCGAGCCGGAGGCCGCGATCGCCTCGACCGAGGCCAGCTGCGGCCACTCGCGCTTCTCGATGCCCAGCTCCGTCACGCCCGGCGAGGCGATCATGCAGTGGTCGACCGGCTGGACGTCGTGCGAGCGGTGCTTGCGCAGGCCCGCGCGGCCCTCGTCGTCGATCGCGTACTGGACGCGGGTGCGCCATGCCGGGACCTGGCCCGCGGGCAGCTTGTCGCCCTCGGCGGGCATGACCGTGCCGTCCCAGCCGGCCTGCTCGGGCGTGAGGCCCGCGAGGCGCTGGAGCTGCTCGGTGAGGACGTCGCCCTTGAGGCGGCGCTGGGCGCCGGGCTTGGCGTGCTGCCAGTCGCAGCCGCCGCACTTGCCGGGACCGGCGAAGGGGCAGGGCGCCTCGACCCGGTCCTTGGACGCCTCCAGGATCCGCACCGCGTCCGCGCGCAGGAAGCGGGAGTCGCTCTCGCCCTCGGTGACGCGGGCGACGATCTTCTCGCCGGGCAGGGCGTGGCGTACGAACAGGACGCGGCCCTCGGCGGTGCGGGCGATGCAGTGGCCGCCGTGCGCGACGGGGCCGACCTCGACCTCGTACTCCTCCCCGACCAGCGACGACAGCGACGGCTCGGGTGCGTTCTGCTGCATGGGTGGGTGACTCCAGGGGGGAAGAGGGGGAAACGGCGGGCGGCCGGTCGGACCGCGCCGCTCAGCTCTTGTTGCTCGGCTCCTTGGGCCGGGACACCGGACCCCGTCGCACCGAACCGGGCGCGTTCCAGTCGGCGCGCCTGCGGGCCCGCTTCTTGGCGGCCTCGGAGGACTCCAGCTGGTAGGGGACGGAGGTCACCATGACGCCGGGGGTGAACAGGAGGCGGCCCTTGAGGCGCAGGGCGCTCTGGTTGTGCAGCAGGTGCTCGTACCAGTGGCCGACCACGTACTCGGGGATGAACACGCTGATCGCGTCGCGCGGGCTCTCGCGGCGCAGGCCCCGCACGTACTCGATGATCGGGCGGGTGATCTCGCGGTAGGGCGAGTCGAGGATCTTGAGCGGTACGTTGATGCCGCGCCGCTCCCACTCCTCCTTGAGCGCCTTGGTCTCGGCCGGGTCGACCGAGATCGACAGGGCTTCGAGCTGGTCGGAGCGCATCAGCTTGGCGTAGGCCAGGGCGCGCAGGGTGGGGCGGTGCACCTTGGAGACCAGCACGATCGAGTGCACGCGGGAGGGCCGCAGGCTGTCGTCGGAGGGCTCGTCGGGGGCCGCGATCTCCTCGGAGACCCGGTCGTAGTGCTTGCGGATCGCGGTCATCGTTCCGTAGAAGATGACCATGCCGAGCAGCGCGACCCAGGCGCCGTGGGTGAACTTCGTGGCCAGGACCACCACGAGCACCAGGCCGGTGAAGAAGGCGCCGAACGCGTTGATCGCGCGGGAGCGGATCATGCGGCGGCGCTTGGCCGGGTCGGTCTCGGTGGCCAGGTGGCGGTTCCAGTGGCGGACCATGCCGGTCTGGCTGAGCGTGAACGACACGAAGACGCCGACGATGTACAGCTGGATCAGCCGGGTCGAGTCCGCGCCGTAGATCACGACAAGCAGCACGGCGGCGCCGGCCAGCAGCACGATGCCGTTGGAGAACGCGAGCCGGTCGCCGCGGGTGTGCAGCTGGCGGGGCAGGTAGCGGTCCTGGGCGAGGATCGAGCCGAGCAGCGGGAAGCCGTTGTACGCGGTGTTCGCGGCGAGGAACAGGACCAGCGCGGTGGCCGCGGCGAGCACGATGAACAGGAAGCTGCCGTTGCCGAAGACGGCCTCGGCCACCTGGGAGATCACCGGGTTCTGGACGTATCCGGAGCCGACCGGGGCGCCGTTGTGCAGCAGGTCCTCGCCGGGCTTCTCGGCCATCCGCACATGGGTGCTCATGGCCAGCGCGATGATGCCGCAGAACATGGTGACGGCCAGGGCGCCCATGAGGGCCAGGGTGCTGGCGGCGTTCTTCGACTTGGGCTTGCGGAAGGCGGGGACGCCGTTGCTGATCGCCTCGACGCCGGTGAGCGCGGCGCAGCCGGAGGAGAAGGCGCGCAGCAACAGGAAGACGAGGGCGAAGCCGGCCAGGCCCTGGTGCTCGGCCCGGATCGTGTAGTCGGCGGTGGGCGCCTTCATGGTGTCGCCCATGACGAGGCCCCGGTAGGCGCCCCAGGCGATCATGATGAAGACGCCGGCGACGAAGACGTACGTGGGGATCGCGAAGAGCTTGCCCGACTCCTTGACCCCGCGCAGGTTCATCAGGGTGAGGAGCACAATGACGGCGACGGCGCACAGCACCTTGTGCTGGACGACGAAGGGGATCGCGGAGCCGAGGTTCTCGATGCCGGAGGCGATCGAGACGGCCACGGTCAGCACGTAGTCGACGAGCAGGGCGGAGGCGACGGTGAGTCCGGCCTTGGGCCCGAGGTTGGTGGTGGCGACCTCGTAGTCGCCGCCGCCGCTCGGGTAGGCGTGCACGTTCTGCCGGTAGGAGGCGACCACGGTGAACATCAGCACCACGACCGCGACCGCGATCCAGGGGCTGAAGTGGTACGCCGACACACCCGCCACGGAGAGCACCAGGAGGACTTCTCCGGGCGCGTACGCAACGGACGAGAGCGGGTCGGAGGCAAAGACGGGAAGTGCGATGCGCTTGGGGAGGAGCGTTTCTCCCAGCTTGTCGCTGCGCAGCGCCCGGCCGATCAGGATCCGTTTGGGCACGTCGGTCAGTTTGGACACGCAGAGGATCGTAAGCGCTCTGTCTCGATAAGGCCCACCCGGCTCCCGCCGACGGTGGTGCGTGCTGGAGGCACTGAGTGAGTGCGTCGCGGGGCGGTCCGCATAAGCTCATCAGGCGGCAACGTGGATTTCTGTTGCCACGCTGTTGCCCGGCTAGCCGAGAAGGAAGTAGTGAGCAGGGTGTTTGCGCAGGTCATCGGGGCGACCAGGAGTGCGGGGTAAGGGGACGTGCACATCGTCATCATGGGCTGCGGGCGAGTGGGAGCCGCTCTCGCGCAGACCCTGGAACAGCAGGGGCATACGGTCGCGGTGATCGACCAGGACCCCACGGCCTTCCGTCGGCTGGGTTCGGGCTTCGGCGGGCGCCGGGTCACGGGCGTCGGCTTCGACCAGGACACCCTGCGTGAGGCGGGGATCGAGGAGGCCGGCGCGTTCGCGGCGGTCTCCAGCGGCGACAACTCCAACATCATCGCGGCCCGGGTGGCGCGCGAGATGTTCGGCATCGAGAACGTGGCGGCCCGGATCTACGACCCGCGCCGTGCCGAGGTCTACCAGCGGCTCGGCATCCCGACGGTCGCCACGGTCAGCTGGACCGCCGACCAGATGCTGCGGCGGCTGCTGCCGTCCGGCGCGGAGCCCTTGTGGCGCGACCCGAGCGGTGGCGTGCAGCTGGCCGAGGTGCACACCTCGACCGCCTGGATCGGCCACAAGATCAGCAAGTTGCAGGAGGAGACCGGCGTGCGCGTCGCGTTCCTCACCCGGCTGGGCGAAGCGGTCCTTCCGACGTCCCAGACGGTCCTGCAGGAGGGCGACCTGGTGCACGTCATGATGCGTACCGACGAGGTCGAAAAGGTCGAGGCGGCGTTCGCCCAGGGTCCCGAGGAGGGCGGTCACTGATGCGCGTGGCGATTGCCGGGGCCGGCGCGGTGGGCCGTTCCATCGCGGGCGAGCTCCTGGAGAACGGGCACGAGGTGCTCCTGGTCGACAAGGCGCCCACCGCCATCTCGGTGGAGCGGGTGCCGCTGGCCGAGTGGCTGCTCGCGGACGCCTGCGAGATCACCTCGCTCGACGAGGCGGCGCTCCAGCGCTGCAACGTGGTCATCGCGGCCACCGGCGACGACAAGGTGAACCTGGTCGTCTCGCTGCTCGCGAAGACCGAGTACGGGGTGCCGCGGGTGGTGGCCCGGGTCAACAACCCGAAGAACGAGTGGCTGTTCAACGAGTCGTGGGGCGTGGACGTCGCCGTCTCGACGCCGCGCCTGATGTCGGCGCTGGTCGAGGAGGCGGTGAGCGTCGGCGATCTCGTACGGCTGCTGCGCTTCAGCCACGGCGACGCCAACCTGGTCGAGCTGACGCTGCCGCCGGAGTCGGCGCTGGCCGGCACGCAGGTCGGCGACGTGGCCTGGCCGGAGGACACCTCGCTCGTCACGATCATCCGTGGCACGCGGGTCCTGACGCCGAGCCAGGAGGAGACCCTGGAGGCGGGCGACGAGCTGCTGTTCGTGGCCGCGCAGGCCCGCGAGGAGCAGCTGGAGGACCTCCTCTCGGTCCGCCGCGAGGCCTGATCCCGCGCGAAAGGGCCCGGAACCGTCGCGGTTCCGGGCCCTTCGTCGTGTGCGGTGCGGCGGCTACGCTTCGCCGGCCGCGGCGGCCTTGCGGGCCTTCTCGGCGGCCTCCTCGGCCTCCATCTCGGCGAAGACGTCGATGGGCGCCGGGGCCTTCGCGAGGAAGACCCAGGTGAGCCAGACCGCGAGGAGGAACGGCGGGATCTTCAGGGCGATCAACACCCAGCCGAGCTGCGAGGTGTTGGCCCACCAGTACAGCGGGAAGAGGATCGCGCACTTGGCGAGCAGGATGAGCCCCCAGGCCCAACTGGCCTTCGCGTACGCGGACTTGCGGCCCGGGTTGCGGGTGCGCCAGGACAGGTTCTCCTTGAAGACCGGGCCGAGGATCAGCCCGATCAGCGGTACCCCGCAGAGGGTGGTGACGATGTACGCGAGGGCCAGGCCGAGGGTGTAGAGCATGCCCGGCAGGTAGAAGTCCTTCGCGTTGCCCGTCATCATCGCGAAGACCACGCCGAAGGCCACGCCGAAGACGCCGCTGAAGGCGTGCTTCATGGTGTCCTTGCGGACCAGGCGGACCACGACGAGCAGCAGCGACACCGCGAGGGCGGCGATCGCCGAGGTGTGCAGGTCCTTGTTCACCGTGAAGATCGTGACGAAGAGCAGTCCCGGGAGGACCGTCTCCACCATGCCGCGCACCCCGCCGAACGCCTCGAAGAGCGCGGCCTCGGTCACGGCTTTCGCGTCGGCGGGCGGGGTGGAGGTGGGGGTGGTGGTCGGCTTGTCGACTGACGTCACCGGCTACTCCTGTCCGAGCGGTCGGAGTTCGTATTTGGGGTTGAACAGCACCCGCCGGCCGTGGCTCATGGAGATCCGGCCCGAAGCGATGAGCTTGCGGCCCGGCTCGATGCCCACGATCGAGCGCCGTCCCAGCCACACCACGTCCAGCGGGGCGGTGCCGTCGAAGAGCTCGGCCTCGAGCGCCGGCACGCCCGCCCGCGGGCGCAGGGTGACGGTCCGCAAGGTACCAGTCACCTTGACTATCTGGCGGTCACTGCACTCGGAGATGCGGGTGCACCCCGTGGCCTGCGCGTCCTCCTGCAGTTCCGCGGAGTGCAGGTCCTCCTGCGAGGTGGACAGCCGGTCGAGCATCCGGCGGAAGCGCCCCGCGGGCTTCTCGGTACGAAGGTCAGCACTCATACAGAAAGCGTAACCGGGGACGCCCCTGCGGAATCAACGCGTGTGGTCAGCACGGACCTGGTCGCGCCCCCGCGCGCCACGGCCGGCCCGGCCGGGGCGCGCGGGGTCAGCGTTCGAAGCGGTAGCCCATGCCCGGCTCGGTGATGAAGTGGCGCGGGTGCGAGGGGTCGAGCTCCAGTTTGCGGCGCAGCTGGGCCATGTAGACCCGCAGGTAGTTGGTCTCGGTGCCGTACGAGGGCCCCCAGACCTCCTGGAGCAGCTGCTTCTGGCTGACCAGGCGGCCCGTGTTGCGCACCAGGACTTCGAGCAGGTGCCACTCGGTCGGGGTGAGGCGTACGTCGCGGCCGTCCCGATTGACCTTCTTGGCGGCCAGGTCGACGGTGAAGTCCTCGGTCTCCACCATCACCACGTCGTCGGCGCCGTCCGCGCCGCCGACCGGCTCGGCCCGGCGCACGGCGGCGCGCAGCCGGGCGAGCAGCTCGTCCATGCCGAAGGGCTTGGTGACGTAGTCGTCGGCCCCGGCGTCGAGCGCCTCGACCTTCTCGTCGGAGGTGTGCCGGGCGGAGAGCACCAGGATCGGGACCCGGGTCCAGCCGCGCAGCCCCCGGATGACCTCGACGCCGTCCATGTCAGGCAGGCCGAGGTCGAGCACGACCACGTCGGGGTGGCGGGCGGCGGCGAGCTGGAGGGCACTCGCGCCGTCGGGGGCCGCGTCCACCTCGTACTTCCGTGCCTTGAGGTTGATCACGAGCGCGCGCACGATCTGCGGCTCGTCCTCGACCACGAGCACCCGGGTCATCTGGGGTACCTGCCTTCTCGGGGGACTGACGATGCGGTTCGGTTCATGAGGTGACCTTGGCGGAGAGGTCGGCGGGGGTGCGGCCCGGGCCGGGGGCGGCGCGCACGGTGAGGACCATGGTGAGGCCGCCGCCGGGGGTGTCCTCGGCGGCCAGGGTGCCGCCCATGGCCTCGGCGAAGCCCCGGGCGACGGCGAGGCCGAGGCCGACTCCGGCGCCGCGCGGGGCGTCGCCGTAGCGCTGGAAGGGCGCGAAGATGCGGTCCTTGGCGGTGTCGGGGACGCCGGGGCCGCGGTCGGTGACGCGTATCTCGACGCGCTCGGCGAGGCCGCTGGCGGCGACGGTGACGGGGCTGTCGGGCGGGCTGTACTTGACGGCGTTCTCGACGATGTTCGCGACGGCGCGCTCCAGCAGGCCCGGGTCGACCTCGACCATGGGCAGCGTCTCGGGGATGTCGAGGACCACGCTGTCCTCGGGGACGCCGCCGAGTGCCATGGGCACGACCTCGTCGAGGTCGATCTCGCGGATGAGCGGGGTGACGGTGCCGGTCTGGAGGCGGGACATGTCCAGGAGGTTGCCGACGAGGTGGTCGAGCCGGTCGGCGCCGCCCTCGATGCCTTCGAGGAGCTCGGCGCGGTCCTCCTCGGACCATTCGACGTCGTCGGAGCGCAGCGAGGTGACCGCGGCCTTGATGGAGGCGAGCGGGGTGCGCAGGTCGTGGCTGACGGCGGCGAGCAGCGCGGTGCGGATGCGGTTGCCCTCGGCGAGCTTGCGGGCCTCCTCGGCCTCCCCCACCAGGCGCTGGCGGTCCAGGACCACGGCGGCCTGGGCGGCGAAGGCGCCGAGCACCCGGCGGTCCTCGGCGGGCAGCACCCGCCCGGACAGGGCGAGCGCCATGTGGTCGCCGACCGGCATGTCGACGTCCGCGTCCTCCGGGCGCCGGACCGGGTGGGGTCCGACGCTGCCGGCGCGCGTCCAGGGCTCCATGTCGCCGGCGCGCTCCAGGAGGGCGACCGACTCCATGGCGAAGGTCTCGCGGACCCGCTCCAGGAGGGCGTCCAGGCTGGTCTCGCCGCGCAGGACGCTGCCCGCCAGGAAGGAGAGGATCTCGGATTCGGCGCGCAGCCGGGCGGCCTGGTGGGTGCGGCGGGCGGCGACGTCCACGACGGAGGCCACCGAGACGGCCACCAGGACGAAGATGACGATGGCGACGATGTTCTTCGGATCGGCGATCGTGATCTTGTGGACGGGCGGGGTGAAGTAGTAGTTCAGGAGGAACGAGCCGAACGCGGCCGAGGCGAGCGCCGGGGCCAGGCCGCCGAGCAGGGCCGCGGCCACCGTCAGCGTCAGGAACAGCAGCATGTCGTTGGCGAGCCCGAGGTCCGCGTCGACGTTGGTGAGCAGCACGGTCAGCAGGGCGGGGCCGATCACGCCGGCCGCCCAGCCCCACACCAGGCGGGCCCGCCCGAGCCGGGCGCCGCGCGCCACGGGCAGGCCGCGGCCCTTGGCGACCTCGTCGTGGGTGACGATGTGGACGTCGAGGTCGGGCCCGGAGTCGCGGGCCACGGTCTGGCCGACGCCGGGGCCGAGGATGTACTGCCAGGCCTTGCGGCGGCTGGAGCCGAGGACGATCTGGGTGGCGTTGACGCCGCGCGCGAAGGCGAGCAGCGAGGCCGGGATGTCGTCGCCTATGACGTGGTGGAAGCTGCCGCCGAGGTCCTCGACGAGGGTGCGCTGGACGGTGAGTTCCTTGGGCGAGGCGGAGGTGAGGCCGTCGCTCCTGGCCACGTACACCGCGAGGATCTCGCTGCCGGAGCCCTTGGCGGCCATGCGGGCGGCGCGGCGGATGAGGGTGCGGCCCTCCGGTCCGCCGGTGAGACCGACGACGATGCGCTCGCGGGCCTGCCAGGTGGACTTGATGTCGTGCTCGCCGCGGTACTGCTGGAGGTATTCGTCGACCCGGTCGGCGACCCAGAGCAGCGCGAGTTCGCGCAGCGCGGTGAGGTTGCCGGGCCGGAAGTAGTTGGACAGGGCCGCGTCGACCTTGTCGGGCTTGTAGATGTTGCCGTGCGCCATGCGGCGGCGCAGCGCCTGGGGCGACATGTCGACGAGCTCGATCTGGTCGGCCCGGCGCACCACCTCGTCGGGGACCGTCTCGCGCTGGCGTACGCCGGTTATGGACTCGACGACGTCGCCGAGCGACTCCAGGTGCTGGATGTTGACGGTGGACACGACGTCGATCCCGGCCGCGAGCAGCTGCTCGACGTCCTGCCAGCGCTTGGTGTTGCGGGCGCCGGGGACATTGGTGTGGGCGAGTTCGTCCACCAGGGCGACGGCGGGCGCGCGTTCCAGGACGGCGTCGACGTCCATCTCGGTGAAGAGGCTTCCGCGGTACTCGATCTCGCGGCGCTGGATCTGCTCCAGGCCGTGCAGCATGACCTCGGTGCGCGGCCGGCCGTGGTGCTCGACGAAGGCGACGACACAGTCGGTGCCGCGCTCCACCCTGCGGTGCGCCTCGGACAGCATGGCGTAGGTCTTGCCGACGCCCGGTGCCGCGCCGAGGTAGATCCGAAGCTTGCCGCGTGCCATGGCCCCATTGTCTTTCAGAATTCAGCTGCGTACGCTGCGTCGACCTTACGGCCAACAATTCCGACAAAGGGGGTGAGGGCGGGGCGGGAGTCACCTATTGACGCGATTCTGATGCCCCGCCCCTCGGGTCACGGGCGGATCGCTTGGGGGCCGTGGTCGACGAGCCGCCCGTCGTTCAGTTCCAGGACGCGGTCGGCGAGGCCGAGGAGCTGGCTGTCGTGGGTGGCGACCAGGGCGGTGACGCCCTCGCTGCGGACGACGGCGCGCAGCAGCTCCATCACGGCGAGGCCGGTGTCGGCGTCGAGCTGGCCGGTGGGCTCGTCCGCGATGAGCAGCGCGGGCCGGTTGGCGAGCGCGCGGGCGATGGCGACGCGCTGCTGCTGGCCGCCGGAGAGCTCACCGGGGCGCTGCCTGGCGTGGTCGCCGAGGCCCACGAGGGAGAGCAGCAGCGCGACGCGGTCCTCGCGCTCGCGCGGGTCGGCCTTCTTGAGGCGCATCGGGACGCCCACGTTCTCGGCGGCGCTGAGGATCGGGATGAGGCCGAAGGACTGGAAGATGAAGCCGATCCGGTCGCGCCGCAGCTCCAGGAGGCCCTCCTCCTCCAGGCCCACGACGTCGGTGCCGTCGACGGTGATGGTGCCCTCGTCGGGCCGGTCGAGCCCGCCGAGCAGGTTGAGCAGGGTGGTCTTGCCGGAGCCGGAACGTCCCTTGAGGGCGACGAGTTCACCGCGGGGCACCTCGAACGAGACGCCGCGCAGCGCGTGCACGGCGGCGGCGCCGCTGCCGTAGGAGCGGTGCAGGTTGTCGACCCGGACCATCGCCCCGGTCGGCCGGTCCCCCGCGACCGCCGTCCCGCCGCCCTGCCCGCTGGTGCTCTGCGTCATTGCCCGGTTCCCCCCGTACGTCTGTGTGCGCGGCCGGGCGCCAGTATGTGCAGGTTGCACCCGGCCGGGCAATGGATGACCGGGTTTCGGCCCGGATTGCCCACGTGGGTGAGGGTTTCCGGGGCGCCGCGTCTGCCGGGAGCGTGCGCGTACGACGCCGATGGGCCGCACCCCGGGAAGGAGTGCGGCCCATCGGTGGAAAGGGTGCGGTCAGCGGACCTCGGTGATCTCGGGACCGCGCTGGAGCTGGCCCATGCCGCCGGAGAAGCGCGAGCCCTCCTGGTCCTCCTGCTGGACGCCCTCGGGCACCATCTGGGCGTCGTTGGGCAGCTTCAGGACGATCGGGTCGCGGGGCGCCATCGGGCCCTCGCCGCGCACCACGACGGTGTCGCGGAAGATCGTCTCCAGGAGCCCGGCGGCCTGCGGCTGCACCGCGCCCTGGCCGGAGATGACACCGCGCAGGAACCAGCGCGGGCCGTCCACGCCCACGAAGCGGACCAGCTGGACGCCGTTGGTGCCGTCGGGCAGCTGCACGGGGACCTGCGCGCGCAGCTCCCAGCCCAGCGGACCCTCGACCTCGTCGATGATGCCGCCCTGCTGGGTGATGCCGGAGGCGATCTCCTCGCGGACCTCACCCCAGATGCCTTCCTTCTTGGGCGCCGCGAAGGCCTGCAGCTGGACCGCGCTGTCGTGCAGTACGACCGTGGCCGCCACGATCGCGTCGCCCGCGACCTCGACCCGCAGCTCCATGCCCTCGACCCCGGGGACGAAGAGCCCGCCGAGGTCCACCCGGCCCTCGCCGGGCTCGGAGACCTCGGAGACGTCCCAGGGCCCGTCCGGACGGGGCGCCGGCGGCAGGTTCACCCTGCGCACCGCGCCCTCGCCACCCGCGCCGGCCTCGATGTCATCGGCCTCGGCGCCCTCGACAACCTGCTCGGCCTCGCCCGCCGAGTCCTCGGCGGTACCGCTCTTCTTGCGACGTCCGAACACGTCACTGTCCTTCCCGGTCGGATACGACCGAAGCGTATCGATTCCCACCCGTTGTGCCGCCACCGGCGGCCGAACCGTCCACGGCGGCATGACCGCCGGTGGACCCGAAGCCCCCCTCGGCCCGCGCCGAGCCGGGAAGCTCCGCCACCTCGTGGAAGCGCACCTTCTCGACCTGCTGGACGACCAGTTGGGCAATGCGGTCGAAACGCTCGAACCGAACGCTCTCGCGAGGGTCGAGGTTGACCACGATCACCTTGATCTCCCCACGGTACCCGGCATCCACCGTCCCCGGGGCATTCACCAGGGCGACACCGCACCGGGCCGCGAGCCCCGAGCGGGGGTGCACGAACGCCGCGTACCCGTCGGGCAGCGCGATGGAGACGCCGGTCGCGAGGACGGCCCGCTCGCCCGGGGCGAGCTCGGCGGCCTCGGTGGTCACCAGATCCGCACCGGCGTCGCCGGGGTGCCCGTACGCCGGGATCGGCACCTCCGGGTCCACACGGCGGATGAGGACATCTACGGGTTCACGGCTCACGGGTTCACCTCGAAGGCGCGGGCGCGCCTGACCTGGTCGGGGTCGGACATCGCGGCCTGGATCTCGGCCGGGCGTCCGTTGTCGATGAAGTGGTCCACCTTCACCTCGATGAAGAGGGCCTGGGCACGGACCGCCACGGGTCCCTCGGGGCCGCCGATGCGGCCGGTGGCCCGGGAGTAGATCTTGCGGCCGGCCACGGCGGTGACCTCGGCCTCCAGGTGCAGCACCGTGCCGACCGGGACCGGGCGGACGAAGTCCGTCTCCAGGCGGCCGGTCACCGCGATCACCCGCAGCAGCCAGTTCAGCGAGCCGAGCGTCTCGTCGAGGGCGGTGGCGAGCACCCCGCCGTGGGCGAGGCCGGGGGCGCCCTGGTGGGCCTCGCGCACGGTGAACTCGGCGGTGACGGTCACGCCGCGGCCCGCCCGCGCCGCCAGGTGCAGTCCATGGGGCTGTCCGTCGCCGCAGCCGAAGCAGTGCCCGTAGTGCGCACCGAGCAGCTCGCCGGGTGCGGGCGCCTCGGGGTGCCGCACCGGCGCTATGGCGTCGGCCGGGGGCGTCAGGGACGCAGATGTAGCAGTCACAGCCGCAGACCTTACCCGCGGTCCAGGCGCAGGTCGCGCCGTGCCAAGCTAGCTTTCATGCAGCCCAATGCCCCGCAGTACGCAGAACGCCTCACCGCGCCCCGGTCGTGGTGGTTCATCTCCGTCCTCGTCGGTTTCGCGTGCGCCCTGATGCTGCTGCCGGTGGGCACCCTGCCGATGCTGGCCGGCTTCGTGGGCGGCACGGCGGTGTCGTGGGTGGTGGTGAGCGCGTACGGCTCGGTGCGGATCCGGGTGCTGCCGGACACGCTGGTCGCGGGCGAGGCCCGCATTCCGGTCCGGGCGCTGGGCGAGGCCGAGATCCTGGACGCCGACGAGGCGCGGGCCTGGCGGCTGCACAAGGCCGATCCGCGCGCGTTCATGCTGCTGCGGGCCTACATCCCGACGGCGGTCAAGGTGGAGATCACCGACCCCGCGGACCCGACTCCGTACGTCTACCTCTCGACCCGGGACCCCGAGGCGCTGAAGGCGGCGCTGCACGCCGTCCGCGCCGGCTGAGGGCGCGGCTCCTGCTCCTCAGCGGCCGAGTTCCCGGGGCGTCCCGCCCGGCGGCAGCGGGTCGCTCGGCTGTTCCAGGGGCGGCAGCTCGGGCAGCGCGTCCCAGGGCACCTGGCGTGCGCGCAGGTCCTTCCTGATGTGCCCGGCGAGCTTCTTGGTGTCCCGGCGGTTCATCACGGCGCCGACGGCCGCGCCGACCATGAACGGCGTCAGGTTCGGCAGGTTGCGGACCATGCGCTTCATGATCTGCTGGCGCAGCTCGCGCTTCATCTGGCCGCCTAGCGCGAAATTGAGCGTCGTCGGCTTGGTGACGTCGATTCCCCGCTCTTCGGTCCACGACGTCAGATAGGCCATGGAGCGCTCTTTGAGCGTGCCGGGCGGCCGCATTCCGTAGACCTCGTGCAGCTCGGCGATGAGCTTCAGCTCGATGGCGGCGACCCCGGTGATCTCCGCGGCCAGTTCGGCGGGCATCGCGGGCGGGACGGGCATCATCGCGGCCGCGCCGATTCCCGCGCCGACCGTGGACGTGCCGTTGGCGGCGCCCGCGATCAGCTTGTCGGCGATCTCCTCCGGGCCGAGGCCGGGGAATTGGGCGCGCAGCGTCGCCAGGTCCCGCACGGGAATGCGGGGGGCGATCTCGATGACGCGATCGGCAAGGTGGCCGAGCGAGGCCTTGATGCCCTCGCCGCCCTTGCGTACGCCCTTCTTGAGCACCGGAACGCTCTTCTTCAGGGCGGGAACGCCCCGGTCCAGAGCGCCCCTGCGCAGGGCGTCCAGGCGTCGGGCCCCGGCCGCGGGCCCCGCCTCTTCCTCCGTCTCCGGTGCCGTGTCCGCTGCTTCGAGCGAGGCCTGGTGGCCCCGCTCGGCGTCACGTGCACCATCGAAAGCGCTCACCGCGGGGAGGCGGGCCGGCCCGGCGGGGTCTTCCACGCCTTCTCCCGGGCCTGTGCCGCCCTGTGGCGCCTCGGTGGAACCCGGGGCACCCTGTCGCCGGAACGGTCGCTTCCGGGGCGGTTTCGCGCCTGCCACGACGGGCCTGCTCAGTCGCAGTCGCGGCAGATCGGCTGGCCGTTCTTCTCGCGGGCCAGCTGGCTGCGGTGGTGCACGAGGAAGCAGCTCATGCAGGTGAACTCGTCGGCCTGCTTGGGCAGGACGCGGACGGCGAGCTCTTCGTTGGACAGGTCCGCGCCGGGCAGTTCCATGCCCTCGGCGGCCTCGTACTCGTCGACGTCGACAGTCGAGGTGGACTTGTCGTTGCGCCGGGCCTTCAGCTCTTCAAGGCTGTCGGAATCGACGTCGTCGTCGGTCTTGCGTGGGGTGTCGTAGTCCGTTGCCATGTCGCTCTCCCCCTCTGGGTGGTTGCGGTGTCTCAGCGCACGTAACGCGTGAGAGGCCGGACTTGTGCCCGACCTGAGGCGGAGATTTTGCCTCACATCAAGGTCTGTTACTCAATCGACACCCAACCGCACTCCTCAAGAGTGATCGTCTTGGATGGCGATCGGGACCGTACACGGTCCTAATGTCGCACTTCACCAGCGCCACCTCGTGTACTTCCCGTGATCTCACCCCCTGGAAACCCGGACTTTTCCCGGGATTACTGGGGATTCACCGATCACGGAGAGTAGGTGGCCGGAAGTTTGCCTTTGTGACTGATCACACACGAAACTCTTCGGAACAGGTCCCGAAAATTCCGCGCAAAGCGAACCGTCACAACAGCCTTCGAGCAGCGTCTCAGACAGGCAGGGTGACACGCATCACGAGGCCGCCGCCTTCGCGGGGCTCCGCGATGATACGGCCTCCGTGGGCCCGCGCGACCGACCGGGCGATGGACAGGCCGAGACCGACGCCCTTGTCGCTGCCCGTGCGCTCGGTGCGCAGCCGCCGGAACGGCTCGAAGATGTTGTCGATCTCGTACGCCGGGACCACGGGCCCCGTGTTGGTCACGAGCAGCGTCGCGTGGCCGTCCCGGAGCTCGGTGACCACCTCGACCCAGCCGCTTTCGGGGATGTTGTACCGGACGGCGTTCTGCACCAGGTTCAGGGCGATGCGCTCCAGGAGCACGCCGTTGCCCTGGACGACCGCCGGCCTCCGCTCGCCGCGGATCTCCACGCCCTTCGCGTCGGCCTCGTTCCTGGCCTGGTCGATGGCGCGGGAGGCGACCTCGGCGAGGTCGACCGGCTTGCGGTCGACGATCTCGTTGTCGCTGCGGGCGAGCAGCAGCAGGCCCTCGACGAGTTGCTCGCTGCGCTCGTTCGTGGCCAGCAGCGTCTTGCCGAGCTGCTGGAGCTCCACCGGGGCGCCGGGGTCGGACAGGTGCACTTCGAGCAGGGTGCGGTTGATCGCGAGCGGGGTGCGCAGCTCGTGCGAGGCGTTCGCGACGAACCGCTGCTGCGCGGTGAAGGCCCGCTCCAGGCGGTCCAGCATCTCGTCGAAGGTGTCGGAGAGCTCCTTGAGCTCGTCGTCGGGGCCGTCCAGCTCGATCCGCCGGGTCAGGTCGGTGCCGGCCACCCTGCGGGCGGTCCGGGTGATCCGCCCCAGCGGCGACAGGACGCGGCCGGCCATCGCGTACCCGAAGGCGAAGGCGATGACGCTGAGGCCGACGAGCGCGAGCAGGGACCGGCTCAGGAGGTTGTCCAGGGCGTGCTGGCGCTGCTGGGCCATGCAGGCGCTGATGGCGTCGTTGAAGTTCTGCGGGGTGCCCCGGTCCGGCAGCTGGCAGCTGCCGCTGGAGACCACGATGTTCTGGCCGTCCACGATCTTGAACGGGGTACTGCCCGTGTGCAGGGCCTGGGCGGCCAGCAGGTAGATGATCGAGAGAAGCAGTATCCCCGCGATCATGAACATGCCGCCGTAGAGCAGCGTGAGCCGTATGCGGATGGTGGGCCTGAGCCACGGGAAGGGGGGCTCGGGGGACTTCGGGGCCCAAGTGGGCTTGGGTGGCGCCGTCGGCGGCGCGGGCGTGGCGGCCATCCCCGTCAGATCCGGTAACCCGAGCCCGGCACGGTGACGATCACCGGGGGCTCGCCGAGCTTGCGGCGCAGCGTCATGACGGTCACGCGCACCACGTTGGTGAACGGGTCGGTGTTCTCGTCCCAGGCCTTCTCAAGGAGCTGCTCGGCCGAGACGACCGCGCCTTCGCTGCGCATGAGGACCTCCAGGACCGCGAACTCCTTGGGCGCCAGCTGGATCTCGCGGCCCTCCCGGAAGACCTCGCGGCGGTTGGGGTCCAGCTTGATGCCGGCCCGCTCCAGGATGGGCGGCAGCGGCACGGTGGTGCGCCGGCCGAGCGCGCGGACGCGGGCGGTCAGCTCGGTGAAGGCGAAGGGCTTGGGCAGGTAGTCGTCCGCGCCGATCTCCAGGCCCTCCACGCGGTCGCTCACGTCGCCGGCCGCCGTCAGCATCAGGACACGCGTGGGCATGCCCAGCTCGACGATCTTGCGGCAGACGTCGTCGCCGTGGACGAGCGGGAGATCCCGGTCGAGGACCACCACGTCGTAGTCGTTCACGCCGATCCGCTCGAGGGCCGCGGCGCCGTCGTACACGACGTCGACGGCCATGGCCTCCCGGCGCAGTCCGGTGGCCACCGCATCGGCGAGCAGTTGCTCGTCCTCGACGACGAGTACGCGCACGGCGCATTTCCTTCCCTAGGGACCCGCGTCGTTCGCGGGCACATCTGTGCACTGAACCAGTGACTGTGCGCTTCCATCCTGCCCCTTACGCCCGTAAACCGGCAGTAAGACGGTGCCGGACCGGGGCCCGCCGCCGACCTGCGGTTTCCGGCCACGGGGGGTCGGCGCTCGCGGGTCTCTCGCGGGAATGGACAGGATTGGCGCGGCAGTTGAGGTTTCTCTGAGAGTGGGCTTGGGGAGGACGACTGCACACCCCGCGATCACGCCCTGTATGTGGCATGCCACATCTAGCTTCGTGCTCGCGACCCACCGTCGGCACACCCCCGTGCCACCGACCCACGACGAGGGGGCGCACCATGGACGCTTTCACCGCAGGACTGCTGCAGCGCATAAGGACCACGGAGACCGACCTCACACGGGCGCGCGAGACCGGCGACGACTTCCTCGCCGACGTCGAGCAGGCCGAGCTGGACGACCTGCGTCGTCTGGCCGCCGAGCACGGCGTCGAGGTAGCCGTAGCGCTCTGATCCCATCCACCGGAGGACCCCGGCGCCAGGGACGGCGCCGGGGTCTTCTCATGCCCGGAGCGGGGCGGCACGGGCACTCAGTCGTGCCAGGCCCCGTGCTCCTCCAGGAGCGCCTGGAGCGGGCCGAAGAGGTCCGGGGAGGCGGCGACGGTGAGCTCGCGGGAGGCGGGCGCACCGGGGCGGCCGCCGGTGAGCGCGCCCGCCTCCCGGGCGATCAGGTCGCCGGCCGCCAGGTCCCAGGGGTTCAGGCCGCGCTCGTAGTACCCGTCGAGCCGGCCGGCCGCCACGTCGCACAGGTCGATCGCCGCCGAGCCGCCGCGGCGGATGTCGCGGAACCGGGGGATCAACCGCTGCGCCACGTCCGCCTGGTGGGCGCGTACGGACTGGACGTAGGCGAAGCCGGTCGAGACCAGGCACTCGGCGAGCGGGGCCGGCGGACGGCAGCGCAGCGGCCGCTCGCCCTCGAAGGCGCCGCCGCCCAGGACCGCGTGGTACGTCTCGCCGCGCATCGGGGCCGCGACCACGCCCGCGACCCGCACGCCGTCCTGCTCGGCGGCGATGGAGACGGCCCAAGTGGGCAGCCCATACAGGTAGTTGACGGTTCCGTCGAGCGGGTCGATGACCCAGCGGATGCCGCTGGTGCCCTCGCTGGAGGACCCTTCCTCGCCGAGGAAGCCGTCGTGCGGGCGGTGCTCGGACAGGTATCCGGTGATCAGCTTCTCGGCGGCGATGTCCATCTCGGTCACCACGTCGATGGGGCTGGTCTTGGTGGCGGCGACGGCGAGGTCGGCCGGGCGGCCGTCGCGCAGCAGCGCACCGGCACGCCGGGCGGCCTCCAGGGCGAGGCCGAGCAGTTCGCGGTGCAGAGGGTCGGTCATGGTCGCTCCCTTACGCGTACGGGCTGTCGGCACCGGCGGCCGCGGGCTTGGCGCCGCCGCGGGCGGCCGGGCAGCAGCCGACCGCGCAGAGGTCGTGCGAGGGGCCGAGCGCCCCGAGCGCGCACCGCTCGACGGGCAGCCCGCGCTCGGCGGCGGCCCGCTCGACCACGAGCTCGCGCACGGCCGCCGCGAACCGCGGATCGGCGCCCACGGTCGCGGAGCGGGCCACGGGCAGCCCGAGTTCGGCGGCCTTGGCGGTGGCCTCCGTGTCGAGGTCGTACAGGACCTCCATGTGGTCGGAGACGAAGCCGATGGGGACCATCACGACGGCCGGGGCGCCCGCGCCGTGCAGCGCCTCCAGGTGGTCGCAGATGTCGGGTTCGAGCCAGGGGATGTGCGGGGCGCCCGAGCGGGACTGGTAGACGAGCCGCCAGGGCCGCTCGACGCCGGTCTCGGCCTGGACCGCGTCGGCGACGACGCGCGCCACGTCGAGGTGCTCGCGCACGTAGGCGCCGCCCTCGCCGTGCTCCTCGACGGGCCCGGAGGTGTCGGCCGCGGCCTCGGGGATGGAGTGCGTGGTGAAGGCGAGGTGGGCGCCCGCGCGCACGTCCTCGGGCAGTTCGGCGAGCGAGGCGAGGACACCGTCGATCATGGGGCGGACGAAGCCGGGGTGGTTGAAGTAGTGCCGCAGCTTGTCGACCCTCGGCGGTTGTTCGAGCCCCTCGGCCTCCAGCGTCGCCAGGGCGTCCGCCAGGTTCTCGCGGTACTGCCGGCAGCCCGAGTACGAGGCGTACGCGCTGGTGGCGAGGACCGCGATGCGGCGGCGGCCGTCGGCGACCATCTGACGCAGGGTGTCGGTGAGGTAGGGCGCCCAGTTCCGGTTGCCCCAGTAGACCGGCAGGTCCAGGCTGTTCTCGGCGAAGTCCTCGCGCAACGCGTCGAGCAGCGCGCGGTTCTGCTCGTTGATGGGGCTCACCCCGCCGAACAGGAAGTAGTGCTGCCCCACCTCCTTGAGCCGCTCCTTGGGGATGCCGCGGCCGCGCGTCACGTTCTCCAGGAACGGGACCACGTCGTCGGGGCCCTCGGGGCCGCCGAAGGAGAGCAGCAGCAGGGCGTCGTACGGGTCGGCGGCCGCGGCCGCTCCGGGAGCTGGATCACGCAGTTCGGACATGTCTCGATCCTGCCATCCGCCTCCGACAGGCGGAGAACCGAGCCGGACGGGCCTGGGGAACGCCCGGGGAAAAGGCGGTGCGGCGATCGACTTCAGCGTCGTAAGCTTTAGGAATCAATTACACGCGTCACGCCGGATCCCGGAGCCCCCGTTGCCCAGTCCCTACCGCGCGATATTCGCCGCCCCCGGCACCAAGGGGTTCTCCGCCGCCGGCCTGCTCGGCCGGATGCCGCTGTCGATGATGGGCATCGGCGTGGTGACCATGGTCTCCCAGCTCACCGGCCGCTACGGGCTCGCCGGGGCGCTCTCGGCCACGCTCGCCATGTCCGCCGCCGTGGTCGGCCCCCAGATATCCCGTCTGGTCGACCGGCACGGCCAGCGCCGGGTGCTGCGCCCGGCCACCCTGGTCGCCGTCGCCGCCGTCGCCGGGCTCCTGGTCTGCGCCCAGCAGGGCGCCCCCGACTGGACCCTGTTCGTGTTCGCGGCGGGCGCGGGCTGCGTGCCGAGCGTCGGCTCGATGGTGCGGGCCCGCTGGGCCGACATCTACCGCGGCGACGCCCAGAACCTGCACACGGCGTACTCGTGGGAATCGATCGTCGACGAGCTCTGCTTCATCCTGGGGCCCATCCTCTCGATCGGGCTCTCCACCGCCTGGTTCGCCGAGGCGGGGCCGCTGATCGCCGCCTGCTTCCTGGTGGCCGGGGTGTTCTGGCTGACCGCCCAGCGCGGCACCGAGCCCGTACCGCATCCGCACGAGCACCACACCGGCCGCTCCGCGCTGAGTTCGCGCGGACTCCAGGTCCTGGTCGCCACCTTCGTCGCCACCGGGGCCATCTTCGGCTCGGTCGACGTGGTCACCGTCGCCTTCGCCGACGAGCGCGGCCACAAGGCGATGGCGAGCCTGGTGCTCGCCGTGTACGCGCTGGGATCCTGCCTCGCCGGAGCCGTGTTCGGGCTGCTCCGCCTCAAGGGCGCGGCGTCGACCAGGTGGCTGGTGGGTGTCTGTGCGATGGCGGTGAGTATGATCCCGCTCCAACTGGCCGGGAACCTGCCGTTCCTCGCCGTGGCGCTCTTTGTCGCGGGCCTGTCCATCGCACCGACCATGGTGACGACGATGGCCCTCGTCGAACAGCACGTACCGCGCAGCAAGCTCACCGAGGGCATGACCTGGACCAGTACCGGGCTGGCGGTCGGTGTGGCGCTCGGCTCCTCCGCCGCGGGTTGGGTGGTGGACGCGGCGGGCGCCGGAGCGGGGTACCTGGTGTCCGGCGTGTCGGGAACGCTCGCGGCCGCGGTGGCGTTCCTGGGGTACCGCCGGCTTCGCAGGCCGGTGACGCATCGGGAGGGGCTCGAAGCACATGGGCGGAGCGAACGGCAGCAGCACCTGGCGTAACTGGGCGGGGAACGTCACGGCGCGTCCGGCGAGGGAGGTGTCCCCGGCCTCCGCGGCCGAGCTCGCCGACGCCGTGCGCAGGGCCGCCGAGGACGGCCTGAGCGTGAAGGCGGTCGGCACCGGCCACTCCTTCACCGCGGCCGCCGCGACCGACGGCGTGCTCATACGCCCCGACCTGCTGACCGGCATCCGCCGGATCGACCGCGCGGCGATGACCGTCACCGTGGAGGCCGGTACCCCGCTGAAGCGGCTCAACACGGTGCTCGCCAGAGAAGGCCTGTCGCTCACGAACATGGGCGACATCATGGAGCAGACGGTGGCGGGCGCCACCAGCACCGGCACGCACGGCACCGGCCGCGACTCGGCCTCGATCGCCGCCCAGATCACGGCACTTGAGCTGGTCACCGCCGACGGCTCGATCCTCACCT
Source organism: Streptomyces sp. NPDC045846 (assembly GCF_056431605.1). Taxonomy (NCBI): domain Bacteria; kingdom Bacillati; phylum Actinomycetota; class Actinomycetes; order Kitasatosporales; family Streptomycetaceae; genus Streptomyces; species Streptomyces sp. NPDC045846. The sequence continues at coordinate 144,606 of NZ_JBWKKJ010000012.1, read as the reverse complement.
GCTCCGAGAAGGAGAACCCGGAGGTCTTCGCGGCGGCCCGGATCGGGCTCGGCGCGCTCGGCGTCGTCACCGCGATCACCTTCGCCGTGGAGCCGGTCTTCCTGCTCACGGCCCGCGAGGAGCCGATGGCCTTCGACAGGGTCACCGCCGAGTTCGACGCGCTCTTCGCGGAGAACGAGCACTTCGAGTTCTACTGGTTCCCCCACACCGGCAACTGCAACACCAAGCGCAACAACCGCAGCGCCGGGCCCGCCGCGCCGCCCGGGCGGCTGAGCGGCTGGATCGAGGACGAGTTCATGTCCAACGGGCTCTTCCAGGTGGTGTGTTCGCTCGGCCGGGCGGTGCCCGCCACCATCCCGTCGATCGCCAAGGTCTCCAGCCGGGCGCTCTCCGCCCGTACGTACACCGACATTCCGTACAAGGTCTTCACAAGTCCGCGCCGGGTGCGCTTCGTGGAGATGGAGTACGCCCTGCCGCGCGAGGCCGTCGTGGGCGCGCTGCGTGAGGTCAAGGCCCTGGTCGACCGCTCGCCGCTGCGCGTGAGCTTCCCGGTGGAGGTCCGCACCGCGCCCGCCGACGACATCGCGCTCTCCACCGCCTCGGGCCGCGACACCGCCTACATAGCCGTGCACATGTACAGGGGCACGCCCTACCAGGCGTACTTCACGGCGGTCGAGCGGATCATGACGGCGCACGCGGGCCGGCCGCACTGGGGCAAGATGCACACGCGCGACGCGGCCTACTTCGCGGACGTCTACCCGCGCTTCGCCGAGTTCACCGCCCTGCGCGACCGGCTCGACCCGGAGCGCCGGTTCGCCAACGGCTACCTCCGCCGGGTCCTCGGCGACTGAGCCCGGGCGCTACGGGGTGGGGGTTCCCCCGGACCGGCTGTCGGGGGTGCTCCGGCCGCCGGGCCCGCTCCCGGAACTCCCCGCGTTCCCGGCGTCGCCGGAACCGGAACTCCCGGAGCTCTTCGAGCCGGACGGGGTGGGCGTCGGAGTCGGAGTCGTACCGCCCGAGCCGGAGCCCGACCCGGAATCCGAGCCCGGATCGGCCGACTTGGAGGGCGAGGCCGACGGCGAGGGGCCCTTCGTCGAGGACTGGCCTCCGGTCGTCCCGCCCTCGCCCGTGCCGGGGTCCGACGAACCGCCGGTCCCGGGCGAGGGCGTGTGGCGCCCGCCCGGGTCGGACGGCGCCGGCGGATCCTTCCGCTCGGAGCCGCCGGTGAGCACGGAGGTCAAGGTGGTCCCGCCGCCGCCGTTGCCGCCGAGCTCACCACCGGAGAGGACTTCGTACGCGGTGATGCCGCCCATCGAGACCCCGAAGACCACGGCCGCCGCGAGCAGCGGGCGCTTCCATCCGCGCAGCCGGGTGCCGTGGATGGTGGCCTCGTTGAACTCCCGGGCGGCGCCCGCACCGAATGGCAACAGCCGCGTGCCGTCGACCGACTTGAGCAGCTGCGTCCGGTCGGCGTCGGCCTGCCCGAGCAGTTGCGTCCGGTCCGGGTCGACCTGGCCGAGCAGTTGCGTGCGGTCGGGGTCGACCTGGCCGAGGAGCTGCGTGCGGTCCGCGTCGGTCCCCGGCAGCGCCGTGGTCTCGTCCGGCCGCCCCTTGTACGGGGAGATCACGGGCACTTGGCGGGAGCCGACCCTGGCCTGGACGGTGACCTCGCGCAGTTGCTCGCCGGTCCGCTTGAAGAAGTGCTGGAAGATGGTGCCGCCGCAGGTGGCGACCACGCTCACGACACCGGCCCCGAGAAACGTTCCGTACACGCCCAGTTGCGAGGCGAGCACCGCCGCGGTGACCGCGGCGAGCGCGCTGCCCGCGACCTGGGGCACGCTCAGATCGATGCGCTTCTTCTCTTCCGTCCCGGTGTCCGGCCTGTCACCCATTCCCAGCCTCTGTTCGCCCTTCTCGTCCGCCTTGCACTGAGAAAGGACATTTGAGCGAAAGGAATAGTTCCGCATCCGGAGATTCTGTGAAGCAGGACACGTGCGGACCGCTCACGAAGGCGTCAGGGCGGGTTCAACTCCCGTACCCCGTGAGAACTTCGGCGGCGTGCCGGTCCACCCAGGTGGCCCGAATGGAGTACTGTGGCGAGCCCTGGGCCCCGTGTCCCACACGGGTATCCGGGACTACGGGAGGGAGCCGAACGCGGCACTCGAACCGGCGGCGCCACGGCACCGCACGGGCGCCTGCTGCACAGAGTGACCAGCCCGGTCACTCTGCGTTGCGAAAAGGTAACCGTGCCATAACGGCGTTCCAGGGCCCATGCCCGACACGCCGGGCAACTCGGCAATGTTGTGGCAGGCTGCACCCGGGCAGGCCACACTCGACTAGCGGAAGCAGCGACGCACGTGACGTCGGCAGGCACCACCCGGGAGGTCCCCATGCCCGAACTGCGTGTCGTGGCCGTCTCCAACGACGGCACACGACTGGTGCTCAAGGCTGCGGACAGCACGGAGTACACGCTTCCGATCGACGAGCGGCTCCGGGCCGCTGTGCGCAACGACCGAGCGCGCCTCGGACAGATCGAGATCGAGGTGGAGAGCCACCTCCGCCCGCGCGACATCCAGGCGCGTATACGAGCCGGTGCCTCCGCCGAGGAGGTCGCCCAGCTCGCCGGCATTCCGGTCGACCGCGTACGCCGTTTCGAAGGCCCCGTCCTCGCCGAGCGCGCCTTCATGGCGGAGCGGGCGCGGAAGACTCCCGTGCGCCGTCCCGGCGAGAACACCGGGCCCCAGCTCGGCGAGGCCGTCCAGGAGCGGCTGTTGCTGCGCGGCGCCGACAAGGACAGCGTCCAGTGGGACTCCTGGCGCCGCGACGACGGCACCTGGGAAGTCCTGCTCGTGTACCTGGTCGCGGGCGAGCCGCACTCCGCGAGCTGGACCTACGACCCGCCGCGCCGGCTCGTCCAGGCCGTCGACGACGAGGCGCGCTCGCTGATCGGCGAGTCCGACGACACCATCACCACGGTTCCGGAACCGAGCTTCCCGTTCGTGCCCCGGATCGCCCGGCTGCCCCGCGACCGGCCGCTGGACCGCGCCCTGGACCGGCAGTTGGAGCGCCCGGTGGCGCCGCCCGAGCCGGTGGCGGACGAGAGCGACTCGCTGACCAGCCTGCTCGAGGCCGTGCCCAGCTTCCGCGGCGACATGGTCGTGCCGGAGCGTCCCACCGCGCCGCCCGAGCCGCCCGAGACCGAACCGGTCGCCGAGCCGGAGGTCGAGGAGCCGCCCGCGCCGGCCGCTTCGGCGGGCGCGGGTGCCGCGTACGCGGACGTCCTGATGCCGCGCACGGTGGCCGGTCACCGCGACCGGCTCACCGGCACCACCGACCGGCAGGCCGAGGCGGACGGGGTCCGTCCCGGGCGCAGGGCGGCGGTTCCCAGCTGGGACGAGATCGTGTTCGGTACGCGGCGGAAGAAGCAGGACTGAACGTTCTGCCGGAGCGGTCGGCCCGGCACGGCCGGTCGTTCGGCCGCGGGGCCGCGCGGTTGCCCGCGCTTCCTGGCGCGCTCGGCGAGCGGTACGGAGCCCGCCCGCCTCACGCATGCGGGCTCCCCGGCGCCCCTCGCCCCTGCGGGCGCGGGGCGCCGCCCGTCCTCTACTGCGGGTCGGGCCCCGTGGCCACCGGCCGGGACTCGTCCGCCGACCACTCCGACCACGAACCCGCGTACAGCGCCGCCGGGATGCCCGCGACCGCGAGCGCGAGGACCTCGTGCGCACCCGAGACCCCCGAGCCGCAGTACACGCCGACCTCGGTGCCCGAGGCGCCAAGGGCCTTGAAGCGGGCGGCCAGTTCGTCGGCGGGCAGGAAGCGGCCGTCCGGGCCCACATTCTCGGTGGTCGGCGCCGAGTGGGCGCCCGGGATGTGTCCGCCCACCCGGTCGATCGGCTCCACCTCCCCGCGGTACCGCTCCCCCGCGCGGGCGTCGAGCAGCAGTCCGGAGCGGGCCAGCGCCGCCGCCGCGTCCGCGTCGAGGAGCTTGAGCGCGCCCGGCTCCGGCCGGAAGTCGCCCTCGGCGGGCGTGGGGATCTCGGTGGAGAGCTCCCCCGTCCAGGCCGCGAGCCCGCCGTCGAGGACGCGCACATCCGGGTGGCCCGCCCAGCGCAGCAGCCACCACGCACGCGCGGCCGCCCAGCCCTGGCCGCCGTCGTAGACGACGACCGGCCTGTCGGCCGACACGCCCGCCCTGCGCATGACCCGGCCGAATTCGGCCACGTCCGGCAGCGGGTGCCGGCCGCCGGCCCCGGGCGGCCCGGCCAGTTCCGCGTCGAGGTCGACGAACACCGCGCCGGGCAGGTGCCCGGCCGCGTACGCGGCACGGCCGTCGAACGGGGCCGCGCCGGCGGCCTTCGCCGTGCTCAGCTGCCAGCGGACGTCGAGCAGCACCGGCGGCCGCGGTCCGGCCGTTGCGGCCGCGAGTTCGGATGCGGAGATGATGGCATTCATGGGCTCATCCTCGCGCAGAGTCCACCGGGAACGTAACGGCCAGGAAAAGGATGAGCGTCACCAAAACGGGCATCCTCCTGCGGGAACGCGCCAAAAGCGGCGCGGCCGGGGCGCGCTGCGGCGCTGGGGGTGGAAGCATCGGCCCGGGTGCGCAGGTTCCCCGTACCGCACCTCCAGCAGCAGTATGGCTACGGCCGAGGAGAGAGTGACGATGACCCAGTCGGAGACCCGGCGCACACCTGGCACGCCCTGCTGGGTGAGTCTCATGGTGCACGGTCTGGCCGCGACCCAGGAGTTCTACGGAGCACTGTTCGGCTGGGAGTTCAGCCCCGGCCCGCAGCAGCTCGGCCCGTACGTCCGCGCGCTGCTCGACGGCAAGGAGGTCGCCGGGATCGGGCAGCTGCCGCCCGACCGGCATCTGCCGATCGCCTGGACCACCTATCTGGCGACCGACGACGCGGACGCGACGGCCGAGACGATCCGGCACTGCGGCGGCACGGTCGGAGTCGGCCCGCTCGACGCCGCCGACGCGGGCCGGATGGCCATCGCCTCGGACCCGGCGGGCGCGGTGTTCGGGATCTGGCAGGCGGGCGCGCACATCGGCACCGCCATCGCGGGCGCGCCCGGCACCCCCGTGTGGAACGAGCTGGTCACGCGCGAGACCTCGTCGGTCGGCAAGTTCTACCAGGCGGTGTTCGGCTACGACCTGGAGGCCGTGGTGTCGGCCGACTTCGACTACGTGACGCTCAACCTGGCGGGCCGCCCGGTCGCCTCCCTGCACGGCGTGGGCAACGCGCTGCCGCGCGACAAGGGCGCGCACTGGATGACCTACTTCGAGGTCGTCGATGTCGACGAGGCAGCCGTGCGGGTGGCGGACCTCGGTGGGCACGTCCTCCAGCAGCCGCGCGAGGGTGCGAGCGGGCGCGTCGCGACGGTCGCCGACCCGGAGGGCTCGGTCTTCACCCTCGTACGATCGAACCCCTGACCCCAACCTCCTCGCGCGGTACGGGAGTTGCGGCGGGCCGGGCCGGGGTGCGCCCGTGCCCCTCGCGACCGGCACACGGGCGTGGCCGCCAGGGCGCGCCCGTACCGCCCGCGAACAGGGCGTGCCGCACGGGGCGTTCGCCCGGGCGCCTCAGGCCCGGGCGGGCCGGGTGGCCGCGGTGGCGGTGATGCCGACCACGGCCAGCACGGTCACCACGGCGGCGAAGACGGCCCCGCGCAGAGCGGGCCGACACCTGACGTACGCCGTTGTAGAGGATGACGTGCGTGTCCGGCGGGGCGGCCGGGAGTTCCAGCAGGCCGATGGCGCAGACGGCGCCGACGTTCAGAACACCAGCAGCGCGACGACGCACCCGCGGCGGCACTCGCGTTGCCGCCACGCTTCAGGGTGAGGCGACGGGCAGCACGTCCGGGGACAGGGCCGCCGCGTGGGCCGAGGCGCTCGTCATCCGCCTGCGGTGGTGGCGTCGGCACAGCACCTCGTAACCGATCTCGTCCTGCGACTGGTTGACGTCGCCGACGACGACCTGGGCCCCCTCGACGACCATCCGGCCGCCTATGGTGCGGGCGTTGTGGGTGGCGCGCGCGCCGCACCAGCACAGCGCCTCGACCTGGAGCACCTCGACCCGGTCGGCGAGCTCGACCAGCCGCTGGGAGCCGGGGAACAGCTTGGAGCGGAAGTCGGTGGTGATCCCGAAGGCGAAGACGTCGAGGTCGAGGTCGTCGACGACCCGGGCGAGCTGGTCGATCTGCTCGGGCGCGAGGAACTGCGCTTCGTCCGCGATCACGTAGTCGCAGCGGCCGCCCTTGGAGAGGTGGCCGACGAGGTAGGCGTAGAAGTCGAAGCCGTCGGCGGCCTCGACCGCGTCGGTCACCAGGCCGAGCCGGGAGGACAGCTTGCCCTCGCCCGCCCGGTCGTCCCGCGTGAAGATCATGCCCTGCAGACCGCGCGCGGAGCGGTTGTGCTCGATCTGAAGAGCGAGGGTGCTCTTTCCGCAGTCCATCGTTCCGGAGAAGAACACCAGCTCGGGCATGGGAAGGTGACGGCCTTTCAGATCTGTGGAGGGAGGTGGTTACGAGCGTACTTCGAGGAGCGGTACGAGCTGCTCCACCGCGGTCATCGAGCCGTGGTTGCCGACCATCAGGGACTCGTGCGGCTCGCGCTGCGAGGCGGTGATCACGACGTCGTCGTGCGCGGCGGCCACCACGTCGCCGATCCGCCCGTACACCCGCTCGTCGATGCCCGGGCCGAACCAGCCCGCCGCGATCGCCTCGTCGCGGCTCGCGACCCAGAACTGCTCGCCGAGCACCTCGCGCCAGCAGGTCAGCACGTCGGACGCGGCACCCGGCACCGCGTACACATGACGCGCCCGGCCCTCGCCGCCGAGCAGGGCGACCCCGGCGCGCAGCTCCCAGTCCTCGTCGAAGTCGATCCGGGACTGCTCGTCGAAGGGGATGTCGATCATGCCGTGGTCGGCGGTGACGTACAGCGCGGAGCGCGGCGGCAACTGCTCGGCCAGGCGCTGGGCGAGCCGGTCGACGTACATCAGCTGGCCGCGCCAGGCATCGGAGTCCACCCCGAAGCGGTGGCCCTTGCCGTCGACCTCGGAGTAGTACGTGTAGACCAACGAGCGGTCGCCCGCGGCGAGTTGCTCGGCCGCGAGGTCCATGCGCTCCTCGCCGGAGAGCCTGCCGCGGAAGGTGCCGCCGCTGAGCGCGATCTTGGTGAGGGGGGTGTGCTCGAAGGTCGGCGAGGACACCTGTGCGGTGTGCACGCCGTCCTGGTCGGCGAGCTGGAAGACGGTGGGGTACGGCTGCCAGGCGTGCGGGTCGGTCCAGGGCTTCCAGCGGAGCTGGTTCATCAGCTCGCCGGTGTCGGGGTTGCGGGCGGTGTAGCCGGGCAGGCCGTGCTCGCCGGGGGTCAGCCCCGTGCCGACCGAGGCCAGCGAGGTCGCGGTGGTGGCGGGGAACCCGGCGGTTATGGGCCGGCCGGTGCCGCCGCGCGAGGTGGCGAGCAGGGAGTGCAGATACGGGGCCTCGTCCGGGTGGGCCTTGATCTGCTCCCAGCCGAGGCCGTCGATCAGGAAGACGCAGTTGCGGTCGGCGGGGGCGAGCCCGGCGATGCGCGCCTCGAACCCGGGTACGCCCTGGCCCGCCACGAGCGTGGGCAGCAGATCGGCGAGCGAGCCGGTGCCGTACTCGGGCACGGGTGCGGTGTCGAGGGCGAGGGGTTCGGGATCGTCCTGCCAGGCGGGCTGTGCCATCAGCGGCCGGTCGCCGCGGTCGCCTCGGACAGCGCCTGGGCGAAGGCCAGGGTCTGGCGGACGGTGTCCGGGCCGTCACCGGCCTCGCTGACCCTGAGGCTCAGGTCGTCGGCGGTGGAGTTGCCGGTGTAGCCGTGGTCGGCGTCGCAGTTGGGGTCGCCGCAGGCGGCGGGCTCCAGGTCGATCCGCGCGACCGCGCCCCAGCCGATGGTCAGGACGACCTCGCGGGGCAGGGTGCCGGGCGTGTACGACTCCGGGTTGGCGACGACGCGGCTCACCACGACCGACGAGATCCGGCCGAGCTTCACGGATTCGGTGGAGGTGGTCGCGTACGGCGTCGGGGAGCTGGTGTCCGCGTTCTGCTCGTCGGTGTGGCTGACGATGAAGCGGTTGTCGGTGAGCACGAGGACCGTCACATGGCGGCGGACCTCGTTGGCGTCGAAGGTGGTCTCCTGGTGCACCAGGTACGACGCGATCGGCTCGCCGCCGACCGCGGCCTCCACCGCCTCGGCCACAAGGGCCGGGTAGTAGCCGCTGCGCTCGATCGCCGCGCGGAGCCCCTGGGTCGTCGTACCGGTCTTCGCCATGGGGTCCATCTTAAGCGCCCGCCGGGGGCGTACGGCCCTCAGTAGCTGGGCAGCCGCCTGGGACCGAGGTCGGTGCGGGGCGGGGCGGGCGCGAGGCGGACGTTCGCGCCGAGCACCGACAGGCCGTGCTGGGCGACGATGACGGGCTCCAGACCCACCGCGACCACCTCGGGATGGTCGTCGACCAGCCGCGACACGCGCAGGAGCAGCTCTTCGAGGGCGGCGGTGTCGACGGGCGCGGAACCCCGCCAGCCGAACAGGAGCGGCGCCGTCCTGATGGAACGCAGCAGTTCGGCGGCGTCGCGGTCGGTGGCGGGAATCAGGCGGTGCGCGGTGTCGCCGAGCAGTTCGGACGCGGCCCCGGCGAGTCCGAAGGACAGCACCGCGCCCACGGCCGAGTCGATCGAGGCGCGCACGACGGTGTCGACGCCGCGCGCCACCATGGCCTGCACGACCGGCTTGAGCTCCTCCGGCTTGCCGAGGCTCGCCGTCAATTCGGCATATGCACGGGCGAGTTGGTGCTCGTCCGCGAGGTCCAGGCGTACGCCGCCGAGGTCGGGCCGGTGGCGCAGGTGCGGGGCGGTGGTCTTGAGGGCGACCGGGTAGCCGAGGCGGCGGGCGGCCTCGGCGGCGCGGGCCGGGTCGGGCGCGGGCAGGGTGGGGCGCACGGCGATGCCGTACCGGCCGAGCAGTTCCCCGGCGTCGTCGGCGGTCAGGGTCACACCGCGCGGGTCGGGCGCGGGCCCGAGGAGGCGCTCGATCAGGGCGGCCGCGCCCGCCTCGTCGATGTCGTCGTACTCCCCCACCTTGCCGGGGTCGGCCGCCTCGCGGCGCCAGCGGGCGTAGCGGACGGCCTCGGCGAGGGCGCGCACGGCCCGCTCGGCGGCGGGGTAGGCGGGGATGCGGCGGGGTTCGCGGGGTTCGGAGAGGTCGCCGTTCGGCGGCCCGGCGGGGGCGCCGGGGGAATTGTCCCGCGGCCCCTTCTCCTCGAACGCCGGTGGAGCCGGATGCGCCGGGAGCGGACCAGCGCCGGGCGGTACCGGATCCGCCGGGGTCCGGGCGGCGACGGGCGTGGCGTGATCCGCGGGGGGCCGCGAGGTGGCGGGCCGTGCTCGGGGCGCCGCCTTGTTCACCGTGCGGGCCGCCGCCGACAGGGCCTCGGCCAGGCCGCCGATCTCCACGTGGACCACGGCGACGGGCTTGGCGGGGGCGGTGGAGGCGGCCTCGCGCAGGGCGTCGGCGAGGACCTGGCCGTCGCCGGACTCCATGGCCCCGTTCTCGCCGACCCAGGGGATGGCCGTCACCACCACCGCGTCGCAGGCGTCGTCCGCGAGGGCCGCCGCGAGCGCGGCGCGGAAGTCGGCCGGGGTCGCGGCGGTCGTCAGGTCGAGCGGCCTGAGCGGGCGCAGCCCCTCGGTCAGACAGGCGTCGTAGGTCAGCAGGCCGAGCGATTCGGAGTTGCCGAGGATGGCCACGCGCGGCCCCGCGGGCAGCGGCTGGCCCGCGAGCAGCAGGCCCGCGTCGACGAGTTCGGTGACCGTGCCGACCAGGATCACTCCCGCCTGGCGCAGCAGCGCCGAGACGGTGGCGTCCGGCACCCGGGTCACCGGCACGGCGTGGCCCGGCGGGGTCGTCCCGCTGTGCCGGGCGCCCTTCACGACCACGACGGGCTTCGCCGCGGCGGTGCGGCGGGCCAGGCGGGTGAACTTCCGCGGGTTCCCGATGGATTCGAGGTAGAGCAGGACCACGTCCGTGTCGGGGTCCTCGTGCCAGTACTGGAGGAAGTCGTTGCCGGACAGGTCGGCGCGGTTGCCTGAGGAGATGAACGTCGACAGGCCCGCGCCGCGCCGGTAGAGACCCGACAGGAGGGCTATGCCGATCGCGCCGGACTGGGTGAACAGGCCGATCCGGCCCGCGGGCGGCGACTGCGGGGCCAGCGAGGCGTTCAGCCGCACCCCGGCCGCGGTGTTGATGATCCCGAAGGCGTTGGGGCCGATCAGGCGCATGCCGTACGAGCGGGCCTGGCGGACCAGGGCGCGCTGGCGCTCCCTGCCGTGCGGGCCGCTCTCGGCGTAGTCGGCCGCCAGGACGACGAGGCCCTGGACGCCGTGCTCGCCGCAGTCGGCGACCGCTTCGGGCACCCGCTCGGCGGGCACCGCGACGATCGCCAGGTCGACCGGCTCGCCGATGGCGCCGACGGAGGAGAAGGCGGGGACGCCGTCGAGTTCGTGCCGCCCCTCGCCGAGCGCCTTGTTCACGGCGTGGACGCGGCCGGTGAACCCGGCGTCCAGGAGGTTGCGCAGGACGGCGCGGCCGACGCCGCCCGGGGCCCGGCCGGTGCCGATGACCGCGACCGAGCCGGGGGCCAGCAGGCGCTGCACGGAGCGGGCCTCGGCGCGGTGCTCACGGGCCCGCTGCACGGCGAGCGACTCGGCGGTGGGCTCCAGGTCGAGGGTGAGGTGGACCGAGCCGTCCTCGAAGGACCGCTTCTGCTGGTAGCCGGCGTCCGTGAACACCTTGATCATCTTGCTGTTGGCCGGGAGCACCTCGGCCGCGAACCGCCGGATGCCCCGCTCCCGGGCGACCGCCGCGATGTGTTCGAGCAGGGTGGAGGCGACGCCCCGGCCCTGGTGGGCGTCCTGCACGAGGAAGGCGACCTCGGCCTCGTCGGCGGGGGCGGACGCGGGGCGGCCCTGGGCGTTGATGCGGTCGTAGCGGACCGTCGCGATGAACTCGCCCCCGACCGTGGCGGCCAGTCCGACCCGGTCGACGTAGTCGTGATGGGTGAAGCGGTGGACGTCCTTCGCGGAGAGCCGGGGGTAGGGCGCGAAGAAGCGGTAGTACTTCGACTCGTCCGAGACCAGCTCGTAGAAGGAGACCAGCCGCTCGGCGTCCTCGGTGGTGATGGGCCGGATACGCGCGGTGCCGCCGTCGCGCAGCACCACGTCGGCCTCCCAGTGAGCGGGGTACGCGGGGTCGGACGCCGTCGTCATACCGAAAGCGTACGGGTCGCGCGGCCGTGCGGGGCGGGGCAAGGTGGGGAGGGCCGATCGGCGGGACACTGGGGCCTATGGTCGGTACGAGCACCGCGCACCACATGAGAGACTGGTCTAGACAACCGTCAGAGATTTCGAAGGGCAACACCATGGCTGAGCGCCGCGTCAACGTCGGCTGGGCCGAGGGCCTGCACGCCCGCCCCGCGTCCATCTTCGTCCGTGCCGCCACGGCCGCCGGAGTCCCCATGACCATCGCCAAGGCCGACGGCAACCCGGTCAACGCCGCGTCCATGCTCGCGGTGCTCGGCCTGGGTGCGCAGGGCGGCGAGGAGATCGTGCTGGCCTCCGACGCCGAGGGCGCGGACGCCGCGCTCGACCGGCTGGCCAAGCTGGTCGCCGAGGGTCTCGAGGAGCTCCCCGAGACCGTCTGATCCGGTCGACGTCACGTCGAAGGACCGCCGCTTCCGCATCGGGGAGAGGCGGTCCTTTCGTTTTCCCCGCCCCGGGCCGACAGCTTTGACGGATTGCGCGAAAGACCGCCGGGCCCCGAATTCCGGGCAGCGAAATGCGGCCGCGCTTTTCGCCTCCTTTGTATACGGCACCCCTGTTAAGCGCGGGCGCTCGCGGTGTTGACGGGAGGTTGCGGAGTTCTCACGGCCGCGGCCCCGCGCAGCCGATGGGCGGAAAAGGATCGCTCGGCGTGCAGGGCGGTGAGCGAGCGGGCGCGTTCGGCGTCGCCGCGGGCCACCGCGTCGGTGATGGCGCCGCGTTCGGCCCAGGTCTCCACCGGGCGGACCGTCCCGTCGACCACGTACATCCAGGCGACCTTGTGCCGCACCTGCGTGAGCAGCGCGATGAGTCCGGGGCTCGCGGAGGCCTGGGCCAGCGTCTCGTGGAACCAGCCGCCCAGTGAGCGCAGATCCTCGCCCTGACCGCGCCTGGCCCGGTCCTGACCTAGCCTCACCAGGCCGCGCAGCACCTTGAGATGGGCCTCGCCCCGGCGCCCGGCGGCCCGCGCGGCGGCCAACGGCTCCAGGAGCGCGCGCAGTTCGAGGAGGTCGGCGGCCTCCAGCTCGGTGGGCTCGGCCACACAGGCGCCCGCGTGCCTGCGGGTGGTCACGAAGCCCTCGGACTCCAGGGTGCGCAGGGCCTCGCGGACCGGCACGCGGGAGACCCCGTACCGGCGCGCGAGGACCTCCTCGGCGAGCCGGCCGCCGCGCTCGAAGACACCCGAGACAATGTCGTCGCGGATTGCCGTGCATACCGAATGCGCCGGAATGCGCATGGCCGAACCTCCGCCTGATCCCCGCGCAACGCGGTCGATGGACGTCTTTTCCGCGACTCTATGGCAGCCCTTGTTAATTCCCGGTGACGGGCCGGAACCGATGGATTTCTTCCGGCCAACGACGAAGGCCCCCGGCTGTGTGCCGGAGGCCTTCGGTGCGCGCGGGTACGTCCTAGACGTTGACGCCGTGCGAGCGCAGATAGGCGACGGGGTCGATGTCCGAGCCGTACTGCGGGCCCGTGCGGGCCTCGAAGTGCAGGTGCGGGCCGGTGGTGTTGCCGGTGTCGCCCGACAGCGCGATCTGCTGGCCGGGCTCGACGGACTGGCCGACGGAGACCTGGATGACCGAGAGGTGGCCGTACTGGGTGTACGTGCCGTCGTTCATCCGGATCACGATGTTGTTGCCGTACGCCCCGCCCCAGCCCGCCTCGACGACGGTGCCCAGGCCGACGGCGTGCACCGAAGTGCCGCTCGCCGCGTGGAAATCGATGCCGGTGTGGCTGCCCGACGACCAGATCGAGCCGCCGGTCTTGTAGCCGGTGGACACATAGCTGTCGGATATGGGGGCCACGAAGGTGTTGAGGCGCTTGCGCTCGGCCTCGCGCGCGGCCCGCTCCTTGGCCTCGCGGTCCTCCTTGGCCCGCTGCTCCGCCTTGGCCTTGGCGGCCGCCTCGGCCTCGGCCTTCGCCCGGGCCTTCACGGCGGCCTGCTTCTGCGCGTCGGCCTGGGCGCCCAGCTGGTCCGCGAGGGTGTCGCCGATGACGATGGCCTGGGTGAGGCCGGTGTCGGCGGTGGCGCTCGGGGCGGCGACGGCCGGGGAGGCGAGGGTGCCTACGACTCCGGCGGTGGCGAGGGTGGCGATGCCCGCGATGTTCGCGCTGCGGCGCGTCATGCGGCTGGGCGCGCGGTGCTTCCCGGTGGCACGGGTGAACGCCATGGAGTGGCGGTGTCCTTTCCTTCCATCTCGCCTACCGGGTTAGCTGACGGGTTCGGAGCAGGAAGGTCTCCTACGGGCTCCTCCGCGGGCGGAGGCGTCCGATTCACCCCAGGGACTGAGTGGGTCCCCGGCTCCCCTGGCTCGCGCCATCGGGGACTCGGCGATCACTGTCCGGTGCCGCGGCTGCGACGGGTGGTGACGGACAGCGGGACCGACGCTAGACGGCTGATCTTTCAATCACCAAACACACACAGGATTTTGTAGCGCACGCCACATGACAGACAGGCAACCTCCCCAATAAACCGGACATAAGGGGGGACCCCGGCGGCGCATCCGCCACCGGGGTCCCCTGTGTCTCCGCTCGCGCGGGCCTCAATCAGCCGGTGACGACGGTCACTTCACCGATTCCGAGCGCCCGGACGGGCTCCTCGATCTGCGCGGCGTCGCCCACGAGCACGGTGACGAGCCGGTCGGCCGGGAAGGCGTTGACGACGGCCGCCGTCGCCTCCACGGTGCCGGTCTCGGCGAGCAGCGCGTACAGCTGGGCCTGGTAGTCGTCCGGCAGGAACTGCTCGACCTGGTCGGCCAGCGTCGCCGCGACGGCCGCGGCCGTCTCGTACTTGAGCGGCGCGACGCCGACCAGGTTCTGCACGGCCGTCTCGCGCTCGGCGTCGGTGAGGCCCTCCGCGGCCAGCGTGCGCAGCACCTTCCACAGGTCGTCGAGGGCCGGGCCGGTGTTCGGGGTGTCGACCGAGCCGCTGATGGCGAGCATCGCGGCGCCGCCGTCCGGCCCCGAGCGCAGCACCTGGCCGAACGCGCGCACCCCGTAGGTGTAGCCCTTCTCCTCGCGCAGCACGCGGTCGAGGCGGGAGGTCAGGGTGCCGCCCAGGCAGTACGTGCCGAGCACCTGGGCCGCCCAGACCCGGTCGTGCCGGTCGGCGCCGATGCGGCCGATGAGCAGCTGGGTCTGGACCGCGCCGGGGCGGTCCACGATGACGACCCGGCCGGTGTCGTCGGCGGTGATCGGCGGGACGGGGCGCGGCTCCGCGGGGTCGCCCGTCCAGTCGCCCAGGGTGTCCGCGAGGATCGCGTCGAGGTCGGTGCCCGACAGGTCGCCGACAACCACGGCCACCGTCGTCGCGGGCCGCACGTACGCCTCGTAGAAGGCGCGCACCGCGGCGGCGTCGATCGGGGCGACGGTCTCCTCGGTGCCCTGGCGGGGCCGGGACATGCGCGCGGAGGCCGGGAACAGCTCCTTGGAGAGCTGCTTGGCGGCCCGCCGGGCCGGGTTGGCCTGCTCGTGCGGGATCTCGTCGAGCCGGTTGCGCACCAGCCGCTCGATCTCGGAGTCGGCGAACGCGGGGGCCCGCAGCGCCTCGGCGAGCAGCGAGAGCGCCTTGGGCAGCCGCGAGACCGGCACTTCGAGGGAGACCCGCACGCCGGGGTGGTCGGCGTGTGCGTCGATGGTGGCGCCGCACCGCTCCAGCTCGGCGGCGAACTCCTCGGCCGAGTGCTTGTCGGTGCCCTCGGTCAGGGCGCGCGCCATGATGGTGGCGACGCCGTCGAGGCCCTCGGGCTCGGCGTCCAGCGGGGCCGCGAGGAAGATCTCCACGGCGACGACCTGCTGGCCGGGCCGGTGGCAGCGCAACACGGTCACGCCGTTGGCGAGCGTGCCGCGCTCGGGGGCCGGGAAGGCCCACGGCGTGGGGGTGCCGGCGGCCGGCTGCGGGTGGAACTCCATGGTCACGACAGCGTCCGTCACTGGCCCGCCTCTTCTTCCTCTTCGTTGCCTGCCTCGGGTGCCGCGATGGGCTCGTACACCAGGACCGCCCGGTTGTCGGGGCGCAGCGTCGCCGCGGCGACCGCCTTGACCTCGGCGGCGGTGATGTCCAGGACGCGGTCGACCGCGGTCAGGGCGAGCTGCGGGTCGCCGAACAGCACGGCGTACCGGCACAGTTCGTCGGCGCGGCCGGCGACCGTGCCGAGCCGGTCGAGCCACTCGCGCTCCAACTGGGCCTGGGCGCGCTCCATCTCCTCGTCGGTGGGGCCCTCCTCGGCGAACCGCGCGAGCTCCTCGTCGACCGCGGCCTCGATGTCGGGGACCTCGACGCCCGCGGACGTCTTGACGTCCAGCCAGCCGAGCGAGGGCGCCCCGGCGAGCCGCAGCAGGCCGAATCCGGCGGCCACCGCGCTCTGGTCGCGGCGGACCAGGCGGTTGTGCAGCCGGGAGGACTCGCCGCCGCCGAGGACGGTGAGCGCCAGGTCGGCGGCGTCGGCCTCGCGGGTGCCGTCGTGGGGCAGCCGGTAGGCGGCCATCAGCGCGCGGGCCGGGACGTCCTCCTCGACGACCTCGCGCAGCTGCCCGCCCATGGTGCCCGGCAGCGTGCCGTCGCGCGGCGGCTGCTTGCCGTCGTGGGCGGGGATGGAGCCGAAGTACTTCTCCACCCAGGCCAGCGTCTGCGCGGGGTCGATGTCGCCGACCACCGCGAGCACCGCGTTGTTGGGCGCGTAATAGGTACGGAAGAAGTGCCGAGCGTCTTCCAGGGTGGCCGCGTCCAGGTCGGCCATCGAGCCGATCGGCGTGTGGTGGTAGGGGTGGCCCTCGGGGTAGGCGAGGGCGGTCAGCTTCTCGAAGGCGGTGCCGTAGGGCACGTTGTCGTAGCGCTGGCGGCGCTCGTTCTTGACGACGTCGCGCTGGTTCTCCATCGACTCCTCGTCCAGCGCGGCCAGGAGCGAGCCCATGCGGTCGGCCTCCAGCCAGAGCGCGAGCTCCACCTGGTGGGCGGGCATGGTCTCGAAGTAGTTGGTGCGCTCGAAGCTGGTGGTGCCGTTCAGCGAACCGCCGGCCCCCTGCACCAGCTCGAAGTGGCCGTTGCCGTGCACCTGCTGGGAGCCCTGGAACATGAGGTGCTCGAAGAGGTGGGCGAGGCCGGTGCGGCCCTTGACCTCGTGGCGCGAGCCCACGTCGTACCAGAGGCACACCGCGGCGACCGGGGTCAGGTGGTCCTCGGAGAGCACCACGCGCAGGCCGTTGGCCAGTCGGTGCTCAGTCGCTGTCAGGCCGCCGGAGCCGGCCTGCGCTGTGGCCGTGTGACCCATGGGCATGTACGTCCCTTCGTTCGCGATGTGCAGTACCGCCGTGTGAAGTACTGGCGGGAGAAAGTCCTGAGTGAAGAAGTCCTGCCACTGTATGCAAGCGCGTGGGCACCTGGCGAAGTTCCCGGGTCGCGGTCGGCGTTGTCAGTGGGACGGTCCACAATGGTCGGCATCAGACCCGATCCGGTACGTGAAGGAGCAGCAGCCGCGATGGCCCGCCGCAGCACGAAGACCCCGCCGCCGCCCGACGACTTCGAGGAGCGGATCCTCGACATCGACGTCGTCGACGAGATGCAGGGCTCCTTCCTCGAGTACGCGTACTCCGTGATCTACTCGCGGGCCCTGCCGGACGCCCGGGACGGCATGAAACCCGTCCAGCGCCGCATCGTCTACCAGATGAACGAGATGGGCCTGCGCCCCGACCGCGGGTACGTGAAGTGCGCCCGCGTCGTCGGCGAGGTGATGGGCAAGCTGCACCCGCACGGCGACGCCTCGATCTACGACGCCCTGGTGCGCATGGCGCAGCCGTTCTCGATGCGCCTGCCGCTGGTGAACGGCCACGGCAACTTCGGCTCGCTCGGCAACGACGACCCGCCGGCCGCCATGCGGTACACCGAGTGCAAGATGGCCGACGCCACGTCGCTGATGACGGAGTCGATCGACGAGGACACCGTCGACTTCGCGTCGAACTACGACGGCCAGGAGCAGGAGCCGGTCGCCCTCCCGGCCGCCTATCCGAACCTGCTGGTCAACGGCTCGTCCGGGATCGCGGTCGGCATGGCGACCAACATGCCGCCGCACAACCTGGGCGAGGTCATCGCGGCGGCCCGCCACCTGATCCGGCACCCGGGCGCGGACCTGGAGGCGCTGATGCGCTTCGTGCCGGGTCCCGACCTGCCGACGGGCGGGCGCATCGTGGGCCTGAGCGGCATCAAGGACGCGTACGAGTCGGGCCGCGGCACCTTCAAGATCCGCGCCACCGCCTCGGTGGAGAACGTGACGGCCCGCCGCAAGGGCCTGGTCGTCACCGAGCTGCCGTTCACGGTCGGCCCGGAGAAGGTGATCTCCAAGATCAAGGACCTGGTGGGCGCGAAGAAGCTCCAGGGCATCGCCGACGTGAAGGACCTCACCGACCGTTCGCACGGGCTGCGCCTCGTCATCGAGATCAAGAACGGCTTCGTCCCCGAGGCCGTCCTGGAGCAGCTCTACAAGCTGACGCCGATGGAGGAGTCCTTCGGCATCAACAACGTCGCCCTGGTCGACGGCCAGCCGCTGACCCTGGGGCTCAAGGAGCTCCTGGAGGTCTATCTCGACCACCGCTTCGACGTGGTGCGCCGGCGCAGTGAGTTCCGCCGCACCAAGCGCCGGGACCGGCTGCACCTGGTCGAGGGCCTGCTCGTCGCCCTGGTCGACATCGACGAGGTCATCAGGATCATCCGGTCGAGTGACAACTCGGCGCAGGCGAAGGAGCGGCTCATCGAGCGCTTCTCGCTGAGCGAGATCCAGACGCAGTACATCCTGGACACGCCGCTGCGTCGGCTCACGAAGTTCGACCGGATCGAGCTGGAGAGCGAGCGCGACCGGCTGACCGGCGAGATCGACGAGCTGACCGGGATCCTGGAGTCGGACAGCGAGCTGCGCAAGCTGGTCTCGGCCGAACTGGCCGCGGTGGCCAAGAAGTTCAGCACCGACCGGCGCACGGTCCTCCTGGAGTCGGCGGGCGCCCCGGTCGCGGCCGTCGCCCTGGAGGTCGCCGACGACCCGTGCCGGGTGCTGCTCTCCTCGACGGGCCTGCTGGCCCGCACCGCCACCGGCGAGCAGTTCGTGGCGGGCGAGGACGACAAGCGCGTCAAGCACGACGTGGTGGTCTCGGCGGTGCCCGCGACGCAGCGCGGCGACGTGGGCGTGGTGACGTCCACCGGGCGGCTGCTGCGGCTCGCGGTGATCGACCTGCCGCAGCTCCCGGACACGGCCTCCGCGCCGAACCTGTCGGGCGGCGCGCCGATCTCGGAGTTCCTCTCCTCCCTGGAGCCGGACGAGACGGTGGTGTGCCTGACCACGCTCGACGAGTCCTCGCCGGGCCTCGCGATCGGCACCGAGCAGGGCGTCGTCAAGCGCGTGGTGCCCGACTACCCGGCGAACAAGGACGAGTTGGAGGTCATCACCCTCAAGGACGGTGACCGGATCGTGGGGGCGGCCGAGCTGCGCACGGGCGAGGAGGACCTGGTCTTCATCACCGACGACGCCCAGCTCCTGCGCTACCAGGCGAGCCAGGTGCGCCCCCAGGGGCGGCCCGCGGGCGGCATGGCCGGCATCAAGCTGGCCGACGGCGCCAAGGTCATCTCGTTCACGGCGGTCGACCCGGCCGCCGACGCGATGGTGTTCTCGGTGGCGGGCTCGGGGGCCACGCTGCTCGGCGACACGGCGGTGTCCGCGAAGCTGACGCCGTTCGACCAGTACCCGCGCAAGGGCCGGGCCACCGGCGGGGTGCGCTGCCAGCGCTTCCTGAAGGGCGAGGACAAGCTGGTGCTGGCCTGGGCGGGCCCGGCCCCGGTCCGCGCGGCCCAGGCCAACGGAGCCCCGGCACAGCTGCCGGTGCCCGACCCGCGCCGTGACGGCTCGGGCACCCCGCTGCCCTCCCCCGTGGCGGTCCTCGCGGGCCCGGCCTCGTAGCGGGATCGGCGCCGACTAGCCGACGGGGCCGGGGAGTTCGTCGGACTCCCCGGCCTCTCGCGGCTCCTGGCCGGGCTCGGGCACGTAGCGCAGGACACCCCACATCGCGTGCTCGGGCGGGATGGCGCCCGGGTCCGCCACGCACCCGGCGAGTTGCTTGTCCAGGGCGGGGGCGTCGATGCCCGCGCCGATGAGGACGAGCTCGGTGCGGCGCTCCTGCCCGCCCGTCCAGGGCTCGGGGTAGAAGCGCAGGAAGCGGCCGACGGCGTGCACGGCGTACCGGTTGCGGCGGTCGGCGGCGCCGAAGTCGATGAATCCCTTGATGCGGTAGAGGCCTTCGGGCCGGGTGTCGAGGAAGGCCATCAAGGGGCGCGGGTCCAGGGGCCCGTCCGAGGTGAAGGCCACGGATTCGTACCCGGTGTGCAGGTGGGCGTCTCCGGCGCAGCGGTCGTGGTCGTGGCCGTCCTCGGCGCAGCCGCCCGCTTCGGGCACGTCGTCGAGCAGGTCGTCGAAGGCGAGCTGTCCCACCCGCTCCGTCAGCGGCCTGCGGTCGAAGAAGAGCTCCGGGTCGACCCGGCCGTACGCGGCCTCGACCACCGCGGCCGACCCGGCGAGCTCACTCCGCAGCCGGGCGAGCTCCGCCTCGCCGACCCGGTCCGTCTTGTTGAGCACCACCAGGTCGGCGACGGTCAGGTGCCGTTCGATCTCGGGGTGCCGCTCGCGGGTGGCGTCGTACTCGGCGGCGTCCACGACCTCGACCAGGCCGCCGTACACGATCCGCGGGTTCTCGCTGGCGAGCACCATCTTCACGAGTTCCTGGGGTTCGGCGAGCCCGCTCGCCTCGATGACGATGACGTCGAGACGGGCGGCGGGCCGGGTCAGCCGGTCCAGGTAGAGGTCGAGCTCGCTCGCGTCGACGGCGCAGCACAGGCAGCCGTTGCCGAGCGAGACGGTGGAGTCGCCGAGCTGGCCCGCCACCGTCATGGCGTCGATCTCGATGGAGCCGAAGTCGTTGACGACGGCCCCGATCCGGGTGCCCCGGCAGGCCCTGAGCAGATGGTTGAGCAAGGTGGTCTTGCCCGATCCGAGGAAGCCCGCGAGGACGATGACGGGGATCTGCTTGCTCGGGCTGCTCACCTGGGGCCTTTCTCAGACTGCGGGTACGGGCCGCGGCGGGGGCGGGCCCACGTAGCGGGCCGCCGGGCGAATGATCTTCGAGTCCGCCGACTGCTCCAGGATATTGGCGCTCCAGCCGACCACGCGGGCGGCGCAGAAGGTGGGCGTGAACATCTCGCGGGGCAGCCCGCACAGCTCCATGACCACCCCGGCGTAGAACTCCACGTTGGTGTGCAGCTCGCGGCCCGGCTTGAGCTCGGCCAGGATCGCCTCGACCTGGCGCTCCACCTCGACGGCGAATTCCACCAGCGGCCCGCCGAACCCTTCGGCGATGCCGCGCAGCATGCGCGAGCGGGGGTCCTCGGTGCGGTAGACGGGGTGCCCGAAGCCCATGATCCGGTCGCCGGCCAGGACGCGTTCGCGGATCCAGCCGTCGATGCGGTCGGGGGTGCCGATCGCGTCGAGGGTGTCGAGGGCGCGGCTGGGGGCGCCGCCGTGCAGCGGCCCGGAGAGCGCGCCGACCGCGGCCACCAGGCTCGCCGCGACGTCCGCCCCGGTGGAGGCGACGACGCGGGCGGTGAAGGTGGAGGCGTTGAAGCCGTGGTCGATGGTCGAGATGAGGTACTGCTCGACGGCCCGTACGCGCTCGGGCTCCGCCGGTGAACCGGTCAGCATATAGAGGTAGTTGGCGGCGTACGGCAGGTCGTCGCGGGGCTCGACCGGTTCGAGCCCCTGGCCGAGCCGGTGCAGGGCGGTCAGCAGGGTGGGCACGGCCGCGCAGGCGGCGAGCGCGTCCTCGGCGCGCCGGTCGGCGTCGAGGTCGTACACCGGCCGGAAGCCCTTGGCCGCGCCGAGCAGCGAGAGCGCGGTGCGCAGTCCGGCGAGCGGACCCGCCAGGGCGCCGGTGCGGGCGATGCCGGGCAGCGCGTCGCGGACCCCGGCGGGCAGGTGGCGCAGGGCCGCGGTGCGGGCGGTGAAGGCGGCGCGGGCTTCGGCGTCGGGCAGCTCGCCGTGGAACATCAGGTGCCAGACGTCCTCGAAGGAGCGGCTCTGCGCGAGCTCGACGGCCGAGTACTGGCGGTAGTGGTAGAAGCCCTCGCGGCCGCGGACGTCACCGAGTTCGGTGTCCGTGACGACGACGCCCGCGAGCCCGCGGGGTACCGCGGCGGGGGCGGTGCTGGTGCTGGCCATGTGGCTGCCTCCTTCAGTTCTTCATATTGACTCGACTGTCTATGATTGACTCAACAGCTGTCAACATTGATTGAATCAATATGGATACGGTGGCCCCATGACGGATCAGGCACGGCTCACCACCCGCGAGGCGGCGGAGCGGCTCGGCGTGAAGCCCGAGACGGTCTACGCGTACGTCAGCCGCGGGCAGCTGAGCAGTGAACGCGCCCCCGGCGGGCGCGGCTCCACCTTCGACGCCCGCGAGGTCGACGCGCTGGCCCGGCGCAGCGGCCGCCGGGAGCAGGGCGGCGCCGGCAAGGACGGCGAGCTGAGCTTCCGCACCGCGATCACCCTGATCGACCGGGACCGCTACTACTTCCGCGGCGTCGACGCGGTGGAGCTGGCCACGGCGTACGGCTTCGAGGAGGTCGCCGAGTGGGTGTGGACCGAGGAGCTGACGCACGGCGCAAGGTTCACCGCGCCCCAGCAGTTCCTCGACGCGGCCCGGCTCGCCGTCAACGCGCTGCCGGTGCACTCCAGCTCGATGGACCGGCTGCGGGTCGCCGCCGTCGCGGCCTCGGCGGCCGACCCGCTGCGCTTCGACCTCGAACCCGCCGCCGTGCTCGGCTGCGCCCGCACACTGATCCCCACCCTGGTCGGCGCCCTGCCGACCGCGGGCAAGCGGCACCGCGGCGAGGGCCGGACGGCCTGGCAGCTGTGGCAGCGGCTCACGCCCCAGCTTCCTGACGAGCAGTCAATTCGCCTTCTCGACACGGCACTCGCTCTGCTCATCGATCACGACCTGGCCGCCTCCACACTCGCCGCCCGGGTCGCCGCCTCGGCCCGCGCTCATCCTTACGCCGTGGTCTCGGCGGGGCTCGGGGCGCTGGAGGGGCCGCTGCACGGCGCCGCCAGCGGGCTCGCCCACCGGACCCTGGCCGAGGTGCTCGAACGCGGCAGCGCGGCCCCGGTCGTCGCCGACCATCTGCGCTCCGGTCGGCGCGTCCCGGGCCTCGGACACCGGCTCTACGCGGGAGAGGACCCGCGCGCCCAGGCCTTGTTCGCGCTCCTCGGCGCCGTCCCGCGGGCCGCCGACGCGCTCGCGGCGGCGCGCGACCTGGTCGACACGACGGCCCGCCACACGGCCCTGCACGCCAATGTCGACCTGGCCCTCGCCGTCATGAGCGTGGCGTTCGGCATGCCCGCCGAGGCCGGCGAGACGGTGTTCGCGGTGGCCCGCACGGCGGGCTGGATCGCCCACGCCCTGGAGGAGTACACGCAGCGTCCCCTCCGGATGCGCCCGAGCGGCATCTACACCGGCCCCCGCCCGCCGCGCCCGCTGCCCGCCTGAACTCCCCCCGCCTCAGGGGGCGTACGCCTCCAGCTCGCCGATCTGGGCGGCGGGCCACCCGGTGTTGGCGGTCACCGTGAGCCGCAGATAGCGGGTCGCGGTGTTCGGGGGCAGGGTGAGCGTGACCTGGTTGCCGGTGGCCGGGTCGAAGGCGCAGCCGCGGCTCGCCAGGAGCTGTGTGTAAGCGCCGTTGTCGGCGCTGCCGAGCACGGAGAGCGTCTGGGTGCGGGCGCCCCAGGCGGTGGCGGGAGGCAGTTTCAGGACGAGGCGGCCGACGCTTCGCACGGCGCCCAGGTCGACGGTGATCGACTGCGGGAAGGCGTTGTTGGCGCTCTCCCAGTAGCTGGCGGCGTCGCCGTCGACGGCCTTGGCCGCGTCGTAGACCTGGGTGTGCGAGGTCTCGGTGACCGGGCGGCCCTTGGCGAGGTTCGGGTCGGCGGGCGGACTGCTCGGCGGCGGCGAGCCGGGCCCGGTGGGCGGCGGGCTGCTCGGGGGCGGGGTGGTGCCGCCGTGGTCGTAGACGGGCTTGGGCCACTCGCCGCAGTACGTGGCGGGCAGCTTGTCGTTCCAGCCGGAGTTGCCCGGGCCCTGGGTGAGGGCGAGGCCGCCGCCGAGGCAGCTGTAGACCGGCTCGCCGAACCCGAGGTTCTTCGCCGTGACGCCGGTCATGCTGAGCTGCGCCGGATCGTTGAACTGGAGGGCGAAGGTGCCGGTGCCGTCAATGTTGACGTTGTTGAAGGCGACTCCCTTGGTGGTGCCGGACACGAAGTGGATGGCCGCGTAGGAGCTGTCCAGGATGTCGGTGTCCGTGACGTTGACCGTCGCCTTGTCCATGGTGCTGTTGCGGGAGTCGAACCAGACCGCGCCGATCGGGAAGGGCCAGCCGAGGTCCGCGTTGCCCGCCCGGATCGTGGTGTTGCGGGCCAGTGTGATGGTGCCCTGGACGTCCGTCCCGCTGCCGGGGTTGACGCCGTCGAACCGGTTGCCGATGTGCAGTCCGCCCCCGTTGGTCACCGTGTCCGCGACCACGTTGTCGGTCACCGCGTTGTCCCTGCCTCCGTACAGGGCGATGTTGTTGGCGAGGACGGGCGCCACCACCGTGTTGTTCCTGAACGTGTTGTCGGCGTCGGTCACGGTGTCCGACCACAGGGCGAGTCCGTCGTCCCCGGTGTTGCGCAGCAGGGTGTTCTCGACCGATGAATGGGTCACTCCCCAGTGGAAGTTGACGCCGTCGGCCGTCTGGTCCAGGATCCGGCTGTTCTTGATGTGGAAGCCGTCCATGGGGCCGTCCATCCAGGCCCCGACCTTGGTGTGCTGGAGCCACACGTCGTCGACGGTGGAGTTGCTGAGGGCGCCGCCGATCCCGTTGACCTGGTCCTCGTCGACCCGCTCGGTGATCTCGCCGATCAGCGCGAAGTCCTTCAGGGTGACGTTCCGGCTGGGGCCGCCCGACTCGTAGGGGCGTATCTGACCCTTGTAGCCGCCGCCGGTGACGTACTTCCCGTAGATTCCGGCGGCCCGGGTGCGGTCGGTGGAGCTGCGGCCGGTGAGCACCGAGTACCAGGGCCCCGCCCCGGCCAGCGTCACCTGGTCCACCACCACGTGGTCGGTCAGCCTGAAGGTGCCCGCGGGGATGTAGACCTCCTTGCCCTGGGCCCTGCCCGCGTCGACGGCCTGCTGGAAGGCGGAGGTCGAGTCGGCCGCCCCGCTCGCGTCGGCGCCGTAGTCCGTGACGGAGAGCGATCCCGCGGGCCGCGCGACCGGGTCCGGTACGCGTTCGAAGTCGGCGAGGTCGATGACGGCCCAGGGTGTCGCGGTGGTCGACGGCAGGGTGACGCGGACCTTCGCCCCGGCGGGCAGGGTCGTGCCGAGGAGCGTGCGGGTCTCGTCGTAGAAGTGGTGCGGCTTGTCACCCGGCTGGTTCTGGAAGGGGTAACTGCCGTAGAACCAGCCGTACTTGGAGGTGAAGGTCACGTCCTTGAGCTTGGCGCCGCCGGAGCTGATCTCCATCGGCGCGCTGAGGCCGGTGCCCGCCGCGCTGTCGGGGACGCTGTAGCGCAGGTCGACGGCGTTGGCCGGCTGGGTGAGGGTGAACTCGACGTACTGGCCGGCCGCGTCGAGCCGCACCGCGCTGCGCCCGGAGGCCTCGGAGGGAAGCGAGGTGTAGGTGCGGTCGGGGCCGATCACCGTGCCGTTGGTGGCGGCGGCCTCCGCCTCGATCTCGGTGAACGGCACGGTGGCGCCGCGGCCCGCCACGGAGAAGGGGGACAGCGGGGCGGTCTCGGCGGCCCAGGCCGAGGCGCCGCCCGTGACCCCGACGGCGCCGAGCGCGACGGCACAGGCGAGGGCGGCGGCCGCGGCGGCGGCCCGCCCAGCGGCCGTGGCGCGGCGGACGGGCGCGGTGCGCCCCGGTGGGGGCGGTGGCTCCGGGGACGGCGCACCGATCACGGATCGGATCATGCCCATGACAGTTCCTTCCTGGTGGGGGGAGCGGGGATGGCGCGGAGGGGTCAGGCGCGCAGCCAGACCGCGGTGTCCGTGGGCAGGAGACCGCCGGTCAGGGGGCCGCTCGCGAGGAGGAGCGTGTGCTGGTCCGGGAGCCGGACCGGCTCGTCGGCGAGGTTGACGACACAGCGAAGGCCGTTCTCGCGGGCGAAGGAGAGAACGCCCTCCGGTGCGTCCAGCCACGTCAACTCGCCGTCGCCGAAGCCCGATTGGACCCGCCGGAGCGCGAGAGCGCGGCGGTAGAGGCTGAGCATCGAGGACGGGTTCCGGTCCTGGCGGTCGGCGGCGTAGCGCGCCCAGTCGGCGGGCTGGGGCAGCCAGGGCGTGGCCCACGGCTCGGCCGTCCAGGGCAGCGGCACGCGGCAGCCGTCGCGTCCGGGGTCCACCCCGCCGGAGCGGAAGTGCATCGGGTCCTGGACGCGCGCCGGTGGGATGTCCGCCTCGGGCAGGCCCAGTTCCTCGCCCTGGTAGAGGTAGACCGAGCCGGGCAGCGCGAGGGAGAGCAGGGCCGCGGCGCGGGCGCGGCGGGTGCCGAGCGCCAGGTCGGTGGGGGTGCCGAAGCGCTTGGTCGCGAAGTCGAACCCGGTGTCCTCGCGGCCGTAGCGGGTGACGGTGCGGGTCACGTCGTGGTTGCACAGCACCCAGGTGGCGGGCGCGCCGACCGGGGCGTGTTCGGCGAGGGTGTCGTCGATGGAGGCGCGCAGCAGGGCCGCGTCCCAGGGGCAGGCCATGAAGGTGAAGTTGAAGGCGGTGTGCAGTTCGTCGGGGCGCAGGTAGCGGGCGAAGCGCTCGCTGTCGGGCAGCCAGACCTCCCCGACGAAGATCGCGCCGTACTCGTCGGCCACCGCCCGCCAGGAGCGGTAGATGTCGTGCAGCTCGTCGCGGTCGATGTAGGGGTGCCGTTCGGTGCCCTCGGTGAGGTCGGGAAGCGCCGGGTCCTTGGCGAGCAGCGCCGCCGAGTCGACGCGGACGCCCGCCACTCCTCGCTCGAACCAGAACCGCAGCACGTCCTCGTGTTCCTGGCGCACCACGGGGTGGGCCCAGTTGAGGTCGGGCTGCTGGGGGGTGAACAGGTGGAGGTACCACTCGCCGTCCGCGACCCGGGTCCAGGTGTCACCGGCGAACTGCGACGGCCAGGTGTTGGGCGGCAGTTCGCCGTGCTCGCCGCGGCCGGGCCGGAAGTGGAACAGCTCGCGCTCGGGGCTGCCGGGCCCGGCGGCCAGGGCCGCCCGGAACCAGGGGTGCTGGTCCGACAGGTGGTTGGGCACGATGTCGACGATGGTGCGGATGCCGAAGCCGCGCGCCTCCGCGATGAGCTTCTCGGCCTCGGCCAGGGTGCCGAACGCCGGGTCGATGGCGCGGTAGTCGGCCACGTCGTAGCCGCCGTCGGCCAGCGGGGACAGGTACCAGGGGGTGAACCACAGGGCGTCGACGCCCAGTTCGGCGAGGTAGGGCAGCTTCGCCCGGACGCCCGCGAGATCGCCGGTGCCGTCGCCGTCTCCGTCGGCGAAGCTGCGTACGTACACCTGGTAGACGGCGGCCGAGCGCCACCAGTCGTCGCTTGCGTGGGCTGCCACGGGAAGGTCCTTTCGGGCAGGTGGGTTCCCGCCGCCGGCCCCCGTCGTTCAGCGGGGGCATGGTGGAGGGGCCGGCGGCGGAGTGCGGGGAGGGCGGGAGGGAGGCGTCAGCCCTTGAGGCCGCCCGCGGTGAGACCGCTCATGATGTTGCGCTGGAAGACGAGGAAGAGCACCAGGGTGGGGACCGACGCCATGGCGAGCGCGGCCGTGAGCCAGTTCTCGGGCACCCCCTGGGCGAGCGAGTAGATGCCCACGTTGAGGGTCTGCTTGCCGGGGTCGGGCAGGGTGAGCATCGGCCAGAGGAAGTCCTTCCAGACGCCGACCACCGCGAAGATGGAGACGACGCCGAGGATCGGCCGGGAGACGGGCAGCACCACCGAGCGCAGGGTGCGCAGCGGGGAGGCACCGTCGATGGAGGCGGCGTCCAGGAGCTCCCTCGGGATCGAGTCGAAGAACCGCTTGAGCAGGAAGATGTTGAAGGCGTTGGTGACCGACGGCAGCCAGATCGCCCAGGGCGTGTTGAGCAGGTTCCGCCGGAAGACCGGCACGTCGAGCACGGTCAAGTACTGCGGTACGACGAGGACGGCGGCCGGGATCATCAGGGTGGCCAGCATCATCGCGAGGATCGCTCGGCCGAGGACCGGCCTCAGTTTGGACAGCGAGTAGGCGGCGGCCACGTCGAGGACGAGCTGGAAGGCGAGCGCGCCGAAGGCGTACCAGACCGTGTTGAGCAGGAGCCTGGCGAAGTCCATCACCCGCCAGGCGTTGGTGAGGTTGTCGGCGTGCACGCCGTGCGGGACCAGGGTGGGCGGGATCCTGGTGAACTCCTCCGTTGATTTCAACCCGTTGACGGCCATCCAGTACAGCGGCCCGATGAAGACGAGCGTGAACAGGAGCATCACGACGGCGAAGACGGTCCAGTAGACGATCTTGCCCCGGGTACGGCCGAGGGTGGCCGGTGAGATGAGCGTGCGTGTCGACATGGGTCCCCAGTCCGTGTTGCAGATTCCGGTCGTCCGGTGGCGGTCGTGTGTGTGGAGGTCCGATGCGGTGCCGGGAGCGCGCGAGAGGGCGCGGCTGTGACGTGTGCGGCTCCCCCGGTGGGCGCGACCGGCGGCGGACGGTCCGCGCATCGACGTCCGGGCCGGCGGAGCTAGGTGTCGCCGTCGCGGCTGAGCCTCACGTACACCGCCGAGAAGCCCGCGAGCAGCACCAGCAGGCACAGGCCGAGTGCGGCGGCGCCGCCGTAGTTGTCGAAGTTGAAGGCGTACTGGTAGATGAGGTAGACGACGGTCGTCGTGGAGCCCTCGGGGCCCGCGCCGTTGGTGAGCAGGAACGGCTCGGTGAACACCTGCATCGTGGCGATGATCTGCATCAGGAACATGAGCGAGAGCACGAGCCGGGTCTGCGGGACGGTGACGTGCCAGATCTTGCGCAGCAGCCCGGCGCCGTCGAGTTCGGCCGCCTCGTACAGCTCGCCGGGAATGCCCTGGAGGGCGGCGAGGTAGACGAGGGTGGCGCTGCCCATGTTCATCCAGGTCGCGGCGATCACCACCGAGAGCATGGCGGTGTGGGTGGACTGGAGCCACTGCTGCTGCGGCAGGCCGAACACCTCGAAGACGCGGTTGAACAGGCCGTACCCGGGGTCGTAGAAGTACTTGAAGAGCAGCACCGAGGCGACCGGCGGCAGCATCACCGGCAGGTACACCAGCAGCCTCAAGTAACCCTGGCCGTGGCGGAATTCGTTCAGCAGCACGGCGACCAGGAAGGGCAGCACGAAGCCGAGGACCAGGGCGAGCCCGGTGAACAGCAGGGTGTTGCGCCAGGCCTGCCAGAACGCCGGGTCGTGGAAGACGTAGCTGAGGTTGGACCACCCGGCCCAGGTGGTGCGGCCGTCCTTCGTCTTCTGGAAGGCGAGCACGAACTCCCTGACCATGGGGTACCAGGAGAAGAAGGCGAAGCAGAGCACGGCGCCGATCAGGAAGCCGTGCGCGGTGAGGTTGCGCCGCAGGGCCCGGGCGAATCCGCCGGGCCGGGGCAGCGGGTGGCTCCGGGGCGCCCGGGCCGTTTCCCGCGTGGGCAGTGTGGAGGCCGACATCGTCACTCCTGAGTCCGGGGCGGGCGGGGCCGGAAGGCGCTCCGGCCCCCGCCGCCGTGCGCGCTACTGGTTCGCCAGGACCTGATCGACCTGCTTCTCGGCGGTCGAGAGCAGCCCCGCGATGTCGGCGTCCTGGTTGGTGAGGACCGCGGACATCGCGTTGTCGAGGACCTTGTAGACCTCCTGCGCCTTGGGCGGCTCGGCCTTCGCGGGGACCGGCTTGGCGAGGTAGGGCGCGAAGTTGGCGACCGGCATGGTGGCGTTGTCGGTACGGGACTTGAGGTCGGCGGCCTTCACGTCGCCGGTGAAGAAGTTGGGCTGCGGCACGCCGACGGGCAGCTGGTCGGCCTTGGTGCGCGCCCAGTCGAACTGCCCCTTGCCGGGGCTGAGGTTCTTGAAGTTGAGCCAGGCGATCGCGGCCTTGATCTTGTCGGGCGAGCTGCCCTGCTTGATCATGTAGCCGTTGCCGCCGGTGAGCGTGGCCTTGCCGCCGGGGATCGGGCCCATGCCGAAGTTCTCGTACCTGGCGCCGAGTTGCTGGACCATGTACGCGATGTCGTCGGGTGCGGCGAGGAACATGCCGAGCTTGTCGGCGGTGATCTGCTTCTGGAGGTCGCCCCACTTCAGGAGCTGCGTCTTGCTCATGCTCTGGTCGCTCCAGCGCATGTCGTGCAGCTGCTGGAGGACCTGCCGGCCGGTGGCGTTGCCGAAGGCCGCCTTGCCGTCGGCGCCCACCACGTCGCCGCCGAGGCTGTAGAGGGCGGCGGTGAAGTGCCAGCCGCCGGTGTTCTCCGCGCTGTACTCGCCGTAGCCGTAGACGCCGTGGCCGAGACCGGCGATGGCCCGGGAGTCGGCGCGCACCTCGTCCCAGGTGGCCGGAGGCCGGTCCGGGTCGAGTCCGGCCTGCTGGAACAGCTTCCGGTTGATCATGATGCCCATCTGGTAGTTGCTGGTGGGCAGGCCGTACATCTTGCCGTCCTTCTTGTACACCCCCAGCACGGCCGGGTCGATGCTGTTCAGGGCCGGTACGGACTTGTCGGTGACGTAGGCCGAGATGTCGGCGGCGCCGTTGTTGTCCAGGACCTGCTGGAGATCGGTGAAGTACGTGTAGAAGACGTCCGGTTGGGACTTCGCCTTGAGGGCGGCGGTGAAGCGGGCGGGCTCCTCGCACTGGCCGGGCGTGGACTTGCCGATGATGTGGACGTTCGGATAGGTCCTGTTGAACGTCGCGACGTCCTGCTTCCACTCCCTGAGCTCGGCGGCCTTGGCGGCCGGCGGCATGCAGTCGATGGTGAGGTCCACCTTGGCCCGGGGGTCGAGCGGAGCCGCGGGGTCGCTCGACCCGCTTCCGGGCCGGTTGTCGCCGCTTCCGGTGTCGCTGCTGGTCCCGCAGGCGGCGAGGGCGGTGAGCGCGACGGCGCTGACGAGTGCGAGGGCGGTGCGGCGTCCTGGTCGTGCGGGGCTGAACGAGGTGCGTCTCATCGGAGGACCCCTTCGGGGAGGAGCGTCGAAGCCCGGCCGGCGGCAGCGGGGCGCGGCACACTCAACCACCGGCATCACATCAGCGCAATATCTCGCGCTGATTTCGTAAAACTTCGACAGTCCTGTGTCCGCACGGGATGTGCCGGGCGCACACTCCAGCGCGCCGGGCGGCAGAGGCCCGGCGCGCTGGAGGAGTACGTACAGGGAAACGGCTAGCGGGGCGCCCGCGCGGTCGAGCCGCGCACCACCAGCTCGGGCTCGAAGAGCAGCTCGCCCGGGGGCACCACGCCGCCCTGGATCTGCGCGGAAAGCAGCTCGACGGCGGCGCGGCCCATCGCCTCGATGGGCTGGCGGACCGTGGTCAGCGGGGGCTCGGTGCAGTTCATGAACGCGGAGTCGTCGTAGCCCACGACGGAGACGTCGCGGGGCACGTCGAGCCCGCGCCGGCGGGCGGCCCGCACCGCGCCGAGCGCGAGCGGGTCGCTGGCGCAGATGATGCCGGTGAACCCGCGCTCCAGGAGCCTGGAGGCCGCGGCCTGGCCGCCCTCCAGGGAGAACATGGCGCGCTCGACCCGGTCGTCGCCGAGCTCGCCGCCGGCCGCCGCCACCAGCGCGCGGGCCGCGTCCAGCTTGCGCCGCGAGGGGACGTGGTCGGGCGGCCCGAGCACCAGGCCGATGCGCTGGTGGCCGAGCGAGACCAGGTGGCGCCAGGCCTGTTCCATGGCGACCGCGTCGTCGCAGGCGACACACGGGAAGTCGAGGTGCTCGATGGCCGCGTTGATCAGGACGACGGGGACCTTGCGGTCGGCGAGCTGCTGGTAGTGCCCGTGCGGGGCCTCCAGCTGCGCGAAGAGACCGCCCGCGAAGACGACGCCGGAGACCTGCTGCTGAAGGAGCAGGTCGACGTAGTCGGCCTCGGAGACGCCGCCCTTGGTCTGGGTGCACAGCACCGGGGTGAGCCCCTGCTGCGCAAGGGCGCCGCCGATGACCTCGGCGAACGCCGGGAAGATGGGGTTCTGGAGCTCGGGCAGGACCAGGCCGACGAGCCGGGCGCGCTCGCCGCGCAGCTGGGTCGGGCGCTCGTAGCCGAGCACGTCGAGCGCCGTGAGCACGGCCTGCCGGGTGGATTCGGAGACTCCCGGTTTGCCGTTGAGCACCCGGCTGACCGTGGCCTCGCTGACTCCAACCTTCTTCGCCACCTGAGCAAGTCGTCGCGTCATGCGCGCAAGACTAGCGCAAGCCATGCAAGCGGTTTGCGTTGCCGAGAGAGCCGAGGTGCGGACGCGGCGGGGCCGGGTCGGCGGGCATGCGGGATGCCGCCCCGGGCGGCCCGGGGCGGCATCCCGCCGCGGCCTCCGTTACGGATTGACGTTGATCTTGAAGGTGGAGGTGGTGTTCCTGATGTCCTGCGCGTTGTCGCTCAGCTTCAGGTCGTTGAACGTCACCTCGCCGACGGCCGGCCCCTGACCGGGCTCGGGCAGCTCGTTGGCCCAGATGCCGAAGCCGGACTTGGCGTCGAAGGCGTCGCCGCTCTTCTTCGCGCCGCTGATGCTGACGTGGCTGAGCACGCTGTCCTTGACGGGGTACAGCGGCGTGCCGCCGTTGTACTTCGTCTGGAACATGATCCCGGAGTACGTCGGGTCGGTGATGTCCAGGTCACTGACGCGGATCCCCTGGAACACGTACTCGGCGGAGTACATCCACAGGGCCCCGAAGGCCTGGGCGCCCCAGAAGTGCCCGCCGGAACGCACCAGGGAGATGCCCTGGAAGTTCGTCGGGTCGCTGCCGAAGCCGAGCGCCGGGATCGACCCGAACTTCAGCGTGCCGATGGTCAGTCCGGGATAGGTGAGCGTGTCGGCCGCGTACAGGTTCCGGAAGGTGTTGGCGGTGCCTCCGTAGACGGCGAACCCGGCGGCGCGCCAGGTGAGCAGGGCGCTCAGGTTCTGGAAGACGTTGCCGGTCTCGTCCGCGTTGTTGATGTCGGTCGCCGGGAACAGCGCGAAGCTGTCGTCTCCGGTGGAGCGGGCCTCCACATTGCTGATGGTGTTGTCACTGCTGCCGTTGGTGAGGTTGATCCCGTCCGCGTACAGGTCGCGGACCCGGGAGTTCTCGATGGTGATGTGGTCGGTGTTGGTGCCCCAGTACAGGCACATCATGTGCTCGACCCACACGTTGTCGATCGTCATGTTCGCGACGTTCGACCAGTTGAAGACCTTGCCGGGGCCGTCGTTGCGCGAGGTGTAGTTGCCGAAGAAGCCGAAGCCGGTGAAGGAGGAGCCGTTGGCGGAGGACTGGACGTCGAACCCGGCGTCGGTGTTCTCTTGGTCGGCCGGGGTGGCGAACCGGGTGAACCAAGGTCCGGCGCCCACCACCTTGACGGCCTTGCCGTAGACCTGGAACTTGTTGCTGGTCGCGTACGTGCCCGGCGGCAGATAGACGCCGACGAGCTTGCCGGTGGTGTCCATCCGCACCTTGTCCAGGGCGTTCTGGACGTCCTGCTGAGCCGTGCCGCCCGGCACCGCGTAGGCCGCCGGGTCCGGGTTGGGCACCTGGCTGACCTGCTCCAGGTTGATGAAGTCGATCGCGTACGTGGAGGTGTTCGCGGCGTCCTTCTGGAGCCGGATGGTGCTGCCCGCCTTCACGGTGTCGCCGAGCAGGACGTTGGCCTCGTCGTAGATGTGGCGCGGTCCTCCGGCGCTCGGCGCGTTGCTGGGGCTCGCCTCGGCGCCGTACTGCCACATGTACTTCGAGGTCAGGTCGATGGCCTTGCGGAACGTGCCGTCGACATAGAGGTCCAGGCTCGCGTTGATGCCGCCACCGCCCGGCGCGTCCGGCAGGGAGAAGCGCGTCACCAGGCTGTTGGCGTCGGCCCGGGTGGTGAACTCCACGTAGTTTCCGGTGGAGTTGAGCGTGACCGCCTTGCGGCCCGAGGCTTCGCCCGCGAGGTCGCCGATGGTCCGGTTGGGCCCGACGACCTGGGCGCCGCCGCCCGTCACCCCGTCCTCCGCCTCGTAGGTGTCGTACGGCATGTTGGCACCGCGCCCGACGAAGAACGCCTGCGAGCTGGTGTTGTTGGCGCGCTTCACCGGCAGTTCGTTGGCGTCGTCCGCGATCACCACCTTCGCCGTGTACCTGCCGTTGGCGGCCGTCCAGCTGCCGAGGATCACCGGGGGCGCCGTGGCGCCCGGTGCGAGCACGCCGTCGTAGGCGCCGGTGAGCGTCTTCACCGAGGCGCCCTGGTCGTCGAGCAGCGTCAGCGTGAGGGGATGGCTGCCGCCCGCCGTGGCCAGGGTGCCCTGGTTCTTCAGCGTCACGGAGAAGGCGACCGACTGGCCCGCCGAGGGGGCGCTCGGCGACCAGTTGACCGCGGCGGCCACCAGGTCGGAGGAGTCGACCGGCTTGATGACCAGGGGGCTTCCCGTGAAGCTGTTGTTGGTCTCGTTCTGTTCGATGACGGTGTTGTCCGGATCAACGACCGCGCTCAGCGGATAGGTTCCCGCGTCGTGCGTGCCGATGGAGGCGCTCACCGTCTGCGAGGCGCCGGCCGCCAGCGCGCCCACGGTCGCGGTGGCCGCCTTGGAGCCGCCGAGCTGGAAGGCGACGGTGGTCGCGGGCGAGGCGCTCGTCCCCCTGTTGTGCACGGTCGCCGCCAGCGTCACGGCGTCCGACTCGACGGGCGCGGACGGGGCGGCCGTCAGCGCGGTGACCTCCAGATCCGGGTTGGGCGCGGGCACCCCCACGACCTGGAACTCCGCGACCTGCCCGCCCGTTGCCCCGGTGTTGGAGGTGAACTTGAGCTGGACGTCGGCGACCCGCGCCGCGACCGCAATGGCCACCGTGTTCCCGCTCGCCGGGTCGAAGGTGTAGTCCTTGGCCGCCACGAGGCCGGTGTAGGAGGAGGCGCTCTGTTCGCGCCCGAGCACCTCGATGTTCTGGGTCCGCCTGCCCCAGGCGCTGTCCGGATTGAGCTTCAGGACCACGGTGTTGGTGTCCGCGTTGGCGCCGAGCTTGACCGTGAGGGTGCTCGGGTAGCCGCCCGGCGCGCTCTCCCAGTAGGTCGCCGTGTTGTTGTCGTCGGCGTTCTCGGCGACGAAGGTGAACGCGGCGGAGGAGGCCGTGATCGGCTTGCCCACCGCGAGGTTGGAGCCGTCCCCGCTCGACGTCCCGTTGCGGGTCACGGTGTTGCTCGCGGCGGACTGGTTGCCCGCCGCGTCCTTGGCGCGCACGTAGTACGAGACGGTCACGGTGACCGGCTCGCTGTCGGTGTACGTGGTGACATCGCCCGGCACGGTCTTGAGCAGCTGGTTGTTGGCGTAGATGTCGTACCCGGTGACACCCACGTTGTCGCTCGACGCCGTCCAGGCGAGCTTGACCTGACCGGCCGCGGGCTCGGTGAAGGCCAGCCCCGAGGGCGCGGTCGGGGCCTGGGTGTCGCCCGAACTCCCCTTGCGGGTCACGCTGTTGCTGTCGCCCGACTGGTTGCCCGCGGCGTCCCTGGCCCGTACGACATAGGTGACCGTGGCGCTCGCCGGCTGGGTGTCGGTGTACGCGGTGACGTTCCCGGCGACGCTGGTGCGCAGCTCGCCGTTGGCGTAGACGTCGTATCCGGTGACCGCGGTGTCGTCGGTGGCCGCGTCCCAGGTCAGCCGGATCTGGCCGGACGACGGCTCGCTGTAGGCGAGGTTGCGCGGGGCGGTCGGCGGCTGTGTGTCGCCGGTCGCGGGGCCGTAGATCTCCAGCTCGGAGAGCTGTGCGCCGGGCTGGACGGTGTTGGCCGAGACGAGCACCCGCAGATAGCGGGTCGTGGCCGGGCCGAACGCGACGGGCACGGTGAGGCCGTTGGCCGGAGTGAAGTCGTAGCCCTGGGACGCGGTCAGATCGGTGAAGTCGGTGCCGTTGGCGCTGCCCTGGATCTTGAGGGTCTGGGTGCGGGCTCCCCAGCCGTCGGGCAGCTTGAGGACCACCTTGTCGACCGGGACGCCGGCGCCCAGGTCGGCCTGGATCCACTGCGGGAAGGCGTTGTTGGCGCTCTCCCAGTAGCTCGCCTTGTTGCCGTCGTTGGCGTTGGCCGCGGCGTAGGTCTGCGTGGAACTGCTCGCGGTGAGGGTCCTGCCGAGGGCGAGGTTGGTGCCGTCGCCGCCGCCGGCCGCGTGCACTTCGAGGGAGGAGAGCTGGGCCGCCTGCCAGCCGGTGTTCGCCGTGATGTCGATCCGCACGAACCGGGCCGTGGCGGCGGCGAGGCCGATCCTGACCGTATTGCCGGAGCTCTGGGCGAAGGCGTACGCGGACGAGCCCACCAGAGTGGTGAATCCGGTGCCGTCCGTACTGCCCTGCACGGACAGGGTCTCCTTGCGGTCACCCCAGGAGGCGGGGAGCTTCAGAACGACCTCGTCGATGCGGCTGGAGGTGCCGAGGTCGGTCTGTATCCACTGCGGGAAGGCGCTGCCCGCGCCCTCCCAGTACGTCGACTGGTCGCCGTCGGTCACGTTCTTGGCGACGTACGGTCCGTTCGCGCCGGAGGCCGACGCGGGCTTTCCCGCGGCGAGGTCCGGGCCGCCCGCCGCCGAGGCGGAGAGCACGGGCCAACCGATCATGAACAGGCTGGTGGCGAGAACCGCGGCGAGCAATCGGACCCGCGTACGCCATCTCCAACGGTGCGTTCTCATGTGTCCCCGATCTGCGCGACTAGGGGGAGGTGTCGGCCAGGGCTCCTGCCGACCAGAGTTTCTTCAGGGAAGTGCCCATGAATTTGCGCTGAGCGGTGAGAGAGTTGCAGAGATGCGTCCACGCGTCCATCCCCGCGACCGGGCAGGAAACCGTGCCTCCCGTCCCGCCCGAGGAACCGGAACGATCGCTTTCCTCAGCGTCACCGGCGCACACTGCGGCTTTCTCCACGACCCGACAGCGGCCCGCAAGATATCCGCAAACAACGCAAGCGAATTTCACCGGGCCGAGCGCCGTGAAAGGAGCCGTCGCCGAACCACCCACGGGCCTGGCGGAGGCCTCCGCCGCGGCGTTCCCGGTGATCGCACTGTGATCCGTAGGGGATTTCGGGAAGCGCCCCGGGGCGTCTAACGTGCCTACCCATGACCGCCCCACCCACCAGGACCACCCCGCGTCGGCGGCGGCTGGGCTGGCCGCGGCGCGTCTTCTCCCAGGTGCTGCTCATGCAGCTGACCATCGCCGCCGGAGTCGCCGTGCTCGCGACGGGGCTCTTCCTGGCCCCGCTCAGCGCCCAGCTCGACGACCAGGCCATGCGGCGCGCGCTCGCCATCGCCGCGTCCACCGCGGCCCAGCCGCAGGTCGCCGAGGATCTGCTGGCCTCGCGCCCGACCGCCGCCGGACCGGTGCAGGCCGAGGCGGAGCGGGTCAGGCGGGCGACGGGCGCCGAGTACGTGGTGGTCATGGACACCCGGGGCGTGCGCTGGTCGCACACCGACACCGCGCAGATCGGCAGGCCCGTCTCCACCGACCCGAGCGACGCGCTCGCGGGCCAGGACGTCATGGAGATCGACAGCGGCACCCTGGGCCGCTCGGCCCGGGGCAAGGTGCCGCTGCGGGACGCGGGCGGCCGGATCGTGGGCGCCGTCTCGGTGGGCATCGAGTACGACAGCGTGCGGGCCCGTCTCCTGAACGCGATCCCGGGCCTGCTCGCCTACGCGGGCGGAGCGCTCGCGGTGGGCGCGCTGGCCGCGTACCTGATCGCTCGACGCATCCACAAGCAGACCCGTGACCTGGCCTTCTCCGATATCTCCGGGCTGCTCGCGGAGCGCGAGGCCATGCTGCACTCCATCCGTGAAGGCGTGGTCGCGCTCGACCGGGAGGGCCGGATCCGGCTGCTCAACGACGAGGCCCAGCGCCTTCTGGGCGTCGGCCCCGAGGCCGGGGGCCGGGCGCTGGACGAGGTGCTCGGAGCGGGACGTACGACCGATGTGCTCGCCGGCCGGGTCGAGGGCAGGGACCTGCTGACCGTGCGCGGCCACCGCGTCCTGGTCGCCAACCGGATGCCCACCGACGACGGCGGCGCGGTCGCCACGCTCCGCGACCGCACCGAGCTGGAGCGGCTCGGCCGCGAGCTGGACTCGACGCGCGGCCTCATCGACGCCCTGCGCGCCCAGGACCACGAGCACGCGAACCGGCTGCACACCCTGCTCGGCCTGCTCGAGCTGGAGCTGTACGAGGAGGCCGTCGATTTCGTGACGGAGGTCGTCGGGGTGCACCGGGCCACCGCCGAGCAGGTCACCGAGAAGGTCAGGGACCCGCTGCTCGCGGCCGTCCTGGTCGGCAAGGCGACGGTCGCCGCCGAGCGCGCGGTCGCCCTGAGCCTGTCCCCCGCGACCGCGCTGCCGGACCGCCTCGTCGACCCGCGCGGCCTGGTCACGGTCACCGGCAACCTG
The DNA here is from genome assembly GCF_056431605.1 of Streptomyces sp. NPDC045846. Taxonomy (NCBI): domain Bacteria; kingdom Bacillati; phylum Actinomycetota; class Actinomycetes; order Kitasatosporales; family Streptomycetaceae; genus Streptomyces; species Streptomyces sp. NPDC045846. Next base: position 106,618 of record NZ_JBWKKJ010000012.1, on the reverse strand, counting down.
CTGGACAACGCGCTCGACGCGACGGCCGGGACGCCCGGCGCCGAGGTCGAGGTGGAGCTGCGCGCACAGGGACGCACCGTCGTGCTGCGGGTCCGCGACAACGGGCCCGGCATCCCCGCCGAGCAGCGCGAGCTGGTCTTCACCGAGGGCTGGACCACCAAGGAGCCGCCCGCGCACGGCAAGCGGGGGCTCGGGCTCGCGCTGGTCGGCCGGTTCGCGGAGCGCATGGGCGGCAGTGCGCGGGTGGGCTCCGCCCCCGGCGGCGGGGCGGAGTTCACCGTCGTCCTGCCCGACGCGCTGAGCGAGGCACTCGACGAGCCCGCCGGGGACGACGGGCGGGACAGGGCCGTGGAGGCGCGATGATCGACGTGCTGGTCGTGGACGACGATCCCCGGGTCGCCGACATCAATGCCGCGTACGCCGGAAAGGTTCCCGGATTCCGGGTGGTCGCCCAGGCGCATTCGGCCGCGGAGGCGCTCGCGCGGATCGTCGAGCGACCGGTGGACCTGGTGCTGCTCGACCACTACCTGCCGGACGAGAACGGCCTCGCGTTCGTGCGGGAGTTGCGCAGGCTCGGCCACCACACCGACGTGATCATGGTGACGGCGGCCCGTGACGTGGCGACCGTGCAGGCCGCGATGCGCCAGGGCGCGCTCCAGTACCTGGTCAAGCCGTTCAACTTCGCCGGGCTCCGCACCAAACTGGAGGCGTACGCCGTGCTGCGCCGCACCCTGGACGGCGGCGGCGAGGCCGAACAGGCGGAGGTGGACAAGATCTTCGGCGCGCTCTCGGTGGCCGCCGAGCCCGACCTGCCCAAGGGCCACTCCCCCACCACCGCCGACCTGCTGCGCAGGGTCCTCAAGGAGGCCGAGGGCCCGCTCTCGGCGCAGGAGATCGCGGAGCGGGCCGGGGTGAGCCGCCAGACGGCCCAGCGCTATCTGAAACTCCTGGAGCGAGCGGGCCGGGTACGCCTCGGCCTGCGCTACGGCGAGACCGGCCGCCCCGAGCACCGCTACGAGTGGGCCGCCTCACTGTAGGAGGCGGCCCGGCTCCCCGGGGTTCCGTTGTCGACCCGGCGGCCTCAGCCCTGCGGGGCCTTCTTCACGAACTCCGTCGTGTACGTCTGGGAAAGATCGACCTTGGCGGACTTGAGGTTCGGATTGAACGCCTTGAGCACCCTCTCGACCGTTTCCGGGCCGTCCTTGGGCATCACGCCGTCCTTGGTGAACATCGGCAGCGTGCTCTTGATCGACTGCGCGTACAGGTCCTTGCCGCCCTTCGCGTAGTCCGCGGGCATCTTCGCCGCGATCTCCTCGGCACTGTGCGTGGACATCCAACGCAACGTCTTCACCAGGGCGTTGACCAACTTCTGCACCGTCTGCTTGTGGCCGTCGACCCACTCCGTGTTCATGTAGAGGCTGGAGGACGGATACGGCCCGCCGAGCGCCTGCCGCGAGCCCTCGGGCGTACGCATGTCGATCAGCACCTTGCCGAGCTTCTGGTCGACGAGGGTGGCGACCGTCGGGTCGGTCGTCATGCCGCCCTGGATGGAGCCCTGCTTCAGCGCGGCGATGAACGTCTGCCCCGCGCCCACCGCGACCGGCGTGAACTCGCTCGTCTTCACCCCGTCCCGCACGGCGAGGTACTTGGTGAGGAAGTCGGTCGACGAGCCGAGCCCGGTGACGCCCAGCTTCTTGCCCTTGAAGTCCTTGGGCGAACCGATGCTCCCCGCCGCCTGGTTGGAGACGACCTCCACCTCTCCGGGCGCGTGCGAGAACTGCACCACGGACTCGATCTTCTTGCCCTTGACCTGGAGATCAAGCGTGTGGTCGTAGAAGCCGACGGCGCCCTGCACGTCGCCGGAGATCAACGCGGTCTCGGCCTGCACTCCTGCGGGCTCGGTGAGCAATTCCACGTTCAGGCCCTCGGCCTTGAAGTAGCCGAGCTGCTGGGTCAGCATCGCGGGCAGGTAGATGACCTTGTCGAGGCCGCCGACCATCACCTTGATCCTGGCCTGCCCGGAGGCGCTCTTGTCGTCCGAGGCCGAACCGCCGCCACATCCGGAGAGCATCATCACGAGGGCGACACAGAGCCCGCCCGCGAGGAAGGCCGAGGGCGCGGCGCGCAGGCGCCGTCGCGCTGCGGGTCGACGGTAACTGACATGTGTCATAAGAGAGTTGTTGTCATCCGATACGGCTTCGGGGTTGCTCGGCATGGTCATCATCACGTCCCTGGGATCAGGCGGCTGTACGGGAAGGGGCGGGGAGTGGCGGGGCACTGTCAGCGCTCGCTGCCGGCCTCGGGCGGGCGCCAGCGGAACAGCCGCCGTTCGGCGAAGGTGAGCAGCCCCTCGGTGAGCAGGGCGACGACGGCGAGGATGGCCATCGCCGCGTACACCCCGGCGGCGTTGAACGTCCCCTGCGAGGCGGCCACCAGCAGGCCCAGGCCCTTGGTGGCGCCGATGTACTCGCCGACGATCGCTCCGATCAGCGCGAAGCCGAAGCTGACGTGCAGGCTGGTGAAGATCCAGGAGGTGGCGGAGGGGATGACCACCTGGAGGGTAACCCGGCGGTTGCTCGCGCCCAGGATGCGGGCGTTGTCCACCAGGTTCCGGTCGACCTCGCGCGCCCCCTGGAAGGCGTTGAAGAAGACCGGGAAGAAGACGAGCACGACGGCGGAGGCCACCTTCGAGGCGGGGCCGAGGCCGAACCAGATCAGGAAGACCGGCGCGAGCACGATGCGCGGAATGGCGTTGAAAACCTTGATGTACGGGCCGAGGACGTCGGCGAGGAAGCGGATCCGGCCCAGGGTGATGCCGAGGACGACACCTCCCGTCACGCCGAGGACCCAGCCGAGCAGCGCCTCGTAGAGCGTGTACCAGATCTGTTCCCAGAGCGATCCCTGAGCGGTGCCGTGCACGGCCCACTCCCGGATCTGGTCCCAGATCGCCGACGGCATCGAGAAGTTGAACGGGTCGATGACCCCGGCGCGGGCCAGGATCTCCCAGAGGGCGACGACCAGTGCCAGGAGCAGGACCCGGCTGCCCAGCACCAGGAGGCGGCGGTTGCGGGCGGCCCGCGCGCGGGCCCTGGTGCGCGTGCCGGCCTTGAGGCCGATCGCGGCGACGGTGTCAGGCGACATCGGCGGCACCCCGCTCCCGGGTGATGCGGACCTCTTCGCCCAGCGATTCCCAGATCTCCCGGTAGATCTCGACGAACCGGGGCTCCAGGCGCACCGATTCGACCTTGCGGGGGCGCGGCAGGTCGATGTCGAAGATCCGCTTCACGGTGGCGGGGCCCGCGGTCATCACGACGACCCGGTCGGCCAGCGCGATGGACTCCTCCAGGTCGTGCGTGACGAACACGACAGAGGCACCCGTGCCGGACCACAGATCGAGGAGCTCGTCCGACATCAGGGCCCTGGTCTGGACGTCGAGGGCCGAGAACGGCTCGTCCATCAGCAGGATCCGGGGGTCGTTGACGAAGGTCGCGGCGAGGGCGACACGCTTGCGCTGACCGCCCGAGAGCTGGTGCGGATAGCGGTCCTCGAACGCCGCGAGGCCCACCTTGGCCAGCCAGCCGCGGGCCATCTCCTTCGCCTCGGCCTTGGGTACGCCGCGAAAGCGCGGGCCCGCCATGACGTTGGAGAGCACGGTGCGCCAGGGGAAGACGGCGTCCTGCTGGAAGACGAATCCGACCTGGTCGCCGATGCCCTCGACCGGCCTCCCGGCCACCAGGACCTCACCCTCGGTGGGCTCCTCCAGGCCGCTGACCAGGGTCAGCGTGGTGGACTTCCCACAGCCGGTGGGGCCGACGACGGCCACGAACTCGCCCTGCCGCACGGTCAGATCGAGCTCCCGCACGGCGGTGTGCAGCGTCCCCGACGGCGTGCGGAACGCCTTGCCTGCGCCCCTCAGCTCGATGGCGGGGCTGGTGTCTGTGTTCATGGAGCGGGACCGTAGATGCCGCTGCGGCCAGGACGTCAGGCTTGTGGGCGCTGGACGCACTTCTGCTCGCAAACCCCTGTTGTGCTCGTTTTGCGCGCGATACAACTGCGGGGTTCGGACAGCGGGAGAACGCCATGTCGGCATGCGGGAGGAGAACGCCTTGATCGACGTCCTGGTCGTGGACGACGACTTCCGTGTCGCTGAGATCAACGCGGCCTACGTCGGGAAGGTTCCCGGGTTCCGGGTCGCGGCGCGGGCGCACAGCGCCGCCCAGGCGCTGGCCACGCTGGAACGCCAGCGGATCGATCTCGTCCTGCTCGACCACTTCCTGCCCGACGAGACCGGGCTGAGCCTGGTCCGCCGGATGCGCCAGCAGGGCCACCACACCGACGTGATCATGGTGACCTCGGCGAGCGACGTGGCGACCGTGCAGGCCGCGATGCGCCACGGCGCGCTGCACTACCTGGTCAAGCCGTTCACCTTCGCCGGGCTGAGGGCCAAGCTCGACGCGTACGCGACGTTGCGGCGCACCGTCGACCGGGCGGCGGGCCCGGCCGGGCAGGAGCCCGCGGCCCAGGACCAGGACCAGGTCGACCGGATCTTCGCGGCCCTGCGCACCGGGCTGCCCAGCCGCCACTCCGTGCCCACGGCGGAGCTGATCCGCGACGTCCTGCACACCGCGGACCATCCGCTCTCCGCACACGAGGTCGCCGACCGCACGGGCCTGAGCCGCTCCACGGCCCAGCGATACCTCCGCCTCCTCGAACAGTCCGGCCGCCTGCGGCTGACCCTGCGCTACGGCGAGACGGGCCGCCCGGAACACCGGTACGCGTGGGCGGTGTGAACCCCGACAAGGCTGAGCCGCACGGCGGTTGGGGTCCTTGCGCCAGGCCTGTTCCGCCCGCCGCACCCGTCTGTCGCGCGGACCTACACCGCTCCCGCGCCCGTCAGCGCCCGGACCTCCGCCTCCGCGTGCTTGGCCCCGTCGGGCTCCTCGTGCGAGGTCACCGTGCCGAGCCATCCCGCGAGGAACCCCAGCGGAATGGAGACGAGCCCCGGGTTCTGCAGCGGGAAGAACTGGAAGTCCACCCCGGGGAAGAGGGACTCGGGGCTGCCGGAGACCACGGGCGAGATCAGCACCAGGACCAGGGCCGGGACCAGGCCCCCGTACACCGACCACACCGCCCCGCGTGTCGTGAAGTTCCGCCAGAACAGGGAGTAGAGGAGCACCGGAAGGTTCGCGGAGGCGGCCACCGCGAAGGCCAGGCCGACCAGGAACGCGACGTTCAGATCCCGTGCGAGCAGGCCCAGCGCGATCGCGACCGCCCCGATCCCCACCGCGGCCACCCGCGCGACCGCGACCTCGCTGCGCGGCTTGGCGCGTCTGCGCCTGAGCGAGGCGTACAGGTCGTGGGCGACGGATGCCGAGGAGGCCAGCGTGATACCCGCGACGACCGCCAGGATCGTGGCGAAGGCGATGGCGGCGACCACGGCGAAGAGAACCGTTCCGCCTGCGGAACCCGCGCCGCCTCCCAGGTTGTAGGCGAGCAGCGCGACCGCCGTGTTGCCCGCGGGGTTCGACGCCTTGACCTCGTCCGAGCCGACCAGCGCTGCCGCGCCGAAGCCGAGCACGATGGTCATCAGGTAGAAGCCGCCGATGAGTCCGATGGACCAGACCACCGAGCGGCGGGCCGCCCGCGCGGTGGGCACGGTGTAGAAGCGCGAGAGGATGTGCGGCAGTCCGGCCGTGCCGAGGACCAGGGCGAGGCCCAGGCTGATGAAGTCGAACCGCGCCGTCCAGTCCCCGCCGTACTTGAGGCCGGGTGAGAGGAACTCCTTTCCGTGGCCGCTGTGTTCGGCCGCTGTGTTCAGCAGCAGGTTGATGTCGCCGTGGAAGCGCAGCAGCACCATCACGGTGAGGGTGATCGTGCCGGCCATGAGCAGGACGGCCTTCACGATCTGGATCCAGGTGGTGGCCCGCATCCCGCCGAGCGACACATAGACCACCATCAGGGCGCCGACCCCGATGACCGTCCAGTTCCGCGCGGCGTCGCTGGTGCCGCCGAGCAGCAGGGCGACCAGGCTCCCCGCGCCGACCATCTGCGCCACCAGATAGAGAACGGACACGGTGACCGAGGAAGTTCCCGCCGCGATCCGCACGGGACGTTCGCTCATGCGGGCCGCGACCACATCGGCCAGGGTGAACTTGCCGCAGTTGCGGACCAGTTCGGCGACCAGAAGCAGCACCACCAGCCAGGCCACCAGGAAGCCCACGGAGTACAGCATCCCGTCGTAGCCGAAGAGCGAGATCAGCCCGGAGATACCGAGGAAGGAGGCGGCCGACATGTAGTCACCCGCGATGGCAAAACCATTCTCCATGGGCGAGAAGAGCCGGCCGCCGGTGTAGAACTCCTCGGCCGAGCCGTGCCGGTTGCGGCTCACCCAGGTGGTGATGGCGAGCGTGGCCGCCACGAACGCGCTGAACAGCAGCAGCGCCAGAGTCTGATGGTCCCCGCCCACGATCACTTGGTCCCCCGTGTCGTTCCCTGTCCGTTGATCCGCCGGGCCCCGCGGCCCTGTTCGGTCTGCCGGCTGTGCTCGGCCCGGCGACCGCGCTCGTGGTGCCGGGGGCCGTTCTGCTGGTTCTGTTCGAACACGACCCAGCGCAGTTCCAGCGCGGCCCGGTCCCGGCGCAACCGCGCGTGGCGGGTGTACGCCCAGGTCAGCAGGAACGTCGTGAGGAACTGGGCCAGCCCCGCGACCATCGCCACATTGACCGCGCCGACCACCGGGCGGGCCATGAGGCCGGGGGCGCCGACCGCGGTGATCACATAGGCCAGGTACCAGCCGAAGAAGGCGAGGGAGGCCGGGAGGACGAACCGGCGGTAGCGGCGGCGCACCTCCTGGAAGGCGGCGCTGCGGTGCACTTCGAGATAGATCTCGGCCGGGCTGAGACGTTCGTCCTCGTCGCCGGAGTGCTGGGCGGGCACGGGGGCGGGCACCGTCTCGCCGTCCAGTTCGCCCCAACCGGAGGCGAGGGCGTCATACCAGGGGTCGTCGATCCGCGCCGCCGCCGGATCAGGCCCCTCCTGCTTCTCCACCGCACAACTCTCCTTGCCCACGACCCCGTTCGGCCGCGTGCCCAAGGATGGGCAGAGGGGGCAGGCCCTGGGCTCTCCTACGCCCCGGCTTCACCCCATTAGGTGATGGGGCGACGTCACCCCCGGGGTGGCTGGGCCAGCCCGTACCGGTAGGCGTACCGCACGGCCTGGGTCCGGTCGCGTGCTCCGGTCTTGCCGAAGATGTTGTTGATGTGGGTTTTCACGGTGGCGGTCGAGATGTGCAGGGCCCGCGAGATCTCGGGGTTGGACATTCCCTCGGCCACGAGCGCGAGCACCTCGCCCTCGCGTGCGGTGAGGCCGTCGGGCAGCTCGGCCGGCGCGGCGGGGGCGGCCGGGGGCGCTGTCACCCGCTCCAGGAGGCGGCGCTGCACCGCGGGGGCGAGCCCGGCCTGCCCGGCCAGCACGTCCTCTATCGCCTTGACGATCTCCTCGCCCCCGGCGTCCTTGGTCAGGTAGCCGCGGGCTCCGGCCTGCAGGGCCGGGAAGAGGTCGTTGTCGTCCGCGTACGTCGTGAGGATCACCACCTCCGTACCGGGATGCCCGGCCCGGATACGGCGGGTCGCCTCGACCCCGTCGCACCGCGGCATGCGCAGGTCCATCAGGACGATGTCGGGCGCCAGTCGGGCCGTGAGGGCGACCGCCTCCTCGCCGTCCCGCGCCGAGCCGACGACCTCGATGCCGGGCAGCAGCCCGAGCAGCATCACGATGCCCTCGCGCACCACGGACTGGTCGTCGGCCACGACCACCCTGATCGTCCCCCGCGCCCCGGGCTCGCCCCCGCTCATGCGGGCACCCTCAGTCTCACCACGAAACCCTCCTCGTCCGGCCCGGCCTCCAGGGTGCCGCCGAGCAGTTCGGCACGCTCCCTCATCCCCAGCAGACCGTATCCGGAGCCACTGACAGCGAGCTCCCCCGCCCGTGTGCGGCCCCCCGAGTCCCGTACCTCCAGGGCCACTTCGTCCGGCAGGTACTCCAGCCGTACGGCCACGACGGCACCCGGCGCGTGCTTGCGCACATTGGTCAGGGCCTCCTGGGCCACCCGGCGCACGGTCTGCGAGGCCTCCGGGCGCAGGGCCCTGCGCTCACCGCGCACCTGCACCCCGGCCCCCGAAGCAAGACCCGTCCCCGGTCCCGCCCCCTCGATCAGGGTGTGCAGGAAGTCCTCCACCGGGGTCATCTCGCCGCGCAGCGCGGAGAGCGCCTGGCGGGTCTCGGCAAGGCCCTCGCGTGCCATGCCCCGGGCGGCCACCACCCGTTCGAGGATCCGCTCCCGGAACTCCCCCGGCGGCTCCCGCTCGATCAGCAGCCGGGCCGCCTCCAGGTGCACCAGCTGCGCCGAGAGGCTGTGCGCCAGTACGTCATGGATCTCGCGGGCGATCCTGGCCCGCTCATCGAGCGCGGCCGACTCCGCCTCGGCCACCCGCGCGGCCCGCTCCTGGGCGAGGAGCCGCTGGGCGGTGCCGCGCGCCTCGGCGTCAAGACGCAGCACATATCCGGCGAGCCCGAGTCCGACCGAAGTGACCGCCGTCGTCAGCCAGTTGTCGTTGTTGACCAGGATGTAGGCGCCCAGTGAGGCGACCGTGCACGGAATGGCGGCGGCCAGCGGAAGCCGTTCCAGCGCCGTCACCGCGCAGGCGCACCACAGCACCAGCGCCAGCACCGGCCAGCCCGCCGCCCTGGCACCGGCCGCGGCTCCCATCACGAGCAGGAGCGAGATCAGGGAGGGCCAGAGCCGGTGGTCCAGGGTGAAGCGGAAGAGCGCGCGGGCCAGCAGTCCGCAGACCAGCACCAGGGCCACGCCCGCCACCCACGCGTAGTGGCCCGGCCCGTTGCTGAACGTGGACCAGAGCAGGGCGCCGAACGCCACGAGCCTGATGCCCCGGGTGAGATTGCGCCTGGCGCGGCTCAGGCCCTCGCGGGAGAGCGCTTCCCGCGAGGGCCAGCTGAGCCAGGTCTCTGGGGTCACACGCGGTCCTTCCACACCTGCTGGGCGGGGCTTGCTGCGGCAACACCGTACGACGCGAGGGCCGGCTGGGCCCGCCACATCAGGATGCCGCCGCGGACGAGCAGGGAGGCGGCCAGGGCGAGCAGGAGCGCGTTGGTCCCCAGGTGGATCCCGGCCAGCGCGCCGAGGCCGGCGAGGCCCACGCGCAGGGCGATGCCCAGGACCCAGATCCCGGCGGTGGCCTTGGTGCCGCGGGACCACACCGTGCCGTCGGGCTCGGTCCATATCTTCGAGGTCCAGGCCCAGCCGACCCCCATGAGCACGCCGGTCACGAGCTCGGCGCCGAGCAGGGCGACGGACCCGGCCTGGTGGTGCTGGTCGACGAGGCCGCCGTCCTTCACCGCGAAGAACACGAGGACGGCGGGGACGAGCCACCACTTCTTCCCGGAGCCGCCCACCTGCTGCGGCTTGAACTGGCGGACCAGGATCAACGCCACCACCGCGACTGCCACCAGCACGTTGAAGAGCGCGGACATCGAAGCCTCCGGACGACGAGAAGACGAGAAGACAGGAACCGTCAGGGACGGGAGCGGGCTGTGCTTACGTCTACGAAGGTACGGAAACGACCTGGTCAGAGGCATCGGAGCAGGGGTGGAGCACGGGTGGATGTTTCGTCTCCACCCACGGGTGCAGAAGCCCGGGTTCGAAAAAGCGCACCGGCCCGCGGGAAACCCGCGGGCCGGTGCGCGTCAGGCCGGGTTCACGCGTCGATGCGTGAGCGGTCCAGGGTGGCGGCGGAGCTGGTGATGAACTCCTTGCGGGGCGCGACTTCGTTGCCCATCAAGAGGTCGAAGACCTGCTCGGAGGCCTCCAGGTCACCGATGTTGATCCGGCGCAGGGTACGGAAGCGGGGGTCCATGGTCGTCTCGGCCAGCTGGTCGGCATCCATCTCGCCCAGGCCCTTGTACCGCTGAATGGCGTCCTTGTACCGCACGCCCTTGCGCTGGAACTCCAGCAGCGTGGTGCGCAGTTCGTTGTCGGAGTAGGTGTACACGTACTTGTCCTGGCCCTTCTTGGGCTGGACGAGTTCGATGCGGTGCAGCGGGGGCACGGCGGCGAACACCCGGCCCGCCTCGACCATCGGGCGCATGTAGCGCTGGAAGAGGGTCAGCAGCAGAATACGGATGTGCGCGCCGTCCACGTCGGCGTCGACCAGCAGGACGATCTTGCCGTAGCGGGCGGCATCGAGATCGAAGGTACGGCCCGAACCCGCCCCTATGACCTGGATGATCGCGCCGCACTCGGCGTTCTTCAGCATGTCCGACACGGACGCCTTCTGAACATTGAGGATCTTGCCGCGGATCGGCAGCAGCGCCTGGAACTCGGAATTGCGGGCCAGCTTGGCCGTGCCCAGCGCGGAGTCGCCCTCCACGATGAACAGCTCACTGCGCTCCACGTCATCACTGCGGCAGTCCGCCAGCTTCGCCGGCAGCGACGACGACTCCAGAGCCGTCTTGCGGCGCTGGGCCTCCTTGTGCTGCCGCGCCGCGATCCGCGTCCGCGCCGCCGCGACAATCTTGTCGAGAACAGCCCGGGCCTGCGCCTTCGCATCACGCTTCGTCGACGTCAAGAACTCCTTCAGCTCCCGCGCCACCACATTCGCCACGATCCGGTTCGCCGCCGAGGTACCCAGCACCTCCTTGGTCTGACCCTCGAACTGCGGCTCCGCCAGACGCACCGTGACCACCGCCGTCAGCCCCTCCAGCGCATCGTCCTTGACCACATCGTCCTCGGCCACCCGCAACAGCTTCGCCGACCGCAGCACCTCATTGACCGTCCGCGTCACCGACCGCTCGAACCCGCTCACATGCGTACCGCCCTTGGGCGTGGCGATGATGTTCACGAACGACCTCAGCGTGGTGTCATACCCCGTCCCCCAGCGCAGCGCGATGTCCACACCCAGCTCCCGGGTCACCTCCGTCGGCGTCATGTGCCCACGCTCGTCCAGAACCGGCACCGTCTCCTTGAACGTCCCCGACCCCGACAGCCGCACCACATCACTGACCGCCTTGTCCTGCGCCAGATACTCACAGAACTCACTGATCCCCCCGTCGAAACGGAACGTCTCCTCGGTCTTGCCCTCCCCCTCCAGACCCCGCTCGTCCCGCACCACAATCGTCAGACCCGGCACCAGAAAAGCCGTCTGCCGCGCCCGCTGATACAACGTCTCCAGCGACAACCTCGCATCCTTCAGGAAGATCTGGCGGTCGGCCCAGTAGCGCACGCGCGTGCCGGTGCGGTTCTTGGGAACGCGCTTGCCCTTGAGCAGGCCGTTGCCCGGGTCGAAGGGCGAGTCGGGGCCCTGCTCGGTGAAGATGCCGGGCACACCGCGCCGGAAGCTGATCGCGTGCGTGGCGCTGTTGCGGTCGACCTCCACGTCGAGGCGGGCCGACAGCGCGTTCACCACGGAGGCGCCCACACCGTGCAGACCACCGGACGCCGCATAGGAGCCGCCGCCGAACTTCCCGCCGGCGTGCAGCTTGGTCATGACGACCTCGACGCCCGAGAGCCCGGTCTTGGGCTCCACGTCGACGGGGATGCCCCGGCCGTTGTCACGCACCTCGACGGATTCGTCGTCGTGCAGGATCACTTCGATGTGGTCGCAGTAGCCGCCCAGGGCCTCGTCGACGGAGTTGTCGATGATCTCCCAGAGGCAGTGCATCAGGCCGCGGCTGTCCGTGGACCCGATGTACATGCCAGGTCGCTTGCGGACCGCTTCGAGGCCTTCGAGTACGAGCAGATGCCGAGCGGTGTAGTTGGAGCCGTCGCGGTCTGCCCCGCTCAGCAGCGCAGTGGACGGAACGGACGTCTCGGCGGTCACGCAGTTCGCTCCTCGCTGAATTTCAATTGCGCCCCTGTGGGTAAGGGGCCGGCGTCGGTCGCCGGTCAGAGGGTACCGAGGCCTGGTAGAGCCGTTGTAACGCCACCCTCGCGAATCCTCATGCTAGTCCAGCATCGCAAACGTGTTCGATCCCTCGTGGGGGTGATGCGGATATCACGTTCCCATTCAGGCATGAACCATTTAGGCTCCGGGCACGTCCTCATGAACAACCGGCAACCCCGCCGGGAGGGCCAAACGAGACAAGCAACGCGAAACCCGTAAAGCTCCGCAATACGGCTCATTCGCCGCCAACCGGCAGCAGACAGCCACCTTGACCAAGAACTTTCGAGGAAAAGCCACGAGCGGGAACGTTTTCGGCCTGGTTGGATGTTGACCCTGGTACGACAGCTCGTCGAGCTAGAGAAGAGGCGACGTGACTACTGTTCTGACCCCCGCGAGCCCCCTGACGGCCGCCGACCGTTGCGACCGCTGCGGCGCACAGGCCTACCTTCGCGTAGTCCTGACCAGCGGCGGCGAACTGCTCTTCTGCGCTCATCACGGACGTAAGTTCGAGCCGGAACTGAAGAAGATCGCCGCTGACATACAGGACGAGACGGACCGCCTCACGGCGGTGCCCGAGTCCGCAGGCGACGAGGATCGCTGAGACCTCGCATCACGACGAGCCAGGGCCGGTCCAGGACCGGCGACGGGCGGTCGCTTCCCGTGCAGGGGAAGTGACCGCCCGTTTCTCATGCCCGCCCGCGGTGCGGGACGCTCAGACGCCCGAGGACCACGGCACGGCCGACATCCGGGTGTAGACGCCGGGGTTCTCCGCCTGCCCGCATCCGTTCCCCCAGGAGACCAGGCCGATGAGCCGGCCCTGGGCCACCAGCGGCCCGCCGCTGTCGCCCTGACAGGCGTCGTGGCCGCCCGCAGGATCGCCCGCGCACAGCATGGTGGACCGCAGGTACGTTCCGTCGGAGTTCGCCGGGTAGGCGCGCTCACAGGCCCCGTCCTGGAGGACCGAGACCGGAGCCGAGCGCAGCGCCGTCGGATAACTGCCGCCGCCCGTGGTGTCGCCCCAGCCGTAGACCGTGGCCCGGGTGCCCGGCTGGTACCCGGGGTCCCCGGCCGGAGCCGGGGCGATCACGGAGGAGGCGGGCAGCGGACTGGCCAGGGTCAGCACCGCCAGATCGCCCGCGTTGGTCCCCGCGTCGTAGCCGGGGTTGACCCACGTGGCGCTCACCGCGATCTCCTGCCCCGCGCTCGACCGCAGCTCCGTGCGGCCCGCGATCACCTTGAGATCCCGCACCCGCGACACGTCCACGCCCAGCACGTCACTGCGCAGGCAGTGCGCCGCGGTCAGGACCTTGGTGGGCGCCACCACGGCTCCCCCGCAGAACTGGCCCGCGCGCGTACCCCCGAACCGGTCACGGCTGGAGAGCGCCACCACCCAGGGGCTGTCGGAGATCCCGACCGGCTGCCCGCCGATGACGACCTCGTCGGCGGTCGCGGACGGCGGCGCGCCCAGGGCGGTGACCGCAAGGGCGGCCGTCCCCGTGACGGCTCGGGCGATCAAGCGGCGCATAGGGTCTCCTGACTCTCGGTGACACAGGCACACCCAGAGTCATTCAGCCAGCCACGAGCCGCACCCTCGGACACGCCCGAGGGCCCGGCCTCCCACGGGAGACCGGGCCCTCGGCGACGTACGACCGCGACCTAGTCGAGGTAGTCGCGCAGGACCTGCGAACGCGACGGGTGGCGCAGCTTCGACATGGTCTTGGACTCGATCTGGCGGATCCGCTCGCGGGTCACGCCGTAGACCTTGCCGATCTCGTCCAGCGTCTTGGGCTGGCCGTCGGTGAGGCCGAAGCGCATGGAGACCACGCCCGCCTCGCGCTCGGACAGGGTGTCAAGAACCGAGTGGAGCTGCTCCTGGAGGAGCGTGAAGCTGACCGCGTCGGCGGGGACGACGGCCTCGGAGTCCTCGATGAGGTCACCGAACTCGCTGTCGCCGTCCTCACCGAGGGGGGTGTGCAGCGAGATGGGCTCACGACCGTACTTCTGGACCTCGATGACCTTCTCGGGGGTCATGTCGAGTTCCTTGGCCAGCTCCTCCGGGGTGGGCTCGCGGCCCAGGTCCTGGAGCATCTGGCGCTGGACGCGCGCGAGCTTGTTGATGACCTCGACCATGTGCACCGGAATACGGATGGTGCGGGCCTGGTCGGCCATGGCGCGGGTGATCGCCTGACGGATCCACCAGGTGGCGTACGTGGAGAACTTGTAGCCCTTGGTGTAGTCGAACTTCTCCACCGCGCGGATCAGACCGAGGTTGCCCTCCTGGATGAGGTCCAGGAAGAGCATGCCGCGGCCGGTGTAGCGCTTGGCCAGCGAGACCACCAGACGGAGGTTGGCCTCCAGGAGGTGGTTCTTGGCGCGGCGCCCGTCCTCGGCGATGATCTCCAGCTCGCGCTTGAGCTTCGGCGCCAGCTTGTCGGCGTTCGCCAGCTTGTCCTCGGCGAACAGGCCGGCCTCGATGCGCTTGGCGAGCTCGACCTCCTGCTCGGCGTTGAGGAGCGGGACCTTGCCGATCTGCTTCAGGTAGTCCTTGACCGGGTCGGCGGTGGCACCGGCGACGGCGACCTGCTGGGCGGGAGCGTCGTCCTCGTCCTCGTCGGACAGGACGAAGCCCTTGCTCTCGCCCTCGGGCTCCTCTTCGTCACCCTTGCCGGGCGCGGCGTCCTCGAGGAGCTCGTCGCCCTCGACGACCTCTTCGTCGTCGCCCTTCTTGGCGGCGGTCTTCTTCGCCGTGGCCTTCTTGGCCACCGTCTTCTTGGCGGCGGTCTTCTTGACGGCCGCCTTCTTGGCGACGGCCTTCTTGGGGGCGTCCTCGGCCTCGTCGGCCGGCACGTCCACGGTCTCGGCCGGAGCCGCGGAGGCGGCGACGGTCTTGGTGGTGGTCACGGTCGTCTTGGCCGCGACCGTCTTGGTGGCGGTGCGCTTCGCCGGGCTCTTCGCTGCGACGCTCTTCCGTGTGCGCTTCGGTGATTCCGCGGCACTGACCATCAGCGTCACACCCTCTTCCTCGAGGATCTGGTTGAGGCTGCGCAGAACATTCTTCCACTGGGTCGGCGGAATCTGGTCGGCTTCGAAGGCCCGACGCACGTCATCGCCGGCGATCTGTCCATCAGCCTTTCCCCGCTCGATGAGCGCCATCACAGACTCGGACTCGGCGATCTCCGGCGGGAGCGTACGGGATGTGCTGGCCGACACGAACAACCTCTCGAAACGATGGAAAACGGCTTCCGGCCCCGCCCAGGATCGGGCCGGAGCCGACGACCACCGGCTGGGGATGTGCCGGGGGCGCGGGCTGAACCTCGGAGCTGCACAGCGCCACGCATGGCCGCTGTATTCCCTCCTCGGCTATTACCTCTTAAGTCATCGCATGGTTCCGAGGAGTGTTACGCGCAATCTTCGTGGCCCGAGTCACACCCCAAAGACGACCAAGGGGTCACAAGGGACAGATACCCCGTATTCGAGCGCGCCGGACCCCCTCCGGGATCCGGCGGCACAGCGTGTCCGGCGGAGGCCCGGGTCAGTGCTCGCGCGGCGCGGGAACGACCCGCTCCACCTCCGGGTGGACGGTGAGCAGTTGGCGCACGGCCGTCTCGGCCGCCATGGGGTCGCCGTTGGCGAGGGCGTCCACGATCCGGCCGTGGTGCGCGAGGGAGCCGTCCGAGGGGCGGTCACAGCCGGTGACCGGGG
The DNA here is from genome assembly GCF_056431605.1 of Streptomyces sp. NPDC045846. Lineage (NCBI taxonomy): Bacteria > Bacillati > Actinomycetota > Actinomycetes > Kitasatosporales > Streptomycetaceae > Streptomyces > Streptomyces sp. NPDC045846. The sequence goes on along the minus strand of NZ_JBWKKJ010000012.1, from coordinate 90,959 downwards.
CCCCGGAGACCTGGAGCGCGGCCGAGACGATGCCGGAGAGGTGCTCCAGCATCCGGTTGCCCGCGAGCTGGATCAGCAGGGAGTGGAACTCGGCGTCGGCCCGGGAGAACGTGATCGCGTCCCCCTGCCCCAGGGCGTGGCCCATGATCTCCACCATGTCACCGAGGCGCTGCTGGACGTCCTCGCGGCCGTGGCCCGCGGCCAGGCGCGCGGCCAGCGGCTCGATGGTCCAGCGCAGCTCGGCCAGCTCGCGCCGTTGGTCGTCGCGCTGGGGGCCGAAGGCGCGCCACTCGATGATGTCGGGGTCCAGCAGGTTCCAGTCGCTGACCGGGCGGACCCGGGTGCCGACGTTGGGCCGGGCGCTGACCAGCCCCTTGGCTTCGAGCACGCGCAGGGACTCGCGGACGACCGTGCGGGAGACCTCGAACCGATGACCGATCTCCTCCGGTACGAGCGGGCGGTCCGCGCCGAGGTCGCCGGAGACGATCATCTGGCCGAGCTGCTGGACGAGTTGACCGTGCAGGCCTCGGCCCCGGCTGCCCGCCGCGCGCCGGCCGACCCGGCCCAGCTCCGTGTCCCCGCCGTCCCAGGAGGGGGCGCCGATCCGGTCGGACGGGCGCGCCTCCCCGTAGGGGTAGCGGTCGAGTTCGCCCGGGGCGGAGAGGCCGGCGTCGGCGGTGCGGGCGGTCATCATGGTGTGCGCAAGGGTGCTCATGCACCCTTTGTCGGCGGGACCGCGGCGGCCCTTGAGGTCTTTGGTGAAAAGCACACGAAAGGGTGATCACCGCCCACCCCGCAATTGACGCTTTATCGGAAAGAAGCGGGCATTCCCAAGGGAGTTGTGGGCAGATCCTCGCTCTCTGGTGCCCAGCGGCTCACCAACGGGCCCTGGCACGCAGGCCGGTGACCAGATATGCGCAGATCAGAACGGTGAGGGACAACGCGAGCGCGGCTCCGACCGGTTCGGCGAGCAGATGCAGGACGGCGATGAGCCAGTGGTCGAACGCGTGCGGCCACCGCACCCACGCCAGGTCGCGCAGCCGGTCGGGGAGCCCGGCGACCGAGCGCACCGACCGACCCTCCACCGCCTTCCTCAGGAGCGGTACGACCAGGACGGGCACGGCCAGCACCGCGGCGAGGCCCGCGGTGGTGGCCCGGAAGATCCCCGCGGCGAGCAGTCCGGCCCAGGCGCAGCCGACCGCGAGCCCGGCCCAACTGGCGCCCAGGGCAGGCCATTCGGGCGGCGCACCCGCCATGTCGCCCCCGTACAGCAGCCGCAGGGCCTCGTGGTCGACGGCGACCGTGAGGGCGGCGATGAGGAGGGCCATCGCGGCGCTCACGGCGAGCTTGGCGCAGAGCAGGCCGAGCCGGCGCGGAACGGTGCCCCGGTCGGCGGCGAGCGCCGGGTAGCGGTACTCGTCCCCGAAGGCGAGCGCGCCGAACAGGCCCGCGCCGAGTGCAGCGGGCGGCAGCGGGAGCAGCCCGGGCCAGGCGGCGAGGAGCCGCGGCAGCGGGGTGTGCCCGCCGCGGGCGAGCAGGACGGAGAGGATCGCAGACAGCGCCAGAACGCCCGCTGCGAGCAGGAAGGTTGTGCGTACGCCGAGGAGCCTGCGCAGTTCGTAGCGCAGGGGGCGCAGCGGCGTGCGGGCCGGTCGGAGGGTGATGGGCGGTTGGGAACTCCGGGGCCGGGCGGGGCGTTCCTGTGGTGGGACGGTGACGCTCGGGCCGGGGTCGCCGATCTCGTCCGCGAGCCGGTGCAGCAGCACGCCGTTGCGGTAGGCCGTCTCCCCGACCTCCGCGCAGCTGCTGCCGTACACGGACAGGTGGTTTCCGTCCTCGGCGACCACCTCCACGGAGCGCTGGGCGGCGCGCGCCTCGCGGCTGACCAGGTCGCCGAGACGGGCGGCGTGCGGAGTGGCGACGGCGACGCGCGGCCGCAAACGGGTGCGGGCGAACGCGATGGCGTCCTGGTCCGCTACGAGCCGGCCGCCGTCGATCGTGACCACGCGGTCGGCGATCCGTGCCGCCTCCTTGGGGTCGGTGAACGTGCACAGGACGGTGCCGCCGTGATCGGCGTGACCGCGCAACAACCCGTGGAGCCAGGCGTTCTCGCGGGGCGAGAGGCCCTCGGCGGGCTCGTCGAGGAGGAGGGTGTGCGGATCGCCGAGGAGGGCGGCGGCGAGGCCCAGGCGGCGGTCCATGCCGAGTGAGAGGGTGCCAAGGCGCTGGTCGGCTAGGCCGGAGAGGCCGACGACCTCCAGCATCTCGTCGGCGCGCGACATCGGCACGCCGGCGACGGTGCACATCAGCTTGAGCTGCCCCCGGACCTTGCGGGCGGGATGGCCGGGCACGTCACCGAGGAGGGTGCCCACCTCGCGTGCCGGGTGGGCGAGTTCGTGCATGGTGCGGCCGCGAAAGTAGGTGACGCCCCGGCCCGGTTCGAGTTCGAGCATCAGGCGCAGGGCCGTCGTCCGGCCCGAGCCCGGCGCGCCGAGCAGGGCGGTGAGCTGCCCGGGTCTCGCCTCGAAGGTGAGGTCGTCCACGGCGGGCGGAAGGTCTCGACGGGGGGCGCTGGTGAGTCCGATTGCCTGGAGCATCGCTTCTCTCGCGGTAGGTGAGACCGCTCGGCGGCAGGGGGCGGGTACCGCAGCAAGATAACGCGACATTTAGGACTTTTGACGCAGGGCTGGGGCGATGCGCCTCCGGATGTCAGGCCTTTGGACGCGACGGGGCCAGGCCCGTCGACAGCCGCCCGGCGCCAGGAGCCTTCGACTCCTGGAGGAGGCCGCCCGCGCGAAGACCCGGGATGCCGGCCCGTTGGGCCGCGGAAGGAGTCCGGGTCGCCTGCGCTGCTGACACCCCCGCCGACCCGCTGCCAGGGGACCGAACCGCGACGAACTACTTGTGGTCGGTCATGGTTCCGTGCCTGCTCCTTTGGCGCTTCCCGGCGCTCGGGACGCGCGCCCGCCGTGCCTCCCGAGCAGCATGCGGTGTGGCGAGCGGCACCGGTCGGCGGGGCGGCGCCCCACCTCAGCTGTTGCGGGCGGACCGGACCGTGCCCCCGGCGCCCCTCGCATCCGTTCGGCGTGGCGACCCGCCCCCGGACATGAGGACTGAAGGACGCACGCTCTGGGCCCAACTGCTTTGGTTCGCAACGCACTTGGGCCGACGGGTCCGCCTCCCGCCACCCCGTCGCCCGGGGTCAGACCTCGGGTCGCAGCATCGGCGGGTTGAGCAGCGTCGCGCCGCCGGCCCGGAACAGCTGGGCGGGGCGGCCTCCCTGCCGGGTCGTGGTGCCGCCCGCCGGGACGAGGAAGCCCGGGGTGCCGGTCACCTTGCGGTGGAAGTTGCGCGGGTCCAGGGCGACCCCCCACACGGCCTCGTACACCCGGCGCAGCTCGCCGACGGTGAACTCGGCCGGGCAGAAGGCGGTGGCCAGCGAGGAGTACTCGATCTTCGAGCGGGCGCGTTCCACCCCGTCCGCCAGGATCTGGGCGTGGTCGAAGGCGAGCGGGGCGGGCTGCTCGCCGTCCCGGCCGAATCCGCCTTCCTGGCCGAGCAGGTCCTCGACGGGGGCCCACCGCGCACTGTGCGCGTCGCCGCCCGCGCGCGGCGCGGGCAGGTCGGGCGCGAGGGCGAGGTGGGCCACGCTGACCACCCGCATCCGGGGGTCGCGCCGGGGGTCGCCGTAGGTGGCGAGCTGTTCGAGGTGGGCGCCGTTGGCGAGCGCCGGAGCCGACGGGTCCGAGGCGCACAACCCCGTCTCCTCGCCGAGCTCCCTGGCCGCGGCGGCGGAGAGGTCCTCGTCGCCGCGGACGAATCCGCCGGGCAGCGCCCAGCGCCCCTGGAACGGTGGCTCCCCGCGGCGCACCACGAGCGCGCAGAGCGCGTGACGGCGCACGGTCAGCACGACCAGGTCGACGGTCACGGCGAAGGGCGGAAAGGCCGACGGGTCGTAGGGCGACATGCGGCGATCATAGTCGTCTGCCTGACGATAAACACTCCCTTCGACACCGCCGGACACTTCTTCTCCTGGCGCACCTCCCGGGGTGCCCATCCGGCTCACCCTCCCAACTGGAGCCACTCGGCGGCCTGCTCGACCATGGCGACGCCGAGCCTGCTGATCCGTACGGTGAACGGCGCCCCCGCGACGCTGAGGCCCGCGAGCCTGACCGCACCCAGCGGGGCCGACCTCATCGGGTGCAGCGCGACCGTTCCGGCCGGGGCGTCGGGGCGGATCCCGGCGAGGGTGGTCAGCAACTGGATGCCCGCCGCGGCCGCCACCGCCGCGGGACGGCAGGCGGCCGGATGCGGCACGGGCGCGCTGTCGGCGGTGCGCTGCTCCCCCGCGTACATCTCGGGCAGTCGGTGGCGGAACGCCTCCGCGGCGGCGAGGACGCCCCGCAGCAGGGCGACGGCCTCCTTCTCGTATCCGGCCGCCGCCAGCCCCGCGACGGCCACGGCGCTTTCGTGCACCCGCACCGCGCCGGCCCGGTGTCCGAACGGGTTGTACCCGGGCTCCCGGACCGCGAGCCCGCGCAGCCCCCAGCCCGAGTCCATCGCGGGCCCGCCGAGCAGCCGGGCCAGCTGCTCCGTCTGCACCTTGTCGAGCAGCCCGGGCGCGAGCCGGCCGCCGCCGAGCAGGCCCGTGTCCAGCAGATGCGCGGCGCCCGCGCCGAGCAGCGGCACCGGCCTCCCGTCGGCGGTGCGGCCGGCGGCGGGGCGGCCGCCGCCAAGGTCGTCCACCCAGAACTCCGCCCGGAACCGCTCCCTGAGCGCCCCGGCCCGCGAGAGCCAGGCGTCGGCCCCGGGGCGCCCGCACTCCCGCAGCAGTTCGGCGCCGAGCAGCGCGGCCCGGTGGACATGGGCCTGGGTCTCCGCGCGGACGAACCCCGCGGCCCCCGGACCCGTCTCGGCGAGGTAGCCGTCGCCGTCCAGGGTGGCGGCCAGCCAGTGCAGACAGCGCTCGGCGGCGGGCAGCAGCTCGGTCACCTCCTGTTCGGGCAGCCCCCAGCGGCGCGCCTCCGCGAGCACCACCGGAAAGGCCAGCGTGGCTTCCACCCCCGTACACCCCGGCGGCAGGTAGGGACCCGCGTCCCGGAACGGGCCCGGAATGCGCCCCAACTCTGCTTCTGGCCCCGGGAGTTGTGTGCGTGCCAAGGTCCGGAGGGTGGCTGCGGCGAGCCGGGTGGACAGCGGCAGCGCCATCCGCGCCGCCCACAGCGCCTCCGCGGGCGCCGCCCCGCACCGCCAGGGGACCCCGGCCGCCGCGTACTGGTCGGCCGGGCGGGCCGGGTCGCGGATCAGCAGCGCCCGCAGATCGTCGACGCTGTGCTGGAGCAGCGCCGCCACCCGCGGATCGTCCCCCTCGGCCCTGACCTCCTCGGGCGAGGGCAGCGGGCTCGCGGCGTGGCCGGACGGGCGCACCGGCCGGTCGCTCCTGACGCGCAGCTGGATCGTGCACGAGCCGCCCGGAGGCAGTTCCACGACCCAGCGCAGCATTCCGGCGGAGGCGAGCGCGTCGGTCGGCGGCGGCTGGGCGGTCACCGCGCTGTGGGCGTTCCCCGCGGTCCAGCGCATGCCCGAGTCGTGCACGCTGGCGGGCAGGTCGGGCCCGGCGCGGCCCGCGGCGACCGCGCCCAGCTCGGCGAGGTCGGTACCGAGGGCGATCTCCACGGGGAGGCGCAGCGGCCGGGCCGACGAGCTGCTCAGGGTGATCCGTTCGGTGCCGTCCGCCTGCCGGAGGCGCTCCACGGTGATCTCGGGGTCGGGGCCCGCGTCCGCCGCCGTGCGGACCACCGCGAGGAAGCGGGCCCGGTCGGCCGATATCGACCTGCCCTGGACGGCGATCGGGTCGCGGCCCGCCACCCTCAACTGGCAGCGGGACAGCAGCCGTCGGCCATGCTGGTAGAAGCCTTCGAGGCCGTACCCCGTCAGCTGGCCGTGCTCCGGCGACACCGCGAGGCCGGGTAGCGCCACGCAGATCACCGCTGCGTGCACGGCCGGAAGCTCGCCGAGCGGCCCGGGCACTCTGGGCGGAACCGGCCCCGGTGTGCTCACGGTGCTGCCGGTGCGGGGAGGTGCGGTGGGCGCCATGCGTACCCTTCCGAGTGGGCCGGGCGACGAAGGCAAGCCCGGGCGGGTCCCGCCGCCCGTACGGCGCGGTGCCCGGTGCCGCGCTGCCACCCAGGTGAACGCCATGCCCCTGGAGGGGGTCACGGACGGATCGCCCGCCCGCCGCCTCCCCAGGACCGGACGGCCCCTACTCCCAGCCCTCACCCTCATCTCGCCCCCCCCTCCGATCGCTCCCGCCCCCGCCCGCCCCGTCTCCACGCCATCCCGCCCGTCGGGCACACACCGCCGCGTCACCTCCTCCGGGCCCCGCCCGGGCTTGCGCGTCCCGCCTCACCGGAGCCGAACGGCCCGCGCCTCCTTCGTCAGCGCTTCCGCTCCACCGGCTCGCCACCCCGGCGACGCACACGCACCCGCCCGTTCGCGGAGTTCGGGCGGCGTGAGTTCACACGACCGGAATCAGGGCGGCCGGGGTTGGGTCGAGTGGAGTCGGACCGAGTGGAGTCCGGCCGGGAGGGTTCGGGACGTGTCGACTCGGGACGAGAGGGCTCGGCGCGGTCCGAACTCCCCTTCCGAGTCGCCTTGTTGGCACCATCCCGCTGTGACGCGGCCGGTGTTCCGCGGCGGGACTTCGGGCGCGCTGCCCGAGAGGCGGACGGCTCCACCGGCCCCGGCGAGATATCCAGCGCGACGGTGGACCCGTTGTCGGACACGAGGGCTTCCGCATCCCCAGGCGCGGTGGCGCGCGTGCTCTCGGCGGCGGTGTGCCTACCCTCCGTCCCGTCGGCCCCGTCGGTCTCCTCGGTCGCGATGGCGTCCGCCTTCCCGGTCGCGGAGGCCTGGGTATCCCCGGCGGCGGCCTCCACGGCACCCTCGGCCACCGTGGCATCCGCCTCCGTCGCCGGGGCGAGTCCCGGGGATTCCACCGCGCCCCCGGCCGGGCCCGCGCCCCTTTTCTCGCCCTTCGGGGCGGCCGGTTCCGCCAGCCTCGCGGCGCGCTCCTCGCGCAGGCAGATGCGCAGGTCCTCCGGGTCGAGGCCGCCGTTGCAGGCTTGGTGCAGCAGCCGGGCGAAGCGGTAGTCGGGGTCGGCTCGCAGGGCGAGGCTGAACGCCACCCTGGCGTGGGGGTCGTCACCGGTCGACCAGGAGACCCAGCCCGCCAGGGTGAGCAGCGCGGCTGCGTGGTCGCCGTACGGGCCGACGCAACGGCGGGCCAGCGCCCGCCACAGGCGCAGCGCGGGCCCCGCTTCGGCCCCCTCCATCCACTCCGCCGCCCAGTCCCGGGTCGTGCGGTCCTGGAGGCCGAGGATCACGGCCGCCGCCTCGTCGTGGGCGATGAGCCCGTCGTCCTGGTCGTCCTCGGCATTCCTGCCGAGAAGCAGCGTGCCCGTGCCCCGCCTGCCCGCGGGGACGGGGTCGGGACCACGGCTCGGTGCGGGCGCCTCCGCGATCCGGCGCATGAGGCGGGCCGCCAGGTCCAGCGTCTCGTCCGCCACGGTGCGCCGGTCGCCCTCGCTGAGGATGCGCGGGAACATCTCCGCGGCCGCGGCGTCCAAGGCCCGCTCCTGCTCGGCCGCCGCCTCGGTCCGCCACGGCGCGTAGCGGGCCTCCATCTCCCGCAGGGAGCCCCGGACTTGAATGCCCGCGTAGGTGGCGGCGGCCGCCATGACGGACGTGCCCGGCAGGGCCAGCACGCTGCCTTCCGGTGGACAGCAGCGGGCGTCTGGGCAGCAGTACGACCAGTAGCGCCCGTCGGAGATGCAGAGTGCTTCGAGCACGGGCACGTCGAGGCCGCCGCACGCCGTGCGGAGCCGCTGGGCCAACGGCCGCAACCGCTCCATCACTTCGCGTCCGTCGCCGCCACCAGACGGGTCCTGGCAGAGGAAGACGACGATTCCGTCGGGCCGTCGACCGCGCCGCTCGCTTCCGGTGACCAGACAGTCGGCGAGCTGGTCGGCGATGTCCGGCCACTCCTGGGGCGAGGCGGGCAGCCCCACCCTGACCCGGCCCCCGAACCGGCCGCTCTCGCCGTGCAGCGCGACCAGCACGACCGAGTCGGTCGGGTGGAAGCCCATCAAGTACGGCAGCGCGTCCGCCAGTTCGGCCGGGCCGCGCAAAGTGATCCTGGGCTCGCCCGACGAGGCGTGGGATTCGGATCGGGAGGCCTCGGATTCATGGGACTCCGCATGACAGGGTGCGGAATCACTTGGTCCGAGGCCGCTGGTCTCGAAGCCGCGGGGGTCGCGATCGGGGGATTCGGGATCGCGGGATTCGATGTCACGGGGTTCCGATTCGTGGTGTTCGCTCATGTCTCGCATGTCCCGAGGGTTTCGCGATCACGGATCCCGTGCCACCCCTGTGGATAACCTTGTCCACAGGCCGAACCCGCCGGTCATACAAATGCAGCGGACGTCGTCCAGCCCCTCAACTTCGCCTCAGGAAAAGGCGCGTTGCCCCGCCCAGGCGGGGACGGCGAGTCGCACCAGGGTGTCCGTGCGTGCCCGCCCCGCAGGACAGGTAGGGAGCCTGTGCCGGTGCCGCCCGGGGCAGTCCGGCGACGACGGTGAGCCGGGGCACCGACGGGCCGTGCCCTGCCTCGGCGGATCGCGGTGGCGGCGGACCTGACGCCGCGGCGGCCTGGCACGGTCCCGCGGACCGACGTCCGTCGGGAGACGGAGGTCTCTTCACACCGGTCGCCCAGGGGCCCGCGCACCTCGGTGACCAGCGGGGACGGCTGATCAGGAACGGTTCGTTCCGCGATTGTCGGACCCGTCCTGTTGTATGGGGGCATGGAGCACACGAGCAACGCGGAACTGCGCACGGAAGCCGACACGGTCCTCGCCCGTCTCGTCGGGGACGCCACCGGCACCGCGCGGCTGCGCGAGGACCAGTGGCGGGCCATCGAGGCGCTGGTCGCCGACAAGCGGCGGGCGCTCGTCGTGCAGCGCACCGGGTGGGGCAAGTCGGCGGTGTACTTCGTGGCGACCGCCCTGCTGCGGGCCCAGGGAGCGGGCCCCACGGTGATCGTCTCGCCGCTGCTCGCCCTGATGCGCAACCAGGTCGAGGCGGCGGCCAGGGCGGGCATCAGCGCCCGGACGATCAACTCGGCCAACCCCGAGGAGTGGGACACCATCCAGGAGGAGGTCGCCGCGGGCGCGGTGGACGTGCTGCTGGTGTCGCCGGAGCGGCTCAACAATCCTGACTTCCGCGACAACGTGCTGCCCAAGCTCTCCGCGGCCACGGGTCTGCTCGTGGTGGACGAGGCGCACTGCATCTCCGACTGGGGCCACGACTTCCGGCCGGACTACCGCCGACTGCGCACCATGCTGGCCGAACTGACGCCGGGCGTCCCGGTGTTGGCCACCACCGCCACCGCCAACGCGCGGGTGACGGCGGACGTCGCCGAGCAGCTCGGCACCGGCGGCGGCTCGGACGCGCTGGTGCTGCGCGGTCCGCTGGACCGCGAGAGCCTCAGCCTCAACGTGCTCGCGCTGCCCGACGCGGCGCACCGCCTCGGCTGGCTCGCCGACCACCTCGACGAGCTGCCGGGCTCGGGCATCATCTACACGCTCACGGTCGCGGCGGCCGAGGAGATCACCGCGTATCTGCGCCGGAGCGGGCACACGGTCGCCTCGTACACCGGCAAGACGGAGAACGCGGACCGCCAGCAGGCGGAGGACGACCTGCTGGCCAACCGCGTCAAGGCGCTGGTCGCCACCTCCGCGCTCGGCATGGGCTTCGACAAGCCGGACCTGGGATTCGTCGTCCACCTGGGCTCGCCCTCCTCCCCCATCGCCTACTACCAGCAGGTCGGCCGCGCGGGCCGCGGAGTGGCGCACGCGGAGGTGCTGCTGCTGCCGGGCCGCGAGGACGAGGCGATCTGGAAGTACTTCGCGTCCGTGGCCTTCCCGCCCGAGGAGCAGGTCCGGCGCACCCTCGAGGTGCTGGCGCAGGCGGGTCGGCCGCTGTCGCTGCCCGCCCTGGAGCCACTGGTGGAGCTGCGCCGCACCCGGCTGGAGACGATGCTCAAGGTGCTCGACGTGGACGGCGCGGTGCGCCGCGTCAAGGGCGGCTGGACGACCACGGGCGAGCCCTGGGTGTACGACACCGAGCGGTACGCGTGGGTCGCCCGCCAGCGCTCCGCCGAACAGCAGGCGATGCGTGACTACGCCTCGACGACGGGCTGCCGGATGGAGTTCCTGCGCCGTCAGCTGGACGACGAGCAGGCGGCGCCGTGCGGGCGCTGCGACAACTGCGCGGGCGCGCGCTTCACCGCGGACGTCTCCGGCGCGGCCCTGGACGTGGCGCGCGGCGAGCTGACCCGGCCGGGCGTGGAGGTGGAGCCCCGCAAGATGTGGCCCACGGGTCTCGCGGCGATCGGCATCGACCTGAAGGGGCGCATCCCGGCGGGCGAACTGGCCTTCCCGGGCCGGGCGTTGGGGAGGCTTTCGGACATCGGCTGGGGCAACCGGCTGCGCCCGATGCTCGCGCCGGGCGCCCCGGACGGGCCGGTGCCGGACGACGTGGTGCAGGCGGTGGTGAGCGTGCTGGCCGACTGGGCGAAGGGTCCCGGCGGCTGGGCCTCGGGCGGTCCCGACGCGCCGCCCCGGCCCGCCGGTGTGGTGACGCTGCCCTCGCGCACCCGGCCCGCGCTGGTCTCCTCGCTGGGCGCGCGGATCGCGGAGATCGGCCGGATGCCCCTGCTCGGCTCCCTCGCGTATGCGCCGGGCGTCGAGGGCGAGCGGATCGCGCAGTCCAACAGCGCCCAGCGGGTCCGCGCCCTGCACCACGCCTTCGCGGTCCCGGACGCGCTGGCGGCCGCGCTCGGGGAGGCCCAGGGGCCGGTGCTGCTGATCGACGACGCGTCCGACACGGGCTGGACGCTGGCGGTGGCGGCCCGGCTGCTGCGCCGCTCCGGAGCCAGGGGGGTGTTCCCGCTGGTCCTCGCGATCCAGTCGTGACCGCAGGGGTGGCCGGCGGTGCCGCTGGGCAGGGATATGAGTGCCATACCCGTCGATTCAGGTCAGCGTCGTCAATTGCTCGTTGCCGCCCGACCGCGCGGCGGCAAGAATTGGAGCCGCCCCCGCACGGCCCCCCTGTGGTCCGGAAGGGCTGTGCCGTGGTGCGCCCTCACCCGACCCTGCCCGCTCTGTGGGCGCGTATCCGGAAGGGAGGACCGTGACCTTCGGATTCGCTCCGTCCGCAGCGTCGGCAGCAGCCTCTGCCCCCATGTCGGCCGACTCCGCGAACCGCCTCGGCAGGATCCTGGAACCCGCCGAGTGGGCCGCGGCCGGCATTCCGCTGCTGCGCAATCCCCGCGAGGTCGTCAGCGGGCTGCACGCCCGGCACCGGCCGACGCCCACGACCGCCGTCGTCGCGGTCCTGGACCACGAGGAACGGCTCGCCGCCAGCGCGTCGTTCGCGCGCCGCGCCGCACCGGCCGACGGCTGGGAGTTCCGCAACGCGCTGCTCGCGCACCTGCGCCGGGTGATCCCGCACGATCTGCGCCGCCGGGCCCCGGTGCGCACCGCCGTGCTGCTCTACTGCCGCGACGGCGACGAGCGCTGGACGGAGGAGGACGGCGCCTGGATGTGGGGGCTGCGGGACGCCTGCACCCTGCACGGGCTGCGCTGCGGCGCGTACATCACGCTCACGCGCGGCGGGTGGCAGGTGCTCGGCGAGGGCCGCGGCGGCCGCCGCCCCAGCTCGCTGTCCGGCCCGGGCTCACTGGCCGAGGCCGAGTCCGAACTGGCCGAGCCGCTGCCGCTGCGCTCGGGCGCCGGCGCGGTGGAGATGCTGCGGCGCACGGCCGCGCGCTGAACCGTTCCGGCACGGACGCGGACCGGCCCGCTCCCGGGTCGGCCCTATGGGGTCCGTCCGCCGCCCCGCCGGACGGATCCGGCCCGGGGCAGGGCGGCGCGGCCTCTGGGCTTCGGGCTCCGGAGCGCTCGCCCCGGATTCCCGACTCGGTCCCGCGCGCACGGACCGTCGTGCGCGGGGGCCGAAGTGGCCGAGCCGGTGCTCAGACTCCGGCGCCGAGCGCCGCGTTGATCCGCTGCGGGTCACCGCACACGATGAGCAGCGCCTCGGCACGGGCCAGGGCGAGCGGCAGGGCGCGACCGGCGTCGTCGGCCGCGGCGTCGTTGACGGCGACGACGACCACGGGCCGGGCCGAGGCCCGCTCCGCGGCGGCGGCATCGGCGTAGAAGACGTCGTCCCGGGCGTCGTGCTGGGCCCAGTAGGCGTCCTCGCCGAAGGACAGCTCGTGCGCCGCCCACGGGTGCGGCTCGCCGGTGGTGAGGACCAGGATGTCGCCCGGCGCGCGGCCGGAGTCGAGCAGCAGGTCCACCGCTTCGCCCGCGGCGTCGAGCGCGCCGCCGGCCGGAGCCGGGATCAGCTGGATCTGCGGACCGGACGAGGCCGGCGACGGGGTGGGCGGGGTCTGCGCGGCGGAGCCGTGGGACCGCTGCGCGGGAGGCGTGGGCCGGGCCGGGCCGGGGCCCGGACGTCCGGGACGCGGTGCGGCCGCGGAACGCGGACCGGGTACGGGGCGAGGGGTCTGCGCGGTGCGGCCGGCGGCCGGGGTGACGCGGGGACCCTGGGCACTCTCGTGAATCTGAGGCTCCTCGGGGATGAGAGGCATGAGTTGATGTCTATCAAATGCCGGTGAAGGCGTCACCGGCGGGTGGGCACAAAGGTGCGATCGGGGCGGAGTCTCCCCGCAACTGGGCGGGAAAGTCCAGGGATTTCAGGATGCGGGCCCGTACTTTCGCCCGTCCGCGAAGCGGACCGGAAGGCTCCGGGAACGGGGCCGCACCGTGCGGACAACGGACCGAGAACCTCCGGGACTCGGCCGTGATCCGGGTCAGAAGTCGAAGCCGAGCTGTCCCCCGCTTTCGAGTGCGGCCGCCTCAGCGGAGAGCCGCGTCTTCTTCAGGTGCCGCCACTGGGGCAGCGTGTCCAGGTACGACCAGGACAGCCGGTGGTACGGGGTGGGCCCCAGCTCCGCCAGCGCCGCCTTGTGGACGGGCGAGGGGTACCCGGCGTTCTCGGCGAAGCCGAATCCCGCGTACTCCCCCTGGGCGCCCAGGAGTTCGGCCATCATCGCGTCCCGGCGCACCTTGGCGATCACCGAGGCCGCGGAGACCGCGATGCAGGACTGGTCGCCCTTGATCACCGTACGGACCCGCCACGGCAGCCCGAGGTAGTCGTGCTTGCCGTCGAGGATGACCGCGTCCGGCCGGACCGGCAGGGCCTCGAGGGCGCGCACGGCGGCCAGGCGCAGGGCCGCCGTCATGCCCAGCTCGTCGATCTCCTCCGGCGAGGAGTCGCCGAGCGCGTAGGCGGTGACCCAGCCTTCGAGGACCGCGGCGAGCTCGGTGCGGCGCTTGGGGCTGAGCAGCTTGGAGTCGGTGAGCCCGGCGGGCGGGCGCCGCAGTCCGGTGATCGCGGCGCAGACCGTGACGGGACCGGCCCACGCCCCGCGTCCGACTTCGTCGACACCGGCGACGATCTTGGCCCCGGTGGTGGCGCGAATCGAGCGCTCGACGCTGTGGGTGGGTGGTTCGTACGGCATGGCGCCTGCAAGGTTACGCCGCCGGGTGCCGCCCGCGACACCCAGGTCTCCCAGGACCGTCCGCAGGCCCCGCGCGGGCGGTGCGAGGACGCGCCGCGGCGCCATGACGGGGACGGTCGTCGCGGCCGTGTTCCCTTCGCTCCCGCACACCTTCTGCCGGTGCGGCACCAGCCAGGGACGACGACGAGGGGCGGCCGCCAGGTGCGTTGCCGAACCCCCGGTGGAAGGGCTGGGGGAAGGGTTCGATCACCTGGTGCGGGGGCAGCTCCTGGAGTCGCCCGCCCGCGCCGGGGTCGCAGGCGTGAAGGGCCGAGCACGCCGCGTAGCCGGAGTGTGAACCCGCCATGCCGGGCGGGGAGCGAGGGCCGCGGTTCCGTGCGCGAGCACCGCCAACGACTCACCCGAGCAGGGGTCGCCCCCCTCAAGTCCCGTCATCTGCCCGCTTCTTGGGAGCGGCGAGGTTCTCGCCCGCGCACCGCCCCGTCCGCGCGGTGCGGGCGGGACGGCCAAGGCGGGCGAGGGACGGCTCAGCCGACGGGGGTCGCCGGGACCCAGTCCGGGAGGTCTTCGGTGCGCTCCAGCCAGGCGGTGGGCGGGGCTCCGGCCTTGGCGGCCGCGACCACTCCCCCGGCGATCGCACAGGTCGTGTCGACGTCGCCGCCCACCTGCGCGGTCGTCCAGAACGTGCGCTCGTAGTCGCCGAGCCCGCGCGCCGCCGACCAGAGGGCGAACGGCACGGTGTCGTGCGCGCTGGTGCGTCGCCCGGAGCCGAGCACCGCGGCCACGGTCGCCGCGTCGTCGTAGTCCAGCATGTCGCGCGCCCGCCGCAGCCCCGCGCCGACGGCGCTGCGCGGCACCAGCGCGATGACCGAGTCGAGCAGTTCGCCCGGCTCGGGGGGACCTGCGGGGGCGGCGGCCAGGGCCGCGGCCGCGGCGACCGCCATGGCGCCGACGACGGCCTCGCGGTGCTGGTGGGTGGTGTACGAGGAGATCTCGGCCTGGTGGGTGGCCTGCTCCGGGTCGTCGGCGTACCAGGCGCCGAGCGGCGCGATCCGCATGGCGGAGCCGTTGCCCCAGGAGCCCTGGCCCTTGAACAGCGCGGAGGCCAGCTCCCGCCAGTCCCCGCCCTCCCTGACCAGGCGGAGCATCCGGTTGACCGCGGGCCCGTAGCCCCGGTCGAAGTCGTGGTGGTGGGCGAAGGACAGCGCGAGCGCGTCCTGGTCGACGCGCCCGTGCGAGACGAGTACGGCAAGGACCGAACAGGCCATCTCGGTGTCGTCGGTCCACTGCCAGGGGCCGTCGGGCAGCTCGCGGCGCTTGAGGAGGGGGTAGTTGACGGGGACGAAGAACTGGGAGCCCAGTGCGTCGCCGACGGACAGCCCGCGCAGGCTGCCCAGCGCGCGTGCGAAACGCGGGTCGAGTGATTCGGTGGCGGAGTCAGCGGTCATCTCACAGCCACTCTATCCGGTGATCCCGTACGGCTCCGGGGCACGCCACCGCTGGAACGGCCGGTCCAGCGAGTACCGCCCGTCGGCGCCGAGGAGCAGCGTCCTGGTCTCGGCGTTCCCCGGATTGGACAGCGACTCGAAGTCCGCCACGCTCCAGTGGAACCAGCGCATGCAGAACAGCCTCATGGTGAGCCCGTGCGTCACCAGGAGCACGTTGGGCGGGTGGTCCGGCGCCTCGAAGCTCCGGTAGAGGCTCTCCAGGAACGCCCCCACCCGGTCGTACACGTCAGCCCCCGACTCGCCCTGCGCGAACCGGTAGAAGAAGTGGCCGTAGGCGTCCCGGTACGCCTTCTGGAGCTTGACGTCGTCCCGGTCCTGCCAGTTCCCCCAGTCCTGCTCGCGCAGCCGGGGCTCCTCCCGGATCCGTACCTGCTCCGGGTCGAGGCCGAACGCGCGGAACGTCTCGTGGGTGCGCCGGTAGGGCGAGACGTATACGCTGACCTTCTCGCTCCCGAACATCGCGCGCAGCCGCTCACCGGTCGCCTCGGCCTGGCGCAGGCCCGTCTCGGTGAGTCTCAGCGCGTGGTCGGGTTCGCGCTCGTACACGGTGTCGTCGGCATTGCCCTCCGACTCGCCGTGCCGGACGAGGACGATGCGCCGTGGTCGTGCCATGCCCAAACACTAGATCGCCGACGCTCCGATCGAGCACTTGTCCGGCCTCCATCCGGCGTAGGCGCGCGGCGGGCCGCCTCAGACCGTCCAGTCCGGGTCGAGCTGGACGACGTCACCGGTCAGGGCCGCTACGTCCTGCTCGGTCCCGGCGCGCAGCGAGAGCCGCTCCACCCGGTCGGCCCGGTACTTGCCGTGCTCGGCGGCCGACTGCCACATCGAGAGCACCAGGAACTCCTGGCCGGGCGCCTCGGCGAACAGCCCGCGCAGCATGCCCGGGGACCCCGCCATCGCGGGGTTCCAGACCTTCTCCTGCATCAGCGCGAAGTGCTCGACCCGCTCCTGGTGCACCGTGCAGTGCGCGACGCGGACCACGTCCGCGTCGGTGAAGCGCGGCTCGAAGCCGGTCTTCACGTCGAAGCGGTGGTCGAAGAGCCTCACCTCGATGTCCTTGTACGTGCCGGACTGGGCGGCCGCGAGCCGGTCGTGCGCCCGGGCCATGAAGGAGTCGTAGAACGCGCGGCTCTCCCAGAAGCCGAAGACATGGGCCACTTCCGGCCGCCTCCGGCTCCAGCCGCCGCCCTGCCCCCGGAAACCGGGCTCGCCCAGTAACCCCGCCCATTTCCGCTGCCCCCGCTCGAAACCGCGGCGGTCCACCACGGTGCAGCGAATCCACTTGACCAGCACCGCGCCATCGTACGGCGCGCCGCCACGCCCCGGTCAGGCTCGGACGGCGTACTTCCACGGGAGAATGCCGCGCGCCTCGAAACCCAGTTCACTCCCGAACGCCGGGTCGGGGCTCCCGCTCCTTCAACCCTTCTGCCAGTGCGCCCAGTTGTGCGACTTCTTCCCGCTCCATCACGATATCGAAGACCTCTGACAACACCGTTCCGAGCTCGTCGGCGGCCACCCGGCGCCGGTCCTCGGTGCCGTCCGTACCAATGGTGGTGAACTCGTCCCGGACCAGCGCCCGGCGCACTCCGGGCGCGGTCCGCTGCGCCACCACCTGGCCCACGAAACGGGAGCGGGGGTGCGAGGAGCTGTAGTGGTTCATGACCGTGAAGTCGGCCGGGTTGATCGCCTGCGGGGCGAAGGCGTAGAGGTCCAGCCACCCCTCGGGCCGCAGCGACCGCAGGACGTGGGTGCCGTCCTCCTCCGTGCCGACGCCGAACGTCCAGCCGCCCTGCTCCACGACCGCGCCGTCCCGCAACGGGACCGGCTCCAGCGGACCCTGGTGCCCGAACCCCGTGTCGCAGAGCCAGAGTTGGCCCTCGGCGGGGACCGCGAGCAGCGCGTGGGTCACCGGCGGCAGGACCGTGCCCCGGGCCCGGACGCGGGCGCCGCGTGCGGTGCACTCGAAGCCCAGCCGTTCCAGCACGGCGGCGAACAGCGAGTTCTGCTCGTAGCAGTAGCCGCCGCGCTCCTGCCCGACGAGCTTGGCCAGGAGGCTCTTCACATCCAGCCGCACGGGCCGGCCGAGGGCCACGTCCAGGTTCTCGAAGGGGATCGCCGCCACGTGCGCCCGGTGCAGCTCCCGCAAGGTGTCCAGGGTGGGCGCCCCGTCACCGTCGTAGCCGATCCGCGCGAAGTAGGCGTCCAGATCGACCTCTTGACCGTTCCACATCATGATCCCCCGTCGTCGGTCCGGGGACCCTCGCGGCCCCCGCCCGGCACCATGATCGCCGCCAGGAGGCCGGGCGCCAACCCGTTGACCGAACGACTTTCCCGCACGGCCGTGACAGCATGGGAGGGGTGCGGGGCGCAGGGCAGACACGGGGAGGGGTATGCATGAGCGGCATCGGCAAAGGGCTCGGCACGGTCGAGGTGGCGCTGCGCTGGGACCCCAGCCCGCTCGGCTCACCCGCCCACGACCTCGACGTGGTCGCGGGCGTCTATCCGGCGGCCGCCCCCTGCGGACCGCCCGACTACTGTGTGTACTTCGACCACCGCTCCCCCGACGGCACGATCTGGCTGGACCGCGACAGCCGGACCGGGCAGGGCCTCGGCTATGACGAGGTCATGACCCTGGACCTCGGCCGCATGTCCGCCGAGCACGGGCGCGTGCTGGTCGGCGTCGTCATCCAGCAGGGGTCGGGACGGCTCGTCTTCGGCGACGTGGCCGACCCGGGCGTCCGCGTCCGGGACGGATACACCGAGCTGTCCCGGCACGGCTTCGCGGAGGTGGCGGGCGCCAGAGCGGCGACGGTCGCGGAGTTCGTCCGGAACGCCTCGGGCGCGTGGGAGTTCCGCGAGGACGTCCGCGGTTTCGACCTCGACCCGGACGCCTTCATCGCGGCCATGGGCGCCGCGACCGCCTGAGCCGGACCCCGCCCGCCCCACACGCCCGAGGGGACCGGCGGTCGCCGGTCCCCTCAGTACGTCACCGGTCAGCCGGACCGGCGGGCTCCACCGGACGCTTCAGTCCGGCGGAGCCGCGGTGTCAGCTGCAGCCGCTGGTCGAGCCGCAGCCCTCGCAGATGTAGCAGGAGCCGGCCCGCTGCATCTTCGTACCGCAGGAGAAGCAGAGCGGCGCGTCCGCGCTGACGCCGAGCTGCATCTCGACGAGCTCGGCCGAGTTGTGCGCGACCTTCGGGGCCTCGACCGCGACCGGCGTCGGCGAGGAGACGGCCTTCAGGGGCTCCGTCTGGCGCGGGGCCGACTGGGCCAGGCTCTCCACGTCCAGCTCGTCGTCCTCCAGGGTCGGCTCGTACGAACCGGTGTCCAGGTGGCGCTGGCGCTCCTCGGCGGAGTGGATGCCGAGCGCCGAGCGGGTCTCGAACGGCAGGAAGTCGAGCGCCAGGCGGCGGAAGATGTAGTCGACGATCGACTGCGCCATCCGCACGTCCGGGTCGTCCGTCATGCCGGCCGGCTCGAAGCGCATGTTGGTGAACTTCGAGACGTAGGTCTCCAGCGGCACGCCGTACTGGAGGCCGACGGAGACGGCGATCGAGAAGGCGTCCATCATGCCCGCGAGGGTGGAGCCCTGCTTGGACATCTTGAGGAAGACCTCGCCGAGACCGTCGTCCGGGTAGGAGTTGGCGGTCATGTAGCCCTCGGCGCCACCCACCGTGAAGGAGGTGGTGATCCCCGGGCGGCCCTTGGGGAGGCGCTTGCGGACCGGGCGGTACTCGACGACCTTCTCGACCGCGGTGCGGATGGTCTCCTCGGCCTTGGTGGTGACCGCCTCCTTCTCCTTCTCCTTGGTCTTGGCGGAGAGGGGCTGGCCGACCTTGCAGTTGTCGCGGTAGATCGCGAGCGCCTTGACGCCCATCTTCCACGCCTCGAAGTAGACCTCTTCGACGTCCTCGACGGTCGCCGTCTCCGGCAGGTTGACCGTCTTGGACAGCGCGCCCGAGATCCACGGCTGGATGGCGGCCATCATGCGGACGTGGCCCATCGCGGAGATGGAACGCTCGCCCATGGCGCAGTCGAAGACCTCGTAGTGCTCGGGCTTCAGGCCCGGGGCGTCGATGACGTTCCCGTTCTCGGCGATGTGGGCGACGATCGCCTCGATCGCCTCCTCCTGGTAGCCGAGGCGGCGCAGCGCCTGGGGCACCGTGCCGTTGACGATCTGCATCGAGCCGCCGCCGACCAGCTTCTTGAACTTGACCAGGGCGAGGTCGGGCTCCAGGCCGGTGGTGTCGCACGACATGGCGAGACCGATGGTGCCGGTCGGCGCGATGACCGAGGCCTGCGCGTTACGGAAACCGTTCTTCGCGCCGAGCCGGATCACGTCCTGCCAGGCCTCCGTGGCGGCGGCCCAGATCGGGTTGTCCAGGTCGTCCATGTGGACGGCCGCGGCGTTGGCGTCGGCGTGCTGCTTCATGACGCGCTGGTGCGGCTCGGCGTTGCGGGCGTAGCCGTCGTACGCGCCGACGACCGCGGCGAGCTCGGCGGAGCGCTTGTACGAGGTACCGGTCATCAGGGAGGTGATGGCGCCGGCGAGCGCGCGGCCGCCGTCGGAGTCGTACGCGTGGCCCGTGGCCATCAGCAGGGCGCCGAGGTTGGCGTAGCCGATGCCGAGCTGGCGGTAGGCGCGGGTGTTCTCGCCGATCTTCTGGGTCGGGAAGTCCGCGAAGCAGATGGAGATGTCCATCGCGGTGATGACGAGCTCGACGACCTTGGCGAAGCGCTCGACCTCGAAGGACTGGTGGCCCTTGCCGTCGTCCTTGAGGAACTTCATCAGGTTCAGGGACGCGAGGTTGCAGGACGTGTTGTCCAGGTGCATGTACTCGCTGCACGGGTTCGAGCCGTTGATGCGGCCGGACTCGGGGCAGGTGTGCCAGTGGTTGATGGTGTCGTCGTACTGGATGCCGGGGTCGGCGCAGGCCCAGGCGGCCTCGGCCATCTTGCGGAAGAGCGACTTGGCGTCGACCTCTTCGATGACGTCACCGGTCATGCGGGCCCGCAGCCCGAACTTGCCGCCGGTCTCGACGGCCTTCATGAACTCGTCGTTCACGCGGACCGAGTTGTTGGCGTTCTGGTACTGGACGGACGTGATGTCGTCGCCGCCCAGGTCCATGTCGAAGCCCGCGTCGCGCAGCGCGCGGATCTTCTCCTCTTCCTTCACCTTGGTCTCGATGAAGTTCTCGATGTCGGGGTGGTCGACGTCGAGGATGACCATCTTGGCCGCGCGGCGGGTGGCGCCGCCGGACTTGATGGTTCCGGCGGAGGCGTCGGCACCGCGCATGAAGGAGACGGGGCCCGAGGCGTTGCCGCCGGAGGACAGCAGCTCCTTGGAGGAGCGGATGCGGGAGAGGTTCAGGCCGGCGCCGGAGCCGCCCTTGAAGATCATGCCCTCTTCCTTGTACCAGTCGAGGATGGACTCCATGGAGTCGTCGACGGCCAGGATGAAGCAGGCCGAGACCTGCTGCGGCTGGGGCGTGCCGACGTTGAACCACACCGGCGAGTTGAAGCTGAAGATCTGGTGCAGGAGTGCGTACGCCAGCTCGTGCTCGAAGATCTCGGCGTCGGCGGGCGAGGCGAAGTATCCGTACTCCTCGCCGGCCTTCGTGTAGGTCTTCACGATCCGGTCGATGAGCTGCTTGAGACCGGTCTCGCGCTGCGGGGTGCCGACGGCCCCGCGGAAGTACTTGCTGGTGACGATGTTGACCGCGTTCACCGACCAGAAGTCGGGGAACTCGACGCCACGCTGCTCGAAGTTGACCGAGCCGTCGCGCCAGTTGGTCATGACGACGTCACGGCGCTCCCAGGCCACCTCGTCGTACGGATGCACGCCGGGGGTGGTGTGGATGCGCTCGATGCGCAGACCCTTGGTGGCCCTGGATCCCTTGGCTCGGGAGCCTCGTGCCGGGCCGCTCGCCGTCTCTGTCATTGCCGCCTCCCATACGCGGGCAAAAACGCCCAAAAGTGCCTGAATGTTCCCAGGGCACGGTGTTTGTCTGTTGCCACGGGCGCAGCAGAAGCTCACCCCTGGCAGGTCCTGGATTGCCGCCGATCGGCGACCGCGGGCCCGTGCGGGCCCCTCGGTCAGTCGGCGGCGGTGGCGGGCACGGGGACCTCGGGGGTCGCGCCGGCCACGCACTCGTCTGATTGGCCTGCGGGAGGCTGCCGCTCGCGGAGTTCCACGATGGCGGCCTCGAAGTCTTCGAGCGTGTCGAAAGCCCGGTAAACGGACGCGAAGCGCAGGTACGCGACGAGGTCGAGCTCCTGCAACGGGCCGAGTATGGCGAGCCCCACGTCGTGGGTGGTCAGCTCGGCGCTGCCGGTGGCGCGCACCGCCTCTTCGACCCGCTGGCCGAGCTTGGCGAGGGCGTCCTCGGTGACGGGCCGCCCCTGGCATGCCTTGCGGACGCCGGAGATGACCTTGGTACGGCTGAAGGGTTCGGTGACGCCGGATCGCTTGATGACCATCAGCGAGGCCGTCTCCACCGTCGTGAAGCGACGGGAGCAGTCGGGGCACTGGCGCCGCCGGCGGATCGACGTACCGTCGTCGGTCGTACGGCTGTCGACGACACGGCTGTCGGGGTGCCTGCAGAAGGGGCAGTGCATGGTTCCCAACCCTCCTTCACAGCACGACTGAATAGCCTCACCGGGCTCGGAAACCTCCCGCGAAGCGACCACAAGCATAGGCGATGGCCAGGGCCTTGAAGGACCATGGACCACAACTTCTGGGTGGCTGCACCAATCCAACCACTAGATCTAGGGTTTCGCCGTTTATCCAGCCCTACCGCGTGTCGGCGAACCCCGGCCGCGGCCCGGCGATTTCCGGCCGCCCAAGAGGTTACGGGAAGCGCGTCGCAACGCGGGGTCGCGGGGTGCTGGATGACAGACTGGGCGCCGGCGCGGCGTCCTCGTGAGCGACACGCGGCGGCCGCCGGAACGGTCCCCGAAGGGGAGGACGCCGAGCGTCCGCCCCGGCGGTGAAGGGTACCGTAATCGACCGAATTGCCGTTCGACGGGCCCCCAATCGGGACTCGCACATACACCCACCCGCGAGGCCACGGAGCGCGTTCTGCGATTTTTCACTCGAACGTGTGTTTGGCGCAACCTTTCGAAAGCAACTACCGTTGTCCAGCTAGGGAGACCATTTCGAGAGGGGCCGACGTGACCACCACCGCAGACAGTGCCACCATCACTGCCCAGGACCGCTCCCAGACCCGACTTGAGCCGGTGCATGCCATGAATGACGCAGTCACGAACCAGGGGGCGGACGCCGGGCGGCCTGCCCGCTCCCTGCCAGGCCGCCCTCCAGGGATCAGGGCGGACAGCTCGGGGCTCACCGACCGGCAGCGCCGGGTCATCGAGGTCATCCGGGACTCCGTGCAGCGGCGTGGTTACCCGCCGTCGATGCGGGAGATCGGCCAGGCCGTCGGCCTCTCCAGCACCTCCTCCGTCGCCCACCAGCTCATGGCCCTGGAGCGCAAGGGCTTCCTGCGCCGCGACCCGCACCGGCCGCGCGCGTACGAGGTCCGCGGCTCCGACCAGCCGAGCAGCCAGCCCACCGACACCGCGGGCAAGCCCGCCGCGTCGTACGTGCCGCTGGTCGGCCGGATCGCCGCCGGTGGCCCGATCCTCGCGGAGGAGTCGGTCGAGGACGTCTTCCCGCTCCCCCGCCAGCTGGTCGGTGACGGCGAGCTCTTCGTCCTGAAGGTCGTCGGTGACTCGATGATCGAGGCCGCGATCTGCGACGGCGACTGGGTCACGGTGCGCCGCCAGCCCGTCGCCGAGAACGGCGACATCGTCGCCGCGATGCTCGACGGCGAGGCCACCGTCAAGCGCTTCAAGCGCGAGGACAACCACATCTGGCTGCTTCCGCACAACGCCGCCTACCAGCCGATCCCCGGCGATGACGCGACCATCCTGGGCAAGGTCGTGGCGGTGCTCCGGCGGGTCTGACCCCTCCGCCGGCTTCGACCGGGCCCCGGGACCCTCTGCGCCGGTCTCGGGGCCCTGCTGTGCCCCCGGCCCTTCGCGCTCCGCCCGCCGCGCGCGGGCGGAGCACCGGCCTACTTCCCGTCGGCCTTGGCCGCCGCGTCGATGGCCGCGAGCGAGCGGCGCGCCTGGTTTCGGTCCGTGGTGTACCAGAAGTCGGGCAGCGAGGCCCGCAGATAGCTGCCGTAGCGGGCGTTGGCCAGCCGGGGATCGAGCACCGCGACCACACCCCGGTCACCCGTCGCCCGTACGAGACGACCGGCGCCCTGGGCCATCAGGAGCGCGGCATGCGTGGCCGCCACCGCCATGAAGCCGTTGCCGCCACCCTCCTCCACCGCCTTCTGGCGGGCGCTCATCAGCGGATCATCGGGGCGCGGGAACGGAATCCGGTCCATGATCACCAGCTGGCAGCTCGGCCCCGGCACGTCGACGCCCTGCCACAGGGACAGCGTCCCGAACAGGCAGGTCTTCGGGTCGGCGGCGAAGGACTTGATCAGCTCGCCCAGCGTCTCCTCGCCCTGGAGCAGGATCGGATGGTCGAGGCGTCCGCGCAGCTCCTCGGCGGCGGCCTGGGCCGCCCGCATCGAGGAGAACAGGCCGAGGGTGCGCCCGCCGGCGGCCTCCACCAGCTCGGCCAGCTCGTCCATCATGTCGCCGCGCGAACCCTCCCGGCCCGGTGTGGCCAGATGCTTGGCGACGTAGAGGATGCCCTGCTTGGGATAGTCGAAGGGCGAGCCGACGTCCAAGCCCTTCCACTGCGGGACGTCATCGCCGGGGGTGCCTTCCGGGGAGAGCCCCAGCGAGGCGCCCACGCCGTTGAAGTCGCCGCCCAGCTTGAGCGTCGCTGAGGTGAGGATCACCGAACGGTCCGTGAAGAGCTTCTCCCTGAGCAGGCCCGACACCGACAGCGGGGCGACCCGCAGGGAGGCGCCGAAGCGGTCGTGGCGCTCGTACCAGACCACGTCCCACTCAGAGCCGTTGGTGATGCGCTCCGCCACGCCGTGCACCGTCTCCACCATGGCGAGGGCCTGCTTGCGCACCGCGTTCTCGTCCTGGACGGACTTGTCGCGCGTGGAGCCGAGCGCCGAGACCACCTCGCGGGCGGCGTCGCGCAGCGCCATCAGCGCATAGCCCAGGTCCTCCGGGATCTCCTCCAGGCGGCCCGGCAGGGCCAGCTCCATCACCCGCTCGAAGCCCTCGGCGGCCGTCTGAAGCCCGTCGGCCACCTTCTCGTTGACCAGCTTCGCGCTGCGCCGCACGGCCCGGTTGACCTGGCCGGGGGTGAGCTCGCCGGTGGCGACGCCGGTGACCCGGGAGACCAGCTCATGGGCCTCGTCGACGATCAGCACCTCGTGCTGCGGCAGCACCGGGGCGCCCTCGATCGCGTCGATGGCGAGCAGGGCGTGGTTGGTGACTACGACGTCGGAGAGCTTGGCGCGCTCACGGGCCATCTCCGCGAAGCACTCCGCCCCGTACGCGCACTTCGTGGCGCCCAGGCATTCACGGGAGGACACCGATGCCTGCGCCCACGCCTTGTCCGAGACGCCCGGGGTCAGGTCGTCGCGGTCGCCGGTCTCGGTCTCGTCCGCCCAGTCCCGCATCCTGAGCAGGTCCTGGCCGAGCTTGCTGGTGGGGGCTGCCGCCTCGAACTGGTCGAAGAGCCCCTCCTCCTCGTCCTGCGGCGCGCCCTCGTGGAGGCGGTGCAGGCACAGGTAGTTCGAGCGGCCCTTCAGCATGGCGAACTGGGGGCGCCTGCGCAGCAGTGGATGCAGCGCCTCCACGGTGCGCGGCAGGTCGCGCTCGACGAGCTGGCGCTGGAGCGCCAGCGTGGCCGTGGCGATCACGACGCGCTCCCCGTGCGCCAGGGCCGGCACCAGGTAGCCGAGGGACTTTCCGGTGCCCGTCCCGGCCTGGACCAGCAGGTGGGAGCTGTCGTCGACGGCGTCGGCGACAGCCGTCGCCATGGTGACCTGGCCAGGCCGCTCCACGCCGCCGACGGCGGTGACGGCGGCGTGCAGGAGCTCGGGGAGTGAAGGCTTTGTCATAGCCAGACCACCCTAAGGCTCGCCACTGACAATCCGATCACTCCGCCGGTGCGAGGGGGTTCGCCACGGTGCCGTGAACGGTGGCGTGCGGCCGCTCGGAGCGGTCCCGGTAGCCGTCGGTGTGCAGCCGGTTGCGGTTGAGGCAGAGCCGGTCGATCCGGGGCGTGAGCAGGTCGAAGGTCTCGTAGCGGTCCTTCTCGTGGGGAAAGCGCGCCTGGTGCCGCAGGATCTCCTCGCGCACCAGCGCCCAGAAGTCGGCCTCGGCGACGCCCAGTTGGTCCTCGCACAGCGGCGCCAGGAAGCGGTAGACCCCCACGAAGAGCCCCGAGTGGATGAACTGGGTGAGGAAGGAGGGCGCCTCGGTGAGCAGGATGTTCCGCACGTCCTGCGGCATCGAGTCGTGCTCGGGAAGGTGCTCGGCGCTCACGTTGATGTCGTCGACGAAGTCCTTGATCGCCAGGCGTACGGGCACGTCCCGCTCGTCGAAGACGACGATGGCGTTCTCGCCGTGCGGCGAGAAGACCGTTCCGTAGCGGTAGAGGAAGTGGAGCAGCGGCGGCAGCATGGCGCTGAAGAGCCGGCGCAGCCAGACCCGGGGCGCGAGGCCCGAGCGGGCGACGAGCTCGGCGGTGAAGGCACGCCCGTCGGCGTCGGTGTGCAGCAGCGCGGCGAGGGTGCGGGCCCGTTCGCCCCCGGCGAGCCGGGGCAGCAGTGGCTCGCGCCAGATCGCGCCCAGCAACTCCTTGTACTGGTAGGGCACTTCGCCGATGCGGTCGTACAGCGGGTGTTCCACGGCGACCGAGGCGACCTCGCCGAGAAGGATCACGCGGCACTCGTCGCGCAGGAAGGCGTCCGTCTCGCACAGGCCCTGCACCCAGGTCGTGACGGCGGGCGCGGCGACGGTGCGCTCTGTGGGCAGGCCCCGCCAGACCAGGGTGTTGAGGATGGACAGCGGGAGCTTCACCGTGTGGCGCTCGGGCCGCGAGAGGTTGAGGAAGGTGCGGATGGACTGCTGCGCGAGCCGTACGTCGCCGTCGGTGGGGAGCGGCACCACGGCGTTGTCGGCGACGGCCGGGGCGAAGAGCGGAAGGATCATTTCAGTCCACTGCCAGGGGTGGACGGGCAGATAGAGGTACGCCGCCGGATCCAGGCCCCGGGCCCGCAGCGCGGCGGCGAAGGACTCGCGGACGGCGGCGTCGAGCTCGCGGGCGTAGAGCCGCTCCGGCGTGGCCAGGCTCTGGACGCCCCGGTAGGTGGCGAGGTCGGTGCGCACGGCGATCCACGGCAGCCTGGCCGGAGTGCGGGCTTCCGGGCTCCAGCGTGCGGCGTCGTCGGCGGAGAAGCCGAGCCGGCCCTTGTTGAGCACCAGCCAGGGGTGGCCGGTCTGGTGGCCCTCCAGCTCCGCGTAGGGCAGGTCGGCGAGCTGGGCCGCCGACAGGGCGGTGGTGTGCAGGCGGGTGTCCGCGGCCAGGGTGGCGGAGAGCTCCCGTACGAGGTGGCCGAAGGTGGCGCCGTCCACGCCGAGGGTCCGGCGGGCGAGGGCGAGGAAGCGGACCGGGTCGCCGAACGGGCGGCCCGCGGGCGGGTGAGGTCGGCCGGACGCGGTCGGGGCGCCGGATTCCGCGGCGGGCGGGGGGCTCTGCTCGACGAGCCGGACGGAGTCGGGATCCACCCGCCAGCCGCCGTAGGCGCCGCGTTTGGCCCGGAAGGTCAAGGTGCTGCCGTCGTCCAGCGTGAAACCGTACTGACCTGCGTTTTTCCCGTCCGGACCGGCGTTGTCAGTGGCGGGACCTACCGTTGGTTTCACGATTTCCTCGTACGCGAAGGCTCCGATCATCTTCGCCAGGAGGAGGCGTGCCGCACGGTCCCAGGCCTCGCGGTTCAGCTCGGGCGGGGCCAGCAGCCCGGGCAGGGCCCCGGGGTCGGGAAGGCCGCGGGAGTCATGGAGGGAAGGAGGGTTCGGCACGGAGACTCCTCGGAGTGGAACCGATTCGGGGTAAGGGGGGCATGCGGAGCGGCGGGGCGTTCACAGCAGGTTCCTGAGCGCGCGGTCGCGGACCATCAGGGCGGCTCGCTTGTCGGGCAGGTCGACCTCCGCGTGGAAACGGAAGCCGGCGCTGAGGAACGCGGAGATGGAGGGGGTGTTGCGCAGATCGGGTTCGGCGATCACACGGGGGCAGTGCGGGCGGTTGTCGATGACCAGGTCGGCCACGGCCCTGAGCAGGGTGGTCCCGACACCCCGCCCGCGATCGGCGACGCCGCCGATGAGCAGATGGATCCCGGTGTCGTGCGGGCGGGCCGGATAGTGGCGGGCCAGCGGGTCCAGGTCCGCCCGGTAGATCTCCCAGTAGCTCATGGGGGTGGTGCCGAGGACGCCCAGGCAGGGCACGCTGCGGCCGTCGCCGTCCAGTTGGTTGCGCAGATGGGCGGCGGTGACGGAGGCGGGTCCCGCAAGGTCCCAGAAGGCGGCCACGGCCGGGTCGTTCATCCACTGGGTGAGGAGGGGGAGGTCGCGGTCGAGACGTACGGGGACGAGGCGGAACGCTCCGAGGGGCGTGGTGGCGGGCGCCCAGTCGCCGGGGGAATCGAGCAGGTCCTCCACAACGGGATGCGCCCACCGGGCTGCGCCGTCCGGCGGGGCCGGCAGGTCGCCGCCGGGGCGTGAGCCGTCGGCCGGGAGGGGCTCGGCGGTCGCGTGCGCGATCGCCGGGTCCGCCGGAGCGGCAGCGGCGCCCCGCTCGCCGGTCCGGCCGGGGGCCGACCCGCCGGGAGCGGCGGCCGGGTCGGCGAACAGGGCGACCAGTTCGTCGGGCAGCTCCAGGTCCAGGGTGTCCTCGGCCGCCTCCCCCGGTTGGGGGGGCGGGCCGGTGCCGGCGTCGGTGCTCGCATCGGTGGGAGGCACGGCGACGCTCCTCTCAGCAGTTCGTAAGGGTCAAGTTCCGTCGGTGTGAAGGGGGTTGGCGATGGTGACGTAGACGGACTGGGTGTCGACCGGGCCGACGAGCTCGTCGAGACCGTGCAGCCGGGTCAGCAGGTTGGCCTTGCAGCGCAGCGTGGCGCTGTCCAGCAACTGGGCGGGCAGGGGCGAGCCGAGGTCGACGGCCTTGGTGAGGAACTGGCGCAGGGCGGCGAGGAGCACGCGTTCGTCGGCGAGGTGCTGGGCGCCGAAGGCTCCGACGAGACCGAGGACGTTGTTGATGCCGAGGTAGTAGGCGAAGCGCTCGTCGGTGACGGCGTCGGCCACGAAGGTGTCGCTGGCGGCGCCGATGCCGGGCAGCCGCCGCTCCAGGGCCGCGCGGCACGACTCGCGGAAGTAGTAGCCCTGGTTGTCGCGGTAACGGCCGCCCACGGGCCAGCCGTTGGGGTCGAGCAGGACAATGGTGTTCTGCTGGTGCGCCTCCAGGGCGATGCCTGCCGTGCCGTCCAACCAGAGCAGCGGGCGTACGACCTGGTCGAGGTAACGCAGGAACCACTCGGCTGACACGGCCGTGGTGGGCCGGCCGGTGCGGGCGGCGAGCCGGCCCACGATCTCGGCCAGGCGCGAATGCGTCCCGGATCGGCCCGGCATGGGGCGCGGGGCGGTGAGCGCGGCGATGCAGACGGCGTCGTCGGTGGTGGTGAAGGGGTTGTGGCGGACCACGACGTCGAGCCCCGGCACCGGTGCGCCGTCCGGGGTGTCGACGGCCAGCCAGGCGGGGTCGCGGACGATGTCGAAGCAGGGGTGCGCGGACTGCCACTCCTCGCCGAGGCCCGCCCGCAACAGCCGGTGGACCTCCACGCCCCGGTGGAGTTCCTTGCGCAGGTTCTCCCGGCGGGAGTTGGTGATGCGTACGCCGAGCGACAGCTTGAGCATGGCGTCGGCGCCGGGGCGGTGGACGGTGCGGACCGACGACGTGGGGTGCCAGTCGTCGCCGTACGGGCCCAGGTCGTGCAGGAGTCCGGCGGCGAGGAGGGCCGCGACGGCCGGGCGCTGGACGACGTCGCGGGCCTGCCAGGGGTGGAGGGGCAACGGGACGGTGCCGGGCGGGAGTTGGAGGCCCTCCGCGAACCGCTGGGTCAGCGCTCCGGCGGCGACGGTGCGGCCGCCCTCGGTCCACGCCGAGTCGGCGGCCAGCACCGAGGGGTCGACGGCCATCCAGTGCAGCGGGAAGGAGCCGTGCAACTCGGGCGAGTAGCGGCGCACTTCGGTCTCGGAGAGGCCCTCGCGGCTTTTCGGGGTGGGGTGCAGCGGGTGGCCCAGGAGGAGGGACTGTTCGGCGGTGAGGAAGAGATCGGCCGTCTCGCGGGGGCCGGGGCGGGTGCGCCGGTCGGCGATGAAGTCCGCGGTGCGGCGCACCGAGTCGGCGACGCGGCCCACGAGGTCGGCGCCCTCGCTCTGGCCCGCCTCGCGGCCGAGCAGGGCGGCGACGGTGACGGCGTCCGCGGGCGGCGCGTCGGCGGAGCCGCCTTCCAGGGCGGGCCGACCGAAGCGGTGCCAGCCGGTGGCCGACCAGTACGCCACGGGCACGAGCAGGGCGGTGCCGCTGGCGGGCAGCGGGATGCGCAGCACCGGGCCGTCCGGCGCGGCCAGGTCGTTCTCCCGCACCCAGCAGCGCAGCAGGTTCTCGACGGCGGCCGCTTCGGCGGCGGCCTCCGGGTCGGCCGCGTCCAGCGGGTCCGGGTCGAGGCGGGCGGTGAGTCGTTCGCCGTGGATCCCGGCCTTCTGGCGCGGCACGGTCGTCGGCTCGGCCACCAGCGGGCCGCGGTGGGCGGTGACAGGGCCGTCGGCCTCGTGCGCGTCGGATGCGGGAGTGGGGTTCACGGCGGTCTTCCTTGGGAGCTCGTGGGGTGGTCCTGGGTCAGTGGGACGGCCCGGTCTCGGCCCGGTGGTGCCCGGCGGTCCCGGAGCGGGCGCCCGGCCGCGCGGAGCGTGCGGCGGCGGCCAGCGCGTCGGCGAGCCGGTCGAGGACGGCCACGGCCTGTTCGTCGGTGAGGGTGAGCGGGGGCAGCAGCCGTACGACGCTGGAGTGGCGCCCGCCGAGCTCGACGATGAGGCCGCGCCGCAGGCACTCCCGCTGCACGGCGGAGGCGAGGGCGGGCGCGGGCGGCGGCGGGTTCCCGGTGCTGAGGTCCTCGCGCTCCGGGTCGACGAGCTCGACGCCGATCATCAGGCCCCGGCCGCGTACGTCGCCGATGCAGGGGTGGTCGGCGGCGAGGCCCTGCAACTGGCCGAGCATCCGGGCGCCGAGCACGGCCGCGCGGTCGGCCAGCCGGTTCTCGCGGACGAAGGCGAGGGTGGCCGCGCCCGCCGCCATGGCGAGCTGGTTGCCGCGGAACGTCCCGGCGTGCGCGCCCGGTCCCCAGGCGTCGAGGCCCTCCCGGTAGACGATCACGGCGAGGGGCAGCGAGCCGCCGATGGCCTTGGAGAGCACCATGACGTCGGGCACCACCCCGCTGTGCTCGACCGCCCAGAAGGTCCCGGTGCGTCCGACGCCCGTCTGCACCTCGTCGGCGATCAGGGGGATGGAGCGGCTCGCGGTGATCTCGCGCATGCGGCGCATCCAGGTGTCCGGCGCCGGGACCACCCCGCCCTCGCCCTGCACCGGTTCGAGGATCATCCCGGCGGGCGCGGGAACCCCGCCCTTGGGGTCGTCGAGGAGGTTCTCGGTCCAGCGGGCGGCGGTCTCGGCTCCGCGTTCGCCGCCGATCCCGTACGGGCAGCGGTAGTTCTGCGGATAGGGCAGCCGGGTCACCCCGGCGTCCCGGCCGCCGCCGGAGACGGCGAGGGCGCCCGCGGTCATGCCGTGGTAGGCGCCGGTGAAGGCGAGCATCCCGCTGCGGCCGGTCGCGATGCGGACCAGCTTCAGTGCGGCCTCCACCGCGTCCGTGCCGGCCGGCCCGCAGAACTGGATCCGTCCGTGCTCGGCGAGTTCGCGCGGCAGGGTGGCGAACAGCTCGGTGGTGAAGGCGTCCTTGACCGGCGTCGCGAGATCGAGGATGTGCAGCGGCGCCCCCGAGTCGAGGACCTTGCGGATCGCTTCGAGCACGACGGGGTGGTTGTGCCCGAGCGCCAGTGTTCCGGCGCCCGAGAGGCAGTCGAGATAGCGCCGTCCGTCCGCGCCCTCGATCGTCAGCCCGCGCGCCCGCACCGGCACGATGGGCAGCGAACGGGCATAGGTGCGCGCCGCCGACTCCCTGAGGGACTGCCTGCGCAAAAGGCCCTCGGAGGTGCCGAGCGGCGCCGCCGGAGCTGGTTCGGTCACGGCCACGACTGCTGGTCCTCCCGCTGTGACGGTTCCGTATCGCGTCCGTTGCGCGGTGCGTACTCCCACGCTGAACGCTGACCTGATGTCCCCCGTACGTACCAACGACGCCGACACCGCGGGATCACGGCCTGGCGCCAAGTTCCTTGGCTTCAGGCAAGGTTCGCCTTACCAGGGCGGGCCCGGGGTCCCGGCGGGACGGAACCGCGGCCCTGCCGCGCACCGTCCCCCTCGGCACCGGCATAGTGGGGGCCGCACCGGCGGCACCGGCCCATGGCGCCGCGGTTCACGAGTGCGTTCACGAGCTCAGAAGACGAAGACGCTTTGATGACGAAGTTCCAGGGGGAATTCGAGATGCGACCGACACGCCCGTCCAGCGCCGAGCGCACGGGGAGGAGAACGCGTCGCGGAGCCTCCTCCATGCTCGCGGCCCTCGGCCTCACGGCCGCGCTGGCGCTGACCGCCACCGCGTGCGGGCCCGGGGACTCCACCGCCGACAGCAAGCCGACCGCCGCGGCCACGGGCGACAGCGGCAAGCTCCAGATCCCGGACGACGTCAAGGACCAGCTCAAGAAGCACGGGATCGACCCGGACAAGTGGAAGAACGGCGAGTGGCACAACTGGGACCGCGCCAAGTGGCTGCGCGAGGCCAAGGACTACGTCAACCCGATCATCCAGGACCTGTGGGACCCGGACCGGATGCGCAAGGCGGACAAGCCCCCGGAGAAGGCCGTCCCCAATGACATCTCCGGCGACAAGGGCGTCACGGACCGCACGCCGCTGCCCGTCAAGGCCGCCGCGGTGCAGGCTCCGTACCACCAGAGCCTGCCGGAGCTGGGCAAGCTGTTCTTCGACAGCCCCGAGGGTTCGATGGTGTGCTCCGCCACCGTCGTGAAGGACCCGGCGCACCCCGGCAAGTCCAACATGGTGTGGACCGCGGGTCACTGCGTGCACGCGGGCGCCAAGGGCGGCTGGTACCGCAACATCGCCTTCGTCCCCTCGTACAACAACTCCAGCCTGCCGACGGCGCAGCTCCAGAAGGCCACCAAGCAGCAGATCGCCCCGTACGGCGTCTACTGGGCGGACTGGGCGCAGACCTCGCAGCAGTGGATCGAGGGGGGCGGCCCGACCGGCGGCCAGGGCGCTCCGTACGACTTCGCGGTGCTGCACGTGACGCCGGAGAAGGGCTCCAACGGCAAGTCCCTGGAGGAGACGGTCGGCGGGGCGCTTCCGGTGGACTTCGACGCCCCGGCCGTGCCGAAGATCAGCGCCATGACGGCCAACGGCTTCCCGGCCGCGCCGCCTTACGACGGCCAGAAGCTGTACCAGTGCAAGGACAAGCCGGGCCGGCTGTCCCTCGACGCGAGCCTGCCGACGATGTACCGCATCGGCTGCACCATGACCGGCGGCTCCTCCGGCGGCGGCTGGATCGCCACGGGCTCGGACGGCAAGCCGTCACTCGTCTCCAACACCTCCATCGGCCCGGTCACCGCGGGCTGGCTGGCCGGGCCGCGGCTCGGCAAGGAGGCCAAGGGCGTCTACGACTCGGTGAGCACCAAGTACGCCGGGCAGTAGCGCTTTGCGGGGGTCCTGTGAACGCCGGGGCCCCCGTTCGTACCCCCCGTGCCGAGCAGGCATAGTAGGGGGCTGCACGGTGGCGGACGGGTCACAGACCCGCTCACCGTACTGACAAGTACATGGCAAAACCTGCTCTCAACGGGCAGGCTCATCAGGGGGAATCGTTTTCATGCGATCCATACGTCCGTTGCTGGCCGCTTCCGGCCTCGCCACGGCTCTCGCGCTGACCGCCACCGCGTGCGGTCCGGGCGGGAACGACGCGGACAGCAAGCCGTCCGCCTCCGGCTCCGCCCAGGCCGATCCCACCTCTTCCGCCTCCCTGGCCGACACCCTCAAGAAGCACGGGGTCGACCTCAACAAGTGGAAGGACGGCGGATGGAAGAACTGGGACAAGGACAAGTGGCTTCGTGAGGCCAAGGACTTCGTCAACCCGGTGATCGACGGCTTGTGGAAGCCCGACCGGATGAAGTCCGCCAAGGACCCGCAGAAGACCATGGCCGCCGGTGACGTCAACGGCGGTACGGGCATCTCCGACCCCGAGCCGGCACCTGTCAGGGCCGTCCAGGAGAAGCTGCCGTACCACAAGTTCGCGGCCCCGGTCGGCAAGGTGTTCTTCGACTCCCCCGAGGGCCCCATGGTGTGCTCGGGCACCGTCGTGAAGGACCCGGCGCACCCCGGCAAGTCCAACATGGTGTGGACCGCGGGCCACTGCGTCCACCAGGGCGGCTCCGGTGGCTGGTACCGCAACATCGCCTTCGTGCCCTCGTACAACGACCAGGGCAAGTCGGCCGCGGCGCTGAACAACGCGCAGCCGCAGGAAGTCGCGCCCTATGGCGTCTACTGGGCCGACTGGGCCTCGACCTCCGGTGAGTGGATCAAGGACGGCGGCCCGACCGGCGGCACCGGCGCGCCGTACGACTACGCGGTGCTGCACGTGAAGCCGCAGAACGGCTCCAAGTCCCTGGAGGAGACGGTCGGCAACGCGCTGACGGTCAACTTCTCGGCCCCGCAGGCCCACTCCGTGGGCGCGATGGGCGCCTGGGGCTACCCGGCGGCCCCGCCGTACGACGGCCTGCAGATGTTCAAGTGCGTCGACCGTCCCGGCCAGCTGTCCATCAGCCCCGGCACTCCCGCGATGTACCGCATCGGCTGCACCATGACCGGCGGCTCCTCCGGCGGCGGCTGGTTCATGAACGGCCCCGACGGCACGTCGCAGCTGGTCTCCAACACCTCGATCGGACCGGTCACTTCGGGCTGGCTGGCCGGCCCGCAGCTCGGCGCGGGCGCGAAGGCGCTCTTCGACGCGATGAGCGCGAAGTACGGCGGCCAGTAACCCCGGACGCCCACAGGGCCCGCCCCCTCCTGAGAGGGGGCGGGCCCTGCGTCGTACGTTCAGCGGCGGCGCGTTCCGTCAATGCGCGGCCGGCACATAGGGAGCGAGCTCGGCGGCGAGCACCTCGTGCACCCGGGCCTTGAGCACGGTGCCCTCCGCCACGTGCTCCTCGGAGATCACCTCGCCCTCGGCGTGCGCCCGGGCGACCAGCTGTCCGTGCGTGTACGGCACCAGCGCCTCGATCTCGATCTCGGGGCGCGGCAGTTCGCTGTCGATGAGCGCGAGGAGCTCCTCGATGCCTTCGCCGGTGCGGGCCGAGACGGCGATGGAGTGCCGCTCGATCCGCAGCAGCCGCTGGAGCACCAGCGGGTCCGCCGCGTCCGCCTTGTTGATCACCACGATCTCGGGCACGTCGACCGCGCCCACATCGCGGATGACCTCGCGCACGGCCGCCAGCTGCTCCTCCGGATCGGGGTGCGCGCCGTCCACCACGTGCAGGATCAGGTCGGAGTCGCCGACCTCCTCCATGGTGGAGCGGAACGCCTCGACCAGGTGGTGCGGCAGATGCCGGACGAATCCGACGGTGTCGGCCAGCGTGTACAGCCGCCCGCTGGGCGTCTCGGCCCGGCGCACGGTCGGGTCGAGGGTGGCGAACAGCGCGTTCTCCACCAGCACGCCCGCGCCCGTGAGGCGGTTGAGCAGCGAGGACTTTCCGGCGTTGGTGTATCCGGCGATGGCGACCGAGGGCACCTTGTTGCGGCGGCGCTCCTGGCGCTTGATCTCGCGGCCGGTCTTCATCTCCGCGATCTCACGGCGCATCTTCGCCATCTTCTCGCGGATCCGGCGCCGGTCCGTCTCGATCTTGGTCTCACCGGGACCACGGGTGGCCATGCCGCCGCCACCGCTGGACCCGCCGCCGCCCATCTGACGCGACAGCGACTGACCCCAGCCGCGCAGGCGCGGCAGCATGTACTGCATCTGCGCGAGCGAGACCTGCGCCTTGCCCTCACGGGACTTGGCGTGCTGGGCGAAGATGTCGAGGATCAGCGCGGTCCGGTCGACCACCTTGACCTTCACGACGTCTTCGAGGTGGATCAGCTGGCCGGGGCTCAGCTCACCGTCGCAGACCACCGTGTCCGCGCCGGTCTCCAGCACGATGTCCCGCAGCTCCTGCGCCTTGCCGGAGCCGATGTAGGTGGCCGGGTCGGGCTTGTCACGGCGCTGATAGACGCCGTCGAGCACCAGGGCGCCCGCCGTCTCGGCCAGGGCCGCGAGCTCCGCCAGCGAGTTCTCCGCGTCCTTGAGCGTCCCCGTGGTCCATACGCCGACCAGCACCACGCGCTCCAGGCGCAGCTGCCGGTACTCGACCTCGGTGACGTCCTCGAGCTCGGTGGAGAGGCCCGCCACGCGTCGCAGCGCGGCGCGCTCGGAGCGGTCCAGCTGTTCGCCGTCGCGCGCTCCGTCGATCTCGTGGCTCCAGGCGACGTCCTCTTCCATCAGGGCATCGGCCCGAAGGCTCTCCGTGCGGTGCGTGTCCGCGAAGCTCTGCTCGTCCTGGGAAGGGGATGAAGAGGAGGTCATTGGATCCTTTACGTCGTTGGAATTCCGGACCGGAATCCGCGAGGGAGACCGGTTGTGTCGGTCACAACGCGTAATGGGCCCCAATGATTCCCGGAGGAGGGTCCGGCCCCGGCTGCGCCGCCGACGTGAACGATGGTCGCACGGGGCCTCCGGGAGCGTCACCCCGGTTTTCGGGCCCTGCCCGGCCGGGGCGGGGCCCGGTAGGCCCCGTCACCCGCGCCCGGCGTCAGGACCGCTTCGGCGTCTGGCTGTGCCAGTCCGGGTGGCCGGGCATCGACGGCGTCTTCTCCCCGTACAGCCACGCCTTGAAGAACCCGGACAGATCACGCCCCGCGATCTGTGAGGCCAGTGCGGAGAAGTCGCCGGTCGTGGCGGTGGCGTCCCGGTGGTCGCGCACCCAGCGCCGCTCGAGGCGCTCGAAGGCCCTCGTGCCGATCTCCTCGCGGAGGGCGTAGAGCACCAGGGCGCTGCCGTCGTAGACGATCGGGCGGAAGATGCCGATCTTCTGGCCGGGGGCGGCCGCCCGGGGCGCCGCGGGAGGGCCGCCCGCGGCGCGCCAGCCGTCGGACAGGGCATAGGCGGCCCGCATCCGCTGCTCCATCGGCCGCTTGCCGAATTCCTCGGCATAGCGCGCCTCGTACCAGGTGGCGTGCCCCTCGTTCAGCCAGAGGTCCGACCAGCTGCGCGGCGAGACGCTGTCCCCGAACCAGTGGTGCGCCAGCTCGTGCACCATGACCGAGTCGACGTACCACTCGGGGAATCCCGGCCGGACGAACAGCGACCGCTCGAACAGGGACAGGGTCTGCGTCTCCAGCTCGAAGCCGGTCTCGGCGCCCGCGATCAGCACCCCGTACGTCTCGAAGGGGTAGCGCCCGACCTGCCGCTCCATCCACTCGATCTGCCCGGGCGTCTTCTTCAGCCAGGGCTCCAGCGTGGCCTGGTCGGCCGCCGGGACCACGTCGCGGACGGGCAGCCCGTGCGGCCCCTCGCGGTGCAGCACCGCCGAGTGCCCGATCGACACCTGGGCCAGCTCGGTCGCCATGGGGTGGCCGCTGCGGTACGTGGAGACGATCTGCCCGCCGTGGCGCTCGCGCGCGGTGGGCAGCCCGTTGGCCACGACCGTCACGTCCGCCGGGGCGGTCACCCGGAAGGTGAAGTACGCCTTGTCCGAGGGATGGTCGTTGCACGGGAAGACCCGGTGGGCGGCGTCGGCCTGATTGGCCATCACCAGACCGTCGGTGGTCCGCACCCAGCCGCCGTCACGCGCCGCGTTCGGGTCGCTGGTGTGCCGTACGACGATCCGCAGCGGCTCACCGGCATGGACGGGGCTCCGCGGGGTGAGCACCAGGTCCTCGTCCGCGCTCGCGAACTCCGCCGGCCGCCCGTTGACCTCGACGCCGTGCACCGTGCCCCGCGCGAAGTCGAGGTTGATCCGCTCCAGATCGGCCGTCGCCACGGCGTCGATGGTGGTGACGGCCTCCATCGGCTTCCTGTTGTCGCCCGGATAGGTGAGCCCGATGTCGTACGCGAGCACGTCGTAGCCGGGGTTGCCCAGCGTCGGGAACAAGGGGTCCCCGATTCCCAGGGGCACCGGGGCGGGCAGAGCCGCGGCGACTACGGAGGCCGCGGCCGCGGCCAGCAGCACGGCGCGCAGTCGGCGGGAACGGGGGCGGCGGGGGGTGAGCGGCATGCCCTACGGCTACCAGCGCGCGGGGCCGCGGGTCCGCCGACTCGCATGGAGGCCACCCGAACGGGGGCTGGCGGGACGCGCCGGACGAACGGTAGACCGCCTCGGCTCAGCCCGCGGCCGCCGGATGCTGGGCGCGGCTCACGTCGTACACCCCCGCCACGTCGCGCATGGCCCGCATGAGGGCGGGCAGGCCTGCGGCGTCCGGGAGTTGGAGGGTGTAGGTGTGCCGGACCCGTTGCTCGCTGGGGGGTTCCACCGTGGCGGAGACGATGGCCGCGCCCGCGGTGGCGATGGCCTCGGTGAGGTCGGCCAGGAGGCGGGGGCGCCCGAAGGCCTCGGCGACCAGGGTGACCCTGCATTCCGCGGCGTCCCCCCAGCGCACCTCCACGGGCGCGCGGCCCAGCGCCTTCATGCGGGCGACGGCCGGACACTCCTCGCGGTGGACGGTCACCGCCGCCCCGCGCACCGAGAAACCGGTGACCTCGTCGGGCGGCACGGGGGTGCAGCACCCGGCGAGCCGTACGGTCACATCGGGCAGGTCGGTCACCGCGTTGGCGGCCGCGCGCCGGTCGGCCGGGACGTTGACCTGCGGCCGGGGCGCGGCGGCCGGCACTTTGACGCCCTCCGGGTTGACCGCGAGCCAGCCGCTGATCGCGATCCGGGCGGCGGGCGTCCTGGCGTGGTCGAGCCACTCGGCGGAGGGGCCGGAGGTGGCGTCCTGGGCGAGCAGGGGCTGCACGGTGTCGCCGTCGTTCAGGACCGTACTGAGCGTCGCCAGGCGGCCGTTGACGCGCGCCCCGATACAGCTGTGGGCGTCCTCGCCGTACTGCGCGTACGCGGCGTCCACACAGCTCGCGCCGGCCGGCAGGACCAGGGTGTGGCCGTCGGCGCAGAAGACCGTGATCTCGCTGTCCCCCGCCAGTTCCTCGCGCAGGGAGGACCAGAAGGTGTCGGGGTCGGGGGCGTTCTGCTGCCAGTCCAGGAGGCGGGAGAGCCAGCCGGGCCGCGTGGGGTCCTCGCGTTCGTCCCCCGGCTGCTGGGCCCCGTCGCCGGGTCCCCCCGCGTACGGGTTGCCGAGCGCGATGACCCCGGCCTCGGCGACCTTGTGCATCTGGTGCGTACGGATGAGGACTTCGGCCACTTCGCCGCCGGGGCCGACGACGGCCGTGTGGAGCGACTGGTAGAGGTTGAACTTGGGGGACGCGATGAAGTCCTTGAACTCGGAGACCACTGGCGTGAAACAGGTGTGCAGTTCGCCCAGGACCGCGTAGCAGTCGGCGTCCTCGGCGACCAGGACGAGCAGCCGGCCGAAGTCGCTGCCGCGCAGCTCACCCCGCTTGAGCTGCACCCGGTGCACGGAGACGAAGTGGCGTGGCCTGATGAGGACTTCGGCGTTGATCCCTGCCTCGCGCAGCACCCCGCGCACCCCGTCGGCGATCCCGGTGAGCGGGTCGACCGTGCCGGAGTTGGCCGCGATCAGGAGCCGGGTGCGCTCGTATTCCTCGGGGTGCAGGATCGCGAAGACCAGGTCCTCCAGTTCGGACTTGAGGGCCTGGACGCCGAGCCGTTCGGCGAGCGGGATCAGGACGTCCCTGGTCACCTTGGCGATCCGGGCCTGTTTCTCGGGACGCATCACCCCGAGGGTGCGCATGTTGTGCAGCCGGTCGGCCAGCTTGATCGACATGACGCGTACGTCGTCGCCGGTGGCGACCAGCATCTTGCGGAAGGTCTCCGGCTCGGCCGCGGCTCCGTAGTCGACCTTCTCCAGCTTGGTGACGCCGTCCACCAGATAGGTGACTTCCTCGCCGAACTCGGCCCGCACCTGATCGAGCGTCACTTCGGTGTCCTCGACGGTGTCGTGGAGCAGCGACGCGGTCAGCGTGGTGGTCTCGGCGCCCAGTTCGGCGAGGATCAGCGTCACCGCGAGCGGATGC
Source organism: Streptomyces sp. NPDC045846 (assembly GCF_056431605.1). NCBI lineage: Bacteria > Bacillati > Actinomycetota > Actinomycetes > Kitasatosporales > Streptomycetaceae > Streptomyces > Streptomyces sp. NPDC045846. The sequence continues at coordinate 51,396 of NZ_JBWKKJ010000012.1, read as the reverse complement.
GTGATGTAGGGCTCGCCGCTCTTGCGGAACTGGCCGCGGTGGGACGTTTCGGCGAGCACGTACGCCCGGTGCAGCACGGCCAGGTCGGCGTCGGGGTGGTGGGCCCGGTGGGCGTCGGCGACGTGGCCGATTGCGTCGGGCAGCCGGTCCCGCGAGACCGGCCCGAGCAGTGCGGCGCGGCCCAGTCGGCGGAGGTCGATCCGGGGGCGGCCGCGTCGGCGGCTCTGCGCACCAGGATTCGTGGCCTCTGCACTCATGGGGCACCTCCGGCAGCATCGACCGGTGGTGGAGGGACCGGCGTGCCCCTCCGGACCGGTGCTTGATGCTACCGAGCCCACCACGTGGCGCAGTCCCGCTCTCGCTCAGCGTGAACCGGATCACCCATTCGAGCGAAGGTCCGGGACACAGCTGTTTCGATCCCGACCGCGCCGATCAAGGTGATCCGAACCACCCCGCGCGGCCCGGTCAGCCGGCCAGCAACGACGGATCGATGACGCCCTCGGCGACGATCACGGCGGGCCCGGTCATCTCGATCTCACCGTCCGGGTACTCGGTGATGACCAGGGTGCCGCCGGGCAGGTCGACGGTGTACGTGGCCGGGGTGCCGGTCGCCGCGGGGTCGACCCCGTCCCTGCGGGCGGCCGCGACGGCGACCGCGCAGGCGCCGGTCCCGCAGGAGCGGGTCTCGCCCGCACCCCGTTCGTGGACCCGCATCGCCACGTGCCCGGGGCCGCGGTCCACGACGAACTCGATGTTCACGCCGTCCGGGTAGACGTCCGCCGGGCTGAACGGGGGCACCGAACGCAGCTCGCCCGCGTGGTCCAGATCGGCCACGAAGGCGACGGCGTGCGGGTTGCCCATGTTCACGTTGCGCGCGGGCCAGCTGCGGCCGTCGACGCTGACCGTCACGCCGGCCTCGGGGAGCAGGGCACGCCCCATGGAGACCGTGATGTCACCGCCCTTGGCGAGGTGCACCTTCTTGACGCCGCCACGGGTGGCGACGGCCAGGTCGCCGTCCTCGACGAGCCCGGCACGCTGCAGGTAGCCGGCGAAGACGCGCACCCCGTTGCCGCACATCTCGGCGATCGAGCCGTCGCCGTTGCGGTAGTCCATGAACCATTCGGCTTCCCCGGCCATGGCCTTCGCCTCCGGGTGCGCCGCGCTGCGCACCACGTGGAGCAGGCCGTCGCCGCCGATTCCGGCCCGGCGGTCGCAGAGCCTGGCGACGGCGGACGCGGGCAGATCGAGGGCGTTGTCCGGGTCGGGGACGATCACGAAGTCGTTCTCGGTCCCGTGGCCCTTGAGGAAGGCGATCGGCGAAGTGTTCACGCGTCAATCGTACGGGGGCGCACCGACAGCGGGCCGGGACGGCCGCCCTGAACCGGCGTCGGGCTCAGCGGAGCCGGGCCACGCGCCAGATCGCGAGGGCGACGACCACACCGGCGACACCCACGTACAGGGCGAGGACCCGCCAGTCCGGGCGCTCCTTGGAGCCCCTGCCGGGCAGCCCCGGCCAGGTGTGGCCGACCCGGCGGGCGGCCATCATGCCCCAGCCGGCCGCGCAGCAGCTGATGAGGAGTCCGAGCATGGCCACGACCGGTCCGCCGTCGCCGAACTCGAAGGCCAGCGGGAAGGCGAACATGAGCGAGCCGACCGCCGCGAGCATCACGATGGGCGCGAGCTGCCAGATCCTCAACCGCCGCTGGGGGCGCAGCTCGACCTCGACCTCACCGCCGTCGGACATCGCTCCGACCGAGCCGTCCTCCGGCCCGTCGGGGCTCAGTCCCGAGGCGCCGAGCACGCCGGAACCCAGTGCCGGGGGCGTCGCCCCGGTGGCGTCCGCCGCCCCGTCGGCGGATTCCGCTTGCGCGGGGTTCGGCACCACCGCGCCGTGATCCGTCGAGCCCGGGCGCGCGGCGTCCTGCCGCGATCCTTGCTCTCTGTCGCGAGGGCCGGCCTCCATCGCCACGCGCCCTCCCAACTCGGACTCCACTGGTCGATCGACGTTTGATGATGGCACGCGCGAGAGTGCCGCATTGACCGGCGGAGCGTCCCGATGCCATCACGTGATCAGGCTGTAACCGCTCGTTCGACCAACGCCAGCGCCTGGTGCGGGAGTTCCGCCCGGTGCTCCGCGGCTCCGCTCAGCCAGTGGACGCGTGGATCGCGCCGGAACCAGGAGTCCTGACGGCGTGCGAAGCGCTTGGTGGCGCGCACGGTTTCGGCGCGCGCCTCGTCCTCGGTGCACTCACCGGCGAACGCGGCGAGAACCTGCTGGTAGCCGAGCGCCCGTGAAGCGGTGCGCCCTTCGCGCAGTCCGCGCTCCTCCAGAGCCCGCACCTCGTCGATCAGTCCCGCTTCCCACATCCGGTCGACGCGCACCGTGATCCGCTCGTCGAGCTCCGGCCTGCCGACATCGACGCCGATCTGGACGGTGTCGTACACCGACTCGTGGGTGGGGAGGTTGGCCGTGAACGGCCGGCCGGTGATCTCGATCACCTCAAGGGCGCGGACGATCCGGCGGCCGTTGCTCGGCAGGATCGCGCGGGCCGCCTCGGGGTCGGCGGCGGCGAGGCGAAGGTGCAGGGCGCCGGGCCCCTCCGCGTCCAGTTCGCTCTCCAGGCGGGCGCGTACGGCCGGGTCGGTGCCGGGGAAGTCCAGCACGTCGATCGCGCCGCGCACATAGAGCCCGGACCCGCCGACGAGGACAGGGGTCCGCCCCTCGGCGAGCAGCCGGTCGATCTCCGCGCGGGCCAGCTTCTGGTAGGTGGCCACGTTGGCGGGTTCGGTCACGTCCCAGATGTCGAGCAGGTGGTGCGGGACGCCGCCGCGCTCGTCGAGCGTCAGCTTGGCGGTACCGATGTCCATCCCCCGGTAGAGCTGCATGGAGTCGGCGTTGACGACCTCGCCGCCCAGCTGCTGGGCGAGGAAGACGCCCAGATCGGACTTTCCGGCCGCGGTCGGACCGACGACGGCGATGACCCGCGGTGCGGGAGCTGCACTTCTCACTGACACAGTCTCGCAAACCTCCCCGCCCCTCCTCGAACGAGCTACGTGACGAGGCACGGGTGGGTTCGTTGCCTGTTGCGAGGTTCCGAACGCCGGTTTGTTGACCGGTGCCGCCGGGCGACGCAATGAGGCGCTCCGATTGGCACGGGATTTCGCCCACACGAGTACGCTATGGAGTAGATATGGGCGTTTTTTCAAGGTTTCGCCGTAAGGCCGACGCGGCTGTCGCGGAGTCGACCGAGGAAGTGAAGGCCGCCACGCTGACGGCGGACCCGGAGACGAAGACCGAGGGCGACACCGACGCCTCGGCCGACGCTCCGGCGGCCGAGGCTTCCGAGGTCTCCGAGACGGACGAGCGGACCGGGGCGGCTGAGCCCGCCGAGTCCGCCGCCGCGGAGGGGGTCGAGATCCCCAAGCAGCAGTCGGCCGAGGAAGCGGCGGACAACGAGGCCGGCGAAAGCGCTCGGAAGTAGTTTCACAGGGAAGGTGCCCCATGGGTTTCCTGGACCAATTGAAAGCCAAGCTGGCCCCGGCCAGGGACAAGGTCTCCGACCTCGCGCAGCAGCACGGGGACAAGATCGACCAGGGCCTGGAGAAGGCCGCCAGGCTCGTCGACGAGAAGACCAAGGGCAAGTACAGCGACAAGATCCAGTCGGGTACGGGAAAGGCCAAGGAAGCCCTGGACCGCATGTCCCACAAGGACGACGGCGGCACGCCCCCCAACGAAGGCGGGGGGACGCCGCCCGCGTCCGCGTCCTGAACCACGCGCGCCGGAGGGCCGTGGAGCTGTCCGCTCCACGGCCCTCCGGCGTGTGCTCCTCCGCTTCGCGGGGTTTCAGGACCAGACGCCGACGAAGTAGCCGACTCCGTAAGGCGCGTCCTCATGGAGCAGCCGGCCGGCGAGGCCCGCGTCACGGGCCGCACCGGCGAGCACCTGCCAGGGCGCGCGGCCCGCGGCCTTCAGTTCGTACGCCAGCTTGTCGTCCAGGCCCATCAGGGTGTTGGTGTCGGCGGCGCCGAGGGCGGTGGACGCGACTTGGTCGAAGCTCGCGGCCCGCTCGTCCAGATAGCCGGGCGCCTTGAGGGTGCGGCAGGCGCTGCCGTCGCCCATGACGAGGAGCGCGACCCGGCCGCCCTTGGCGGCCAGTTCCTCTCCGGCGGCGACGCAGAGCCTGGGCTCCGTCGTCTCAGCGACGGCCAGTCCCTCGACGGGCGCGTCCGCCCACCCGGCCCGTTCCAGGAGCCAGGCGCCGACCGTGAGCGACAGCGGAAGCCGCTGCTCGCCGGCTTCGCCCGGCCCGAGGCGTACGGAGACGTCCACGCCGTACCCGGCGAACGAGCCGACCGCCCCTTGCAGGAATGCACCCCCGTGCTCCGCGGGGCCGACCACGACCAGAAGGTCGGGCCGGGACGCGGCGAGGACGCCGACGGCATCCGCGCAGGCGTCGCGCGCCGCGTCGAGTTCCGGCGCGGCACCGGCGGCGACCTCCGGCACGAGGAGAGGCGGGCAGGGGCAGACAGCGGCGGCTACGAGCATGATCCGCAGCCTAGTCCGCTTCCGGCGCCCGGGCCCTGCGGTCCGGACTCAGAGCACCGAACAGCCGCCAGTGGGTTCCGGGAGCGGCGCGGGGGCGCCGATCGACGGCAGGCCGAGCATCACACCGGCGGGCTTCTGCGCGGGCGCGGCGTTGCGCTTCTCCCAGGCGTCGCCCGCGCGGGTCCGGCGTACGGCCGTCGTCGGGCCCTCGGCGAGCAGGTGGTGCGGGGCGGCGTAGGTGATCTCGACGGTCACCACGTCGCCCGGGCGCACCTCTTCGTCCGGCTTGGTGAAGTGCACCAGGCGGTTGTCGGGGGCACGGCCGGAGAGGCGGTGCGTGGAGCCGTCCTTGCGGCCCTCGCCCTCGGCGACCATGACCTCCAGGACACGGCCGACCTGCTTCTTGTTCTCCTCCCAGGAGATCTCCTCCTGAAGGGCGGACAGGCGCATGTAGCGGTCCTGCACGACCTCCTTGGGGATCTGCCCGTCCATCGTCGCCGCCGGGGTCCCGGGGCGCTTGGAGTACTGGAAGGTGAACGCGTTCGCGAAGCGGGCCTCGCGGACCGTGTGCATGGTCTGCTCGAAGTCCTCCTCGGTCTCGCCGGGGAAGCCCACGATGATGTCGGTGGAGATGGCGGCGTGCGGAATGGCGGCGCGCACCTTCTCGATGATCCCGAGGAAACGCTCCTGCCGGTACGAGCGGCGCATCGCCTTGAGCACCGTGTCCGAACCGGACTGCAGGGGCATGTGCAGCTGCGGCATCACGTTCGGGGTCTCGGCCATGGCGGCGATCACGTCGTCCGTGAAGTCACGCGGGTGCGGCGAGGTGAAGCGGACCCGCTCCAGGCCCTCGATGGTGCCGCAGGCGCGCAGCAGCTTGCTGAAGGCCTCGCGGTCCCCGATGTCCGAACCGTAGGCGTTGACGTTCTGCCCGAGCAGCGTGATCTCGGAGACGCCCTCGGCGACCAGCGCCTCGATCTCGGCCAGGATGTCGCCGGGACGGCGGTCCTTCTCCTTGCCGCGCAGCGCCGGGACGATGCAGAAGGTGCACGTGTTGTTGCAGCCCACCGAGATGGACACCCAGGCCGCGTACGCCGACTCGCGGCGGGTCGGCAGCGTGGAGGGGAACGCCTCCAGGGACTCGGCGATCTCGACCTGCGCCTCCTCCTGGATGCGGGCGCGCTCCAGGAGCACCGGCAGCTTGCCGATGTTGTGCGTCCCGAAGACGACATCGACCCAGGGGGCCCGCTGCACGATGGTGTCGCGGTCCTTCTGGGCGAGGCAGCCGCCGACGGCGATCTGCATGCCGGGCCGCTTCGTCTTCATCGGGGCGAGCCTGCCGAGATTGCCGTACAGCTTGTTGTCGGCGTTCTCCCGCACCGCGCAGGTGTTGAAGACGACGACATCGGCATCACCGTCGGCGCCCTCGGGCGCGCGGACGTAACCGGCCCCCTCAAGGAGGCCGGACAGCCGCTCGGAGTCGTGGACGTTCATCTGGCACCCGTAGGTGCGCACCTCGTAGGTCTTCGCACTCATCTCGTACACCAGGGTACGGGGCCCGCCACCCCCTGGTCCTCGCGGGCGATGAACTGGCAGGATCCAGCCATGCTCCCCGCTCTGTCCCGGCTCGCCCGCAACCGCGTCCTGCAAGGGTCCGCGGCCGCCCTGGTGACCGTCGGGCTGCTCGCGTGGTGGCTCTTCCCCTTCGGCAGCCCGTCCCCCGCGGGGACCATCGACTTCAGCACGGGCGTGCGCACCGGGGTCTACCAGCGGTACGGCGAGCTGCTTGAGCAGGCACTCGCGAGCGACCTGCCGGACGTCCGCGTCAATCTCCGCACGAGCCAGGGTTCGCAGCAGAACCTGGAGCGCCTGGCCGACGGGATCTCCGACTTCACCGTCGCCACGGCGGACTCCGTCGACAAGTTCCGCCGGGACAACAAGCCCGGCGCGGACCGGCTGCGCGGCTGCGCCCGGCTGTACGACGACTACGTACAGCTGGTGGTGCCCCAGGACTCCCCGGTGCGCTCCGTCGCGGACCTGCGCGGCAAGCGGGTCGCCGTCGGGCAGGACGGTTCCGGGGTGCGCCTGCTCGCCGACCGCCTGCTCCCGGCCGCCGGACTGAACCCGCAGAAGGACATCACTCCCATCCCCGCGGGCATCGACACCATGCCCGACCTGCTGCGGAACAAGCAGATCGACGCCTTCTTCTGGTCCGGGGGGCTGCCGACGACGGCCGTCCTCAAGCTCTCCGAGGCATACCCGATCCGGTTGATCCCGCTCGCGGACCTGGTGTCGGCCCTGCACAAGGCGGACGGCAGCACGGGCTACTACCGGGCGGCGACCATGCCCGCCGACGCCTACCCGAAGGCCCAGCGGGGTGTCCCGGTGCCGACCATCGCCGTCGCGAACCTCCTCGTCACCACCGACCGCACGAACGCCGCCCTGACCGAGGGCTTCACCCGCACGGTGATAAACAGCCGCGACCGCATCGGACGCGAGGTGCACGCGGCCCAGCTGGTGGACCTCCGGACAGCGATCTATACGGACCCGCTGCCGCTGCACGACGGGGCGCGGGACTACTACCGGTCGGTCAAGCCGTGACGGATGGCTGTCCTGGCGAGGGTCGGGGGGCGGGGGTTGTCGGTCGTCGGTCGTCGGTCGTCGGTCGTCGGTCGTCGGTCGTCGGTCGTCGGTCGTCGGTCGTCGGTCGTCGGTCAGATGATGACCGCTGAACTCTGATCTCTGTCAGCCGTCAGCCGTCAGCCGTCAGCCGTCAGCCGTCAGCCGTCAGCCGTCAGCCAGATGATGACCGCTGGCATTTGAAATCTGTCAACGGTCGGCCTGGCATCCCACGACCTCACGCCCTCACGCCTCGCTCCCTCACGCCCCCGGTTGCGTACGCGGCACCGTGACGGTCACGCGGAGGCCGTGCGGGTCGTGGTGGGCGTAGGCGATGGTTCCGCCACCTGCCGCGAGCAGGGCGCGTGAGATGGAGAGGCCGAGGCCGGAGCCCTTGACGTTCTGGTGGCGGCTCGCGCGCCAGAAGCGGTCGCCGATGCGGCCCAGTTCCTCGTCGGAGAGGCCCGGGCCCAGGTCGGTCACGGTCACGGTGGCCCTGGAGCCGTCGACCGCGACGGTGACCCGCACGTCCTCGCCTTCGGGGGTGAACTTCAGCGCGTTGTCGATCACGGCGTCCAGGGCACTGGACAGCGCCACCGGGTCCGCCCAGCCGGTGGCCGCGGCCGAGCCGTCGGCGATCAGGCGTACGCCCTTGTCCTCGGCGAGCGGCCGCCACGCGGCGACCCGCTCCCCCACCAGCGCCCCGATGTCGGTGAGTTGGAGATCGGCCGCGGCGTGTTCGGCCAGCGCCAGGCCGAGCAGGTCGTCGAGCACCTGGGCGAGGCGCTTGCCCTCGGTGCGAACCGAGGCGATCTCCTCGTTCCCTTCGGGGAGTTCGAGTGCGAGGAGCTCGATGCGGAGCAGCAGGGCGGACAGCGGGTTGCGCAGTTGGTGCGACGCGTCGGCGACGAAGGCCCGCTGCTGTTCGAGCACCTCTTCGACGTTGTCGGCCATCTCGTTGAACGAGCGGGCCAGTCTTCGGAGTTCCGGGGGCCCTCCGGCAGCGGCGACGCGCGAGTTCATGCGTCCGGTCGCGATGTCGTGGGTGGCTGCGTCCAGGACGCGTACGGGCCTGAGCACCCAGCCGGTCAGCCGGACTGCCGCTCCGACCGCGAGCAGCATGGCCGCGAGCTCGCCCGCCGCGATGAGGAGCCAGCCGTGCAGGGTGTTGGAGCGCATGCTTCCGGTGGGCGACTCGGTGACCACGACCGCGATCACGTCACCCTCGCGCACCACGGGCGAGGCCACCACGAGGCGGCCTCGCTGCCAGGGCCACACCTGGGCGGGGTCGTGGCTGCGGCGACCGGCCAGGGCCTCGTGGAAGGCCATGTAGCCCTCACCCTTGGCGGGGATGTGCCAGCCGCGCGGGGCGCTCGCCATGGCCGTGCCGTTGCGGAAGAAGACGCCCGCGTTGATTCCGTACAGGGTCGAATAGCGGGTGAGCTCCTCCTCCAGCGTGGTCAGGCGTTCCGCGCTGTTGGTGTCGTTGCCGTCGGGGGCCGTGACGAACTGGGCCAGCGCGGCGAAGCGCGCCGTGTCGTCGATGCGGTCCACGACCACCCGTTGCTGCTGCGCGCGGGCCACGCTCAGGGCGAGCGGAAAGCCGAACGCGACCAGCACGAGCGCGAGCAGGAAGATGAGGAGCGGGAGAAGGCGGGTACGCACCGGGGTGCTCGGGCCTCAGTGGGCGGCCGGCGCGACGAGCCGGTAGCCGACGCCGCGCACGGTCTCGATCAGTGCGGGCATGCGCAGTTTGGAGCGCAGGGAGGCGACGTGCACTTCGAGGGTGCGGCCGGTCCCTTCCCAACTGGTGCGCCACACCTCGCTGATGATCTGCTCCCGGCGGAACACGACACCGGGCCGCTGGGCCAGCAGCGCGAGCAGGTCGAACTCCTTGCGGGTCAGCTGCACGCTCTCGCCGTCGACGCTGACCCGGCGGGTGGGAAGGTCGATCTGCACGCGGCCGAGCCGCAGTTCGGCCTCGACGGACTCGGGCCGGGCGCCCGGCGGCGGGCGCCGGATCACGGCGTGGATACGGGCGATGAGCTCGCCGGTGTCGTACGGCTTGACCACGTAGTCGTCGGCGCCCAGGTTCAGGCCGTGGATGCGCGACCGGACGTCGGCGCGGGCGGTCACCATGATCACCGGGGTGGCGGTGCGCTTGCGGATCTTGCCGCAGACCTCGTAGCCGTCCTGGTCGGGCAGCCCGAGGTCGAGCAGGACCACACCGAAGGGTGGTTTGGCACTGCGATCGTCAGGAAGGAGCGCCTGGAGCGCCTCCTCGCCGTTGCGGGCGTGCTTCACCTCGAACCCGTGCTTGCCGAGCACGGCGGACAGGGCGGCGGCGACATGGTCGTCGTCCTCGACGAGCAGCAGTCTCATGGCCCCCCTCCCTGGATGTTCCTCGGCCCACCGGCCTGGACTCTCATCGGCCGCATCACGGCATGTACCCCCGAATCCATGCCCATGGGCGCCGCTTCGGTCAAGGGGGCGCCCGCCCTTGCGCACCATCCGTTACGGAGCCGGTATTCCCCCGGTGTGCTCGCTCACCCAGAGTGCTTCCACGCAACCGGATCGTTATGCTCAAGTTCCGCTCAGATGTAATGACGCTGGTCACAACTCCCCACTACGGTCCTCCCCAACCGAGGAGGACGGAGCAAGAAGCCGATGAGCGGAGTATCAGTGGCCAAGGGGACCGAGGACGCCGTACCCGCGTCGGGTGACCTGGTCGTGCTGAACAACGTCAACAAGCACTTCGGCGCGCTGCATGTGCTCCAGGACATCGACCTGACCATCGCCCGTGGCGAGGTCGTCGTCGTCATCGGGCCCTCGGGGTCCGGGAAGTCCACGCTGTGCCGCACCATCAACCGCCTGGAGACGATCGATTCCGGGGCGATCTCGATCGACGGCAAGCCGCTGCCCCAGGAGGGCAGGGAGCTGGCGCGGCTGCGTGCCGACGTCGGCATGGTCTTCCAGTCGTTCAACCTCTTCGCGCACAAGACGGTGCTGGAGAACGTCATGCTGGGCCAGGTGAAGGTCCGCAAGGCCGACAAGCAGAAGGCCGAGCAGAAGGCCCGCACCCTGCTCGACCGGGTCGGCGTCGGCACCCAGGCCGACAAGTACCCGGCGCAGCTCTCCGGCGGCCAGCAGCAACGCGTCGCGATCGCACGGGCGTTGGCGATGGATCCGAAGGTGATGCTCTTCGACGAGCCCACGTCGGCGCTCGACCCCGAGATGATCAACGAGGTCCTCGAGGTCATGCAGCAGCTGGCGCGGGACGGGATGACGATGGTCGTCGTCACCCACGAGATGGGCTTCGCCCGCTCCGCCGCGAACCGGGTCGTCTTCATGGCCGACGGCAAGATCGTCGAAGAGGCCACGCCGGACCAGTTCTTCAGCAACCCTCGCAGCGACCGGGCCAAGGACTTCCTGTCGAAGATCCTGCACCACTGACGACCATCGGCTGACAGACGCCAACTGACGTACGGCAGCTGACAGATGACAGGTAGCAGATGGCGGATGACAGATGGCAACCACCGGATGCCGGGATGTCAGGCGCCAGCTGCCGGATGACACCGTCGGCCTGACGGATGACGTCCGCCGGGCCGACGGCTACCGCCCGATGTCCAGCGCCCGCCGCCCAACGCCTGACAGTCACCAGATCGCAACTGTCAGATGCCGGATAACGGATGACAGACGGCAGAGATCCGATGTCAACTGACCCTCGACGCTTGGCAATTGTCGGCCGACCGATGACGACCAACGACCCACGACGCAAGGAATGTTCGCCATGATGCTCCGCAAGTCCGCCGCCGTCGCGGCGATCGCCGCGCTCGCCCTGACCGCGACCGCCTGTGGCGGCAAGTCCGGCTCCGCCGGTGACAAGCAGTCGGCCCAGCCGGGCTCCAGCGGCGCACCGCAGCTGCCGACCTACACCGTCGCCTCGAACGTCACCCTCGACTCGGCGACCTTCAAGGCGGCCAAGTCGCGCGGCAAGCTGATCATCGGCTCCAAGGCCGACCAGCCCTACCTCGGCTTCGAGGACCAGTCGACCAAGGAGCGCTCCGGCTTCGACGTCGAGATCGCCAAGATGATCGCCGCCGACCTGGGCTTCAAGGCCGACCAGATCGAGTGGAAGACCGTCGACTCCGGCGTGCGCGAGACCGCGATCTCCAAGGGGCAGGTCGACTACTACGTCGGCACCTACACGATCAACGACAAGCGCAAGAAGCTCGTCGGCTTCGCCGGACCGTACTACAAGGCCGGTGCCGACCTGCTCGTCCGCAAGGACGACACCTCCATCACCGGCAAGGACTCCGTCAAGGGCAAGAAGGTCTGCTCGATCGTCGGCTCCACGCCGCTGCAGGAGATCAAGAAGCCCGAGTACGGCGCCTCCGTCGTCGAGCTCTCCAAGTACTCGGACTGCGTGCAGCAGCTCCTGTCCAAGCAGGTCGACGCGGTCACCACCGACGACGCGATCCTCAAGGGCTACGCCGCCAAGAACTCCGGCAAGCTCCACGTGGTCGGCAAGCCGTTCACCGAGGAGCCGTACGGCATCGGCATGAACAAGGACGACAAGGCGCTGCGCGACTTCATCAACGCCGCCCTGGAGAAGCACGAGCAGGACGGCACCTACAAGAAGATCTACGACGCCACGCTCGGCCTGTCCGGCTCCACCTACCAGGCCCCGCCGGCCGTCGTCCGCTACTGACCGACACCGCTGGAAGCGCCCCGTACCCGGTACGGGGCGCCAAGCCCTGCCGCCACCCGATGACCCAGCCGCTGCCCGCCGACGCGGAGACCTCATGAACGTACTGCTCGACCATTTCGCGGACTTCCGCGACGGCTTCATAGGCACCGTGGAGATCACGGCCGTCAGCTCGGTCATCGCCCTGGTGCTCGGCCTGCTGCTCGCCGGATTCCGGGTCTCCCCCGTGCCGCCGCTGCGCTTCTTCGGCACCGCCTGGGTGACGCTGCTCCGCAACACCCCGCTCACGCTGCTGTTCCTGGTCTTCTTCTTCGTCGTGCCGGAGATCCTCTTTCCCGGGATGAGCCCGTTCCTGCTGGGTTCGCTCGCGCTCGGCTTCTACACCGCCTCGTTCGTCTGCGAGGCCGTCAGGTCCGGCATCAGCACGGTGCCGCTGGGTCAGGCCGAGGCCGCGCGCTCGATCGGCATGAGCTTCACGCAGACCCTGCGCATCATCGTGCTTCCGCAGGCGACACGGACGGTCATCCCCCCGCTGAGCTCCATCTTCATCGCCCTCACCAAGAACTCGGCGATCGCCGGAGCCTTCAGCGTCACCGAACTGTTCGGCTGGCAGAAACTGATGAGTGACCAGGGATATGACATCGTCCCCGTCTTCCTGTGGGTTGCTCTCGGCTATCTGATCGTCACCTTCGCCATGAGCGGTCTCTTCCGCCTGCTTGAGCGCCGCATGGAGGTCGCCCGATGAGCGCCAGCGTTCTCTACGACGCCCCCGGCCCCAAGGCCGTCGTACGCAACCGGATCTACGCCGTCATCGGCTCCCTCGCGCTGCTCGCCCTGATCGCCGTCGCGATCGTCCGGCTCTCGGACAAGGGCGACCTCGACTACGCGATGTGGGACATCTTCAACTACGCGGGCATCCGGCAGAACATCGCCGACGCGGTCCTCGCCACCCTCAAGGCGTTCGGCCTCGCCGCCGTGGGTTCGCTGGTGCTCGGCGTACTGCTCGCGGTGGCCCGGCTCTCCGACCACAAGCCGGTCCGCTGGGCGGCCACCGCCTTCATCGAGCTGTTCCGTTCCATCCCGCTGCTCATCACGATCTACGCGGTCTGGGTCGGGTTCCTCACCGACTACTCGATGTGGGCACTGGCCCTCGGCCTGTCGATCTACAACGGCTGCGTCCAGGCCGAGGTGCTGCGCGCCGGCGTCAACTCCGTGCCCAAGGGGCAGCGCGAGGCGGCGTACGCACTGGGCATGAGCAAGACGCAGGTCATGACCAGCGTCCTCATGCCGCAGGCCGTCCGGGCGATGCTGCCGACGATCATCAGCCAGCTCGTCGTCACCCTCAAGGACACCTCGCTCGGCTTCATCATCCTGTACCCGGAGCTGCTCCAGACCGCGCGTCTGATCGCGAGCAACACCCAGGTCAACGGCCAGTACCCGTACGTCTCGACCATTGTCGTCATCGGCTCCATCTACGTGGCGATGTGTCTGGTGCTCTCGGCGCTCGCCACCTGGATCGAGAAGCGCGGTCGCCGGGCGAAGACCGGCATCGCCATGGGGTCGGCCCCCGGCACGGGCACCCTGCTTGCTGCCGAAGGGGCCGACGGTCCCGACGTGGCACCCGCGTCGACGAACTGACGGCACATGAGGCAGTGACGTTCGCGTCGCTGCCTCCGTCACTTGACGCAAGCACGCGCAGTGGGTTGCATACGTTCTGTGATCGTGCACCGGGTTCCCCGCGCCACCTGCAAGCCGTCCCGACCCGCGTCGGGAGCCACGCCGTGGACCCGGTGATCGTCGTCGGCGCGGGTCCGGTCGGACTCGCGCTGGCACTCTCCCTCGCCGCCCAGGGTGTGCCGTCCGTGGTCCTCGACGAAGGCCCGGGCGACGACGAAGCCCGCCCCGTCCGCACCGTCGTACTGCGCCCGGACACCGCCTCCTTCGTGGCGGGCCTCGGCGGCACCACGGTGCGCGACGCGGGCACCCGCTGGGTCGCCTGGCGGTCCATGCGGCGCGGTCGGCTGGTGCGCCACGTCGCGTTCGGCGAGGCCCCGGACGCGGACCCGTCGCCGGTCCACCTGCCACAGCACGCCTTGACGCGCGGGCTGCGCGACACCCTCGCCGCGTCCGGTCTCGTACGCGTGGTCACGCAGAGCCGCGTCGACACATTGGAACAGGACGCCGCAGGGGTCTCGGTCCACACCTCGGGCCCCGGCGGCACCTGGTGGCGCGGCAGCTACGTCATCGGCTGCGACGGCGCCCGCTCCACCGTCCGCAAACTGCTCGACATCCGCTTCGCCGGTCGCACGGCGGTGGAACGCCAGGCCGTCGTGACACTGCGCACCGAACTCCCCTGGCCCGGCGAGGCGTTGCTCCACCGGCTGCCTCCGTGGCGCGCCAGCGGCGACGAGGTGACGGCCCGCCCGCTCCATGACGGCGTCTGGCGACTGGACTGGCTGCTCCCGCCCCGCGCCGAACTGGTCACGCCCGACGCCCTGGTGGGCCGCGTCCGGGACACGCTGGCGGGCTGGTGCGGGTCGACACCGCCGTACGAGCTCCTCGACACCGGCGTCCACACCGTGCACCACCGTCTGGCTCGGCGCTGGCGGGTCCGCCGCGCCTTCCTGGCCGGGGACGCCGCGCACCTCCTCGGCGCGCTCGGTACGCAGGCCCTGGACGAGGGCCTGCGAGACGCGCAGAACCTCGCCTGGAAGCTGGCCCAGGCCTGGCACCACGGCGCCTCGGAGGTGCTCCTGGACAGCTACCAGACGGAACGCCGGGCGGCGGTCGCGGCCCGGCTGCGCGCGGCCGACCAGTCCCTGCCGATCCTGCGCGGCGGCGCCGGGCCGCGCGGCTGGATTCCGGGCGCCGCACGCGGCCACGACGCGCTCGTGACCGACGGCCACCTGGGGCGCGGGCCGCTCGGCGCGCCCCCCGCCTACCCGCACTCCCCCCTCATGCCCCCCTACGCCGAGTCCCATATCCCGGTGGGCACGCAACCGGGCGCACCCGTCGCCGACGTGGGCGTCACGGCCCCCGACGGCTCGGCCGTGACCCTGCGGGACCGGCTCGGCAAGGGCAGACTCCTGGTCGTCCTGGTCGCGCCGGGCACCGGCGTGTGGGACCGCCGCCACTGGCTCACGGCCGGCATCATGCCCCGCTTGACCGCCGCGGTGTCGGCACTGCCCTTGGACGCCGAACTCCTGGTGGCCGAGGACTACCCCGGCGCCCCCGCCCACACCGTCCTACTCGTACGCCCCGACGGGCATTTGGTCGCAGCGTTCAACGGCGTACAGCCCGCACAACTGCACGCTGCAGCCGATGCGGTACGGGGTGAAGCGGGGAGGGGCGATGCTGGTGGGGGTGTTGAGGATCCTGGCGCGAGTGCTGGCGCGGCAGCAGATGTCGCGGAGGCGGAGGGACGGACGGCGGACGTCAACTGACTTCTGTTAGTGGTCAGTTGATGCACGAATTGGCCTGGTTGGTATCTGTCAGCCGGTGATTGGTGCCTGTCATCTGACGGCGGCTAATTGAAATCTGGCGTCTGTCCTCTGCCATCTGTCATCTGTCATCTGTCATCAGCCAGCGGTGATGGGTCATGGGTCGCCTGACGGCTGACGGCTGACGGCTGACGGCTGACGGCTGACGGCTGACGGCTGACGGCTGACGGCTGACAATCAACGACTGGCAGACGACCAACAGCCACCCCACACCCAGCCGCCCCTACTCACCTCCGATATCCGCCATCTGAACACCGATTGACCGACACCTCCGCTCATGGTCTACTCCGGAACGTGACCGACACCGATGTGCGCCTGTGGCGGAGGGTCCATATGGACCTCGTCCGCTATGCGGGCTGCGTGTGTCGTCCGTCCTGCTGATTCGCCTTCTTCCTTCGCGCCGTGCCGCCGCGCCCTTGTGTCGCCGACGGCCGTACGCGCGCATTCGCGAACTCCTCAGGACGGTCTGCCGTGTCGCTCTCCGTAAGTACCCCTGCCACCCCCGCCCCTGGCCCCGACTCCGACTCCGCCTCCGCCTCCGACTCCGCCTCCGCCTCCGCCTCCGCTCCGACCGAAACAGAACTGCTCGACTTCGTTCGACGTACCGCTGCGGACTCCGCGCTGGTCGCCTCCTTGCCCCTCGACGTGGAGGGCCGCACCTGGATTCGCCTCGACGGGCCGGGCGGCAGCGAAGCCTGGCTGATCGGCTGGCCGCCGGGGACCGGTACGGGATGGCACGACCACGGCGGCTCCCACGGCGCGTTCGCCACCGCGTCCGGCGCGCTGCGCGAGGACTCGCTGGCGGCCCGGCTGCCCACCGAGGGCTGGAAGACCCTGGAACTGGCCGAAGGGCTGGACCGTTCAAGGGAGTTGGGCGCCGGGAAGGGGCGGGCGTTCGGGCCGCATCATGTGCACGAGGTGCGGAACGAATCGGGCACCCAGCATGCGATCTCCGTGCACGCCTACTATCCGCCGCTCCCGCTCATCCGGCGTTACAGCCGTACGGGCGCGGTGCTCCGCATCGAGCAGGTCGAGCGTCCGGAGGACTGGCAGTGAGCGCGGAACGTACACAACCGGTGGGCATCGACGTCCTGCTCGACCGGGTCAGGGCCGACCTCGACCGGGTGACCGCCGAGGAGGCCTTCGCGGAAGCAGCCGCCGGTGCCCTTCTGGTGGACATCCGGTATGCGGCGCTGCGCGACCGGGACGGCCTGATCCCCGGAGCCCTGGTGGTGGAGCGCAACGAACTGGAATGGCGACTCGATCCTCAGGGCAGCCACCGCGCCGTCGAGGCGACCGGCCACGATCTGCGGGTGGTGGTGATCTGCAACGAAGGGTACGCCTCGTCCCTCGCGGCAGTGTCGCTACGGCAGTTGGGGCTGCACCGGGTGACCGACCTGATCGGCGGCTATCAGGCGTGGCGCGCGGCCGGTCTACCGATCACTGCTCCAGCCACGGCTCCAGCCACCGCTCCGGCCGACTGACCAGCCCGGGCGCAGCGGCGCCCCTGGTCGACCGGCCAGGGGCGTGCGCGTCCAGGCCGAAGGCCACACGCCACCCTCGCGAGTCACCACATCCCCGGACCATGCCTCACCCGTCACACCTCACGGATCACACCTCGCAGGCAACACCGCGCCAGCCCCGCCCCATGCCACTCGCAGGCGACACCGCGCGGACTCCACCTCACGCCACGCGGATCACGAGGCGCGCAACGCATGACGTGCCCCACCCTGCGCCCCTCGCCCATCGGCTCAAGCGGCGCACGCCTCACATCTCGTACAGGTCGTCCGCGTTCTCGCCCTCCTGCTCCAGGGCCTGGCGGACCACTCTCAGGGCCATGCCCTCCGGATACCCCTTGCGGGCCAGCATCCCGGCGAGGCGGCGGATCCGGCGGTCGCGGTCGAGGCCCCGGGTGGAGCGGAGTTTGCGCGCCACCAGTTCGCGTGCCGTGTCCTCCTCCCGGTCGGAGTCGAGCTGGGCGACGGCCTCGTCGATGACCGAGGAGTCCACACCCTTGGTGCGCAGCTCGCGTGCCAGTGCGCGACGGGCGAGGCCACGCCCGTGGTGGCGGGACTCCACCCAGGCGTCGGCGAACGCCGCGTCGTTGATCAGTCCGACTTCCTCGAAGCGGGAGAGGACCTCGTCGGAGACGTCATCGGGAATCTCCCGCTTCTTCAGGGCGTCGGCGAGCTGTTTGCGTGTCCGGGGGGTCCCGGTGAGCAGGCGCAGGCAGATGGCCCGCGCCCGCTCAGCCGGGTCCTGCGGCGGCGGCTCCTTCTCGGCCCTCGACGAGTCGGTGCCGTCGCCCGTTCCATCCGGGCCGCCCCGTCGGGAGCGGGTCCTCCTCGGACCCGGCTCCTCGGGGTCGGCCCATTCGGTCCTGCGCGTCACCGCTAGCTCTTGGCAGCGGCGGCCTTGGCCGTCTTGGCCTTGGTGGCCGGGGCCGGCACCGCGGCCGCGTCCGCCGCGGGGGCGCTCTCGCCGGAGGCGTCCTTGCCGGGCTCGGCCGTCGGCTCCTCCGGCCGGACACCGACGCCCAGCTTCTCCTTGATCTTCTTCTCGATCTCGTTGGCGAGATCGGGGTTGTCCTTCAGGAAGTTACGGGCGTTCTCCTTGCCCTGGCCGAGCTGGTCGCCCTCGTACGTGTACCAGGCACCCGCCTTGCGGACGAAGCCGTGCTCGACGCCCATGTCGATCAGGCCGCCCTCGCGGCTGATGCCCTGGCCGTACAGGATGTCGAACTCGGCCTGCTTGAAGGGCGGCGCGACCTTGTTCTTGACGACCTTGACGCGGGTGCGGTTGCCCACCGCGTCCGTGCCGTCCTTGAGCGTCTCGATGCGGCGGATGTCGAGACGTACCGAGGCGTAGAACTTCAGCGCCCGGCCACCGGTCGTGGTCTCCGGGGAGCCGAACATCACGCCGATCTTCTCGCGGAGCTGGTTGATGAAGATCGCGGTGGTCTTGGACTGGTTGAGCGCGCTGGTGATCTTCCGGAGCGCCTGGCTCATCAGACGGGCCTGGAGGCCCACGTGCGAGTCGCCCATCTCGCCCTCGATTTCCGCGCGCGGCACCAGGGCCGCCACGGAGTCGATGACGATCAGGTCGAGCGCGCCGGAGCGGACCAGCATGTCGACGATCTCCAGCGCCTGCTCGCCGTTGTCCGGCTGCGACAGGATCAGGTTGTCGATGTCGACGCCGAGCTTCTTCGCGTACTCGGGGTCAAGGGCGTGCTCCGCGTCCACGAACGCCACCGCGCCGCCGGCCTTCTGGGCGTTGGCCACGGCGTGCAGCGTCAGGGTCGTCTTGCCGGAGGACTCCGGGCCGTACACCTCCACCACGCGGCCGCGCGGCAGACCGCCGACGCCGAGCGCCACGTCGAGCGCGGTCGACCCGGTGGGGATGACCTCGATGGGCTCATTCGGCCGCTCGCCCAGGCGCATCACCGCGCCCTTCCCGAATTGCCGTTCAATCTGTGCGAGCGCGGCGTCGAGCGCCTTCTCGCGGTCAGTTCCTGCCATGGGTTCCACCCGATTTGCTTGAGTCGATCGCTTCACGTCAAAGACGCTAACCCCTGCCACTGACAATGGGCCCCGACGTCCTTCCAGCCTGTGGATAACTCCACCGGAATCGCGGTGGAACCCGTGCAAACACAGGGCCGGAACCCCATGAGAATGGATGTTCGATTTTGGTGTCAAGCGCACCACGCGGGCCGGAGCGCCCCGTTCCGGCCCGCCGCCAGTTCCGGCCCACCTTCTTGCCGCTCCGCCTCGATCGAGCCCCGCCACGCACCCCACGGCGAACGGCCCGGCGCCGCGCATGGCCGACCTTGCGACGGGTACGACCCCTCCCGTAACGGGGACGTCGCGGAAGCGGCCGGAGAGCGAGGAGTACGTCATGATCCGAAAGCTGCAGGCGGTCGCGCTGGACTGCGCCGACCCGGTACGGCTCGCGGAGTTCTACGCGGAGCTGCTGGGCGGCCGGGTGGTGGCGGACCAGGACGACGACGGCTGGGTCGAGGTGCACGGGTTCGAGGGAGCGCCGCTGGCCTGTCAGCGGGTGGACGGCTACCGGCCGCCCGAGTGGCCCGGCCAGCAGCACCCGCAACAGCTCCACCTGGACTTCGACGTGGACGACCTCGACGGGGAGGAGAAGCGGGCGCTCGCCCTCGGCGCGACCGTGCTGGAGCGGACGGACCAGCTCCGCCCGGAGGCCAACTGGCGGGTCTACGCGGACCCGGCGGGCCACCCCTTCTGCCTCTGCTTCCACTGAGCGCGCCGAAGCCGGGCCACCCCTTTCGCGGCAGGCAGCCCGTCCAGCGTCCCGACCCCGCACGTCTCACCCCAGGGTGAACCTCAGCAGGGCGGCGACGGCCACCGCGCCCAGCAGGGCGACCGGCAGGGGCGCGCGGGCGAGGCGCAGGGCGACGGCGGCGGCGAGACCCGCCAGGGCCGTGCCGTCGACGGCTGCCCAGCGCGGCCCCGCAACCTCCACGACGACGAACCCGGCGAGCAGGGCGGGGGCCAGGAGGGCGATCACCGAGCGCGTACGGAACGGGAGTTCGCGGCCGCCGAGCAGCGCCGGGCCGACGCCCTTCAGGACGAAACTGAGCACCGCCACGGCGCCGATCGCCGTCCAGAGCATCATCGCGAGGCCTCCTTCGTGTCTGCCCGTTCCGCCGGGTCCGAACCGGTCGGTGTCGCTGCCGGGCGGCGGACCTGCGCGAGGAGGGCGGCCGCCGCGGCCCCGATCAGGGCCGGGCCGCTCGGCAGCACGAGGAGCAGCACCCCCGCGATCACCGCGCCCAGGACCGCGGGCAGTCGGCCCGCGCGGTTTCGGCGCACCTCGTCGAGCAGCAGGACCACGAACAGCCCTGGCGTGAGCACGTCGAGGCCAAGGGTGCGCAGCAGCGCGGGGTCGGGTGCCACCGCGACGCCCAGGGCGGTGCCCGCCACCCAGGCGGGCCACTGTGCGGCGGTCGCGCCGAAGAGGAAGGGGCGGTCGAACCGTCCGCCGCCCAGGTGCGCGGCGGCCCACGAGCCGTCGACCACGGCCTGCCCCTCCAGGGCGCGGCGCAGCCGGCCGCCGCGCAGATCCCTGGCGACGGCTATGCCCATAGGAACGAATCTGACGTTGACCAGCGCCGCGGCGGTCACGGCCGCGATCACTCCGCCGCCCGCTCCGAGCGTCGCGGCCAGCGCGAACTGCGCCGAGCCGGAGAAGACGATCAGCGAGCAGACGATGGGGGCGACCGGCCCCCAGCCCTGCGCCTGGCTGATCGCACCGAAGCTGATGGCCAGCAGGAACGACGCTGTCGCCAGCCCGGCTCCCGCCCTCAGTCCGGCGTGGAAGCGCTCGCGCGGCGTACCGCCGCCCCGCTCCGGCAGTTCACTGTCCATAACTCGACTCTAACAAGTTAAAGAGCTTTTGCTCGTTAGTTTTTCTGTCGGCCGCTTAGGATGGAACGGTGAGCTACACGAAGACCAGCCCCCCGGACCCGGGCCCGGCGGACCGGAGGGGCCAGGGCAGGGAGCAGGACCCGGTCGGGCCCTCGTTCGTCGGCGGCCATCCCGTCCTCGACTTCGTCAACACCGAGGCGTGGCGCTTGGACGAGACCCGCCGGGCCGAGCGGGTCACGGAGGGCTTCGCGGGCTGGCTCGACTGGGCTGCGAGGGCCGGACTATTCGGCGCCGACGCGACGGCGCGGTTGCGTGCCGCGGCCGACACGGCCGGCGAAGGCGCGACCGCGCGCGAACTGGCCGCGCTGCGGGCGCTGCGCGACTGTCTGGGTGCGCTGCTGGACGCTCTCACGCAGGGCCAGGAGCCTCCCGGGGCCGCCTGGGCGGCATTGCGTCAGACGCTGCTGCGCGCCCGTGAGGCGGCCGATCTGCCGCCCTCGCTTCCGCTGCGCTGGGAGCCGCGCGCCGAGCGGGCAGCGGATCTGCGGCACGCGCTCGCACTGCGGGCGGAGGAACTGCTGAGCGGCCCCGAGCTGTCGCGGGTGCGGCGTTGCGCGGGCCCCGGCTGCGGCTGGTTCTTCCTGGACCGCACGCGCGGCGGCACCCGGCGCTGGTGCAGCTCGGGCGACTGCGGCAACCGCGACCGCGCGCGCCGCCACTACGCGCGGACCCGGCGGGCCGCCTCCTGAGGCGGCTCGGGGAGTCGGTTCAGGCGGCGTCCGCGGGGGCCGAGGCGCGCGGCTGGTGCCTGCCGTGGACCCGGGGGTCGTCGCTCACGTCGTACCGCTTCACATAGGCGCCGAGGAACGCCTGCAGCGTGGCGACCGCCGGGATCGCGATGAGGGCGCCGACCGCGCCCATGAGGGCCGTGCCCGCGATCACCGAGCCGAAGGCGACCGCCGGATGGATGTCCACCGTCTTCGCCGTGAGCTTGGGTTGCAGCATGTAGTTCTCGAACTGCTGGTAGACCACGACGAACCCGAGCACCCACACCGCGTACCAGGGGTCCACGGTGAAGGCGATCAGCGTGGGCAGCGCCCCCGCCAGGTAGGTGCCGATGGTGGGGATGAACTGGGAGACCAGGCCCACCCAGACCGCCAGCGCCGGAGCGTACGGAACGCCCAGGATCACCAGCAGTACGTAGTGCGCGATGCCGGAGATGAGCGCCATGAGGCCGCGCGAGTAGAGGTAGCCGCCGGTCTTGTCGACCGCGATCTCCCAGGCCCGCAGCACCTCCGCCTGCCGGACCGGGGGCAGCACGGAGCAGATCGCCCGGCGCAGCCGCGGCCCGTCGGCGGCGAAGTAGAACGAGAACAAGAAGATCGTCAGCAGGCGGAACAGGCCGCCGAGGACGGTCGCGGAGACGTCGAGCACGCCGGTCGCGCTGTTCTGGACGTACTTCTGGAGCCAGTCGGAGTGGAGCAGACTGTCGCGCACCTCGACCCGCGAGAGCTCCGTGTGGAAGGTGTGGTTGACCCAGTTGATCACCGAGTCGAGGTACTTGGGGAACTGCTCGACCATGTCGACGATCTGCCCCGCCAGCATCGAGCCGAGCAGCACCACGAAGCCGACCGTGGCGATCGTCAGGGCGAGGAAGACCAGGAACGTGGCCAGGCCCCGGCGCATGCCGCGGGCCGCCATCCGGCCGACCGCGGGCTCCATGGCGAGGGCGACGAAGAACGCGATCAGGATGTTGATCAGCAGGCCGATGAGCTGGTGGAAGGCCCAACTGCCCAGCTGGAAACAGGCGTACAGGGCAAGGACGAGCACCGCGGCCCGGGGCAGCCAGCGGGGCATGCGGGCGGGACCGCCTGCCCTCAGGGGGCTCGCCGGAGGTTCGCCGGAGCCCGGCGGGTCGCCGCGCAGGCCGTCCGCCGGGCCGGCTCCGCGGTCGTCAGTGTCGATCTCATCAGTCGGTGCCACGGAGCAAGTCTCGCCCATGGGTCCGACAACGGGCCGCCGTACCCGATCCGGCCGCCCGACGGGGAGCCGCCCCCGTCACCCACAACAGGGGCCTTCACCCGAAGGCGGCCGTCCCGCGGTCCCGCGGCGGCGCGCACCCATCCTGTTTCGGCCACCGTCACGCGCGCCCCCGAGGGGCTGATGTCACCGCCTGTCGGCGGGCACGTCCATGGCGGCGCAGACCGCCCGCCAGACGTCCTTCGCCTCCCAGCCCGCGTCGAGCGCCTCGTGCACGGTGCGCCCGCCCAGTTCCGTCATCACATGGTCCCGTGCGAAGGAGTCCGCGTAGCCGGCGCCGAAGTGCTCGGACATCCGCTCCCAGAAAATCGTCAACCGCATGACTCAAGTATCCCGCCCCTGAGAGTGCAGCCCCGGCCGCAGGGCTTGCCCACGGCTCCAGGAGCCCTACCGTCTCCCCCATGGCTGGTTCCGGAGCATCCCCCCACTCCCCCGACTCACCCCTCGCGCGCGCCGAACACTTCATCTGGCTGACAGCCAGGGTGCTCGAACAGCGCCGGTTCGCCTATCACTTCCTCGGCAGGGACGCCGACGCCGTCGAGGCGGCACTCTCCGCCTATCAGGGTGACGACGGCGGCTACGGCCACGCGCTCGAACCCGATCTGCGCGGCCCCGTCAGCCAGCCCCTGCACACCGCGCACGCGCTGCGGGTCCTGGACTCGGTGGGCCGGGTCGGCGGGCAGCGCGTGGAGCGGATGTGCCGCTATCTGACGGACGTCTCCACCAAGGACGGCGCGCTGCCCGCGCTGCACCCCTCGCAGCGCGGCTATCCGGCAGCGCCGTTCGTCCCGGTGCTCGACGACCCGCCCAGCGCCCTGCTGACCACGGGCCCGGTGGTCGGGCTGCTGCACCGCAACGAGGTGTGGCACGCGTGGCTGTTCCGGGCCACCGACTTCTGCTGGGCCGCGGTCGACTCGCTGGGGCGGACGCATCCGTACGAGGTGGAGGCGGCCGTCGCCTTCCTGGACGGTGCCCCCGACCGGTCCCGCGCCGAGGCGGCCGCCGACCGGCTCGGCCGACTGGTCAGGGAGCAGGGGCTCGCGGTGCTCGACCCGGCACGGGCCGCCGACTATCCGGTCGCCGAGGGGTACGCCCCGGGCGAGCACCACTTCCCGCACGACTACGCGCCGGTGCCCGAGTCGCTGGCCCGCCGCTGGTTCACCGACGAGGAGATGAAGCGCTCGCTCGACCACCTGGAGGCGGAGCAGTGCGAGGACGGCGGCTGGCCGATCCGCTGGCGCGCGTGGGCGCCCGGCACGGCCCTGGAGTGCCGCCCCATGGTGACGATCGAGGCGCTGCGCACACTGCGGGCCCACGGCCGCGCCATCGGGTGACCTGGCGGGGCAGGGCGGGGTGGCCGGGCGCAGACCCGTCCGGCCGCCCCGCCCCGGTCAGCCGCCGAGGGCGCGTACGCCCGCCGTGACGAGTACGGCCGCCCCCACGATCACCAGGAACGGGGCGCGCAGCACCAGCGCGACGGCCGCTGCCGCGAGCCCGGCCGCCCGGGCGTCGAGCAGCACCTGGTGGCCGCTGCTGAAGGTCTGCTGCGCGGTGAGGGCGGCGAGCAGGGCCACCGGCAGCAGCGCGGCGAGCCGCTTGACGAGCGGTCGCTCCAGGGCTCCGGCGGGGACCAGCAGGCCGAGGAGCTTGACGAGGTAGCAGCCGAGGGCGGTGGCCGCGATGGCGATCCAGACGTTCAACGCGCTTCTCCCTTCGCGGAGTTCCCGCTCTCGCCCGGCCGTTCCGGGTCCATGCCGCCCTGGGACCCGTGTGTCCCGGACCCGGCCGGGTCGGTCCGCCCCGCCGGGGTCCGCCCCTTCAGGAAGAGCACGACGGGCGCGGCGAGCGCGGCGACCAGGACGGGCGCTCCGGCGGGCAGCACCGGCAGCAGCGCCAGGACGAGGACGACGGCGAGGGCGGCCGTGATGCGCTCGGTGGAGGTCGTGAGCATGGGCGCGAGGAGCGCGAGGAAGACCGCCGGGCTCGCGGCGTCCAGCCCCCAGGCGTCGGTGTCGCCCAGGGCCCGCGCGCCCAGGGCTCCGGCGAGCGTGGTCAGGTTCCACAGCACGTACAGGCTGAGACCGGTGACGGCGAAGCCGATGCGCGCGGCCCGCCGGGTCGGCTGGGCGAGGGTCACCGCGGTGGTCTCGTCGATCACCCATTGCGCCGCCAGTGGACGCAACGCCCTTGGCAGGGCGAGCAGTTGGGAAAGGCGCAGTCCGTAGAAGGCGTTGCGGGTGCCGAGGAAGAAGGCGCCCGCCGCCGCGGTGAACGGGTTCCCGCCCGCCGCGAGCGCGCCGACGAGGGCGAACTGCGAGGCGCCGGTGAACACGAGCAGGCTGAGCGCGCAGGTCTGCAGGAGGCCGAGTCCGGACCCGGCCGAGGTCACGCCGAAGGCGAACCCGGAGAGCCCGACGGCGATGCCGACGCCCAGGGCGTCGCGCACGACGGCCGCGTCGGGCTTCACCTCGGCTTCGGGGCGTATGTCTGGGGGTGCTGTCTGTTCTGCTGCCACCCCCCGGACGTTAGAAGAAGGCGGCGTCCCGTTCTTGTACGTTCTTGCACGCCGCCGTTCCGACGCGGCCTCCACCGCACTGCGCCCCCGCGTGCGCGCCCTCAGGCGCCCGCCCGCTCGCGGCGGTAGGCACCGGGCGTGACGCCGACGATCCGGGTGAAGTGCCGGTTGAGGTGCGGCTGGTCGGTGAAGCCCACGGCGACGGCGGCCTCGGCCGGGGCGGTTCCCGCGTCCAGGAGGCGGCGGGCCCGGCGTACCCGCTCGCCCGTTAGCCAGGTGTGCGGCGGCAGCCCGTACTCGGCCTTGAAGGCGCGCAGCAGCGCGAACGGGCTCGTGCCCAGCTCCTTCGCCAGCTGTTCCAGGGACGGCGGCTCGGCCAGCCGCTCCACCAGCCGGGCCCGCGCGGCCACCGCGGCACGCGCGCCCGCCGAACGGGCCGTGCGCTCGGGCAGGGCGTGGCCGTGGCGGCGCAGCAGCCGGGCGACGGCGATGCGCAGCACGCTGTCGGCGGTCAGCGCGTTGCCCTGCTCCGCCGCCCGGTGCACGTCCCGGATGAGCCGGGCGGTGTCCGGGTCCTCGACGATGTTCTCGGCGAATCCGGCGGTGCCGCGCAGGGTGGTGGTCTCCGCCGCGATCTCGGCGACGAGCCGCGCGGAGGGATAGAGCGTGGCGTACGTCCAGCCCTCGGGGACCCCGGCGTGCGCGGCGTGCGGAACCTCGGGGTTGATCATGACGACGGTGCCGGGGCGCGCCCGGAGCGTCTCGCCGGGCAGGACCACGTCCTCGACCCCGGTGCGGACCGCGCCGAGGACGAAGCCTTCGTGGGCGTGCCGCGGGAAGGAGTGGCTCACATATCTGGCCCGGAGCAGATCCAGGCCGGGCAGCTCCGGGTACCGCCAGTGCCGTGCCCATTCCTCGACCCCGTCCACGCCTTCATTCTCGCAGGTCCGGGCCATTGTCAGTGGGTGGGTGCACGATGGGGACCATGGCACGGACAGCGCTGGACACCTTCTCCCCCGCGACGCGCGGCTGGTTCACGGGGGCCTTCACCGCGCCCACCGCGGCGCAGGAAGGCGCGTGGCGGGCGATCGCGGAAGGGTCGGACGTCCTGGTCGTCGCGCCGACCGGGTCCGGCAAGACCCTCGCCGCCTTCCTCGCCGCGCTCGACCGGCTGGCCGCCACGCCCCCGCCCGCGGAGGCGAGGAAGCGCTGCCGGGTGCTGTACGTGTCTCCCCTCAAGGCCCTCGCGGTCGACGTGGAGCGCAACCTGCGCTCCCCGCTGACCGGGATCCGCCAGGAGTCGGTCCGGCTCGGGCTGCCCGAGCCGGAGATCCGGGTCGGCATCCGGTCCGGTGACACCCCGGCCGCCGAGCGCCGGGCCCTGACCACCCGGCCGCCGGACATCCTGATCACCACCCCCGAGTCGCTGTTCCTGATGCTCACGTCTGCCGCGCGCGAGGCGCTCGAAGGCATCGAGACGGTGATCCTGGACGAGGTGCACGCGGTAGCCGGCACCAAGCGGGGCGCCCATCTGGCGCTCTCCCTGGAGCGGTTGGACGAGCTGCTCCCGAAGCCCGCCCGCCGCATCGGCCTGTCCGCGACGGTGCGTCCGGTCGACGAGGTAGCGCGCTACCTCTCGCCCCAGCGCAAGGTCGAGATCGTCCAGCCGCCCTCCGCCAAGGAGTTCGACCTCTCCGTGGTCGTGCCGGTGGAGGACCTGGCCGAGCTGGCGGGCTCACCGGCGGCCGACGCCCAGGAGGGGGCCGAGAAGCCGTCGATCTGGCCGCATGTCGAGGAGCGCATCGTCGACCTGGTCCAGGCGCACCGCTCGACCATCGTGTTCGCCAACTCGCGCCGTCTGGCCGAGCGTCTGTGCAACCGGCTCAACGAGATCGCGTACGAGCGGGCCACCGGCGCGCCGCTCCCCGAGGCGCACTCCCCGGCGGACCTGATGGGCGGTTCGGGCGCGGCCACCGGGGCCCCGCCACTGCTCGCCAAGGCGCACCACGGTTCGGTCTCCAAGGAGCAGCGGGCGCTCGTGGAGGAGGACCTGAAGGCCGGGCGGCTCCCGGCGGTGGTGGCCACCTCCAGTCTTGAACTGGGCATCGACATGGGCGCGGTGGACCTGGTGGTCCAGGTCGAGTCGCCCCCGTCCGTCGCCTCCGGGCTGCAACGGGTGGGCCGAGCGGGCCACCAGGTGGGCGCCGTCTCCACCGGGGTGGTCTTCCCCAAGTACCGCGGCGACCTGGTCCAGTCGGCGGTGGTCACCGAGCGGATGCGCACCGGGGCGATCGAGTCGCTGCGCGTCCCGTCCAACCCGCTGGACGTGCTGGCCCAGCAACTGGTCGCGATGACCGCGCTCGACACCTGGCAGGTGGACGACCTGATGGCGCTGGTGCGCCGGGCCGCGCCCTTCGCCGCGCTTCCCGAGTCGGCGTTCACCGCGGTCCTGGACATGCTGGCGGGGCGCTACCCCTCCGACGCCTTCGCGGAGCTGCGGCCGCGGGTCGTGTGGGACCGGGTGGCGGGCACGGTCACCGGGCGGCCCGGCGCCCAGCGGCTCGCGGTCACCTCGGGCGGCACCATCCCCGACCGGGGCCTGTTCGGCGTCTTCCTGGCCGGGGCCGACCCGAAGAAGGGCGGCGGCCGGGTCGGCGAGCTCGACGAGGAGATGGTGTACGAGTCGCGCGTGGGCGACGTCTTCACCCTGGGCACCACCTCCTGGCGGATCGAGGACATCACCCGCGACCGGGTCCTCGTCTCGCCCGCCCCCGGAGTGCCCGGCCGGCTGCCCTTCTGGAAGGGCGACCAATTGGGCCGCCCGCTCGAACTGGGCCGCGCGCTCGGCGCGTTCCTGCGCGAGGTCGGCTCGCTCACGCCCGACGACGCCCGGCTGCGCCTGCTGAGCGCGGGCCTCGACGCCTGGGCCGCGGACAACGTGATCGGCTATCTCGACGAGCAGCGCCGCGCCTGCGGCCACATCCCGGACGACCGCACGATCCTGGTCGAGCGCTTCCGGGACGAGCTCGGCGACTGGCGCGTCGTCATCCACTCCCCCTTCGGCGCCCAGGTGCACGCCCCCTGGGCGCTCGCGCTCGGCGCCCGCCTGGCCGAGCGGTACGGGATGGACGCCCAGGTCATGCACGCCGACG
This sequence comes from Streptomyces sp. NPDC045846, assembly GCF_056431605.1. Classification (NCBI taxonomy): domain Bacteria; kingdom Bacillati; phylum Actinomycetota; class Actinomycetes; order Kitasatosporales; family Streptomycetaceae; genus Streptomyces; species Streptomyces sp. NPDC045846. Next base: position 22,920 of record NZ_JBWKKJ010000012.1, on the reverse strand, counting down.
ACGGCATCGTGCTGCGGCTGCCCGACGCCGACCTGATGGGTCTGGACCTCCTCGACCAGGACCCCGCGCACCTCGACTCGACGTACGACAGCGACCAGGCCCCCGTGGGAGCCGCGGACGCGGTGTTCGACAAGGGCGAGATCGAGCAGATCGTCACCGACCAGGTGGGCAGTTCCGCGCTGTTCGCCTCCCGCTTCCGCGAGTGCGCCGCCCGCGCCCTGCTGCTGCCCCGGCGCAACCCGGGCAAGCGCACCCCGCTGTGGCAGCAGCGTCAGCGTGCGGCCCAACTGCTGCAGGTGGCAAGCGAGTTCGGCTCGTTCCCCATCGTCCTGGAGGCGGTCCGCGAATGCCTCCAGGACGTCTTCGACGTGCCCGGCCTGACCGAACTGATGGGAGATCTCGAAGCCCGCCGGGTGCGCCTGGTCGAAGTCACCACGCCCGAGCCGTCCCCGTTCGCCCGCTCCCTCCTGTTCGGCTACGTCGCCCAGTTCCTGTACGAGGGCGACTCCCCCCTCGCCGAACGGCGGGCCGCCGCGCTCTCCCTCGACTCCCGCCTGCTCGCCGAGCTCCTGGGCCAGGCCGAGCTGCGCGAGCTGCTCGACGCCGAGGTCCTGACCGAGCTGGAGCAGGAGCTCCAGTGGCTCACCGAGGACCGCCGCATCAAGGACGCCGAGGGCGTCGCCGACCTGCTGCGGGTCCTCGGACCGCTCACCGAAGCCGAGTTGGCGGCCCGGGGCGCCGAGCCCGGCTGGGCCCCGGAGCTGGGTGCGGCGCGCCGCGCCATCCGGGTCCGCATCGCCGGCACCGACCACTGGGCGGCGATCGAGGACGCGGGGCGCCTGCGGGACGCGCTCGGTACGGCGCTGCCGGTCGGCGTCCCCGAGGCGTTCACCGAACCGGTCAAGGACCCGCTCGGCGATCTGCTGTCCCGGTACGCGCGTACGCACGGCCCGTTCACCTCGGCCACCGCCGCGGCCCGGTTCGGCCTGGGCGCCGCGGTCACCGACGGCGCGCTGCAACGCCTCGCGGCCTCGGGCCGGGTCGTCCAGGGCGAGTTCCATCCGGCGGGCATCGGCCAGGAGTGGTGCGACGCGACGATCCTGCGCAGGCTGCGCCGCCGCTCCCTGGCCGCGCTGCGCCAGGAGCTGGAGCCGGTGCCGCCCGCCGCCCTCGCCACCTTCCTGCCCCAGTGGCAGCACCTCGGCAGCAGCGGCCTGCGCGGTATCGACGGGCTGGCCCGTGCCGTGGAGCAGTTGCAGGGCGCCGCCGTCCCCGCCTCGGCCCTGGAGAAGCTGATCCTGCCGTCCCGGGTGTCCGACTACGGCCCAGCCCTCCTCGACGAGCTGACCACGACCGGCGAGGTCGTCTGGGTGGGGGCGGGCGCGCTGCCCGGCAAGGACGGCTGGGTCTCCCTCTACCTCGCCGACGCGGCCCCGCTCCTCCTGCCGCCCCCGCATCCGCTCGAACTGACCGCGCTCCACGAATCGGTGCTCACCGCGCTGGCGCCCGGCTACGGCCTGTTCTTCCGCCAGCTCGCCGATCAGGTCCGCGCCACCACCCACCCCGAGGCAACCGATCCCCAACTGGCGGACGTCGTATGGGACTTGGCGTGGTCCGGGCGGCTCACCAACGACACCCTGGCCCCCCTGCGGGCCCTGCTCGGCTCCGGGCGCACCGCGGGTTCCACCGCCCACCGCGCCAAGCGGCCCGTCCCGCGCGGCCGTTACGGCACCCTGACCGCCGCGGCCCGCCCGGCCTCGCGCACCGGCCCGCCGACCGTCTCGGGCCGCTGGTCCCTGCTCCCACCGCGCGAGCCCGACCCGACCCACCGCGCCCACGCCCTGGCCCGCACCCTCCTGGACCGGCACGGCGTGGTCACCCGGGGTGCGGTGCAGGCCGAGGGAGTCGAGGGCGGCTTCTCGGCCACGTACCGGATTCTGGCCGCGTTCGAGGACAGCGGGCAGGCCCGGCGGGGCTATGTGGTGGAGGGGCTCGGGGCGGCCCAGTTCGCGATGGACGGCGCGGTGGACCGGCTGCGGGCGGCCGCCACCGCCCGGGACCGGTCCTCCGACGCGCACACCGCCCCGCAGGCGGTCGTCCTCGCGGCCGCAGACCCGGCCAACGCCTACGGGGCCGCGCTGCCCTGGCCCGAGCCGCCCAACGGCGCCGGGCACAAGCCGGGCCGCAAGGCGGGCTCCATGGTGGTCCTGGTCGACGGCGAGCTGGTGCTGTATCTGGAGCGCGGCGGCAAGTCCCTGCTCTGCTGGGCGACCGAGCCGGACGATGCGGCCCTGACCGCTGCCTCCGGGGCCCTCGCGGGTGCGGCGCGGGCGGGCCGGCTCGGCACGATCACCGTGGAGCGGGCCAACGGCGACCCCGCCCTGACGTCGCCCCTCGCCCGGACCCTGGAGACCGCGGGCTTCGTCCCGACCCCGAGGGGGCTGCGCCTGAGACCCTGACCCGCCCCGGGCAAGGGCGCCCTGCGGCGGCCCCGCTCGCAGGCCGGCCCCGCCCGGCGGCATTCCCCGGCCACCCCCGGCAGAATGGACCCATGCCCGAAGGCGACACCGTCTACCAGGCCGCGCGCCGACTGCACACGGCGCTGGCCGGGCAGGTGCTGACCCGGTCCGATCTGCGGGTGCCGCGGTTCGCCACGGCGGACCTCACCGGGCGGGCCGTCCTCGACGTGACCCCGCGCGGCAAGCATCTGCTGACCCGGATCGAGGGCGGCCTCACCCTCCACTCCCATCTGCGCATGGACGGGTCCTGGCGGATCTACCGGCCCGGCGAGCGCTGGGGCGGAGGCCCCGCCCACCAGATCCGGGCGATCCTCGGCAACCCGGAGCACACAGCCGTCGGCTACCGGCTGCCGGTACTGGAACTGCTGCGCACCCAGGACGAGTCGAAGGCGGTCGGGCATCTGGGCCCGGACCTCCTCGGCCCGGACTGGGACGCGGACTGTGCCCTGCGCAACCTCCTCCAGGACCCCGACCGCACCATCGGCGACGCCCTGCTCGACCAGCGCAACCTCGCCGGGGTCGGCAATGTCTTCAAGTCGGAGATCTGCTTCGCCCTGCGGGTGGTGCCCTGGCTGCCGATCGGCGAACTCCCCTCCCCCGAGCGCCTCGTGACCACCGCGAAGCAGCTCCTGGAAGCGAACAAGGACCGTCCGGTCCGCCAGGCGTACATCTACGGCCGGGCCGGCCGCCCCTGCCCCCGCTGCCGGACGCCCATCCGCACCGCGGCCCAGCGCGATCCGGCGGGCCGCGAGCGCCCCACCTACTGGTGCCCCAAGTGCCAGCCCGCGCCCGCCCTTTGAAGCCACCACAGCCTCTCGCGCGCTTCTTGACGCCCCGTCAGATCCGGCCGTACCGTCCCGGCATGCCCCTCACGGCGTACGACCTCACCGACCGCACCGCCTTCGTCACCGGCGCCGCCAACGGGATAGGGCGCGCCAGCGCTCTGCTCCTCGCGGAGGCCGGTGCCACGGTGCACTGCGCGGACCTGGACGAGGCGGGCCTGGACGAGACCAGGGCGCTGATCACCAAGGCGGGCGGCACCGCCCGGCTCCACCCGCTCGACGTCGCGGACCGCGCCCGGGTCAGGGCGGCACTGACGGCCGCCGGGCCGGTCGACGTCCTGGCCGCGATCGCCGGGATCATGCACACCAGCTCGGTCCTGGACACCGAGGACGCCGACCTCGACCGGGTGCTCGCCGTCAACTTCAGGGGCGTACTCCACGTCTGCCAGGAGGGGGCCCGCGCGATGATCGACCACGGCGTCCGCGGCTCCATCGTCACCATGGCCTCGGGCGCCGTGGACTCCGCACGGCCGGGCCTGTTCTGCTACAGCGCGTCCAAGGCCGCGGTCGTCCAGCTCACCAAGACGCTCGCCTCCGAGCTGGGCCCGCACGGGATCCGCGTCAACGCCGTGGCCCCGGGCTGGGTGCGCACCCCGATGACCAGCCGGCACGCCGCGGAGCAGCAGGAGCAGATGGAGTCGACGATGCGGCGGCTCTCGCCGCTCGGCCGGCTCGGCGAACCCGAGGACATCGCCCACGCCGTGCTCTATCTGGCCGCGGACGCCTCGGCGTTCACGACGGGCCAGATCCTGCGTCCGAACGGCGGCGTCTCGATGCCCTGGTAGACCGCGGAGACCGGCCGGACACGGAGGCCACGTGCACCGGCAGCAGGCTCAGCCCCCAGCCGCCCGCGACCATCGCGCCCTCGACGAACCCCGTCTGGCCGGGCACCAGCACCATGCGCAGCACGGCCCACCACCACAGCGCCGCAACCACCAGCGCGGGCACCCAACGCACCGCCACCGTCATGGGCCGCCTCCTCGGGCCGACGCTAGACCGCCGGGCGAGCGGCGGGGAGGGCGCACCGGGTGCAGGCCCGGGGCGCTCCGCGTCCCGGGCGCTTCATCCCGTACGACCTCGCCCTCGGCCGGCGCACCTCCGCGCGGCGGCGCACGGACGCGTCCAACGGTTCAGACCGTCTCCGCCTGGAACATCCAGGCGTGCTTCTCGAGGTCGGCCGTGAGACCGATGAGGATGTCCTGGCTGATCGGGTCCGGGTCGGCGGTCGCCTCGATGCGCTCGCGCATCCGGCCGATGACCACACCCAGCGCGTCCACGAGGACCTTCACGGCCTCGGTGTCCTTGATCCAGCCGTCCGGCACGGTGTCGATCGCGCTCGACTTCGCGACCGTCGCGGACCGTCCGTCCGGGCTGACCCCGACGGCGGAGGCCCGTTCGGCCACCGTGTCCGAATGCAGCCGCGCGGTGTCGACGACCTCGTCGAGCTGGAGGTGGACGGACCGGAACCGGGGCCCGACCACGTTCCAGTGCACCTGCTTGGCCACCAGCGAAAGGTCCACGAGATCCACCAGCGCGCCCTGCAGAGCGTCGCCGACCACCTTGAGGTCGGCGTCGGACAGCGGGCTCTTGATGTAGGACATGCATTTCCTCCACTCAGGACGGAACGCCCGCGGGGCATCCGCACGAGGGGAACGCTCGTACGGACTGTGCGGACGTATGCGCGATCTCCTACCACCCTGCCACAGAAGCCCCGAATCGGGCGCGGCGGAAAAAGGCTGAGCCCCGGCCGGTCACCAAGTGACCAACCGGGGCCCAGTACAAGCCTGGGCGCGCGCCTGGATATCAGGCCGCGACGACGTCCACCGCTTCCGCGGGCGCCTTGATCGTCACCCGCTCCGTCGGCACACCAGTCACCGACGTCACGGAGATCGAATTGAGCATCGGACGTACCGGCGCACGCACCGGCACCGGGTCACTCGCTGCCGCAGAGGCAGCGAGCTCGGCGAGTGCCAGCTCGTCGCTCACTTCCCGCATGAGCTCGGACATCCGTACGTCAAGCGCGTCGCAGATCGCGGAGAGCAGTTCGGAGGAAGCCTCCTTCTGCCCCCGCTCCACCTCGGAGAGATAGCCGAGTGAGACTCGGGCGGACGAGGAGACTTCGCGCAGAGTACGGCCCTGGCGCTGGCGCTGCCGACGCAGCACGTCACCCAGCAGGCGACGGAGCAGAATCATCGGTGGCTCCCTCCTCGGACCGCGTAGCCGCATCCTTCACGCCCCACCGTACCGCCTCGCGCCGCGGCCGTGCGGGGAGCGATGTCGTGTTCACTCAGGGCTGCAAACATCAAATCCCCCCGTTCTGTTCCGTATCCTGTGCCCGCCCATCCTTGCGGAGTTCACTGGAGAGCAGTTCGAGCACGCTGCGTACACTCTCCCTACGAATTTCCGCCCGGTCGCCGTTCAACCGCAATGCGACCGTTTTCTTGACTCCCGCCGGACCAACGGCCGAAACGTATACCGTCCCGACCGCTTGGCCGTCCTGGGGTTCGGGCCCCGCGACACCCGTGGTCGCGATCCCCCAGTCGGCGCCCAGAACCTCGCGCACCCCGGCCGCCATCTGCGACGCGACCGCGGGATCGACCGCGCCGCGCTCGGCCAGAAGGGTCCCGTCCACCCCTAGGACGTCCCGCTTCAGCGCGGTCGCGTACGCCGTCACGGAACCGCGGAAAACCCGCGAGGCCCCCGGCACCGCGGTGAGCTCGGCGGCCACCAGGCCACCCGTCAGCGACTCCGCCACAGCGAGCGTCTGGTCACGCTCCGTGAGCAGCTGGAGAACCCGGGCCGCCTCGCTCACGACGCGGGCCCTCCGGCGGCGCGCTGCGCGGCAAGTCCCTTGCGCCTCAGCACGATCGCCTGGCGCACGTAGTCGAGCCCCGTGACCACCGTCAGCACCACCGCGACGGCCATCACCCAGAAGCGCAGGGTGGCCAGCGGACCCGTCAGCGCCAGGACGTACATCCCTGTCGCGGTGCCCTGGGCGAGGGTCTTGAGCTTCCCACCGCGGCTGGCCGGAATCACTCCATGCCTGATGACCCAGAAACGCATGAGCGTGATGCCGAGTTCCCGGAACAGGATGACCGCGGTGACCCACCACGGCAGATCGCCGAGCACGGAGAGACAGATCAGCGCCGCACCCATGATCGCCTTGTCGGCGATCGGGTCGGCGATCTTCCCGAAGTCGGTGACCAGGTTGTAGGTGCGGGCCAGATGTCCGTCGAAGATGTCGGTGATCATGGCGACGGCGAAGGCCGCCCAGGCCCACGCCCGCATCGCCGGGTCGTACCCGCCGTCCGCGAGCAGGAGCATGACGAAGCCCGGCACGAGCACGAGCCGGATCATCGTGAGGATGTTGGCGATGTTCCAGAGGCTGGCCTGGTTGACGGCCGCAGCACCCAGCTTGCCGCCGGGCGCCGGCGTCCGGCCGGTACCGCCCGCCGCCGATGCCGGGACTCCGGTCATCTGCCCGCCTCCTCAGCCCCACCGAGCAACTCGACCACGAGGTCGACACCTTCGGTACCGACCACCTTGGCCTCGACCATACGGCCGGGCGCAAGACCGGCGCTCCGGGTGAAGATCACCTGTCCGTCGGTCTCGGGCGCCTGGTGCTCCGCGCGGCCGACCGCGCCGTCCTCCTCGTCGACGCTCTCGACCAGGACGCGCACGGTGTCGCCGATGCGCTCCTCGGCGCGCTGTGCGGTGAGCTCCTCCGCGAGCCGCGAGAGGTGCGCGAGCCGCTCGGCGATGGTGTCCGCGTCCAGCTTGTTCTCGTAGCCGACCGCTTCGGTGCCCTCCTCGTCGGAGTAGCCGAAGACGCCGATCGCATCCAGGCGGGCGGCCGTGAGGAAGCGTTCCAGCTCCTTGAAGTCCTCCTCGGTCTCGCCGGGGAAGCCGACGATGAAGTTGGACCGCACGCCGGCCGCGGGCGCCTTGGCGCGGATCGTGTCGAGCAGTTCGAGGAAGCGCTCGGTGTCACCGAAGCGCCGCATCGCGCGCAGCACGCCGGGCGCCGAGTGCTGGAAGGAGAGGTCGAAGTACGGCACGACCTTCTCGGTCGACGTCAGGACGTCGATGAGGCCCGGCCGCATCTCGGCGGGCTGGAGGTAGCTGACGCGTACCCGCTCGATGCCGTCGACCGCCGCGAGCTCCGGAAGCAGCGTCTCCAGCAGCCGGATGTCGCCGAGGTCCTTGCCGTACGAGGTGTTGTTCTCGGAGACCAGCATGACCTCCTTGACGCCCTGCTCGGCCAGCCAGCGGGTCTCGCCGAGCACGTCGCTGGGACGGCGCGAGATGAAGGAGCCGCGGAAGGACGGGATGGCGCAGAACGAGCAGCGGCGGTCGCAGCCGGAGGCCAGCTTCACCGAGGCGACCGGGCTGGTGTCCAGGCGGCGGCGCAGCGGGGCGCGCGGCCCGGAGGCGGGCGCGAGGCCTTCGGGGAGGTCCTCGGGGGCGGTGTCCTGCGCGTGCCCGGGCAGCGCCACGTCCGGGGCGGCCTGGCGCTCGGCCGGGCTGATCGGCAGCAGCTTGCGGCGGTCGCGCGGGGTGTGCGAGGCGTGGATGCCGCCGTTGAGGATGGTCTGGAGGCGGTCGGAGATGTCGGCGTAGTCGTCGAAGCCGAGCACCCCGTCGGCCTCGGGCAGCGCCTCGGCGAGGTCCTTGCCGTACCGCTCGGCCATGCAGCCGACCGCGACGACGGCCTGGGTCCTGCCGTGATCCTTCAGATCGTTGGCCTCGAGGAGGGCGTCGACGGAGTCCTTCTTGGCGGCTTCGACGAATCCGCAGGTGTTGACGACGGCGACGTCCGCGTCCGATGCGTCCTCGACGAGCTCCCAGCCGTCCGCTGCCAAGCGGCCTGCGAGCTCCTCCGAGTCCACCTCGTTGCGGGCGCAGCCAAGAGTGACAAGGGCGACGGTGCGGCGTTCGGGCATGGACTCAAGACTACTTTGTCCTGGCCCACGCCCCCGCCGCGAGGGTCGCCGGGGCCGGCACTCAGCCGACCTGCGGGTCGCCCTTGGTGTAGCTCAGGCGCTCGACCTGGCCGTCCTCGAACTTGCTCTCGATCTTCTTTCCGTTGACGTAGAGCTCGATCGCCCCGGCGTTGCCGAGGATCAGGTCGACCTGCTGGCCGTCCTGGAACGTCTGGGCCTCGCCCTTCTGGAGCAGGCCGTCGAAGAGCATCTTGCCGTTGTGGTCCTTGGCCGAGATCCAGCTCTTGTCGTTGACCGCGGTGACCTTCACGGTGACCTTGTCGGCCGGAACGGCGGCGATCGCGCTGTCCGAGGGGGACGGCGTCGGCTTGGGCGGCGGCGCGGGCTTGGACGGGGCGGGGCTGGCCGGCGGCGAGGGCGGCTTCTGCTGGCTGGGGCCCTCGGCGACGGAGGTGCCGCCCTTGCCCTTGTCGCTGCCGCCGCTGAACATCGTGAAGCCTACGAAGCCGACGACCACCACGATCGCGGCGACCATGGCGGCGGTCCAGTTGGGCCGACGCGGCTCGGGCCGGATGCGCTCCGCCTCGAACAGGGGGGCCGCGGGGGTGGGCGCGGGACGGCCGCCGTGATCGGCGTCGTACCGCGCGACCAGCGGATCCGGGTCGAGGTGGACGGCCTGGGCGAGCGTACGGATGTGGCCGCGCGCGTACACATCACCGCCGCACCGCGAGAAGTCGTCCTGCTCGATCGCGTGCACGATGGGGATGCGCACCCGCGTGATGGAACTGACCTCGTCGACCGTGAGTCCGGCGGCGATACGGGCCTGCTGAAGTGCACGACCGATCGATGGCCCGTCGTCTTCGATCGAAGGCCGGTCGTCTTCGGGAGAGTTGCCGATGGACACGGGGGCGCCTTTCGAGCGTGAGCCACCTGCTGGGTGTTCAGTCTAGGGGGGGTAAGAAAGAGTGGGGCAACCGGGAGAGCGGACTTTGTACGCCATCGGTATGGCCGCGCCCCTGACAGCGGAACACTGGCCACACTTGCTTCCACGTCTCCCTCAACTTGACGTACGGCCAAGGGAAACGGTTGCTCGGGCATCCCGTACGAGTGCTGTTTGGTCCGGTCGGCGGTCAGCCGACCGGACCTGTCCGGCGGAAATGGGCTGTCAATGGTCGGAATCTGCCAGTTGAACACCCTCCGCCGGCGGTCGCACTCAGGGAGCCTCCCCCCGGATGACGGCCAGCACTCCATCGAGCTCGTCCGGCTTGACCAGGACGTCGCGCGCCTTGGAGCCCTCGCTGGGACCGACGATGTTGCGGGACTCCATCAGGTCCATCAGGCGGCCCGCCTTGGCGAAGCCGACGCGGAGCTTGCGCTGGAGCATCGACGTCGAGCCGAACTGCGTGGACACCACCAGTTCGGCCGCCTGGCACAGCAGGTCCAGGTCGTCGCCGATCTCCTCGTCGATCTCCTTCTTCTGCTTGGTGCCGACCGTGACGTCGTCCCGGAATACCGGGGCCATCTGGTCCTTGCAGTGCTGGACGACGGCAGCGATCTCGTCCTCGGTGACGAAGGCGCCCTGGAGCCGGGTCGGCTTGTTCGCGCCCATCGGCAGGAACAGGCCGTCTCCCTTGCCGATCAGCTTCTCGGCGCCCGGCTGGTCGAGGATGACCCGGCTGTCGGCGAGCGAGGAGGTCGCGAAGGCGAGCCGCGAGGGCACGTTCGCCTTGATCAGGCCGGTGACGACGTCGACCGAGGGCCGCTGGGTGGCCAGCACCAGGTGGATGCCGGCCGCGCGGGCCAGCTGGGTGATGCGGACGATCGCGTCCTCCACGTCGCGCGGGGCCACCATCATCAGGTCGGCGAGCTCGTCGACGATCACTAGGAGATAGGGATACGGCGTCAGCTCGCGTTCGCTGCCCTCGGGGAGCTTGACCTTGCCGTTGCGGATCGCCTCGTTGAAGTCGTCGATGTGGCGGAACCCGAACGCCGCGAGGTCGTCGTAGCGCAGGTCCATCTCGCGCACCACCCACTGGAGCGCCTCTGCGGCCCGCTTGGGGTTGGTGATGATCGGCGTGATCAGGTGCGGAATGCCCTCGTACGCCGTCAGCTCCACGCGCTTGGGGTCGACCAGCACCATGCGGACGTCCTCGGGCGTGGCCCGCACCATCACCGAGGTGATGAGGCAGTTGATGCAGGAGGACTTTCCGGAACCGGTGGCTCCGGCGACCAGGACGTGCGGCATCTTGGCGAGGTTGGCCATGACGTAGCCGCCCTCGACGTCCTTGCCGAGCGCCACCAGCATCGGATGGTCGTCCTCGGCCGCGTCCGCGAGGCGCAGCACGTCACCGAGGTTGACCATCTCGCGGTCAGTATTGGGAATCTCGATTCCGACAGCTGATTTCCCTGGAATCGGCGAGATGATCCGCACGTCCGGACTGGCGACCGCGTACGCGATGTTCTTGGCGAGGGCGGTGATCCGCTCGACCTTGACGGCGGGCCCGAGCTCGACCTCGTACCGCGTGACCGTCGGACCCCGGGTGAAGCCGGTGACGTTCGCGTCGACCTTGAACTCCATGAAGACGTTCTGCAGCGAGGCCACGACCGCGTCGTTGGCGGCGCTGCGGGTCTTGCCGGGGCCGCCCTTCTCCAGCAGGTCGAGCGAGGGCAGCGCGTACGTGATGTCCCCGGCGAGCTGGAGCTGCTCGGCGCGCGGGGGCAGCGACTCGGCCGCGGGGGGCGCCGGCTTCGTCAGATCCATGACGACGGGCTTGGCGCCGGGGGTGGCCTTCGGCGCCTTCTCCGCGGGCGCCTCGGTCTCGGCGGCGCGGGCGGTCGGCAGCGGGGTGGCCTGCTCGCGGTCCCGCTCGACGGAGACGCCCTGCGTGAGATCGGCGACGACGGGCGAGGGGGGCAGGCCGTTGAGGACGGCGCCGTCCAGCGCCGCGGCCGCGGCGGCGGCCACGTCGACCGGGTCCAGGCCGTTCTCAAACGCCGGTTGGACCGATGTGCGCCGGGGCTTGCGGCGCCGCGAGAGTGCCTCTTCCTCGGCCCGGTCCGGGTCCTGCTCGACCGGGGCGGCGGGGCGGCGCCGGGAGCGCGGCGCGGGCTCGTCCTCGCGCCACTCGTCGTCGTAGAGCCCCTCCTCGCCGATCTCCTCCGGGAGCGGTTCGATGACGCCGAGCCTGACACCGAGCAGCCGCAGCCGCTGCGGGATGGCGTTGACCGGCGTCGCGGTGACCACCAGCAGACCGAAGACGGTGAGCAGCACCAGCATCGGCACGGCCAGGACGTCGCCCAGCGTGAACTCCAGCGGCTTGGACGCGGCCCAGCCGATCAGGCCGCCCGCGTCCTGCATGGCGTCGGTGCCGTCGTTGCGGCCGGGCGAGCCACAGGCGATGTGGACCTGCCCGAGAATGCCGAGGACGAGCGCGGACAGGCCGATCACGATCCGCCCGTTCGCCTCCGGCTTCTCGGGATAGAGGATGAGCCGGATCGCGATGGCGCCGAGCAGCAACGGCACCACCACGTCGAGCCGGCCGAACGCGCCGGTCACCAGCATCTGCACGAGGTCTCCGACCGGGCCGCGCAGATTCGACCAGGTACCGGCGGCGACGATCAGCGCGAGCCCGAGCAGGAGCAGGGCGACGCCGTCCTTGCGGTGAGCCGGGTCCAGCCCCTTGGCTCCCCGCCCTATGCCGCGGAACATCGCGCCCACGGCGTGCGCGGCGCCGAGCCAGACGGCGCGCACCAGCCTGTACAGGCCCCCGGTCGGCGACGGTGCCGCCTTGGGGGCGGGCTTGGGCGTCACCGCCTTCTTGGCGGTTGCCCTCTTCGGTGCGGTCTTCTTCGCGGGCGCCTTGGGGGCCGCGGCTTTCTTCGCGGGCGCAGCCTTCTTCGCCGGGGTACGGCCGGTGCGCTTCGCGGTGCCCGCCGTGCCCTGGGAACCCTTGCCGGACGTACGTGAGGCCATGGTGCTGAGGTTACCTGGGTCGGCGGCGGTGGACACGTGTGCCTCCGGCATCACCCGTCCGTGTCGTACGCCCCAAGGATGCTGACGCCATGTCAGCCGGACATGGCGTCAGTTCCCTGCCGTCAGTTCTGCGAGGGGAGCGTGGGCGCGCCGCCGGTCCCGGGCTCCAGCGCGTCCAACGCCCGCCGCAGGCCGGTGAGCTTGCGCTCGAGGTGGGCGGCCGTGGCGACCGCGGCGGCGTCGGCCGAGTCGTCGTCGAGCTGCTTGGAGAGCGCCTCGGCCTGCTCCTCAACTGCCGCGAGCCGCGCGGACAGTTCGGCGAGCAGGCCCGCGGACTCCTTGGCCGCGCCGCCCTGGCCGCCTTCCAACTGGAGCCGCAGCAGCGCCGCCTGCTCGCGCAGCTGGCAGTTCTTCATGTACAGCTCGACGAAGACCGAGACCTTGGCGCGCAGCACCCACGGGTCGAACGGCTTCGAGATGTAGTCCACGGCACCCGCCGCGTAGCCCCGGAAGGTGTGATGGGGGCCGTGGTTGATGGCCGTGAGGAAGATGATCGGGATGTCCCGCGTCCGCTCGCGCCGCTTGATGTGTGCGGCGGTCTCGAACCCATCCATTCCGGGCATCTGGACGTCCAGCAGAATGACCGCGAAATCGTCCGTAAGCAGCGCTTTGAGCGCTTCCTCCCCTGACGATGCCCGCACCAGTGTCTGATCGAGCGCAGAGAGGATGGCCTCCAGCGCCAGCAGATTCTCCGGCCGGTCATCGACCAGGAGGATCTTGGCCTTCTGCACCATGGCCCGTCCTCCTCGCCCCGGCAGTGCACCGGGCGCCGCCCCAGGGGACGACTCCCTTGCGTCGCCCGTCCTTGTGCCGGTCATGGTAGCCGCACCCCGCCTGTCGCCACACCCTGTCACCGCGATGTCACTGTGCACGTAGCAGAAACGCAGTGGGAGACCAGAAGGTTCCCCGAATACCGCCGCCTCACACGCCCTCGGCCACAGTGAGTCAACGACACCCGGGGCTCCCCCCGGCCGACGATCACTTCCCTCGCATCCACTCCTCCATCACGGAGAGCAGATGGTCCGGGTCGACCGGCTTGGTCACGTAGTCCGACGCGCCGGACTCGATGGCCTTCTCGCGGTCCCCCTTCATCGCCTTCGCGGTGAGCGCGACGATCGGCAGACCGGCGAACTGCGGCATCCGGCGAATCGCCGAAGTCGTCGCGTACCCGTCCATCTCCGGCATCATGATGTCCATCAGGACCACCGCGGTGTCCTCGTGCTGTTCGAGGACCTCGATGCCCTCCCGCCCGTTCTCCGCGTACAGCACCGAGAGCCCGTGCTGCTCCAGGACGCTGGTGAGCGCGAAGACGTTGCGTACGTCGTCGTCGACGATCAGGACCTTCTCGCCGGCGAACTGGAAGGTCCGCGCGGGCGTCCGCTCCGGCTCCGCCGCCTCCCAGCTCTCCTCCGTGCCGACGGCCTGCCCGGCCTGCCCGGACGGCGCGGCCTCCCGCTGCGCTTCCGCGCCGAGCGCCTTGCGGCGCCGCCTGAACAGCCCGGCCGTGCCCGGCTGCGAAGTGGTGGGCCCCGCCTGCGTGCCGCCGTTGTGCTGGGCGAGGTCGGAGCGTACGGCGTCGATGGCGAGCCCGACCGCGCCCTCCATCCCGCCGGGCGCGAGCTGCGGATAGCCCTGCGCGGGCAACTCGCTGAGGTGCAGCGGGAGATAGAGGGTGAAGGTGGAGCCGCGGCCCGGCTCGCTCGCCGCGTGGATCTCGCCGCCGAGCAGCCGCGCGATCTCGCGGCTGATGGACAGGCCGAGGCCGGTGCCGCCGTACTTGCGGCTGGTCGTGCCGTCCGCCTGCTTGAACGCCTCGAAGATGACCCGCATCTTGCTCGCCGCGATCCCGATGCCGGTGTCGGTGACCGAGAACGCGATCAGGTCGGCGTCGGCGTCGCGCAGCGAGCCCGCCTCCAGGAGCTGCTCGCGGATGGCGTGCGGGACGTCGGAGCCGGCCGGGCGGATCACGAGCTCGACAGCGCCGCTGTCGGTGAACTTCACCGCGTTGGACAGCAGGTTGCGCAGCACCTGGAGCAGCCGCTGCTCGTCGGTGTGCAGCGTCGCGGGCAGCTCGGGCGAGACCCGCACCGAGAAGTCGAGGCCCTTCTCCGCGGTGAGCGGCCGGAAGGTCGCCTCCACGTAGTCGACGAGCTGGACCAGCGCGATCCGGGTCGGCGAGACGTCCATCTTGCCCGCCTCGACCTTCGACAGGTCGAGGATGTCGTTGATCAGCTGGAGCAGGTCGGAGCCCGCCCCGTGGATCGTTTCGGCGAACTCGACCTGCTTCGGCGAGAGGTTGCCCTCCGCGTTGTCGGCGAGCAGCTTGGCGAGGATCAGCAGCGAGTTGAGCGGCGTACGCAGCTCGTGCGACATGTTCGCGAGGAACTCGGACTTGTAGCGCATGGAGACGGCCAGCTGTTCGGCGCGCTCCTCCAGGACCTGCCGGGCCTCCTCGATCTCGGTGTTCTTCACCTCGATGTCGCGGTTCTGCTGGGCGAGCAGTTCGGCCTTCTCCTCCAGTTCGGCGTTGGACGCCTGGAGCGCCCGCTGGCGGTTCTCCAACTCGGCCGAACGCTCGCGGAGTTGCTCGGTGAGCTCCTGCGACTGCTTGAGCAGCACCTCGGTCTTGGAGTTGACCGAGATGGTGTTGACGCTGGTCGCGATCATCTCGGCGATCTGGTTGAGGAAGTCCTTCTGGATGTGCGTGAACGGCTGGAACGAGGCCAGTTCGATCACTCCGAGCACCTTGCCCTCGAAGAGGACCGGCAGCACGATCACATGGGCCGGGGGCGCCTCGCCGAGGCCGGAGGAGATCTTGAGGTAGCCCGGCGGCACGTTCTCCACCAGGATCGTCCGCTTCTCCTCGGCGGCCGTGCCGATCAGCGTCTCGCCGGGCCGGAAGGAGGTCGGCATGGACCCGGCCGAGTACCCGTAGCTCCCGCGCATCCGCAGCTCGTACGAGCCCTCGCCGTCCGCGCTCACCTCGGGGCCGCCGCCCGTCGGCATCGCGAGGAAGAACGCGCCGTGCTGAGCCGAGACGACCGGGGTCAGCTCGGTCATGATCAGCGAGGCCACGTCGTCCAGGTCGCGGCGGCCCTGCATCAGGCCGGAGATGCGGGCCAGGTTGCCCTTGAGCCAGTCCTGCTCCTTGTTCGCGACGGTGGTGTCGCGCAGGTTGGCGATCATCGTGTTGATGTTGTCCTGGAGGGCCTGGATCTCGCCCGCCGCGTCCACGTCGATCTTCAGGTTGAGGTCGCCGCGCGTCACCGCGGTCGCGACGGCCGCGATCGCGCGGACCTGCCGGGTCAGGTTCCCGGCCATCTCGTTCACCGATTCGGTGAGATCGCGCCACGTCCCGTCGACGTCGCGCACCCGGGCGTGACCGCCCAACTGGCCCTCCGTGCCCACCTCTCGGGCGACGCGGGTGACCTCCTGGCCGAACGAGGACAGCTGGTCGACCATCGTGTTGATGGTGTTCTTCAGCTCCTGGATCTCGCCGCGCGCGTCGATGTCGATCTTCTTGGTGAGGTCGCCCTGCGCGATGGCGGTGGTGACGGTGGCGATCTGGCGCACCTGCCCGGTGAGGTTGTCGGCCATGGAGTTCACCGATTCGGTGAGGTCCTTCCACGTGCCGGAGACGCCGGGCACCCGCGCCTGGCCGCCCAGGATGCCGTCCGTGCCCACCTCGCGGGCCACCTTGGTGACCTGCTCGGCGAACGAGGACAGCGTCGTCACCATGGTGTTCACGGTGTCGGCGAGCTCGGCGACCTCGCCGCGCGCCTCGACCGTCACCTTCTTGGTGAGGTCTCCGTTGGCGACGGCCGCCGAGACCCGGGAGATGTTGCGCACCTGGGTCGTCAGGTTCGCGGCCATCAGGTTGACGTTGTCGCTGAGGTCCTTCCAGATGCCGGTGACGCCGCGCACCCGGGCCTGGCCGCCCAGGATGCCCTCGGTGCCCACCTCGCGGGCGACGCGGGTCACCTCGTCGGCGAAGTTGGAGAGCTGGTCGACCATCGTGTTGACCGTCGTCACCAGCTCCAGGATCTCGCCCTTGGAGTCGACGGTGATCTTCTTGGAGAGATCGCCCTCGGCGACCGCCGTGGTCACCTCGGCGATGTTGCGCACCTGCGAAGTCAGGTTGTTGGCCATGAAGTTGACGGACTGGGTGAGGTCCTTCCAGGTGCCGGACACGCCCTGCACCTCGGCCTGACCGCCCAGGATGCCCTCGGTGCCCACCTCGCGGGCCACCCGGGTCACCTGCTCGGCGAAGTTGGAGAGCTGGTCGACCATCGTGTTGAGCGTGTTCTTCAGCTCCAGGATCTCGCCGCGCGCGTCCACGTCGATCTTCTGCGACAGGTCACCCCGCGCCACCGCGGTGGCGACCTGGGCGATGTTGCGCACCTGGGCCGTGAGGTTCCCGGCCATGCCGTTCACCGAGTCGGTCAGATCGCGCCACACACCGGCGACGCCGGGCACCTGCGCCTGACCACCGAGGCGGCCGTCGGTGCCCACCTCGCGGGCCACCCGGGTCACCTGCTCGGCGAAGGCGGAGAGCTGGTCGACCATCGTGTTGATGGTGTTCTTCAGCTCCAGCATCTCGCCGCGCGCGTCCACGTCGATCTTCTGCGACAGGTCGCCCCGCGCCACCGCCGTCGTCACCTGGGCGATCTGGCGCACCTGCGAAGTCAGGTTCCCCGCCATGAAGTTGACGGAGTCGGTCAGTTCCTTCCACGTGCCCGAGACGCCGTCGACGCGCGCCTGGCCGCCAAGCCGTCCCTCGGTGCCCACGTCCCGCGCCATCCGCGTGACCTGGTCGGCGAACGAGGACAGCTGCGCCACCATCGTGTTGACGGTGTTCTTCAGCTCCAGCATCTCGCCCGCGACATCCACGGTGACCTTCTGGGACAGGTCGCCATTGGCCACCGCCGTGGTCACCTGCGCGATGTCGCGCACCTGACCGGTGAGGTTGCGGAAGGCGGTGTTGACGGAATCCGTCAGGTCCTTCCAGGTGCCCGCCGCGCCCGGCACTTCCGCCTGCCCGCCGAGCCGTCCCTCGATGCCGACCTCGCGGGCCACCCGGGTCACCTCGGAACCGAACGACTGCAACTGGTCGACCATCGTGTTGACAGTGTTCTTTAGCTCCAGCATCTCGCCGGCCACGTCCACGGTGACCTTCTGCGTCATGTCACCGCTGGCGACCGCCGTCGTCACCTGCGCGATGTCCCGCACCTGGGTCGTCAGGTTGCGGAACACGGTGTTCACCGAGTCCGTCAGGTCCTTCCAGGTGCCGGCCGCGCCCGGCACCTGCGCCTGCCCGCCGAGCAGACCCTCGGCGCCGACCTCGTTGGCCACCCGGGTGACCTCGTCCGCGAACGTACGCAGCGTCTCCGTCATCTGGTTGATGGTCTCCGCGAGCTGCGCGACCTCGCCGCGTGCGTTGACCGTCACCTTCTGCGACAGGTCTCCGCTCGCCACGGCCGTCGTCACCTGGGCGATCCCGCGCACCTGAGCCGTCAGGTTCGTCGCCATCACGTTGACGGAGTCCGTCAGGTCCTTCCAGACCCCGGCCACGCCCGGCACCTGCGCCTGCCCGCCGAGCTCGCCCTCGGTGCCCACCTCGCGGGCGACCCGGGTGACCTCGGAGGAGAAGGAGGACAGCTGGTCGACCATCGTGTTGACGGTGTTCTTCAGCTGGAGCATCTCGCCGGCCACGTGCACCGTGACCTTGCGCGACAGGTCACCCTTGGCGACCGCCGTCGTGACGAGAGCAATGTCACGCACCTGAGCCGTCAGCCGGTACGCCATCGTGTTGACGGAATCTGTCAGATCCTTCCAGGAACCGGACATACCGCGCACCTGGGCCTGACCGCCGAGCTTGCCCTCCGTACCGACCTCGAGGGCGACCCGCGTGACCTCGTCGGTGAAGGCGGACAGCTGGTCGACCAGGTTGTTGACGGTCCTGCCGACCTTGAGGAATTCCCCGCGCAACGGCCGCTCGGCCCCGTCGCTGCCGTGCGAACGCAGGTCCATCCGCTGTTCCAGATCACCCTCGGCCACCGCCGAGAGCACCCGCCCGACCTCCGAGACCGGCCGCGCCAGATCGTCCACCAGCGCGTTGGAGGCATCGATCGCGGCGGCCCAGGAGCCCTCACAGGCCCCGTTCTCCAGCCGTTCGGTCAGCTTCCCCTCACGGCCCACCATCCTGCGCACCCGGGCGATCTCCCCGGTCAGGTGCAGGTTCCGGTCCGCGACCTCGTTGAAGACGGCGGCGATCTCCGCCATCACGCCATCGCCCGAGACCGTCAGCCGCTTGCGGAAATTCCCGTCCCGCATGGACGCGAGGGCGGCGAGCAGCCGCTGCAGGGCCGCCGTGTCCACCTCGGTCGTCCCGTTGCCTCCGCGCTGCTTGTGACTCCGGGCCTGTTGAGTCCGGGACTGATCGTCTTTCGCGCGCGTGCTTACGCCCCGC
The DNA here is from genome assembly GCF_056431605.1 of Streptomyces sp. NPDC045846. Lineage (NCBI taxonomy): Bacteria > Bacillati > Actinomycetota > Actinomycetes > Kitasatosporales > Streptomycetaceae > Streptomyces > Streptomyces sp. NPDC045846. The sequence continues at coordinate 4,114 of NZ_JBWKKJ010000012.1, read as the reverse complement.
GCCGCTGCGCCAGACTCCACCGTGTCCCTCCCGCAAGGGTTGACCGCACTGCCCGGGCTGTTTCCGGAAACATGCCCAGTGTTTCACCATGGCCGAACCAGGCCATAACAGTTCGGCAGCTTCGCATATCCGTCCCCGCCCACGGAGGGCGGAAACACTGGTGACCGGCATCCGCTCGGACAGCGAAGGTAAGTAACCTGGCTTCCGGCTGTCCAACCGCCCCGGTCCGCCCGGCATGGGGGCGGTTCGTACCCTTCTGCTCGGTAAAGCTTGGGGGAGGGCGGCACAAAGGACGACCACGGGACACCGGAGGGGGCGGGCCGACATGGGACTGTTGATTCCCGGAGAGCACGTTCCGGAGCCCCGGCAGGAAACACCGGGCGACGAGACGCGTACGAGGAGTTCTGTGATCACCGCGCGGGCGGCAGCCAGCTTCGACCCTGTCGGGCGGTCGGTCGCGACCGCCCGCGCCTTCGTCCGGGACACCCTCCAGGGGTGGGGGTACGCCGACGTCGTCGACGACGCCGTGGTCCTCACCAGCGAGCTCGTCACCAACGCGGTGGTCCACGCCGGCACCAAGGCGGACGTCCTGTGCCTGCGGTCCGACGACGGCGTACGCGTCGAAGTGGCCGACCGCTACCCCGAACGTGAGGTTCCGCTCCTCGGCTCCCCCGCCGACATCGCGGGCCCCGACCGAGAGAACGGCCGGGGGCTGCTGCTCTGCGCCGCCCTCGCCTCCCGCTGGGGCGTGGAGTACACGCCGACCAGAAAGAACGTCTGGTTCCAACTCGACCTCCCCAACCGGCCGGTGGGCACCCGCTCGGCCGGCCCCGCCCTGCCGACCGCGCTGCTCCCCGTCGCCGACGGCAGAGTCCGCGTCGCGGTCGTCCAGATCGACCGCGCCGGCGCCGTACGCGCCTGGAACGAGGACGCCGAGGAACTCTTCGGCTACCCCGCAGAGCAGGTCACGGGCAAGGCGCTCACCGACTTCGCGGCCTGGCCGCACACCCCCGGCACCTCCACCGGCATCGTCGAGGCTCTCCAACTCTCGCGCTGGGAAGGCACGTACGGGATAAGGGGCGCCGACGGCCGGGTGGTCCCGGTCTACGCCTCGCACCTGCGCGTCCGCGACACCGAGGGCGAGCCGTCCACGGTCTGCCTGCTGGTACGCGACGACGAGCGGGCGGTCCTTCAGACCCCGGCCCGCCAGCCCGCCACCGACCCGGCCACCCTGGGCGAGAGCCGCAACATCGACCCCTTCGAGGTCTTCATCGGCTCCCCCGCCCCCGACGACCTCGACGGCCTGCTCCAGCGCACCGTCGAACGCGCCCGCGACATGCTCGACGGCGACTCCGCCTTCCTGCTGCTCGCCACCGACGACGAGACCGAACTGGAGGTCCGCGCCACCACCGGCCTCCCCTCGGCCCGCCAGCGCTTCGCCCGCGTCCCCGTCGAGGCCGGGACCGGACGGTACGGCTCGGCGCGGATGCCCGCCGTCCACGAGGACCTCGCGGCGGTGCCCGGCGCGGTTCCGCTCCTCGAAAGCACCGGCATGCGCTCGGTCGTCACCGTGCCGCTCAAGGTGGAGGGCCGCCTCACCGGCTCGCTCGGTGTCGCCGCCGAATCGCCCGGCCGGTACTCCAACGAGGAGGCCCTGCGCCTCCAGTTCGCCGCCGACCGCATCGCGCTGGCCGTCGAATCGGCCCGCCTCGGCGAGCTGGAACGCCTGCGCAGGGGATCCCTGAGCTTCCTCGTCGAGGCCTCCGACCTGCTGGCCGGCACCCTGGACCGCGACCAGACGCTGGCCCTGATGGCCCAGATGACCGTCCCCACCCTGGCCACCTGGTGCGCCGTCTACACGATCGCGGACCAGTCCTCGGACCCGTACCTCTCCTATGTGCTCCACGAGGACGAGGAGCGCATCGACGGCCTCAAGGCCCTCCTCTCCAAGATCAACCCGCCGGAGCCGGTGCCGACCCCCGGGGCCCGCGTCTGGACGGCCCCCGGCGAAGCGGCCCACCAGGCGGCGCTCCGGGTGTCCATGCGCGACCTCGGCCGCTCCGGCAGCCCGCACACGGGCGGCGGTCTCGGCACCACCTTGTCGACCGCGGCCGCGGTCGGCGGCGAAACCGTCGTCCTGCCGCTCGTCGCCCGCAACCGCGTCATCGGCATGCTGACACTTGGCAAGCCGTCAGATGACCATTTCCGTCAGGAGATTCTCGAACTCGCCGAGGACCTCTCCCGCCGGGCCGCGCTCGCCCTGGACAACGCGCGTCTGTACTCCGAGCGCATGGCCATCAGCCGCTCCCTCCAGCGCTCCCTGCTGCCGCCCGGCCTGCCGCAGATCCCGGGCGTCGAGGTCGAGGTGATCTACCGAGCGGCCGGCGAGGGCAACGAGGTGGGCGGCGACTTCTACGACCTCTTCCCCATCCGGGACGGCGCGTACGGCTTCGCCATCGGCGACGTCTGCGGCACGGGCCCGGAGGCCGCCGCGGTCACCGGCCTCGCCCGGCACGCCCTGCGCCTGCTCGCCCGCGAGGGCTTCGGCGGGCCCGCGGTCCTGGAGCGCCTGAACGCGGCGATCCTCGACGAGGGTGCCCGCAGCCGCTTCCTGACGCTCCTGTACGGGGAGTTGTGGCCGCAGGAGGACGGCAGCGCCATCCTGAAGATCGTCTGCGCCGGCCACCCCCTCCCGCTGCGGCTGCGCCAGAACGGCACGGTGGAACCGGCCGCGGACCCGCAGCCGCTGCTCGGCGTGATGGAGGACCTGGAGCTGTACGAGCAGACCATCACCCTCGACCCGGGTGACGTCCTGCTCTGCGTGACCGACGGGATCACCGAGCGCCGCGAGGGCACCCGCATGCTGGGCGACGACGGCCTCACGGACGTCCTCGCCACGTGCACGGGGCTCACCGCGGGCGCGGTCGCGGCACGCGTTCTGCGCGCCGTGGAACGCTTCGCCGCCGAACCGGCCTCCGACGACATGGCGATCCTCTCCATGCGCATCCCGGAGCAGGCCAACCGATAGGGCCGGGTGGGTACGCGAAAGGCCCCGCCCATTGGGCGGGGCCTTTCAGATTGCTGAGCCCCCATGCGGAATCGAACCGCAGACCTTCTCCTTACCATGGAGACGCTCTACCGACTGAGCTATAGGGGCCGGTTGTTGTTTTCGGGGTTTCCCCCTCACCAACGAGATAAAGCATACCCCGAATCAGACGGTGTTCCGAACCACGGTCACCGGTTCCGGCTACGCGGGTTGCAGCAGCCCCCCGAGCGCATTGCAGACGGACACCAACCGCCGCAATTCCGGCTCGGAAAGCCCGTCGAGCGAGGGCAGCGCAAGTGTCTCCTCGGCGGCCCGCTCCGTCTCGCCCAGCTCCCACCCGTCCCGCCTGAACTCCCGCGTCCTGTGTACGGGGATGGGCACCGGCACCTCGCACGCGACCCCGCGCCGCCGCAACAGCCTTGCGAACGCGTCCCGGTCGGGCCGCCCGTTCCCGGGCACGCGCACCACGTACCGCTGATAGCCATGCCCTTCGGCGGGTGCGGGCGTCTCCACTCCGACAAGCCGCCGGTCCAAGTACCCGGCCCGCGCCCGCCGTTGGGCCGCGTCACCGCCGAGGCCCTGGCGGTCCTCCTCCTCAAGGAGCAACAGCCCGTGTCCGGCGACCAGTTCGGCGAACGGCGCACTGTCCACCGGATACCCGAAGCGACGGACGAGCAGGACGGCTGCGGTCCTGGACGTGACGGCCCCGCGTACGGCTTCCGGCGCCAGGCAGTAGGTCAGCGGATCGATGTCGGCGAACACCGGCACCGCCCCCGCGGCGACGACGGCTCGGGCCAACTCCCCCGTGTCGTAGGCCGGCACGATCACCTCGTCACCCGTCGCGACACCGGCGGACTTGAGCGCTGCTGTCATCCCCATGACAGCGGATCGTCCTCTTGCCACATGAACGCCAGGTGAGCGGGCACAAAAAAACGCTGGCCCCCGAACCGAAGTTCAGGGACCAGCGTTGAAGATTTGTTCGGCGGCGTCCTACTCTCCCACAGGGTCCCCCCTGCAGTACCATCGGCGCTGAAAGGCTTAGCTTCCGGGTTCGGAATGTAACCGGGC